>NZ_JSBW02000027.1 GCF_000772705.2 Xanthomonas vasicola
GTGTACGCATGGGCGAAAACTGCCAGAAACCAGGACGTAGCGTAACGAAAACTGGCAATTCCAGCACACCGATAACGCAGATGAAGCCTTGCAATGGATGTGGTCTGGGGTTTTTCAGGGGCGACTATTTAAGACTGGATTGCCCGCGGTGACCGCGGTGCGGCAAGCACGGATGACGATGTCCTCGCATGCATCTCAGGTACGCAAAGCTTGTCGCACCGAGACATGTCTGTCTTTGGCGGCGGGGCGGCGTATACGTATGAACGGAAATTGCCATTCACCATATAACAACGCCGGTATTACGCCGGCGTTTGCTTTGGTCGCTCTGCGACTGGCTGTGACCGTCAGGCGTCTGCAGGCGGCGTATCGCTCGCAACAGCCGCCTCGCCTGACACGTCCTCCACCTCGTCCAGCGATGCATCCAGGCGTTCGACTGCCTGCAACTTCTCGCCCTTGGACAAGCGGATCAGCGTGACGCCCTGCGTGTTACGACCCACACGCGAGATCTCCGAACCACGTGTACGCACCAGCGTGCCGCCGTCGGAAATCAGCAACACTTCGTCGGTGGCGCCCAGGAGCACCGCGCGCACCAGTTTGCCGTTGCGCTCGGTGGTCTGGATGCCGATCACGCCCTGCGTGCCACGCCCCTTGCGCGGATACTCGGTCAGCGGAGTGCGCTTGCCGAAGCCGTTCTCGGTGGCGGTCAGAATGTAGGCAACGTTGCCGTCATCAGCGACCTCAATCACCGCGGCTTCAGCGCCATCGGTGGTTTCGACCACATCATCGACATCGTCGGCTTCGATTTCTTCTTCGACACCGCCGGCACGCTCAGCCACGATCAGGCTGACCACCTCTTCGCCCTTGGTCAGACGGATACCGCGCACGCCGGTGGCAGTGCGACCCATCGAACGCACGGTGGATTCACCGAAGCGCACGGTCTTGCCGTTGGAGGCGAACAGCAACACATCGCGGTCGCCATCGGTCAAGGCCACACCGACCAGCGCATCGCCTTCGTCCAGGTTGATCGCGATCTTGCCGCGTGCCAGACGGAAAGCGAATTCGCTCAACGGCGTCTTCTTGACCGTGCCGTTGCGCGTGGCGAAGAACACGTAACGGTTGTCGGCGTATTCACGCACCGGCAGCACCGCCTGCACGCGCTCGCCGGGTTCCAGCGGAATCCAGTTGATGATCGGGCGGCCACGTGCATTGGAGCCGGCTTCCGGCAACTGATGCACCGGCAGCCAGAACACCTTGCCGCTGCTGGTAAAGGTCAGCAGCGTGTCGTGCGTGTTGACCAGCCACAACTGGTCGATGAAATCTTCTTCCTTGGTCGCTGCGGCAGAACGGCCACGGCCACCACGGCGCTGCGCGCGATACGCACTCACCGGCTGGCGCTTGGCATAGCCGGCGTGCGACAGCGTCACTACCACGTCTTCCGGCGCGATCAGATCCAGGATATCCAGATCTTCTTCACTGTGACGAATTTCGGTGCGGCGTTCGTCGC
The DNA here is from genome assembly GCF_000772705.2 of Xanthomonas vasicola. Lineage (GTDB taxonomy): Bacteria > Pseudomonadota > Gammaproteobacteria > Xanthomonadales > Xanthomonadaceae > Xanthomonas > Xanthomonas vasicola. The sequence continues at coordinate 1,505 of NZ_JSBW02000027.1, forward strand.
CGTATTCTTCGCGGATATTGATCAGCTCGTCGCGGATCACCTGCAACAGCACATCCGGGTTTTCCAGGATGCGGATCAGGCCTTCGATGACGCCGAGCAATTGCTTGTACTCGTCGGTCAGCTTTTCCTGTTCCAAGCCGGTCAGGCGATGCAGACGCATTTCCAGAATCTGCGAGGCCTGCACTTCGCTGAGCTGGTAAAAACCCTTGATCAGGCCCACACCCGGCGGCAGATCTTCCGGCTTGGAGGCTTCCGCACCGGCCGCGCCCAACAGAGCGCCGACCAGACCCGGTTGCCAGGTCTTGGCCAGCATGCGCTCGCGCGCTTCCTGCGGGTTGGCCGAGGTCTTGATCAACTCGATCATTTCATCGATGTTGGCCAACGCGACGGTCAGGCCTTCCAACACGTGCGCACGCGCACGCGCCTTGCGCAGTTCGAAAATGGTGCGGCGGGTGACCACCTCGCGGCGGTGGCGGATGAACGCCTCCAGCATCTGCTTGAGGTTCATCAACTGCGGGCGGCCATCGATCAGCGCCACCATGTTGATGCCGAACACCGCCTCCATCTGGGTCTGCTGATACAGGTTGTTGAGCACAACCTCAGCCGATTCGCCGCGCTTGACTTCGATGTAGATGCGCATGCCGTCCTTGTCGGACTCATCGCGCAGCTCGCTGATACCTTCGAGCTTCTTTTCCTTGACCAGCTCGGCGATTTTTTCGATCAGCCGCGCCTTGTTGACCTGGTACGGGATCTCGGTGACGACGACCGCCTCGCGGCCGTTGTCGGCCACTTCCACCTCGGCCTTGGCACGGATGCGCACGCGGCCACGGCCGGTGCGATAGCCGGCGGCAATGCCGGCGGTACCGTTGATGATGCCGGCGGTGGGGAAATCCGGGCCCGGGATGTATTCCATCAGGCCTTCGACATCCAGTTCCGGCGTGTCGATCAGCGCGATACAGGCGTTGATCGCCTCGGTCAGGTTATGCGGCGGGATATTGGTGGCCATACCCACCGCAATACCGGCCGAACCGTTGACCAACAGGTTCGGGAACCGGGTCGGCATGACCGTCGGTTCCTGTTCCTTTTCGTCGTAATTGGGCTGGAAATCGACGGTTTCCTTTTCGATATCCGCCATCAGCTCATGCGCCAGCCGCGACATGCGCGACTCGGTGTAACGCATCGCCGCAGCGGAGTCGCCGTCGACCGAACCGAAGTTACCCTGGCCGTCCACCATCATGTAACGCAACGAGAACGGCTGCGCCATGCGCACCAGCGTGTCGTACACCGACTGGTCGCCGTGCGGATGGTATTTACCGATGACGTCGCCGACGATACGCGCCGACTTGAAGTAGGCCTTGTTGCTATGTGCGCCCAACTCATGCATCGCGAACAACACGCGTCGGTGCACGGGTTTGAGGCCATCACGTGCATCGGGGAGTGCGCGGCCCACGATCACGCTCATCGCGTAATCGAGATAGCTCTTGCGCATCTCGTCTTCCAGGTTAACCTGGATGATTTCCTTGGCGGTTTCTGCCATTCGGGTTCCGTAAGTGAGGTGGCGGGTGAGCCGGAAAGCCGCGTCGGGCGCGCCCTTGCATCAGGCTGCCTTCCCTACGTTCCCGCCGATCGATTCAAGCGCCAGATTGTACCACGGCAGGCCACTCCGATGCCTTCGGTTTACCAGCCAGAAACAAGCACTTGGAGGGAGTTTCAGCGGCGTTGGCAGCCTGTCGGCGGCGCGCGGGACTCAGCTGCCGAAGGCCGCCTGCATCCGCGCAAGGTCCGGCTGCGTGATCACGCCGCGTTCGGTGACGATCGCATCGATCAGATCGCCGGGGGTCACGTCGAACACCGGGTTCCAGGCATGGATGCCGTCGGCCACCGTCCGGACCCCGCCCACGCCGAACAATTCGCCCGGATCGCGTTGCTCGATCTCGATCTGGTCGCCGCTGGCGGTGGCCATATCCACCGTCGACGACGGCGCCACCACCATGAATTTGACGCCGTGGTGGCGTGCGGCGATCGCCAACTGGTAAGTGCCGATCTTGTTGGCGGTATCGCCATTGGCACAGATGCGATCGGCGCCCACGATTACCCACTGCACCAGCCCGGACTTCATCAGATGCGAGGCGGCCGAATCGGCGATCAGGGTGGCGTCGATGCCATCCTGCTGCAGCTCCCACACGGTCAGGCGTGCGCCCTGCAGCCACGGCCGCGTCTCGCCGGCGAACACCTTGGCGATGCGCTGCTGCGCCATGCCGGCGCGGATCACACCGAGCGCGGTACCGAAACCGGCGGTGGCCAGCGAGCCGGTGTTGCAATGGGTCAGCACGCCGCTGCCTGGCGCGATCAGTGCGGCGCCAAGCGCGCCCATATGACGGTTGGCGGCCAGGTCTTCATCGGCGATGGCCTGCGCTTCACGCGCGATCACCTCGCGCCAGTCGGCGCCGGCCGCAGCCAGCACCCGGCGCATGCGCATCAGCGCCCAGGCCAGGTTGACGGCGGTCGGACGCGCCGCGTTGAGCCGCAACAATGCTGGCTCGAGCTTCTGCAGCGCGGCGCTGCCATCATCAGCGTCGATGTCGCGCGCGGCCAGCACCACGCCCCAACCGGCCGCAATGCCGATCGCCGGCGCACCGCGCACGGCCAGCGAATGAATCGCTTCGGCCACCGTGTCGCTACTGTCGCAACGCAGATGCTCCACCACGAAGGGCAGCTTGCGTTGGTCGAGCAATTCCAGGGCATCGCCGGTCCACAACAGTGGGCGGATGTGGTCGTAGCGGGCGTAATCGATATGGGCGCTGTCGTTCATTGACCTATTGTAAGGCGCGCAGGCAGCCCAGTCAGTGGACTGGCAATGCTCAGTCCGCCGTCCTGGCGCAGCAATCCATCAAGCGCGACACCCTGGTTGGTCGAGGGTGCTGTGCTCTCGCCACTCGCCAGACGCGCCGCAAGCACGTCCTTGTCGGCGCTGTGGCTGCATCAATGCCGCGATACGATCCTGCAAGCGGCAAGGGCACAGCACCAGAAAGTTTGCCGGTTGCATTTGAATACCTACCTGCCGATCGCGTTGCACTGTGACGCTGATCCAACGCGGTGTTATCGAAGCAACACGCCGGCTGCCCTTGCAAGCGTGCAGGCCGAGCATCTCGACTGGCCCCTGCCCGCCCAGCATCACGGGACCTTATGCGGCATGGATGCCGCCTAAGAGCTTAGAGGGACGGACTTGCAGCAAGTCCCGCGCCGCTGGGCGGGCAAGAGCCCTGCAGCCAAACCGCAGATCGATCGCCCCACAGCGAAGACGTCAATCTTCCGCCTAGCGATACCGACGTGCCGGTAGCGCAGCAGCCTTGCCACCCGCTCAGTCGACGATGAACTCGGCGCGGCAGCCGTCGTTTACCCATACCCCGTCGCGGCTCCAGCCCCAGGTCTGGCCTTCCACGCACGGCGTTTTGGACATCTGCCGGCCCAGGCGCACCGCACGTTCAACCGACACGCCGCAAGTGCGGCGCGCGCTCTTCTTCGATTCGCAGGTGATCATGCGCGGCACCGAGACGAAGCCGGAGCCGTCTTCGGCGCCCACCTCGAATTCGCCATCGCAGCCACGCGACACCCAGATCTCGTTGCGGCGCATGCCCCAGGTGCGCCCTTCCTTGCACGGCCACATCGAGCGTTGCCGCAGCAGCCGCACCGGCGCACCACGCAGCAGCACCGGGCACGCCACCGTTCCGCCATTGGAATCACAGCGCACCACGCGGCGCATCACCGTTGCGGTTTGCGCGCGGGATGCTGCGAATTCGGCGCGACAGCCCTGTTCGACCCACACGCCATCGCGTTCGACATCCCATTCACTGCCGCGGATGCAACTGGTTTCGGAGAGCTGGCGCACCAGCTGCACGCCTTGGGAGGTATCCATCGCGCAGTGCACGCGCGCCAGGTCCTTGGACTCGCAGCGCACCACGCCGGCGGCGCGGTCGGAAGCACGCGCATCGGCGAGCATCAGCAGCGGCAAGCACCACAGACCGCATAAGCTGATCAGCCACTTCATGCCGACAATCCTCACCCCGAAACGAATCTTCGTCGCGCCCCCGTGGACGCGAAGATGAGAGCATCATCGATGTGAAGAAAGCAATACGGCGCCGATGACAGCGCGATGAATCAGGCGTTGGCGAAGTCGAACGCCAGCACGTCGGCAATCTGTGCGGTGCCGCGCAAGGCCATCAACAAACGGTCTACGCCTACCGCCACACCGGCGCAGTCCGGCAACTGCGACAACACAGCGAGCAGGCGTTCATCCAGCGGTAGCTGCGGCAATCCACGCGCTGCACGCACGGCGTTGTCGCGCACAAAGCGCGCACGCTGTTCTAGCGCATCGTTTAGTTCGTGATAGCCATTGGCCACCTCGAAGCTGCCCAGATACAACTCGAAGCGCTCGGCCACCGGCGGGTCGTCGTTGCGCACACGCGCCAGTGCGCATTGGCTGGCCGGCCAATCGTGCACCACCGTCAACGTGTCGCTGGCAAAGCCCGGCTGGATGCGATGGGTCATCAGCAGGTCCAGCCAATCGTCGCGGGTGAGGCCAACCGGATCGATGGCCACGTCATGCAGCGCGGCGCGTAGCGTTTGGATCGGATCGCGCAGCGGGTCGATGCGCAACGTCTGCAGGAACAGGTCGCGATACGTCAGCACCTGCACTGCGGCCTCGCGGCCGACCAGCGCCAGCGCGCGGCGTACCAGCGCGATGGTTTCCTGCGCCAGGCTGCGATCGTTCCAGCCCACCCGATACCATTCGAGCATGCTGAACTCGGGGTTGTGACGGCCACCCGCTTCGCCATTGCGAAACACCCGCCCCAGTTCGTAGCAATCGCCCACGCCGGCCGCAAGCAAGCGTTTGAGCGGATATTCCGGCGAGGTGCGCAACCAGCGCAGCGGCGCGCCAGCATCGACATGGCCGGTAAAGCGCGTGCTGAAACTTTCGATATTCGGTTCGGTGTTGCCGGCCTCCGAAAGCACTGGCGTTTCCACTTCCAGCACGTTGCGCTCAGCGAAAAAAGCGCGGATCGCGGCATTGAGCTGCGCCCGCAACTGCAGCGCAGCCAGATCGACCTGCGCCGCACTCATGGCTGTTGGCCGTGTTCGCTCAGAAAGGCCAGCAAGCGGGCTTCGTCCCAGATATCCACGCCCAGCGATTGCGCCTTGTCGAGCTTGGAACCGGCTTCTTCGCCGGCCACCAGAAATGCGGTCTTCTTGGAGACACTGCCAGCGACCTTGGCACCCAATGCTTCCAGCCGCTGCTTGGCGGCATCGCGCGTGAGCGCAGCCAAGGTCCCGGTGATGACCACGCTCTGGCCATCGAGCGGGCCGGTCTGCAGCGCATCGGCTTCCGGTAGACGCGCCAGCACTGTCTCCATCGCCTGCTGCGCGGCGCTTGCCAACGCGGCGTTTTCTGGGCGATCCAGCCATTGCAGCAAGGCGGCCACCACGGGCGCAGGAACGCCGGCCTGTTGCAAGGCATCGGCACCGGCCGTGCGCAACGCAGCGAACGAATCCACCGCAGCGGCAAGCTGCTGCGCGCGCACCGGCGTCACCTTGGGGATGTCCATGTCTTCGAGCACGCTGGCAAAACTCAATGCCTCGCGCAGCTTGGGCGATGGCGGATGCGTGTCGCCGATGCGCACGCCACGCTGCAGCAGATCGTCGATGGCCTGCTGATTACCGGGCTGGTCGAGAAAGTGCCCGAGCGCACGCGCCACTTCACCGCCGATATCCGGCACGCGCTTGAACAGCGGCCACGGCAGATGGCGAATCAATTCCAGATCGCCAAACCAGGCCGACAACGCCTTGGCTGTGCTTTCGCCCACATGCTCGATGCCCAACGCAAACAGGAAACGCTCCAGCGTGGTGTCGCGCGATGTTTCGATTGCCTCGATCAGATTCTCCGCCCACTTGGTGGCGATTTTTTTGCGATTCCAATCGAACTTTGGCAGACCTGCGCGCAGCAGATCGGCCTGCCAGGTCGGCGGCACTTCGCGCTCGCCGGCCATGTCCACGCCGATGCCGACCACCGTGGTTTCCAGCTGTGCATACGCGCCGCTGGCCAGATGCTCGCGCGCTTCGCGCAGGAACGCATGCGGGCTTTCGGCGGTGCTGATCATGCGCAGTTGCAGCAGCTGATCCACAGTGAGCAGATACAGATCGGCCACACCTTGCACCAAGCCGCTGTCGACCAGCACTTCGATGAATTTTTCGCCCAGACCATCCACATCCATCGCGCGCCGCGAAACGAAATGCCGGAAGGCTTCCTTGCGCTGCGCCGGGCAGGTCAACTCGCCGGAGCAGCGCCACACCGCCTGGCCCTCTTCGCGCACGATTTCCGAACCGCACACCGGGCATTGCGTGGGCATCTGCCACGCCTGGGTGCCGGGCGGGCGCTGGTCGGCCACGACCGCAGCCACTTCGGGAATCACGTCACCGGCGCGGCGCACAATCACCGTATCGCCCACGCGCACATCCAGCCGCGCAATCTGGTCGGCATTATGCAGCGTGGCATTGGTGACGATCACCCCGGCCACATGCACAGGCTTCAAGCGCGCCACCGGCGTGGCCGCACCGGTGCGGCCGATCTGGCTCTCGATGGCTTCGACCGTGGTGGACTGTTCCTGCGCCGGGAACTTGTGCGCAATCGCCCAACGTGGCGCGCGCGAGACGAATCCCATTTCGCGCTGCCCGGCCAGATCGTCGAGCTTGTAGACCACGCCATCGATATCAAAGGCCAGCCCATCGCGCGCCGCACCGATGCGCTGGTAATACGCCAGCAGACCATCGCTGCCCTGCACCACTTCGACCAGCGAACTCACTGGGAATCCCCACGCGCGCAGCTGCGCCAGGATGGCCGAATGGGTCTGCGGCAATACGCCTTCGCTCACTTCGCCGACGCCATATGCAAAGAAGCTCAGCGGGCGCTGCGCGGTGATGCGCGCATCCAGCTGCCGCAGCGAGCCAGCTGCGCCATTGCGCGGATTGGCCAGCACCTTGCCGCCCTGCGCACGCATCTGCGCGTTATAGCTTTCGAACGCAGCGCGCGGCATATAGACCTCGCCGCGCACTTCCAGCACCTGCGGCCAGCCTTCGCCGCGCAGGCGCAGCGGAATCGCCTTGACGGTGCGCAGGTTGGCACTGACATCCTCGCCGGTGGCACCATCGCCACGCGTGGCGCCCTGCACGAATTCGCCATTTTCGTAGCGCAGGCTGATCGCCAAGCCATCGAGTTTGGGTTCAGCCGAAAACAGCGGCTGTTTTACCTCCAGCCGCTCGCTGATACGGCGCACGAACTCGGTCACTTCCTCATCGTTGAAGGCATTGCCCAACGACAACATCGGCAAGGCATGCCGCACTTCGGCAAACCGCGATGCGGCAAGATGGCCGACGCGCTGGGTCGGCGAATCGGCGGATGCCAGCTGCGGATACTCCGCTTCCAGCGCTTCCAGCTCGCGCATCAGGCGGTCGTAGTCGACGTCGGCCATCTGCGGCTCGTCGAGCACGTGATACCGGTAGTTGGCGTCTTCAATGCGACGGCGCAGGGCATCAATGCGCTGAGCGGGATCCGGGCTGACAGTCATACGATCGCTGGGCTGGCTCTGGGCCGCTCATTCTAACGGGCCATGCCGATACCAAGGGTCAGCGGCGAGTGCTTCGGTTGTGATGGTTGATCGCCGGCGGAGTGGTTTGAATTGCGGTTGGAGTTGGAGGTGCTGGGCTGGTGACTAAGCTGGTGATTCAACCCCATCTAGATACTGCCCGGAAAGCGAGCCCAGCAAGAATTTCGCTTCTGTAGGCAGCATCAGAACAACCGACGTCGTCCTCCGGTTCCAGCAAGCACGCTTGCACGACGGGCCTGGCGGGTATTTTCCGATAGGCAGACAGGCACAAACCGGCTAGCGTGGCGCCCTCTTTGCCGCCGCCTCTGGAGTTCAACCGTGTCGTTGCCCGTCTCGCGCCGTTCGTTTCTCAGCCTGGCCACCACCGGCGTGGCGGTTTCCGCACTGGGGCTAGCACCCACGGCCGAGGCGGCCCGCAAGCGCGCTGCGGCACCGGCAACCCCTGGCGTGGCCGCAGCGGCCGGCACGGTGTACCTCAACCTCAATGAGCACCCGCTCGGACCTACCCCGGCGGCGATTGATGCTGCCACGCGTTCGCTGCCGCGCTCGGGCCGCTACCTGCTCGAGATGGAGCAGGATCTGCGCAACCTGATGACCGGCGAGCTGCAGCTGCCGAACGATCACCTGTCGCTGTTCCCCGGCTCGCGCGACGCGCTGAACCGGGCTGCCAGCCTGTTGACCTCCGCGCGCGCCGGGCTTGTGGTGGCCGACCCGAGCTTTGACCCATTGGTCGAAAGCGCTACTGCCCGCGGCGTGGCCGTGCGCAAGGTGCCGCTGCGTGCCGACGGTGCGCACGACGTCAAGGCAATGGCCAAGGCCGACCCGACCGCCGGCCTGATCTATTTGTGCAACCCAGGCAACGCCAGCGGCTCGATCACTGCGCGCGCCGACATCGAATGGCTGCTGGCCAACAAGCCGGCCAGCGCCGTGCTGGTGGTGGACGAGGCGTACATCCACTACAGCAACGAGCCGTCGGTGGCCGATCTGGTGCGTCAGCGCCAGGATCTGATCGTGCTGCGCAGCTTTTCCAAGCTGTACGGCATGGCCGGCCTGCGCCTGGGCGCCGCCCTGGCCCCGCCCGGCCTGCAAACCAAACTCGCCGCATTCGGCAGCAACCCGTTGTCGGTTCCGGCGATGGCCGCCGGCATCGCCAGCCTGCGCGACCCGCTACTGCTGCAGACCCGCCGCGCCGACAACGCACGCGTGCGCGACGAAACCATCGCCTGGCTCAAGGGCAAGGGCTACACCTGCCTACCCTCGCAAGCCAGCTGCTTCCTGCTGGACGTCAAGCGCGATGCAAGCGTGTTCGCCGATTCGATGCAAAAGCAGGGCGTCATCGTCGGCCGCAGCTGGCCGATCTGGCCCAAGCGCGTGCGCGTCAGCGTCGGCACCGAAGCGGAAATGCTGCGCTTTCGCGAGGCGTTCGGTAAGGCCAAGCGCTAACCTTTCTTCTTTGGAAGAAAATGGCTTTGCTGTGACCGCTCACCTTCTTCCCTTGGGATATTGCCCGGCTTCCACGGGGGAGAAGGTGCCCGCAAGGGGCCGATGAGGGTGCCAGCGAAGCCTGGCGTTGTTCAACTGCACGAGTGCTTCGCCCGGACCCTCGCCCCAAACCCCTCTGCCGCGGGGAGAGGGTCCCTGGATTTCTACTGATCAACCGCCTCAGGCTCCGGTGCCCGCAGCGTGCGCCGGATCCAGAAATAACTGATCACGAAAGTCAGTGCCATCGAGCCGGCGTTCCATAGCAGCAGCTCGCGCAGCATCGGTGGGCCTTGCAGGATGTGCAGGTAGTAGCGGCGATCCAACAGGGCGATGGCATGCGGCATGAACACGCTGACGAAGGGCGTTGGCACCGGCGCGACCAGCAACGTAATCACCGCAGCAAAGCCCACGACCAGCCAGGGTGAATTCCGCGGGCGTTTGCGCAGGCGCGTGGCGATCCTGGTAAATATCCACAGCAGCGGCATTGCCAAGATCGCCCACAAGACCAGCAACAACGCCACCGCCAACACGCCCTGCAAACTCAACATTTCAACTCACCAGCGCGGCGACTTGGTCAGCGGCGGTGCCTGATGCTGGCGGTCATAGGCACGCAACTCGTCGCGGATATGCGCCACACGCTGGCGGCCCAATGCGTTGCGGCTGTCGTCCAGCACCACGCCATCGAGCAGTTCGGCCATGCGCTGCACGGTGGGCAGCATTTTTTCCCAGGCATCCAGCGCGGTCATCGGCGCCGGCAGCGTGAGGAAGAACGCAATCGCCGGCGTCTGCATCTCGCGGATGTTGGCCATGTCGAAACTGCCGGGCTTGAGGATGCTGGCCATGCTGAAGATCGGTCCGCGCTCCGGGTGCCCTTCCACCAGGCGGTGAAACACGTTCATGTGGCCGAACACCAGCCCGGTCTTCTCGGCGGCCACCACCACGTCTTCGCCACGCAGCACCTGGCCCGCCTTGGCGGCAACGAACAACGACACGATCTTGTCGAAATCCTGGTTCGGGCGCTTGCCCACCTCGTTGCCGCCGGAAGCATCCTGCCCCTCCAGGTTGAGCTCGCTCTGCTCGATGCCTTCCGCGCGTTCTGCTGCGTCACCTTCCGCACCGAACTCGCTGGAAATCACCGGTTCGCGCCGTTCGCGCGGCTGGCCTTCGTCCTTGTCGACCCGGCGCCCTTGCGGCGATTTCTTCGGGCGACCAAACAGGAAGATGGCCGCGACCAGCAGCAGTCCAGCGATCAGGATCCCGATCCGGATCATGGCCATGTCGGACATTCAGCGTGCCTCCGCATAAGAGTGACAGGTGTCTATATTCCAATAAGCATGGCACGTCATGCCGCACCCGCCAAACGTGCGGCTTCTTCCAGGTCCACGCTGACCAGGCGGCTGACGCCCGGCTCGCGCATGGTCACGCCGGAGAGCTGACGCGCGGCTTCCATCGTGGCCTTGTTGTGGCTGACGAACAGGAACTGCACCTTCTCGCTCATCTCGCGCACCATGTTGGCCAGTCGGCCGACATTGGCTTCGTCCAGCGGCGCGTCCACCTCGTCGAGCAGGCAGAACGGCGCAGGGTTGAGCTGGAAGATCGCAAACACCAGCGCCACCGCGGTCATCGCCTTCTCGCCGCCGGAGAGCAGCGAAATGCTCGACACGCGCTTGCCCGGCGGACGCGCCATGATGGTCACGCCGGTGTCGAGCAGGTCTTCGCCAGTGAGCTCCAGATACGCATGCCCGCCGCCGAACAGCCGCGGATACAACGCCTGCACGCCTGAGTTGACGCGGTCGAAGGTGTCCTTGAAACGGCCGCGGGTTTCGCGGTCGATCTTGCGGATGGCTTCTTCCAGCGTTTCCAGCGCGGTATTGAGGTCCAGGTTCTGCGCGTCCAGATATTCGGAGCGCTGCGCGGCCTCGCCGTATTCCTGGATGGCGGCCAGGTTGACCGGCTCCAGGCGCCGCATGCGCCCGTCGATCTGGCCGACGGTTGCTTCCCATTCGGCAGGGTTGGCCGACTCGGGCAACCCGTTGACCACGTCTTCAAGCACGAAACCGGCTTTGACTACCGCTGCCGCCAACTGCTCGGCGTTGAGCACCAGCGCCTGTTGATCGAGCTTGCGCTGCGAAATGCGTTCGCGCTGCGCCAGCGCCTGTTCGTCGCGCTGCTGACGGGTTTGTTCGAAGCTGCGTAGCTCGCTGTCGATGCTGTCGAGCATGGTGCGCGCTTCGCCCAGCGCGCGTTCGGTGCGCACGCGCTCGCTCAAGGCGGCTTGATGTTCGTGCTCCAGCGTTTCCACCGGCGAATCGCCTTCACTGAGCTGTGCGACAAGGTCTTCCAGGCGCGTGTCGAGCTGGCCGCGCTGGCTGTCCATGCGCTCCAGCGTCTGGCTCAGGGACGCAATCTGGGTACGTTGCGACTCCAGCGTCAGCGCCAGTGCATGCATCGCATCGCGCACGCCGCGTGCGGCATCGCGCGCTTGATCGCGTGCATCGGTGAGCTGACGACGCTCGCTTTCCAGCGCTTCGCGCGTGCCCTGCAGATCGCCCATCAAGGTGACCGCATCTTCGAGCTTGGCGCGCGCCTCGCGTGCCTGTTCGCGGCTGGTGTCCAGGGTTTCCAGCAGCTGCGACAGCTCGGTTTCGATGCGCTCGATGCGCGTGCGCGCCGCATCCACCTTGCCTTGCTGACTCTGCAATTGCCCAGCCAGTTCGGAGACGCTGCGATGCGCCATGTACAGCTGGCGCTGTGCGTCCTCGCGTTGCTGCTCGGCCGCCAGCAGTTGTTCGCGGAAACTGGCGAGCTGATGCTCCAGTTCGGCTTCGCGCTCCTGCAAGGTTTCGATCTGCGTGCGCAACTCCTGAATCTCGCGCTCGCGCAGCAGCGCGCCCTGCTTGGCCGCGCCGGAGCGTGAGACGCGCACCCAGCCCTCGCCCAGCCGCTCACCACTGCGGGTGATGACGGAATCGCCTTCGGGCAGGCTGCGTTGCAGAGTACGCGCGGCGTCCAGATCCTCAGCGGTGTGCAAGCGCGCGAGCAGGCGACGGATCGCGATCGGCCCCTGCACCTTGGCGGCCAACGAGGTCGGCGCGAAGCTCGCGTCATCCGTCGCGCTGGACACCAGCGCGATGCGGCCGTCGCCTAATTCACCCAGCGCATCGACCAGTTGCTCCGGCGCATCCACCAGCACGCCTTCGATCAACTGCCCCAAGGCGCCTTCAACTGCATTTTCCCAGCCGCTTTCCACGCTGATGCGCTCGCCGACGCGCGCTGCCGAATCCAACCCGCGCGACTTCAGCCATGCCACTGCGGCGCCCTGCTCCTGACCGAGTGCGGCTTGCTGCAAGGTTTCCAGCGACGATAGCCGGCCACGCGCAGCCTGTGCCTGCTTGCGCACGTCGGCCAGCTCGCCCTGGCTGGCACGCTGCTGTTCCTGCAGCCCGCCGAGCGCGTGCTTGCGCGCCTCGACCTGCTCGGTCAATCCATCCAACGAGGTCTTCTGCGTTTCATGGCGCAGTTCGATCTGCTCGAACGCCTCGGCCAACGCATCCAGGTCCAGCCCGGCACGTTCGTTGACCAACGCTTCGCGGCGACGATCGGCTTCCAGCGCCTGGCGGTCCAAGTAATCGACGCGCGTGCGCTCCACTTCGCCGGCGCGCGAGGCTTCGCCGGTATCGCGGTTATGCGTCTCCCAACGTTGCTGCCAGTCGGCCAGCCGCGCTTCGGCTTCACGCAGCGACTCCTGGCGGAATTCGTGGTCTTCGCGCAGTTGTTCCAGTTGCGGCTCGGCAGCGGCCACCGCTTCGCGCAGCACACTCAATTTGGCCGAGTCGCCGCTGATGTGCTGGGTCAATTCCTGCAGCTGGCTCTGCGCCTCATCGCGCGCCTTGTGCAAGCGATGCGAGAGTTCGCGCTGATGCTGGATCTGCTGCTCGATGCGCGCCAACGCACCACCGACCTGGTAGACATCGGCCTGCGCCTTGGCCACCGCTTCGGCGGCCTCTTCGCGGCGCACGCGGCCGGTCTCGATACGCGCTTCGGCATCGCGTTGTTCGGCGATAAATTGCTGCAGGCGGGTCTCTTCCTGATTCAACTTTTCGCGCAGGCCCTGTAGCTGTCCATCCAGGCCGCGGTATTCCAGCGCCTTCCACTCGGCATCCTTGATCCGGCGCTCTTCCTGCAACGCTTGGTACTGCTCGGCCTGCCGCGCCTGGCGCTGCAGATGCGCCAGCTGCTTGGTGATTTCTTCGCGCAGGTCGCCCAGGCGGTCGAGGTTTTCGCGAGTATGCCGAATACGCGTTTCGGTTTCCTTGCGGCGTTCCTTGTACTTGGAAATGCCGGCGGCTTCTTCCAGATACACGCGCAGATCTTCCGGGCGCGCTTCGATGATCTGGCTGATCATGCCCTGCTCGATGATCGAGTAGCTGCGCGGCCCCAGACCGGTGCCTAAAAACAGATCGGTAATATCGCGGCGGCGGCACTTGGTGCCGTTGAGGTAGTACGCACTGGTGCCATCGCGGCTGACCAGGCGCCTGACCGAGATCTCGTTGAACGAGGCGAACTCACCGCTGATGGTGTGATCGGAATTGTCGAAGATCAGCTCCACCGTCGCCTGCGACACCGGCTTGCGCGCCGAAGAGCCGGAGAAGATCACGTCGGTCAGCGAGTCGCCGCGCAGGCGGCTGGCCGAGCTTTCGCCCATCACCCAGCGCACCGCATCGATGATGTTGGACTTGCCGCAACCATTGGGGCCGACGATGCCGGTCATATTGGTGGGCAGGTGCAACGTGGTCGGGTCGACGAACGACTTGAAACCGGACAGCTTGATCGTAGACAGGCGCATGGGGACTGGAGATTCCGGGCACCGCGCGGACCAAGCCGGCAGGCGCTTTATTCCTGTGAAGCCAGCGCCCAAGCCCTTGATCCATAAGATCTGCGGGCCGTGGAACCGGCAATGGGGCATGAGTATAACGGGCATGCCAGCACTGGCGGCGGCGCCCCAAAAACGAAGGGCGCCTAACAAGGCGCCCTTCGGATGACACATGCGGCTTGGATCAGGCGTCGGATTCGACGATGACCTTGACCGTGGTTTCCACGTCTGCGTGCAGGTGCAGCACAACGTCGTACTCGCCGACATTGCGGAATGCGCCTTCGCCCAGGATCACTTCGCTCTTTTCCAGCGGCAGGCCGGCGGCGGTGAACGCCTCGGCGATGTCGCGCGGGCCAACCGAGCCGTACAGCTTGCCTTCGGTCGACGCGTGCGCACCGATGGTGACGCTGGCGCCTTCGAACTTGGTGGCGCGGCTCTGTGCGTCGGCAAGGATGCTGTTGGCCTTGGCTTCGTACTCGGCGCGCTTGGTTTCGAACGCTTCGACGTTCGCAGCGGTGGCCGGCACGGCCTTGCCCTGCGGCACGAGGAAGTTACGGCCGTAGCCCGGCTTGACACTGACCTTGTCGCCCAGGTTGCCCAGGTTGGTCACTTTCTGCAGAAGAATCAGATCCATGGTGGTGCTCCGTTATTCGTTAGCGCCTGCATGTGGCGGGCGCAACGGGTGCTGTCCGAAAAGACGGGATTCGGGAATCGGGATTTGGGAATCGCAAGAGCACGATCAACACCGCATCTCCAATCACCAGGCGTCTATCAATTTAATCACCCGCACATGGATGTGCGGGCTTCTGTGAGGGACTCACACAAAGCCTTGCGGGCCTTTGTGAGGGAGTCACATCAACGACTTAAACGTCGTGGTTGTCCGTGTACGGGATCAGCGCCAGAAAACGCGAGCGCTTGACGGCCGTCGCCAGCTGACGCTGATACTTGGACTTGGTACCGGTCACGCGGCTCGGCACGATCTTGCCGTTCTCGGTGAGGTACTGGCGCAGGGTGTTGAGATCCTTGTAATCGATCTCTTTGACGCCCTCGGCGGTGAACTTGCAGAACTTGCGACGACGGAAGAACTTGGACATGACAGCGCTCCTTAAGCGGCTTCGGCGTTGTCGCCGTCGGTATCGGTGGCAGCGGGGGCATCGCCCTCTTCATCGTCACGACGACGACGCTCGCTACGCTCGGGCTTGTCGCCCTTCTCGTCCTTGCTCTTCATGATCAGCGACTGCTCGGTGTCCGGGCCATCGCGCTTGACGACTAGGTGACGCAGCACCGCATCGTTGAAGCGGAAGCTTTCCACCAGCTCGCTCAGCACGGCCTGGTCGACTTCGATGTTGAGCAGCACGTAGTGCGCCTTCACCAGGTTCTGGATCGGGTAGGCCAGCTGACGGCGGCCCCAGTCTTCCAGACGATGGATGGTGCCGTTACCGCCCTCGATCAGCGACTTGTAGCGCTCGATCATGGCCGGGACCTGCTCGCTCTGGTCCGGATGAACCAGGAACACGACTTCGTAATGACGACTCATGTTGTTTTACCTTTCGGATGTGGCCACGTGGGCCGGACAGCTCCCCGGACATCCGCGCAAGCGGCCGGTGGAGCAAGGGTTCCCACCCGGAACCGGGCAGGAAGCAAGAAATTATGGCAGTTCAGGCGGTTAGCCGCAACTGACCGAGCAGGGGGAGACTTTCAATGCCCTCTCCTGCGGGAGAGGGGTGGGGGTGAGGGTACGGGGCAAAGCCACGCATGTCGTTCTCGTTCAACACGCGAGGCTTCGCGCCGCACCATCATCCGCGTCTACGGGGCACCTTCTCCCCCATGACGGAGGACAATGTCCCGCAGGGAGAAGGGATAGCGCGCGCTGGCGGGCTCAGCGATGCTCGTCCGCCGTGGTAAAGCTCTCCCCGCAGCCGCATTCGGCGGTCGCGTTGGGATTACTGAAGGTAAACGTCTCGCTGAGGCCGTGCTTGCCGAAGTCGATGCAGGTGCCATCCACCAGCGGCAGGCTGGTGGGGTCGACGAAGATGCGCACCCCGCCCTGTTCGAATACCGCGTCGTCGTCGCGCGCCTCGCGCGCCAGGTCGGTGACATGGCCCCAGCCGGAACAACCGGTCTTGGTCACGCCAAAGCGCAGACCCAACGCACCCGGGGTCTGCTGCACGAAACGCTGCACGCGCTCCAGCGCGGCGGGGGTGAGGCTGACGGCCATGGGGGCACTCCAAAACAGTGGTGGCAAGTATAACGAGGCCGCAACGACCCGGCGCAATGCTGAGCGGCGGCGTCTGCAACAGATGGGGGCAGCACGCGCCTGCGACAAGCGCAGCCGTCGGCAACCTGTTCAGGCGCTCGCGCCGGCGCAGTCGCAGCCAGTAAACTCGCAGACCATTCAAGGTCGCTACGGCGAGGAACAGTCATGACGGTGGTCAGCGTTGAACATGCGCTTGCGGGGAAGCTCCCCGACGGCGGCGAAGTCACGGTACGGGGGTGGGTGCGCACATTGCGCGGATCTGCCGGGCTGGCCTTCATCAACGTAACCGACGGCTCGTGCTTCGCTCCGATCCAGGTAGTGGCCAACGATACGCTGCCCAATTTCGATGAGGTCAAGCGCCTGACCAGCGGCTGCTCGCTGATCGCCAAGGGTGTGTTGGTGAAGTCGCAGGGCAAGGGCCAGTCGTTCGAGATCCAGGCCAGCGGTGTGGAGATTGTCGGTTGGGTCGAAGACCCGCTGACCTATCCGATCCAGCCCAAACCGATGTCGCCGGAGTTCCTGCGCGAAGTGGCGCATCTGCGTCCGCGCACCAACCTGTTCGGTGCGGTCACCCGCATCCGCAACTGTCTGGCGCAGGCGGTGCACCGCTTCTTCCATCAGAACGGCTTCAACTGGATCAGCACACCGATCATCACCACCTCCGACGCCGAAGGCGCCGGGCAGATGTTCCGTGTTTCCACGCTGGACATGGTCAACCTGCCGCGCGATGGCAGCGGCAATGTGGATTTCAGCCGCGATTTCTTCGGCAAGGAAACCTTCCTGACTGTGTCCGGCCAGCTCAATGTGGAGGCGTACTGCCTGGCGCTGAGCAAGGTCTACACCTTCGGCCCGACCTTCCGTGCCGAAAACAGCCACACCACACGCCATCTGGCCGAGTTCTGGATGATTGAGCCGGAAATCGCCTTCGCCGATCTTGCCGAAGACGCGCGTCTGGCCGAGCAGTTCCTCAAGTACCTGTTCCGTGCAGTGCTCGAAGAGCGTGGCGACGACCTGGCGTTCCTGGCCGAGCGCGTGGACAAGAACGCAATCGCCAAGCTCGAAGCGTTCATCAATGCACCGTTCGAGCAGATCGACTACACCGACGCAGTGAAGTTGCTGCAGAACTCCGGCAAGAAATTCGATTTTCCGGTGGAATGGGGCCTGGACCTGCAGACCGAGCACGAGCGCTGGTTGACCGAAGAACACATCGGCCGCCCAGTGGTGGTGACCAACTATCCCGAGCACATCAAAGCGTTCTATATGCGCTTGAACGACGACGGCAAGACCGTTGCGGCGATGGACGTGCTGGCGCCGGGCATCGGCGAAATCATCGGCGGCAGCCAGCGCGAAGAGCGCCTGGACGTGCTCGACGCGCGCATGGCGCAGTTTGGCCTGGATAAGGAGCACTACAGCTGGTACCGCGACTTCCGTCGTTACGGCTCGGTGCCGCATGCCGGCTTCGGCCTGGGCTTCGAGCGTTTGGTGGTGTACGTGTGCGGGCTGAGCAACATCCGCGACGCGATCCCCTACCCGCGCGCGCCGGGCAGCGCGGAGTTCTGAGGTGACGGATGCGGCGGCCACGGTCACCATGTACCACCCGCTGGGGCAGGAGGAATACGCCTTGGTGCGCGACTCAGGCAACCGCCGCTGGCCGCCACGGTTGCCTGAGCAACCGATCTTTTACCCAGTCACCAACCAGCGCTACGCCGAGGAAATTGCGTCGCGCTGGAACGTCAAGGACAGCGGGCTTGGCTATGTTGCGCAGTTCGAGGTACGCGCAGCGTTCGTCGAACGCGATGCCATCCAAAACGTCGGCGGCGCACACCACACCGAGTGGTGGATCCCGGCCGAAGAGTTGGATGCGTTGAATGACACTATTGCCGGCCTCAATGACATCATCGGCCAGTTCGATGCCCGGCCCACGGAGCACGAAACATGACTCTGTTCTTCGCACTGTGTTTCGTCGGAGTCGCCGTCGCCGGGTTGACCGCGCTGCTGATCTTCTGGCCGCTGACCCTGGTGCACATGCGCGACCGTCATCCGGAGGCGTTGGCCAGTTTTGGCGACCCGGCCTTCATCAGTCCCGTGGCATTGCGCTGGTTGCTGGCGCGCCGTTACCGCAGCTACCGCGACCGTGCACTGTCCGGTCTGGCCACACCCGCCTGGCTATCGCTGCTCACCATTTTTTTCGGCCTGGGCATGGCGGCCCTGCTTGGCCTGCTTTCCAAGGTAATGCAATGACAACGTACGAAGACACCACGCAGGGCGCGCACGACTCCTGGTGGCTGGCCACGATCGGCCGCACCCTGATCTGGGCGCGCCTGCGCGTCAATGAAGCCGGCACCGCCGAAGTGTTGGACAGCGATGGCAAGACGCTGCCCTACGACAGCGAAGACAGCGCACGCGCGGCATTGTTCGACGCCGAGTTCGTCGCGCTGGATGGGCTGGATGAAGAAGACGCGCTGATCCGCGGCTTTTCGCTGCATGAAGTCTCGCCGCCGCAGGGCGACGACGATGCCGACCTGCGTGCGCGCATGGTGGTGAACATGGGCGGCCGCGCCTGATATGTATGCCCCGCGCGCGTTTGCGCAGACCGATCTGGCCTTGCTGGACTGGCTGTTTGCACGCGATGCATTCGTCACCCTGATCAGCCAGGGCGACGACGGCCAACCGGCGATCTCGCATTTGCCGGTGCTGTATCAACGCGATGGGCAGGCTGTCGTGATCGAAGGCCATTGGGCACGCCCCAATCCGCAGGCGCGCACTCCTGGCGATGCAGTGATCGTGCTGCAAGGGCCGCATGCTTACGTGTCGCCCAGCTGGTATCTGGACAAGGAAGCGGCGGCGCGCGTGCCCACCTGGAACTACGCGGTTGCGGGTTGCGCATCTGCATGGCCGCTGCAGCCAGGTCAGCGATGAAGACGCGCTGGGTGGGTTGATCGCACGCATGCGCGCGCATTTCGAGCAGCGCGTCGGTAGCGATTGGCAGTTCGACATGGAGCGCGACAGTCATCGTAAGCAACTGCGGGGTCTGGTTGGCTTCCGCTTCGTCCCAAGCCGCATCGAATTGACCTTCAAGCTGAGTCAGAACCACCCGGCCGGCAATATCGCAGCAGTGAGCGATGCGCTGGCGCAACAGGCATCGGCCGATTCGCACGAGGTCGCCACACTGATGCGCGATGCATTGCGCGCACGCGATGGCGTAGCCTGAGAGCGGCGCGCCGAGAGTTTTTTCGCATCACGGTTTCAGGGCTCTTCTGCACTCCCCTCTCCCCTTGTCGCTGGAAAATTTCGCGCATGAACGAACTCAACCATTTACTTGAAAACAACCGCGCATGGTCCGAGCGTATCCGCCGCGAAGACCCGGAATTCTTTTCCAAGCTGTCGACCCAGCAAACCCCGGAATATCTGTGGATCGGCTGCTCCGATTCGCGCGTGCCGGCCAATCAGATCATCGATATGGCACCGGGCGAAGTCTTCGTCCATCGCAATATCGCCAACATGGTGGTGCATACCGATCTGAATTGCCTGTCGGTGATCCAGTTCGCAGTGGACGTGCTCAAGGTCAAACACGTGCTGGTGGTTGGCCACTACGGCTGCGGCGGCGTGTTCGCCAGCCTGACCCAGAAGCGCATGGGCCTGGTCGACAACTGGATCCGGCACGTCACCGACGTGGCCGACAAACACGAAGCCTGCCTGCACGACGCCGGCGATCTGCCCGTGCAGCACGCGCGTCTGTGCGAGCTCAACGTGCTCGAACAGGTGGTCAACGTGTGCCGCACCACCATCGTGCGCGATGCCTGGGAGCGCGGCCAGGAACTGTACGTGCATGGCTGGGTGTATAGCTTGCGCGATGGCCGCGCACACGACCTTGGCATGTCGATCGACCGCCATGAGTTGCTGCAGGAGCGTTACGATGCGGCGCTGGCGAAGATCCAGGCCGATCGCGCCGAACGCTGAGCCGCACGCAAATGCACGGCCAACCGCCGCATCCATGTGGGGCTGCCGGTTGGCTATGCTGGACACCTTCTCCGCCGAGGAACCCTCGATGCTGATTCCGCCGATCAACCTGCATGCCTGGATCGAGGAACACCGCCACCTGCTCAAGCCGCCGGTGGGCAACAAGTGCATCCAGCAGGATGGCTTCATCATCATGATTGTCGGTGGCCCGAACGCGCGCACCGACTATCATTACGACGAAGGCCCGGAATGGTTCTTCCAGCTCGAAGGCGAGATGGTGCTGAAGGTGCAGGACGATGGCGTGGCGCGCGACATCCCGATCCGTGCCGGTGAAATCTTTCTGCTGCCGCCCAAGGTGCCGCACTCGCCGCAACGCGCTGCCGGCTCGATCGGCATCGTGATCGAGCGCGTGCGTTTGCCACATGAGCAAGATGGCCTGCAGTGGTACTGCCCGCAGTGCAATCACACGTTGTACGAGGCGATGTTTCCGTTAAAAAACATCGAAACCGACTTCCCGCCTGTGTTCGATCATTTCTACCGTTCGCTGGGGCTGCGCACATGCACCAAGTGCGGACACGTGCACCCTGCGCCTGAGCGCTACGCCACCGCCGAACAATGAGTCGGCGGTGATGAAATCCCCGCCGACACTTGCGCCATCGGCACCATGCTGCGCGCACTGATCGACCTCAAACCGCGCGACGTGCCCTTGCGCGTCGCGCTGCGCAACACTGCCGCAGTGGTTTTGCCGCTGGCGATCGGCGTGGCGACCGGGCATGTTGCCGCCGGCTTGGCGGTGTGCAGCGGCGCACTCAACACCATGTTTTCCGACCAGCCGGGGCCGTATCGCGCACGCCTGCAACGCATGCTGATGGCAGCGCTGGCGGCTGGCATGGCTGCATTGCTCGGCATCTGGGTCGGCCACAACACGCCAGCGTTGGTGCTGGCCGGCCTATTGCTCGGCCTGGGCGGCGGCTTGCTGGTGGCGCTTGGCCCGGTGGCAGCGCGGGTCGGCCTGACCAGCATGATCCTGCTGGTCGTCAGCGCAGACATGCAACTGCCGGTGCAGCAGGCACCCGGTGTGGCAGGCCTGATCTTCGCCGGCGGCTTACTGCAGGTATTGCTGGCGCTGGCGGCGTGGCCGCTGCAGCGCTATCGCCCCGAGCGTTTCGCACTGGCGGAGTTGATGCGCCAGCTGGCCGGTATCGCGCGGCAGCGCCCGGAAGCCAGTGCAGCGCCGCCGGCAACGCAAGAAGTGCTCGATGCGATGGTGATGCTGCATGGCGAACATCGCTCGCGCGCGATTGCGGTGCAGAGTTTTCGCATCATCGCCGAGCTCTGCGACCGCGTACGGTTGGAGTTGCTGTCGCTGGCCGATGCCGATACGCGCCTGACCGACTCGCAGGCGCGGCCGGCGATCGAACGCGTGCTCGAACGCAGCGCCATCGTGCTGGAGCAGCTCGCGCATGCGATGACCGTGGGCGAAGACCCGGTGGCCGCCAACGCGTCGATGACCGGCTTCGACGACTTGGTCGGTGCCTTGGCACAGTTTCAGCACGACAACGCCGATACCCGCGAACGTCGCTTGGTGCGCGTGGCAGTGGCACGTGCGCAAGGTTTGGGCGGCCAGCTGCGTGCGTTGATCCGCAACGCACACTGGGCCAGCAGCCGTGGCGAAATCCAGGCGCAACTGGCCGAAGCGCGCCTGCCGGCAGCGCTGCGCCCAGCCGCGACCTGGGCCACCTTGCGGGCGAATCTGGACCTGTCGTCGGTGGCCTTCCGGCACGCCTTGCGCTGCGGTGTGTGCCTGGCACTGGCCATCGCCTTCCAACGCTGGCAGCAGATTCCGCACGGCTTCTGGATTCCGATGACCACCGCCATCGTGCTCAAGCCGGATTTCGGCGGCACCTTCAGCTTTGGCGCATTACGTGTCGCCGGCACCTTCGTCGGACTGTTGCTGGCCACCTTGCTTGCGCACCTGGCCATGGATGGCGCCAGCATCCGCATGGTCCTGCTGGCGCTGTTTTGCCTTGGGTTTCGTTTACTGACGCAGGTGAACTACGGCATCGGCGTGGCGTTTCTGACCGGCATGCTGGTGCTGCTGCTCTCGTTCGAAGGCGTGTCGCCGGGCGAAGCGGTCGGCGCGCGGTTGCAAGCCACCGTGGCCGGCAGCGCGCTGGCGCTGATTGCCTACGCGTTATGGCCCACACGCGAACGCCGGCAGATTCGCGCCTCGCTGGCGCAGTTGCTCAGTGCCTACCGCGACCATTTGCGCCATCTGTTGCTCGGCAAGATGGACGACCTGAGCGATACCCGCGCCGCCGCGCGCGTGGCACGCACCAATGCGCAGGCCTCGATCGAGCGTTTGCGCGGCGAACCACGCAGCCGGCGCAATCTGCAGGAACTCAAGCTGGCCGAATCGCTGCTGGCCAATGGCAACCGGCTGATCCGTGCCACCTTGTCGCTGGAGGCGGTGCTAAGCGACGGCCACCCGCTGCCCACGCTGGAGGCGTTGCCGGCTTTTGCGCAACAAGCCGACCAGGCACTGTCCGAGCTGATCGATTGCCTGCGCAACGGCGGCGTCCCGGCTGCGGCCACCTTGCGCAATGCCGAGCGTCAGCTGTCCGATGCGCTGGCCGCCTTGCCCGACAGCTCGCCAACTACCGCCGCGCTGGCCGACACCATCGACCGCGTCACCGACAGCATCGGCACGCTCACCCACTTGCTGCGCCCTGCCCGACCGGCCTCGGCCCAGGCACCAGCCCTGCATGACGGCGCGCACGGTGCCGGAGGGTAAACTGCCGCCCTGATCCGTGTTGCGAGCCCGACGATGACCGACCTGCTGTCCCGCGCCCATGCCGATGCACTGGATGCCGCCGACCCGCTGCGCAGCCTGCGCGATGCCTTTGTGTTCCCACAGCACGGCAATCAGGATCAAACTTATCTCGTCGGCCATTCGCTTGGCCTGCAGCCGCGCGCGGCGCGCGCGATGGTGGACGAGGTGCTGGATCAGTGGGGCGCGCTGGCGGTGGAAGGTCACTTTACCGGCCCCACCCAATGGCTGACCTATCACCAACTGGTGCGCGACGGGCTGGCCCGCGTGGTCGGCGCGCACCCTGGCGAAGTGGTGGCGATGAACACCCTCAGCGTCAATCTGCATTTGATGATGGCGAGCTTTTATCGCCCAACGCCCGAACGCGGCGCAATTCTGATCGAAGCCGGCGCGTTTCCATCCGACCGCCACGCGGTGGAATCGCAGTTGCGACTGCACGGGCTGGACCCGGCCACGCATCTGATCGAAGTGGAAGCCGATGAACCCAACGGCACGTTATCGATGGCTGCCATTGCCGATGCCATCGCGCAGCACGGTCAGCGCCTGGCGTTGGTGCTGTGGCCGGGCATCCAGTACCGCACCGGTCAGGCCTTCGACCTGGCCGAGATCGTGCGGCTGGCGCAGGCGCAAGGCGCGGCGGTGGGCTTCGACCTGGCGCATGCAGTGGGCAACATCCCGCTGACCCTGCACGACGATGGCGTCGATTTCGCGGTGTGGTGCCACTACAAATATCTCAACGCCGGCCCCGGCGCGGTGGGCGGTTGTTTCGTGCACACGCGACATGCCAACTACGATCTGCCGCGCATGGCCGGCTGGTGGGGACATGAGCAGCAGACCCGATTCCGCATGGACCCGCAGTTCGTGCCCTCGCCCGGCGCCGAAGGCTGGCAGCTAAGCAACCCACCGGTGCTGGCGCTGGCACCGCTGCGCGCATCGCTGGCGTTGTTCGATCAAGCCGGCATGGCCGCGCTGCGCAGCAAATCCGAACAGCTCACCGGGCATCTGGAGCAATTGATCCACGCGCGCGTGCCGCAGGTGCTGCAGATCGTCACCCCGGCCGAACCGGCGCGACGCGGTTGCCAGCTGTCGTTGCGGGTGGCCGGAGGACGCGCGCAGGGACGCTCGCTGTTCGAGCATCTGCATGCAGCCGGTGTGCTCGGCGACTGGCGCGAACCGGACGTGATCCGCATTGCGCCGGTACCGCTGTACAACCGCTTCCGCGATCTGCACACCTTCGTGGAACAGGTCGAAGCCTGGGCGGCGGCCTGAGCGCGGCAGGCTGACTGCATTGCCACCAGACCACCCGCCCGGCATCCGGAATCACCGCACGCCCACGTACACTCCGAGCCCGCCCAGGGCTAATGCGAGGGCGGCTGTCACTGTCAGTCGCTGTCTTCCCCTTTTCGCCGGCACTGCGTCCGGCTGCTGCCGGACATTGCATTGAGCCCAGTTTCTCCGCGTTCCCTGACCTTGATCGGCGCCGGTCTGGCCGGTTGCCTGCTGGCCATCCTGCTGTCGCGTCGCGGCTGGCAGGTCACCGTGTACGAACGCCGTGGCGATCCGCGCATCAAGGGCTACGAGTCCGGCCGCTCGATCAATCTGGCGCTGGCCGAACGCGGCCGGCATGCGCTGCGCCAGGCCGGCGCCGAAGAGGCGGTGATGGCCAAGGCAGTGATGATGCGTGGGCGCATGGTGCACCCGCTGGTCGGCGAACCGCAGCTGCAACGCTACGGGCGCGACGACAGCGAGGTGATCTGGTCGATCCACCGCGCCGCGTTGAATGTCGCGCTGCTCGATCTGGCCGAACAGGCCGGCGCACAGGTGCATTTCTACCGCCGCCTGCATACGGTGGACTTCGACGCCGGCTACGCGCGCTTTATCGACGACCGCGATGACCAGCCGCACGAAATCCACTTCCAGAGTTTGATCGGCAGCGATGGCGCCGGCTCGGCATTGCGCGCGGCGATGCAGCGCAAATCGCCGCTGGGCGAACGCACCGAATTCCTGGATCACTCGTACAAGGAACTGGAAATTCCGCCACTGCCTGGCGGCGGTTTCCGGATCGAAGGCAACGCATTGCACATCTGGCCGCGCGGGCACTACATGTGCATCGCACTGCCCAACGATGGCGGCACCTTCACCGTCACCTTGTTTTTGCCGAACGCCGGCGATCCCAGCTTCGCCACTACGCGTACCGGCGATGAAGCATTCGCTCTGTTCGCGCGCGATTTCCCCGATGCATTGCCGCTGATTCCGCAGCTCAAGGAACATTGGGAAGAGCATCCGCCTGGACTGCTTGGCACCCTGACCCTGGACCGCTGGCATCTGGATGGCCGCGCGTTGCTGATCGGCGATGCGGCACACGCGATGGTGCCGTTCCACGGCCAGGGCATGAATTGCGCGTTCGAAGATTGCGTGGCGCTGGCAGATCAGCTGGATGCGCATGACGATCTCGCCGGTGCGTTCGCCGCCTTCGAAGCTGCACGCCGCGATGATGCGGCGGCGATCCAGCAAATGGCGCTGGAAAATTACCTGGAAATGCGCGACCGCGTCGACGACCCCGACTTCCTGCTGCAGCGCCAGCTTGAACAGCAGTTGCAGGCGCGCTGGCCCACCCGCTTCGTGCCGCACTACACCATGGTGACGTTCCTGCGCACGCGCTATTCGATTGCGCTGGCGCGCAGCGAGATCCAGCGCGAGATTCTGGTCGAGGCCACGCGCGGACACACCGATCTGTCGCGCATCGATTGGGATGCGTTGGAAGCGATCGTGCATGCGCGCCTGGGGCCGCTGGACGGCGCGCACTGAGGTCTGCGACAGGTGTGGCCTGCGGCGTCGCTGCCTACACTGGCGCGCGGCTCCCTGCCGTTTCCTCGGTGACGTCTCATGGATGTGTCGCTGGCTCTAACTCCATTGCGGCAGCTCCCGGACACTGACCACCGCCACATGCGAGCGAGCCAGCTAGAGCCAAACCAACAGCCGGCACAGCGGCAACCGCACCGGCGCTTTGCTTAAAGGGGCGGCCAGCCCAACCCGCACAGCTACCCCAAGCGTGCGGGCGTCGCGATGAGGGATACTAGGCGGCACTGGCAGCGCATACGCCGTGCGCTGCGCATCTGGATGTTGCACCCGCATGCCTGACAGCTTTCTGTTCTACGACCTGGAAACCTTCGGCCAGGACCCGCGCCGCACCCGCATCGCACAGTTCGCTGCGGTGCGGACCGACGCGCAGCTGCGCGTGATCGAAGAGCCAATCAGCTTCTTCGTGCAACCGGCCGACGATCTGCTGCCCTCGCCCTACGCCACCATGGTCACCGGCATCACCCCGCAACATGCGTTGCGCGAAGGCATCACCGAGGCCGAGGCGTTTGCGCGCATCGCCGAACAGATGAGCCGCCCGCAAACCTGCACGCTGGGCTACAACTCGATCCGCTTCGACGACGAGTTCGTGCGCTGCGGCCTGTTCCGCAATTTCTACGACCCCTACGAGCGCGAGTGGCGCGGCGGAAACTCGCGCTGGGACCTGCTGGATGTGTTGCGGATGGTGCATGCGCTGCGTCCGGACGGCATCGTCTGGCCGCAACGCGAAGACGGCGCCACATCGTTCAAGCTGGAACACCTGGCCAATGCCAACGATGTGCGCGAAGGCGATGCGCATGAAGCGCTGTCGGACGTGTACGCTACCATCGGCATGGCACGCAAATTCCAGCAACATCAGCCAAAGTTGTGGGACTACGCGCTGCGCCTGCGCGACAAGCGCTTCGCCGCCACGTTGCTGGATGTCATTGCCATGCAGCCGGTGCTGCATATCTCGCAACGCTACCCTGCCTCGCGTCTATGCGCCGCTGCGGTGCTGCCGCTGACGCGCCATCCACGCATCGACAGCCGCGTGATCGTGTTCGATCTGGAAGGCGACCCGGAGGTGCTGTCGCGGCTGAGCCCCGACGAGATCGCCGACCGCCTGTATATCCGCGCCGCCGATCTGCCGGAAGGCGAGCAGCGCATTCCACTGAAAGAAGTGCATCTGAACAAGTCGCCCGCGCTGGTGGCCTGGCAGCATCTGCGCGCTGCGGATTTTCAGCGCCTGGGTGTAGATCACGAGGCGGTATTGGCCAAGGCGGCACGCTTGCGCGAACTGGGGCCTGCGCTTGCCGAAAAGGTGCGCCAGGTTTACGGCAGCGAGCGCGCACCTGCAGCAGCGACCAACGATGCCGACGCCTCGCTCTACGATGGCTTTCTGGCCGAAGGCGACAAGCGTCTGCTGACACAAGTCCGCACCAGCGCACCGGCCGAACTGGGCGCGTTGGAGTCACGCTTTGGCGACCCGCGCCTGATCGAACTGCTGTTCCGTTATCGCGCGCGCAACTGGCCGCAGACACTGTCGTTCGAGGAACAGGAGCGCTGGAACGTCTACCGCCGCCAGCGCCTGCTCGAAGATCGCGGTCTGGGCGAAGTCACCCTGGAGCAATACCACGCGCAGATCGCAGATTTACGGCTTGCTCACCCCGACGATGCTAACAAGCAAGCGCTACTCGACCAGCTCGCCGCCTGGGGTTCGGACCTCCAACGCACGCTATGACCACCTACTTTTCCGACGCCAGCTTCAAGTTCCTGCGCGCCCTGGCGCGCCACAACGACAAGACATGGTTCAACGATCATCGGCATCAGTACGAGGCGCATGTGCGCCAGCCGTTTCTGCAGCTGATTACCGATCTGCAGCCGGCACTGGCGCAGGTCAGCGAACACTATCGCGCCGATCCCAAAACCCAGGGCGGCTCGCTGTTTCGCATCTATCGCGACGCGCGGTTTTCCAACGACAAATCGCCGTACAAGAACTGGCAAGGCGCGCGCTTGTTTCATGAGCGCCGCCGCCAGATGCCGGCACCCTCGTTCTATATCCACCTGCAGCCAGGCGAAAGTTTTGTCGGCGCGGGTTTGTGGCATCCGGAACCAGACACGCAACGCAAGCTGCCCCAGTTCATTTTCGATAACCCCGGCAGTTGGAAAGCCGCCGCGCACAACCCGAAATTGGTGCGCAAATTCACCCTGGACGACAGCGAAAAGCTGGTGCGTGCGCCGCGTGGATTCCCCAACGATTTCGAGTTCATTGACGATCTTAAACACCGCAACTGGGCGTACTTGCGTCACCTGGACGACAGCATCATGACCGGGCCGCGGCTGCGCCAGACCATTGAAGCGGACCTGGTGATTCTGGCGCCGTTCGTCGATTACCTGTGCGCTGCCTTGGATCTGGAATTTTGATGACGCAGGAGCTACCGCTAGGCCAGCAGCGCAGGACGTTGGGCCGCACCCAGCTAGTGGTCTCGCCGATCGGTTTGGGGTGTTCCGGTTTTTGGGGACACCGCCGCTTCGACGAAGGCGCCGCCGCACGGGTGGTCGAGTACGCGCTGGCGCGGGGCGTGAACCTGCTCGACACCGGCCATAACTACTCCGTCTTCCATGCGGAACCGCGTCTGGGACGCATACTGCGCCCCCTGCTGTCGCAATATCCGCGGGATTCGCTTGTCGTCTCCAGCAAGGGCGGTACCTTGACCGGCCAGGCCGGTATCAATGGTGCAGAACAGCGTGACTTCTCTGCAGCAGCGATCACTGCCAGTTGCGAAGCATCGCTGCGCAATCTTGGCCTGGACTATCTCGATATCTACCAGCTACATGGCGCCAGCGAGCACGACATCAATGACGATCTGCTGCTGGCGATCCAGCGTTTGCGCGAGCGCGACCTGATCCGCCACATCGGCATCAATACGCATTCGGCATCGACCCTGCACTGGATGATCGCCAACCCCAACGTCTTCGATGTGGTGCTGCTTGACTACAACGCGCTGCAGCAGGACCGTGAACCGCTGATCGACCAGCTGCAGAATGCGGGCGTTGGCGTACTGGCCGGCACCGTGCTTGCGCAGGGCCACCTCTTGCCCACGCGTGCGCGCCTGCCACGCCTGGCCGACGCCTGGTATGTGGCACGCGCTTGGCTGAAGCCCAGCAGCCGTGCCTTGATGCAGTGCTCACGCGACATGCGCCGTGCAGTAGCTTCGATCGATAGCCAGCGCCCCGCGCAAACGGCATTCGCTTATGTCCTGCAACACCCGGGTGTGGCCAGCGGCATCCTGGGCACCACCCGCATCGGCAATCTGGATGAAGTGCTACAGACCCGTGTAGAGGCACTGGATACCGCACAACGGCAACGTCTGGTCGCCGCCTTCGGCGATGGCCGCGGTTCACCCAGTCACTGATCTTCACCTGCGGCGGCCGCGATTGCGGCAGTCTGGGCGCCATGAAAAAAACCATCGGCCTCCTCATTGCTGTCCTGTTGACCGTCACTGCGTGGTGGTTCGGCGGGCCTTACGTGACCATGCATGGCGTGTCCAAGGCCATCGAGCAGCGCGACACAGCTGCATTGGAACGCTACGTCGATTACCCGCGCGTGCGCAGCAGCCTGCGCGCCCAGCTCAACGATTATCTGGTGCGGCAAGCCGGACCAGACATCGCCGCCAGTGCGTGGGGCACCTTGCTGTATGGCCTGGGGAACCAACTCGGTGGTGCGGCGGTGGATACGCTGGTGACGCCGATCGGCGTCGGCGCGCTGTTGCAGGGGCATGTGCTGTGGAAGCGCGGCCGCAATGAACTGCAGGGCAGCGATGCCTTCGGCCCTACCGAGCCAGCGCGACCGCTCAAAAACGCCAAACATCACTTCGAGGCGCTGGACCGCTTCGTGCTCGACGTCGAACGCGACCCGGGCGAACCACCACTGAAGGTGGTACTGGAACCACAGGGGTTGCGCTGGAAGGTAGTGGACCTGCAGTTGGGGATAGCACCGGCGCCAGATGCCACTGAGTGACGCGACCGCCTTCGCCTTAGCCCTCGTTCGCGACGCCATGCGGCACATGGCCGGCGGCCACGTGCTGATGTTGGCGCGCACTGTCGATGTTGTGCTGCGAATCGTCGAAGAAGATATCCGCGCCAAACGCCTCCAGAAACGGTCCTTTATGGCGCCCGCCGAGGAACAGTGCCTCGTCCAGACGCACGCCCCACTCGCGCAAGGTGCGAATCACCCGTTCGTGCGCCGGTGCCGAGCGCGCGGTGACCAGCGCGGTGCGGATCGGCGAGGCCTCACCGGGCGGAAACGCCGCCTGCAAGGTGTGCAGCGCCGACAGGAAATTGCGAAACGGCCCCACCGACAACGGCTCGCGTGCACGTTCGCGCTCGTGACGCCCGAAGGCTTCCACGCCCTGTTCGCGCGAGATGCGCTCGCTCTCGTCGCCGAAGATCACCGCGTCGCCATCGAAGGCGATGCGCAGCTGCGTGGACAGCCGGCTATCGTCGTTGTCCACGATGGCTGCGGCGGCCTCGGCGCGTTCACCCGGTGCGCGCGGCATGATGGTCGCCGCGGCAATGCCATGGCTCAGCGCGCGCCGCACCGATTCCGGGTTCGCCGACAAAAACAGATCGGTGCCAAATGGTTTGACGTACGGCCAGGTCGGCTGGCCCGAGGTAAACGTGGCACGCACAATGCCCAGGTTGTAATGCTGGATCGAATTGAAGATGCGCAGACCGGTATCGGCAGAATTGCGCGACAACAGAATCACTTCTACGCGCGGTGCATCTTCGGGCACATCGTGATTGAGCGCCAGCAGCTTGCGCACCACCGGGAATGCAACGCCCGGCTGCAAGACATCGTCCTCGTGCTCGCGCTGGAACGCCGAATACGCCTCCACCCCATCGGCCTCGAACAGCGCATGGCCTTCTTCAAGATCGAACAGGGCGCGCGAGGTCACCGCGACGGTCAATAATCTTCGGGAGTTGTCGGGCATTGGGAGAGCTAGGATTGGAGATTGGAGATTGGAGATTGGAGATTGGAGATTGGAGATTGGAGATTAGGGATTGGTTTGGAGCAGCAATCGGGAACGTGAAATCAGGCGTGCAGTCACGTGCGCCGCATCGTAACGTGCCGGCGCAATCACAGGCGGACGGCATAGCGTGCTCCTGCCGTTGCCAATCCCAAATCCCGACTGCCCAATCCCCGCCCTCATACCGCAAACTGCTCGCTGAAGATGCGTTCTTCCAGGTTGTGTTCGGGGTCGAACAACAACGTGACCTGGCGCTGCGTGGATTCGCGGATGGTCACTTCGACCACATCGCGAATTTCATGCGAATCGGCGGTGACGCTAACCGGGCGCTTGTACGGGTCCAGCACGCGGAAGCGCACTTCGGTATCGGCCTTGAGGATGGCGCCGCGCCAGCGTCGCGGGCGATACGGTGCGATCGGCGTCAGCGCCAACGTGTGCGAGCCCAGCGGCAGGATCGGCCCATGCGCCGAATAGTTGTACGCCGTACTGCCAGCCGGGGTGGCCACCATCACGCCATCGCCGATCAGCTCGGCAATGCGGGTCTGGCCGTTGAGATCGATGCTGAGATGCGCCGCCTGCCGGGTCTGCCGCAGCAGCGACACCTCGTTGTAGGCCAATGAGCCGGCACTGGCGCCAGATTCGGTCTGCACCTGCATTTCCAGCGGCCGCAGATACGCAGGCTCGGCGCGTTGCAGGCGCTCCAGCAGGTCGTCCTCGTCGTCGCGGTACTGATTCATCAGGAAGCCGACGGAGCCCAGCTTCATGCCGAATACCGGTTTGTCGGAGGCGCCATGCCGATGCAGTGTCTGCAGCATGAATCCATCGCCGCCCAATGCACAGACGATGTCGGCGCTATCCAGCGCATGGTCACCATAGCGCTGCACAAGGCGTGCGCGCGCGGCCACCGCCGGCTCGGCGGGGCTGGCAAGAAAGGCGATGCGAGGTGGTGCGGTCATCTTTGACTCCAAAGCATGCGAATCAGCATACCGCAGCCCTGTGCTGGGCTTGTTGTGGTCATGCTCTGCCCTCGCATAGGCAGCAGCGATTGGGGCTACGCGTTCAAGCGCGGCTAGGCACGACCAATGCGCAGCCGCCCGGCAAACGCGGCCGGTGCTCAGTGCAACATTTGCCACTTTGCCAGTCGCACCCTGTGGCTCTGGGTGCGCCCTACACGACCACCTAAGGCCACCTGACGACTGCTTGCTACGTTTGGGTAGCCGCTTTAGGCGTCAGCGGTATGCGAACGCGGCAAACACGCTTGCTGGCTCCATCGCGAAGCCGTGAAGCCGTGAAGCACGCCATCGCACGCGACCGGCCTGAACTCAGGCCGTCAACCGCCAGGCGCGATGGATACGCGCATGCCGCTCGAAATCCGGATCGATGGTGCGCGGGCTGATCTCTTCGCACTGCGCGAACTCTGCCACCAGCTCCTCGTCCAGCTTGAAACGACGGAAGTTGTTGGAGAAATACAACACACCACCGGGCGCCAACCGTGCCACCGCCGCGCGCAACAGGCGCACGTGCTCGCGCTGGATATCGAAATCTTCCGCACGTGCAGAGTTGGAGAAGGTCGGCGGGTCGCAGAAAATCACGTCGAAATGCGCGCGCTCGGCTTCCAGCCAAGCCAGTGCATCGGCCTGCACCAACTTGTGCTTGCTGCCGGCCAGCCCGTTCAGCGCAAGATTATCCGCGCACCACTGCAGGTACGTTGCCGACAGATCCACGCTGGTGGTGGACGCCGCACCGGCCACGGCCGCTTGCACGCTGGCCACACCGGTGTAGCAGAACAGGTTGAGGAAGCGGCGTCCCTTGGACTGCTGCGCCATGGTGCCGCGCAGCGGGCGGTGATCCAGAAACAGCCCGGTATCCAGGTAATCAAACAAATTCACGCGCAGCAACGCGCCGTGTTCGCGCACGTGGACGAATTCGTTGCGCTGCTCGAAACGGCCGTACTTGCTGCCGCCCTTGCCGCGTTCGCGCGACTTCAGCGCGATGCGCTCGGCCGGCACCTCGAAGACCTCGCGTGCGGCCGCCAGCAATTCGTTGAGACGACGGCGCACATCGGCTTCCGGAATCGTCGCCGGCGCTGCGTATTCCTGCACGTGCAGGAAGATGCGCCGGTCACCATCGGCTTGCTGATACACGTCGATGGCGGCGGAATATTCCGGCAAATCGGCGTCGTAGGCGCGGAAACATTCGATGCCTTCGCGCGCGCGCCATTTCTTGAATTTCTGCAGATTCTTGCGCAGGCGATTTGCCACCATCTGCGCGCCTTCGCTGAGCGTTGTAGGTGCCGCCAGCGGGGTGCGCCGCGGCACTGCGATCGGGTCGCAGACGATCAACGCGCATTCGATCGCGCCGTTGAACACCTGGTATTTCTTGCCCGCGCGCAGGCCGGTGGCATAGGCCAGCTCGGCATTGCCGCACAGCAGGCTGGCCCGCCACTGCGGCACCGCACGCTGCAGGGTATCGCCCAGGCGGCGATACAGCGCCGCATCGGCGGCCAGGCGCTCGTCGTAGGGAGGATTACACACCACCACGCCGGTGGCCTGCGGCGGCGTCTGCAGCTCGCCGACTTCGCGCACGCCGAACCAGATTGCCTCGGCCACACCGGCCACTTGCGCATTCTCTTTCGCAGCACGAATTGCGTGCGGGTCCATGTCGCTGCCGTGGATCACCTGCTTGAGCGCAGCGCGGCCAACGCTGTCGCGTTCGCGCGCTTCACTGACCAGCTGCTGCCAGCCATCGCGGTCGAAACCGCGCCAGCGGCTGGGCACGTCGCTGCCGTAGCGCTGCAAGCCGGGCGCAACGTCCGCGGCCATCAACGCACCTTCGATCAGCAACGTGCCGCTGCCGCACATCGGATCCAGCAAGCTGCCGTCATCGGCATAGGCACGCGGCCAGCCACCGCGCATCAGCACCGCGGCGGCCAGGTTTTCCTTCAACGGCGCCTCGTTCTGCGCCATGCGCCAACCACGCCGATGCAACGGGCCGCCCCCCAGGTCCACCGAGATGGTGGCGCGGCCCTTGCGCAGCGACAGGTTCAAGCGCAAGTCCGGGCTTTCCACGTCCACCGACGGGCGCTCCAGGCCCTGCCGGCGCATGGTGTCGACCACAGCGTCCTTGATGCGCTGCGCCGCGTAGCGGGCGTGCGTGATCGCGGTGCCGGACACATGCGCATCCACTGACAGCGTGTGCCCGACCGACAGATGCGCGTCCCACGGCAACTCGGCCACGCCGGCGTACAGCGCGTCTTCGTCCGGGCAATCGAACTCGGTCAGCGGCCACAGCACGCGGCTGGCCAAGCGCGACCACAGCACGGCGCGCTGTGCATCGCGCAGTTCGCCTTCGACGTTGACGCCGGAGATGGTGGCGGTGGCCTTGCTGGCACCGAGCGCAAGCAGCTCGTCGGCAAGCAGGTATTCCAGGCCCTTGGCACAGGATGCGAAGAATTTCACGTAGGCAGGTATCGATAAAGACGCTGGCCGCGGCGGCGAGCGTGAGAACAGGACAGCGGGCCGGCGCCTTGAGGGCGATGCCGTGGCCGCCGTGGACGGCCGCAAATGGTCGGCCATCGCGGCCGGCATTACCAGCCCGGCCGCCGGATCGCCCGCCGCACGGTTCACCAGGGTGCAAGCCGCCATTGGGCTTGCGCGGTGTCCAGGCGCTGCTGCAGGCCTAGCCGTTGCAGAAAGTCTGCGTCGTGCGAGGCGACGATCAGCGCGCCCTGGTAGCTGCGCAGCAGCGCTTCGATCGCTTCCACCGAGGCCAGATCCAGGTGGTTGGTCGGCTCGTCCAGCAACAGCAGTTGCGCCGGCTGAGCCCGGTACAGCGCATAGGCCAGCGCCGCCTTGAGCCGCTGGCCGCCGCTGAGCTGGCCGCATGGCAGGTCGGCACGCGCCTGGTCCAGCCCCAGCAGCGCCAGGCGCAGCCGCTGTGCATGCGCCGGCACACTCGGGTCTGCATCCTGCAGCTGCGCAGCGGCCGAACGCATCGGGTCCAGCAGTCCCAGGTCCTGATCCAGATACGCCACTGGCACGTGCACCTCGCACTGGCCCGCAGTTGGCTGCAAGCGCCCTGCCAGCAACTGCAGCAACCCAGACTTGCCGCTGCCATTGGGACCAACCAGACCAATCCGCGGCTGCCCCTGCAGCAGCAACTCCAGCCGCTGCCCGCCAAGCCGCCCATCCAGTTCCACTTGTTTCAACGTGGCCAGACGCCGCGATGCGCTGGTTGATGCGGTCGGCGCCAGCAAAACGATCGCCTGGTCGGCCTCCACCTGCGCTGCAGCCTGCACCGTCGCTTCACGCAGCCGCGCCTGTTCGGCCTGACGCTGCTGTTGCAGCCGGCCTGCGTTGACTTCGCTGCGTTGCTTCTGCCCGCCCAGCAGGATCGCAGCCTGATTGGCCAGCCCCGCAGCACGCGCGCCGCGCGCCTGGCGCTGCTGTTGACGTTGAAGCTGCTCGCGCAAAGCCTGCTCGCCGCGTGCACGTGCATGCTTGCGCTGGGCCAGCAGATCGCTGGCCGCTTGCTGCTCGATGGCGCGCTGCTGCGCATACAAGGCGTAGTTGCCGCCGTAGCTGCGCAGCCCCTGCGCGGACAGCTCCAGAATGCGCTGCATCGCGTCGAGCACGCTGCGATCGTGGCTGATCACCAGCAAGCCGCCGCTCCACGCCAGCAACTGATCCATCAGCCGCCGGCGTTGCGGACCATCCAAATGATTGCTGGGCTCGTCCAGGATCAGAACGTCCGGCCGGGTCAGAAATGCGCCAGCAAGTGCCACGCGCATCGCTTCACCGCCGCTCAATTGCGCGGCCGGTGCACGCGGATCGCGCCCGCCCAGGCCTTGGCGTTCGAGTTCGGCGGCAAATTCCGCATGGGCGCTCCAGCGCTCGCCGACGCGTTCAAAATCGGCAGGCGCAACGCTGCCAGAGGCGATACGGTCCAACGCATCCAGCAGCGGCGCGACACCGGCCAACCCGGCAATGCTTTGCTCCGGCGCAACGCTCACCCGCTGCGGCAGGTAGTGCACGCTGCCGCTGCGAACGCAGCGCCCGGCACTGGGCAACAACTCACCGGCCAGCAGGCGCGCGAGCACGCTCTTGCCCACGCCATTGCGCCCCACCAGGCCGGTGGCGCGCTGGTCGATGTAGAGATTCAGATCGGAAAATAGCGGGCTGCCATCGGGCAGCACATGCGCAACGCTTTCCAGCGTCAGCGACGGACGGGTCATACGGGTCTCCATTGCATGCCAGCACACGCGCCGATCCAAGCGGACCAGCAGCGGGTTAGGCCGTCATCACGACGGCGGCATCAATGGCGCATTGGACCACTCCTCAAAAATTCACGTGCGGCCAGTCTAACCTGCAGCTCCAACGACGACATTCGCGCGGTCCACCAGGCGCATGCAGTGAGCGCTCAGCCCAGCCCGAACGCAGGGTGATACGCCACATCGGCCAGCGGCAGCAACCGGTCGCCGAAGGCCAGCGCCTGCAGTTCCGATGCAGGCACGTCGGGCAATACCAGGCCGGGTTCGACCGCAAAGCCCAAACGCCGGAAAAACGCTGGCTCGCCCCGCGCCAGGCAACCTGCAGCGCCGCGCTCGCGCAAAGTAGCAAGCGCCGCCTGCACCAGCCGCGTGCCCAAACCCTGCCGCTGATGCCCCGGCCCCACGGCCAGCGGGCC
Organism: Xanthomonas vasicola; assembly: GCF_000772705.2. GTDB lineage: Bacteria > Pseudomonadota > Gammaproteobacteria > Xanthomonadales > Xanthomonadaceae > Xanthomonas > Xanthomonas vasicola. The sequence goes on from NZ_JSBW02000027.1 coordinate 38,118, forward strand.
GAGCGCGAACCAGCCGGGCGAATCGTCCGACAGCGTCACCGGCGACACGGCCAGGTGGCCCACCACATAACCATCGTGATCGGCCACCAGCGACAACGCCAGCGCGCCGTCCTGGCGCAAGCCGGCAATCACCTGGTGCTCGTCATGCCGGCTGTGTTCGGCGCGCATGAAGGCCACCATTGTCAGCAATTCGATGGCGGCGGCATCGCCTTCGCTCGCTTCGCGAATCAACACATTCATGACTGGCACCGCACGCAGCCCTGGCTCGAAAGGGTCCGCATCACAGGCTCTGCAACAGTTCTGCGAACGCGCGTGCCGATGCGTCGACGTGCGAGGCCAGGCGATGGTCGTCGTCGACCAGCAGCAAGCGCGCATGCCGTGCCTGCGCCCAGGCAATCACGTCGGCGGCCGGAATCAGCTCGTCGCGCCAGGCATGCACGATCGAGATCGGCACCGGTGCGGCGTCCAGCGCCGGCATCGGGCCCATTTTGGTCGGCGGCACCATCAGAAACAGGCCGCGTGTGGGCACCTGCAACGACACCCGCCCGGCGATATACGAACCCAGGCTGGAGCCGACCAGCACCAGCGGGCCCTTGTCCGCGGCCGCGCGTGCGATCTCCAGCAGGCGTTGCAGCCGGCCTTGCACATCGCCCAGCGTGCTCACCTCGCGGCGTGCATCCAGGTCGGTGTAATCCGGGCGTTCGTGGGTCCAGCCCAACTGCTCGGCCACGCTGGCCAGCGCGGTCACTTTCAAGGCGTCCGGGCCGCTTTCGAAGCCATGCGAGAGGATGCAGTGCCCGCGAGTCATAGCGCCTGCACCGTATCGCCGACACGCAGCACACCGCCGCGCAAGATGCGTGCGCACAGCCCACCGTGGCCGCGCATGGCGTTGTAGCCGCCCGCGCCCAGGGCATCTTCCATGCGCGAACACGGGTCGCACGGGTCGGTGCCTTCCAGCTCCACCTCGCCAATCCGAAACCGCCGCCCTTTCAGCGCGATCAACGGAATGCCGGACACCACCAGGTTGCGCCGCAGCGTGGCCGGGGCGATGGTCGCGTGCCCTGCCAGTGCCGCAATCACCGGCAGATGCTCGGCCTGGATCAGGGTCACGCCGCGCTTGCCGCTGCCGCCCTTGTAGCGGTCTCCCACCAGGCCAATACCGGTGGTGACTTGCACCGCGTCCACCTCCAGCATCGCCACGTCGCGCGCCGGACGCACGCCGATCCAGGTCACCTGACCGGTCTGCGGCAGCGTCGCCATCAATTTGCCCAGAGGGCTGTCGGGATTCAAAGCCATCGCCGAATGCTAGCATCCGCTCCATGTCCGATGCCGTCCTGCCGTCGCCGCCGATCACCTACGCGCCGTTGTCCTACGAATCGCGCTTGGCCAAACGCGCGCTCACCCAGATCGACATGGTGGTCATCCATTGCACCGAGTTGCCGGACATGGCGATGGCGCGCGAATACGGCGAGCGCGTGCTCTACGACAGCGGCACCGGCAACAGCGGGCATTACTACATCGATCGCAACGGCAGCATCCAGCAATACGTCGCGCTGGAGCGCGTTGCGCATCATGTGCGCGGGCATAACCCGCATACGCTGGGGATCGAAGTGGTCAACCGCGGCCGGTATCCGCACTGGTTGGATTCGCGCCATCAAGAGATGACCGAACCGTATCCCGAAGCGCAAATCGCAGCGCTGATCACCTTGCTGCAATGGCTGCAACAACAGCTGCCGGCGGTACGCCGCATCGCCGGCCATCAAGCGCTGGACACTACCCAGGAAACGGCCAGCGACGACCCGGCGCGCAAGATTCAGCGCAAACTCGACCCCGGCCCGCTGTTTCCGTGGCCGCGCATCGAGGCGGCGGTAAGCTGGTTGCATGCGCCGCGTTAGAAAGCATTGAGAAACGACCCAATGCCTGCGTACATCACGTGTTAGTCGCGTTGGATCTCCGCCGCGCACGGCCCACCACTGCAGCACGCTCAACGCTCCGTCGCACGGTAGGTCTTCTCGCCTGCATTCACCGCCACGTCCAGTCGATTTTCGGGCGGCGCGATCGGGCAGACCACATGCGGCGTCAGTGCGCACGGGGGATTTTCGGCCAGATTGAAATCCAGCACGACGCGGCCATCGCGGGGCAACGCGGCATAGAGATAGCGCGCGCCGCCATAACTTTCCTTGCCACTGGTGCGGTCGGCAAACAGGAAGAACAGGCCTTGTCCATCTTCCTGTAGCAGCGGCTGCAAGCGGTATTCGCGGCCGTTCCGCGAGAACACCGCTTCTCCCGGTACCTCCACGGTAAGTGGCGTGCCGATCGACGTCAGCAAGGTGGTCGTGCGCGGCGTCGGATAGGGTTGCCACTGCGCCTGGATGCGCCACTGCGGATCGGTCGGGAAATATTCCAGCCCTTCGAACTGCGTCAGCGCCGGCGCTGCCGGGTCGCGGAAGCGCCATCCGTACAAGGCGCCGGTCTGCACCAGATAGAACTGCCGGCCATCCACGTCCAACCGATCGCCGCGCTGCCCTGCCTGCTCCGGTTCCAGACGGACCTCATCGATACGCTGCCCATTGAGCGTCACCGGCGCGGCGGCGTCTGCGCAAAAGTGGACCTGCCCCGCAGCATCCAATGTCAGTCGCCCCAACTGCGCAGGCCCGGCAGGCAAGACGATATCGCTGTGCGGGTCGCTGCCCACACGGTACCGACCGGCGCGCACGCGCCCCGAACCGGTATAGCTCAGCCACCCGTCGGGTGCACGCAACTGGGTCAATCGCTCCGCGCGCGCGCGCGCCAACGCGACCTGATACACACCGTGCTGCGCCACATTTCGATGACCGGCAGCAGGCGAATCGCTGACATCGGCGGGCGATTCCGCCGAACAGGCAGCCAGCGTCCACACCGCGACGCACAGCGCGCCAACCCGTAACTGCAACCGCATGGTTCACCCACTGCAAGAAACTGCGCTCCGCGCAGCGAACCTGCGTCCCCACAGGCCACCGTTCCTGCCGCTATTGTGCCTGCAATCAGGCGCCGGTCGCGACCGGACGCGACGCGTCCTGCAGCCAACCGCTCCAGGAACCGGCGTAGACGCGCGCGCCGGATAGCCCCGCCACTTCCAACGCCAGCAACAGATGGCATGCCGTCACGCCGGACCCGCACATCACCACCGCCTGTTCGGGCCGGTACGCACCTAGCAACGCGGACAACTCGGCGCGCAGTTCCGCAGCTGGCTTGAAGCGGCCATCGCGCAGGCTCAGCCCCAACGGGCGACTCACCGCACCCGGCACATGCCCGGCCACCGGGTCGATCGGCTCGACTTCGCCACGAAAACGCTCGCCTGCGCGCGCGTCCAGCAGCCAGCCCGGCGCCTGTTGCAATCGCTCCACGATCTGCGCGGCATCCACGATCGCGGCGGTATCGAAACTGCCGGGATACGCAGCGCCATCATGCACTGCAGGGGGCTCGGTGCTTTCCACAAAACCGGCAGCACGCCATGCAGCCAAGCCACCATCAAGTACTGCCACCCGGCGATGCCCCATCAATCGCAACATCCACCACGCGCGCGCGGCCGCCATGCTGCCATCGCCCGCGTCGTACACCACCACCTGGCTATGCGGATCGATGCCCCATTCGCCCAGACGTTTCGCAAATGCCGCGCTCTGCGGCAACGGATGCCGCCCCTGCGCCGGCCGCGACAGGTCTGCCAGATCGTGGTCGAGATCGGCGTAATACGCGCCGGGCAGATGTCCCTGCGCGTAAGCCTTGCGCGCGGCGTCCGGGTCTGGCGCGGTCGGTAGCGCAGCGCGCGCATCCAGCAGACGCAGCTGCGGATGCTGCAACATGGCCGCCACGGTGGCGGCATCGACCAGCGTGCTCCAGTTCGGATCGACACTCATGCAACCTGCTCCAGGCGGCGACGAAGATTGAGAAGAATGGCCGCCGTGGCGCCCCAGATGCGGTGGCCAGGCCAGTCGTATTCCAGCACGCGCCGCGGCCGCCCGCGAAATTCCAGTTCCACACTGCGCAGATTGTCCGGGTCCATCAGGTAAGCCAGCGACACTTCGAATACGTCCGCCACTTCATCCGGCTGCGGTACCGCCACGAACGCCGGGTCGATCACCGCCACCACCGGCGTCACCCGGAATCCGCTGACGGTCAGAAACGGATCCAGATACCCCAAGGCATGCACCTGCTGTGCACCCAGCGCGATTTCTTCGCAGCTCTCACGCAGCGCCGCGGCGGCGGCATCGGCATCGGACGGTTCCATGCGTCCGCCCGGGAAGCTGACCTGCCCGGCGTGATGGCGCAGGCTGTCGGTGCGTCGCGTCAGCAGCACCATGGTGCCCTGTTCGCGCGGCACCAGCCCGCATAGCACCGCCGCCTCGGCAGACGCATCGGCGTCGGTCAGATCGATCAGTTCGGCGTGGTTCCAGCCCGGCCCGGCGGGCGCGGTGTCCAGCGGATACAACGCTCGCTTCAGCTGCGCGTACTCAGGCAGCTGCGCCGTCAGCGCGCGTGCGGGCAGCACCATATGCAGATAGTCCTGGCGTTCGGCGTCGCTCATGCTCATCCAGCGTGCAATTTCATCCAGGCTGCGCAAGCAGCCGACACAGCGCGACTGCGCGTCCAGCGAACATACACCGATACACGGACTTGGCAGCCGGCCGGCTGCGAAATCGGGATCGGGATCTGCATCGGGATCTGCATCGACATCCGTTTGGACATCGCTGCTGCTCATTGCTGAGTCCTACGGCTGCTGCATCGTTTCATCGTCATTTTCAGGCAATCGGTCGACCAAAAACGACAACGCCGGCCTGGTGGCCGGCGTTGTCGTTACAACATCGAATCAAATTACTTGACGCTGACCAGCTTGATCTCGAACTGCACAGCTACGTTCGGCGGGAACGGGGTACGCGGGTCGGCACCATAGGCCTTGTCCGGCGCCAGGGTCACTTCCCATTTGGAGCCGGCCGGCATCTGCAGCAGCGTGTCGCGCATGGCCTGCATTTCGACTTCGCTGACCTTGATGGCCGGGATCTGCTGCGCCGGACGTGCCTTCTCGCGGTCGCCGAACGGGAACGGACCGGCCACTTCCAGTTGCACGGTGCTGGCCTGGGTCGGCTTGGCGCCCTTACCGGCTTCGATCACGCGGTACTGCACGCCGCTCGGCAGCGTCTGCACGCCAGCGGTGCTCTTGTTCTTGGCCAGGAACGCATCGCTCTTGGTCTTGTTGGCGGCAGCGGCCTTTTCGTACTCGGCCTTGGCCTGCTGGGCACGACCCTGCTCGCGCTTCTGGAACGCTTCAACTGCCGGCTTCAGCTGGTCGGCGGTGATCGCCGGCTGCTTCTTGGCATAGGCGTCTTGCAGACCCTTTACCACCGAGTTGATGTCGAGCTGCTCGCCGCGACCGGTGAGCTCGGCAAGGTTGTTGCCGTAGTCATAGCCAAAGTAGTAGCTCAACTTGCCCTTCTCGGACGTCGTGTCCTGGGCCAGTGCATTGCCCGTCAGGGCCAGGGCCGCCACAGCGACCGCGATAGAACGCAACTTCATCAAACAATTCTCCAGGGTGGTGGCACAGGACGGGTCTGCCGCCTGAGATGACGCGCTAGGATAGCGGCCGCGATACCGAACCGCTACTTATCACGAAAGCTAAGACCAGCAAGGCTTTCGGAAGTTCCGTATTTACTAATTTTTTACGTTCGCAAGGGTTCACATGTCCAATCACGTCATTCTGATCGCCGATCACGCCAGCATCCGGACGATTACGGTCAACCGGCCGGACAAACTGAACGCCTTGAACCAGCAGACCATGCAGGCCCTGGATCAGGCATTTCAGGACGCAGCCGCCGCAGACGACGTACGTGCGGTGATTCTCACCGGCGCCGGCCCCAAGGCGTTCGTGGCAGGCGCAGATATCGCCGAAATGAGCGATCTGTCGGCGATCCAGGGCCGCGAATTCTCGCTGCTGGGCCAGCAGCTGATGCGCCGGATCGAGCGCATGCCCAAGCCGGTGATCGCGATGATCAATGGTTTCGCACTTGGCGGCGGCCTGGAACTGGCAATGGCCTGCCATCTGCGCATTGCCGCGGCCAGCGCGCGCCTGGGGCAACCGGAAATCAACCTCGGCCTGATCCCCGGCTTCGGTGGCACGCAGCGCCTGCTGCGCCTCACCGGCCGCGCCGCAGCGCTTGAACTGTGCCTGCTCGGGCTGCCGATCGACGCCGCGCGCGCGCTGCAACTGGGTTTGGTCAATCGTGTGGTCGAAGCGGATGCCTTGCACGAAGAAACTCTCGCACTGGCACAACGCCTGGCAGCTGCCGCGCCGCTGGCACTGCGCGGCATTCTGGATGCGGTGGTGTTCGGCGGCGAATGCGCCATCGAAGAAGGTCTGCAGCTGGAAACCGCGCAATTTGCGCTGTTATTCGCCACTGACGACATGCGTGAAGGCACCCGTGCGTTTCTCGACAAGCGCCCTGCTCAATTCAAGAACCGCTGATCATCGCCATGACGCTCGACCCCATACCGGCACCGCGTCCGTTGCCACTGCAGTTGTTCGACTGCGTGCAGGCGGACGATCTGGATCGCGCTTTGGCACTCGGCTTGATGGCGTATCTGCCCGACCCGCAACACGACGCGCTGGACGCCCACTGCCCGCAGGTCTGCGCTACGTTGCTCGATGCGCAGCAGCGTTTGCGCAATGCATGGGCCGCGCGCGAACGCTATCGCGCACGCGCAGCACGCCTGCAACGCCGTGCTGCCGAGCGCGACGCGCGCAGGACACCTGCCCCGGCACCCAGCCAACCGGCAACGCCGGCATTGCCGCCGCTGGCCGCTGCCATCCTGGCGCGTGCCAAAGCCAAAGCAGCGGGCGGAGCGCAGCCATGAACACACCGCAAGCAACGCCACCGGCGCGTCGCGGCAGCAACATGCGCAAGCCCGAGATACAGGAGATGTTCGAGCGCCTGCGCGAACTCAATCCGTACCCGACCACCGAGCTGGAATACACCACCCCGTTCGAGTTATTGATCGCCGTGCTGCTCTCGGCGCAGGCCACCGATGTCGGCGTCAACAAGGCCACGCGCAAGCTGTATCCGGTGGCTAATACACCACGCGACATTCTCGATCTGGGCGAAGAAGGCCTGAAGCGTTACATCTCCACCATCGGCTTGTTCAATGCCAAGGCCAAGAACGTCATTGCCACCTGCCGCATCCTGCTGGAGCGTTACGGCGGTGAAGTACCGCACGACCGCGCTGCGCTTGAGGCGCTGCCTGGGGTCGGCCGCAAGACTGCGAACGTGGTACTCAACACCGCATTCGGCGAGCCTGCCATGGCCGTGGACACACATATCTTTCGCGTCTCTAACCGCACCGGCCTTGCGCCAGGCAAAGACGTACGCGCTGTCGAAGACAAGCTGGTCAAGGTGATTCCGGCCGAGTTTCTGCACGACGCACATCACTGGCTGATCCTGCACGGCCGCTACGTCTGCAAGGCACGCAAACCGGATTGCCCTGGCTGCGTCATCCACGATCTGTGCCGCTATCGCGACAAGACCCAGCCGGACCCGGAGCGCACAACAAAGACCAAAGGCTGAGGCAGCCACGGCATCAGTGCAAGGCCGGGGCAAAATAACGGCGCGGCAGAGCCTTATGCACACCAGCAGAAGCACAGCCGCAAGCTTTTTCGATTCCCGATTCCCGGGCCAAAAAAATCGCGACCGGATGATGCCTCTTTCGGCGCCATGCATCATGCGGTCACGATGGGGGTCACCCGCGCGAACGCCGGGCGTTTACAACAACTTAGGCAGCTTTCGCTTGCTCGATGCGCGGCTCCGCCGACGTACGCTCCACTGTCGGCCGCCCTTCAACACGTCGCTCCAGTTCCTTCCAATCCACCACCAGCTCGCAGCCGCGCGAGGCCGCATTCCGGCTCCAATCGCGCAACAATTCAATGCAGGCATGGTCGACGTGGTGCAGCTTGGCCACATCCAGATGCAGCGCAGTATTCGGCGGCACGCTTTCCAGCGTGCGTGCCATGGCCGGCACCTTCAGGAAGGTGGCCGAGCCCTGCAGGGTCAGATGCATCTCGTCCTTCTTGTCGGCGTGCTCGCGCACCTCGACCTTCAGACGCGAGGAATGCAGTGCCAGACGGAACAACGACAGACCAAATCCGATCAGCACACCGGTCAGCAGGTCGGTTGCCACAATTGCGAACGTGGTCGCCAGATAGATCGCAGCCGTTCCACGGCCATAGGTCGCCAGTTCCTTGACCTGCCCGATCTTGATCATCTTCACGCCCGTGTAGACCAGGATGCCAGCCAGACACGCCACCGGCGTCATCCGCAACAGCCACGGCAACAGCATGGCGAACACCAGCAACCAGCTGCCATGCAGGATGGTCGATGCACGCGTTGCCGCACCGGCCTGCACATTGGCCGCACTGCGCACGATCACGCCGGTCATCGGCAACGCGCCAAGGAAGCCGCATAGCATATTGCCAACGCCCTGCGCCGCCAGCTCACGGTCGTACTGCGTGCGCGCGCCCTGATGCATCCGATCCACCGCCGCCGCCGACAGCAAGGTTTCCGCGCTGGCGATGAAGGCAAAGGTCACTGCCGATACCAGCAACGTGTGGTTGAACACGCCAAAGATGTCGGAAATGCTGGGGATGCTGATTGCAGACAACAAATTGGTCGGAACATCGACCTTGTTGACGTTCAAGCCCTGCAGCTGCACGGCCGCCGTCACCACCACCACCGCAATCAACGCACCCGGCAAGAATCGCAGACGCTGCGGGCGCAACTTGTCCCACGCCAGGATGATGCCGATCGTCGCCAGACCCACCAACAACGCATCGCGGCCGGTGCCTTCGCTGATCGCCTGCCACAACACGGCAGGCAAGGCGGCGAAGTTTTCCAGACCACGCGCCTTGGGCGCGGCATCCATCAACACATGTGCCTGCGAGGCCACGATCAGGATCCCGATACCCGACAACATGCCGGCCACCACGGCCGGCGATGTCATCCGGAACCACACACCTGCGCGGCACAGACCGGCAATGAGCTGGATTGCGCCGGCCACCAGAATCACCGGCCCAAGCGCGGCAGGACCGTGCTCACGGACCAGTTCGAACACCAACACAGCCAGGCCGGCGGCCGGCCCGCTCACCTGCAATGGAGAGCCCGCCAGAAAGCCAACAACCAGACCACCGATGATGCCGGTGATCAGGCCTGCGGCCGGCGGCATGCCGGATGCGATCGCGATACCCATACACAACGGGAGCGCGACAAGGAAGACCACGACAGACGCCAATAAATCACGCCCAAACAGTCCCTGACGGAAATATCCGCCGATGCCTGATGTGTTCATGGTGCGCTCCGTCAAGCGAGTTCAGCGCGCACGACTTGCTGCAGTCGCGGACGCGGAGTGGCTTCGGGAGTGCTTTCAGCCAGGAGCGGCCGGAAGCCACCCTTTTCGGCATCGAAGGCGCGGATCTCCCCGTGCGCGATATCGTAGATCCAGCCATGGATACGCAACGTGCCTGCGGCCAGTCGCGCGGCCACCACCGGCTGCGTGCGCAGATGATCCAACTGCGAGACCACGTTTTCTTCGGTCATGCAGCTCAACGCGTCCTGGCTCTGCGGATCGTGCCCGTGATGCGCGGTGACATGACGCGCCGCGTCGGTGTGCTTGAGCCACGCTGCCACGGAAGGCACGTCTTCCAGCGACTCCGGCTTGAGCACGGCCTTCATTGCGCCGCAATCGCTATGGCCGCAGATCACGATATGACGCACGCCCAGTACTGCGATGGCGTATTCGATCGCTGCCACCACGCCACTGACATGTTGCGAGTAAGGCGGCACCACGTTGCCGATATTGCGGTAGACGAACAGTTCGCCTGGCTGCGCGGAGAAGATGAGCTCCGGCATGACGCGCGAATCGGCGCAGGTAATGAACAGCGTATGCGGGCTTTGGCCGCCTGCCAGTTCCTGAAAGCGCGCACTCTGACGCGGATAGACTTCCTTACGGAAATGACGGAAACCTGCTAGCAAACTTTCCATGGGATATTCCTCTGGGCAACGAATAGCCGTCCGCGGCGCAAACCGCGAATTGCAAAGACAAACAAATCAATTGGGAATCCGGTGCGGAACGCACCGGGTGCAGCGACAGCGTGGATCAGCCAAGCAGTGCGTTTGGAGGGCGCAGCTGTGGGATCAGGTCGCGTTTTTGATTTGCCGGCGCGTGATGCGCATGCCAAGAAGGGGAATACCGCGCCAGCATCGGCCATGCTTGGGAGAGCAAGGGGATATCGTCTGCAGACTGTGTATCGACTTGGCTTTGTGTCTCGCCGTCGTCCTGCGCATCTTCTGCTGCATCGCGTTCTTCGCCGGCTTCCACGATCGCCGCCGCGCTATCACTCACAAACGCATCATGGATGCGCGCGTGTGCGCTGGCTGCCGACCACGCGATAAGCGCGAGCAAGCAAGCCAGAAGCAATGGCAGGAATCGAGGAAACATGGCTTCGAAACTAACAAGTTAGACACTGCGTATGCAAGTGGTGCATTGCACAAACTGACACACAGGTTCAGATAGCGCTGCATGCCATTCAGAGCTGGGGCGATACAGCACGCAAATCCGGGGATTCAAGACAAAAACAAGGCACTAACACATAGACTGCATGCGTTCAGACTACTGACACAAAATGACATAGTTTAAATATCCGTAAACTCTTGTCATTTTTGGCAAAAATCAATTGTTACGTTTCCGTTGTTTTGTCACATTAACGCAACTTTCACACCATAGCCTGCGCCCACTTTCTCAGGTCGCAAGGCATCTATGAAACTCGCTCCCACCCTGCTTGGTTCCGCGCTGCTGCTGGCACTCGCCGCTCCTGCAGCACATGCCGAAATCGCCATCGATGTGATCGGCGGCTCGGAGATCTCGCTGGAAGGCCTGGTCCAGGCCGACGGCAACTGGTTCCACAACGATGTCCAGGACCTCAATGGCGCGATCGGCGCCAACGGTGACAATACCGAATTCAGCATCCGTCGCGCCGAGTTGGTGCTCAAGGGCAAGGGCCCAGGCAACTTCGAATGGGTGGCCGGGTACGATCCGAGCGTGCTGAAGGAAGTCACCATCCGCGGCACCACCGTGCGCAGCACCGGGCGGTTCCTGGATACCAACATCAAATACAAGTTCGGCGGCAACGCGAACAACTATCTGCAGATCGGTCAGTTCAAGCAGCCCAACAGCCTGGAAGAATTGTCCAGCACCAAGAACAACGATTTCGTTTCCAAGGCGTCGGTCACCAACACCTACGGCATCTCGCGCCGGCTGGGCGTGGCCTACGGCATGGGCGACAACAACTGGAGCGTGACCGCCAGTGCGTTCGGCCGCGAGCTGACCCGCAACCAGGCCCACGGCAGTGGCTATGGTGCGCGCGGCACCTGGGCGCCGATCAACGAGACCGGCAACGTGCTGCACTTTGGCCTCAGCTACCTGACCTACGACACCGATGACGACACCTTGCGCCTGCGCGCACGTCCCGACGCCGACCTGACCACCGTTCGCCTGATCGACAGCGGCGCCATCACCAATGTCGACAACGTCGGTGTTGCCGGTGCCGAGGCGATGTGGATCACCGGGCCATTCAAGCTGCAGAGCGAGTACTTCCAGGAAAACGCCAATCGCATTGGCGCCAACGCACACGACTATAGGAGTGATGGCTGGTACGTGAGCGGCGTCTGGAACCTCACCGGCGAAACCTGGGGCTATAAGGCCGGCGTGCCGACCACCCCGCTGCCCAACGAGCCGGCATCGGGCATGTGGCAGCTGGCAGTGCGCTACGACACCCTGGACCTCAACGACGGCCATTTGGTCGCCAACGGCAACACGCCGTTCGTCGATGGCGTGCTTGGCGGCAAGATGAATATCTGGACGGTCGGCGCCAACTGGTATTGGCGCTCCAACTTCAAGTTCGCCCTCGACTACGCCAAGGTCGACAGCACCCGTTACAACAGCACCACGCGCGGCCTGGTAGACGACAACCCCTCGATCATCGAAGCACGCGCGCAGTTCTATTGGTAAGCGCATCGCCACCGCGTGTGCTCGGTCGAGCGCACGCGGCGGCCTCCATTTGCTACCGGTCTGAACATCCGACGGCGCAACGCCGTCATCGCCTTGTCATTTCTCAGACACCGCACGGTCATGCCGTTGCCCTGCAATGGCGCCACTGCGGGACGTTCTCATCCCTTCACTACTGGAGCTGTTCCGTGATCCACTCCTTCAATACCCGTCTGGCGGTCGGCGTACTCGCCGCCTCGCTGGCTTTGTGCGCCCAGGCTGCCGATGTCACCGGCGCTGGCGCGTCGTTTATTTACCCGGTGATGTCCAAGTGGTCGGCCGACTACAACGCTGCCACCAAGAAGCAGGTCAACTATCAATCGATCGGTTCGGGCGGCGGCATTGCCCAGATCAAGGCGGCCAGCGTGGACTTCGGCTCGTCCGACGCCCCGCTCAAGCCGGAAGAACTGGCTGCTGCCGGCCTGGCGCAGTTTCCCTCGGTGATCGGCGGCGTGGTGCCGGTGGTCAACGTGCCGGGCGTCGCCGCCGGTGCGCTCAAGCTGGACGGCAAGACCCTGGGCGACATTTTCCTGGGCAAGATCAGCACCTGGAACGACCCAGCCATCGCCGCGCTCAATCCGGGCGTGAAGCTGCCGGAAGGCAAGATCACCGTGGTGCATCGCTCCGACGGCTCGGGCACCAGCTTCAACTTCACCAACTACCTGTCCAAGGTCAACCCGGACTGGAAGAGCAAGGTGGGCGAAGGTACTGCCGTGCAGTGGCCGACCGGTATCGGCGGCAAGGGCAACGAAGGCGTGGCTGCCTACGTGAAGCAGATCAAGGGCGGCATCGGCTACGTCGAGCTGTCGTACGCGCTGCAGAACAAAATGGCCTACACCGCAATGAAGAACGCTGCCGGCAAGTTCGTACAGCCGTCCGATGAAACCTTCGCCGCCGCTGCCAACAGCGCCGATTGGGGCAGCAGCAAGGACTTCTATCTGGTGATGACCAACGCGGCGGGCGACAACGCCTGGCCGATCACGGCGACCAATTTCATCCTGGTGCAGAAGAAGCCGAAGAACCCGGCTGGCCTGAAGAACACGCTGGAATTCTTCCGCTGGATCTACACCAAGGGCGATGCGCAGGCCAAGCAGTTGGACTACGTGCCGCTGCCGGACACGCTGGTGACCCAGATCGAGGCTTACTGGGCCAAGAATCTGCCGCACTAAGAGCAGACCAGAACTACTGCACAACCGCCAGGCGGGCACGGCCGGTGTTTGGAACCGGCATGTACCACGCGTCCACTCCGGTTCCTCCGCGCCGTCCCGCCCACCTGACGGCTGCTCGCCACGTTCTGTTACCGCTCTAAGCACCACGCACATCGGTAACACAGCGACAGGCGGGGCATGCGATGTTCCAGAGCAGGAGGTGTCAAATGTCCATCCGTCTCCCCTGCCTCAGCTGATACAGATGTGCCGTGTAGTGCCGCCCTGGCGGCAGATTCGAAAACGCGCAAAGGAACGACGCCGTCTCTCTCCCGGCGTCGGCCCCGGGACGCGGATCCCGGAGGGTATGACGCCCTCCGCGGTCCGCGTCTTTTTTTTGTGACAGCTTGGCCACAAGGCGCTGTCATGCGGGTGTAACAAAAACATCATTTCATAGCGTGGCCTGCCGGATACCCCGGCCAATCCAGCCTCGGAGCTTCCATGAAATTGCAGTCGGCCAGCCTGACCGCCCTGTCCCTCACCATCGCCCTCGCCCTGGCCGCGTGCTCGCCCGGCAAGGACGCACAGTCCGGCGACGCCGCAACGGGCGCGCCGACCGCAGGCGCCACTGCCAGCGACACCAAGGGTGCTGAAATCTCCGGCGCCGGCGCTTCCTTCATCTACCCGCTGGTGTCCAAGTGGTCGGCCGACTACAACGCCGCCACCGGCAACAAGGTCAATTACCAGTCGATCGGCTCCGGCGGCGGCATTGCACAGATCAAGGCCGGCACCGTGGACTTCGGTTCGACCGACAAGCCGCTGGACAGCGCCGAACTCGCGCAGGCCGGCCTGGGCCAGTTCCCGTCCGCCATCGGCGGCGTGGTGCCGGTCGTCAATCTGGAAGGCATCGCACCGGGCAAACTGCGCCTGACCGGCGCCCTGCTGGGCGACATCTTCCTGGGCAAGGTCACCATGTGGAACGACGCGGCCATCGTCGCGGCCAACCCGGGCGTGACCCTGCCGGCCACCAAGATCAACCTGGTGCATCGCTCGGATGGTTCGGGCACCACCTTCAACTTCTCCAACTACCTGTCCAAGGTCAGTCCGGAGTGGAAGAGCAAGGTCGGCGAAGGCACGTCGGTGCAGTGGCCGGGCGGCGTGGGTGGCAAGGGCAACGAAGGCGTTGCCTCGTACGTGCAGCAGATCAAGGGCTCGATCGGTTACGTCGAGCTGGCCTACGCGCTGCAGAACAAGATGCCGTACACCTCGCTGCAGAACGCGGCCGGCCAGTGGACCGAGCCAAATGCGGAAAGCTTCGCCGCCGCCGCTGCCAGCGCCGATTGGGCCAACGCGAAGGACTTCAACCTGGTGATCACCAATGCACCGGGCGAAAAGGCGTGGCCGATCACCGCCACCAACTTCATGCTGATGCATAAGCAGCCCAAGGATGCTGCGCGCAGCAAGGCGACGCTGGATTTCTTCAAGTGGGCGTTGGAAAACGGCCAACCCCAGGCCAGCGAACTGCATTACGTGCCGCTGCCGCCGGAGCTGGTGAAGCAGATCGAAGCCTATTGGGGCAGCGAGTTCAAGTAATGCCTGCACCCGCCCTTTCGGCGGGGTGCGCTGCGGCGAGGTGCCTGACGGTGCCTCGCCGTTCCTGCTGTCTCACGCTCCCGCCGTTGCGCGGGTGACGAGTCCAATCGAATGAATGCCACCGCCATTCCCGAAGCGATGACCGCGCCACGCGGCCGCGACCTGCGCGATGCACGCGCCGATCGCCTGTTCAAGCTCGCGCTGGCCGCTACGGTCGTTTTCGTCCTGTTGGCGCTCGGCAGCGCGGCGCTGTCGATGCTGTGGGGCGGACGCCATGCCCTGCAGATGCAGGGCATGAGTTTCTTCTATTCCTCCGACTGGAATCCGGTCGAAAACAAATACGGTGCGCTGGCACCGATCTACGGCACCCTGGTCACCGCAGTGATTGCGATGCTGATCGCGGTGCCGGTGAGTTTCGGTATTGCGTTCTTTCTCACCGAAGTAGCGCCGCGCTGGTTGCGTGGCCCGGTTGGCACCGCCATCGAACTGCTGGCCGGCATCCCGTCGATCATCTACGGCATGTGGGGCCTGTTCGTGCTGGTGCCGGTGATGACCGAGCACGTGACGCCTTGGCTCAACGATCATCTCGGCACGTTGCCACTGATCGGCCCGTTGTTTCAGGGCCCGCCGCTGGGTATCGGCCTGCTGACCGCCGGTTTCGTGCTGGCGATCATGGTGATTCCCTTCATCTCGTCGGTGATGCGCGAAGTGTTTCTGACCGTGCCCACGCGCCTGAAAGAATCGGCGTACGCGCTGGGCTCCACCAAGTGGGAAGTGAGTTGGGACATTGTGCTGCCCTACACCCGCTCGGCCGTGATCGGTGGCGTGTTTTTGGGGCTGGGACGTGCACTGGGCGAAACCATGGCAGTTGCATTTGTGGTCGGTAACACGGTGCGCTTGTCGCCGTCGCTGCTGGAGCCCGGCACCACCATCGCAGCATTGATCGCCAACGATTTCGGCGAGGCCACCGAAACCTACCGCTCGGCCTTGCTGCTGCTGGGCTTTGTGCTGTTTATCGTGACCTTCATCGTGCTGGCCATCGCCCGCTTCATGCTGATGCAGCTGTCGCGCCGGGAGGGCAACTGATGTCCACCGCTTCGGTGTCGCAATCGCTGTACAACCGCCGCCGGTTGACCAACGCCATTTCGTTGCTGCTCTCGTGCGTCACGGCCTTGTTCGGCCTGTTCTTCCTGGCCTGGATCCTGTGGACGCTGTTGTCCAGGGGCGTTCCTGGCATCGACCTCAATTTGTTTACCAAGATGACACCGCCGCCGATGCAGAAAGGCGGTTTGCTTAATGCGTTCTTCGGCAGCGCAGTGATGTGCGGGCTGGCGCTGGCCATCGGTACACCGCTAGGCATTGCTGCAGGCACCTGGTTGGCCGAATACGGCAATGCACGCAAGACCGGCGTGGTGGTGCGCTTCGTCAACGACATCCTGTTGTCGGCGCCCTCGATCGTGCTTGGCCTGTTCGTCTACACCTTGTACGTGATGCAGACCGGCGGGCGCTTTTCGGCATTTGCCGGCGCATTGTCGCTGGCCTTCATCGTGCTGCCGGTGGTGGTGCGTACCACCGACGAAATGCTGCGGCTGGTGCCAGCGCAGATGCGCGAAGCGGCATTGTCGTTGGGCATTCCGCAGTGGAAGGTCACCGTGCAGGTGTTATATCGCGCCGCCTCGGCCGGCATCCTCACCGGCATCCTGCTTGCGCTGGCACGCATCAGCGGCGAAACCGCACCGCTGCTGTTCACCGCATTCGGCAATCAGTACTGGAACAGCAATATCTTCCAGCCGATGGCCAGCGTGCCGGTGATCATGAATCAATTTGCCGGCAGCCCGTACGACACCTGGCAGACCCTGGCCTGGGCCGGTGCACTGGTGCTGACCGTGTTTGTGTTGCTGGTCAGCCTGGGCGCGCGTGCCCTGCTGTTGCGTAACAAGATCTCCAATGACTGACCTTTCTTCCGGACGCCCGACATGAACGATCTCCAAAACGCCAAGCCGATGCATCGCATCGCTGTTCCGGCCGCCAAGGGGGTGCCAACGGCGCAGGCGGCAGTGAAGGTGGCCGCACGCAATCTGGATTTCTATTACGACAAGTATCACGCGCTCAAAAGCATCAATATCGAGATCCCGGAAAAGCGCGTGACCGCGTTGATCGGGCCTTCGGGTTGCGGTAAGTCGACCTTGCTGCGCATCTTCAACCGCATCTATGCGCTGTATCCCAAGATGGAAGCCCGCGGCGAGGTGCTGCTGGACAACGAAAACATTCTGTCGCCGAAGTATCCGATGAACCGCCTGCGCAGCAAGGTGGGCATGGTGTTTCAGAAGCCGGTGCCGTTTCCGATGACGATCTTCGAGAACGTCGCCTACGGCATCCGCCACCACGAAAAACTCTCCAAGGCCGACATGCAGAGCCGCGTCGAGCAGGCGTTGCGTCAGGGCGCGCTGTGGGACGAGGTCAAGGACAAGCTGGGGCAAAGTGCATTGGGTCTTTCCGGTGGGCAGCAGCAACGCCTGTGCATCGCACGCGCGGTGGCACTGCGTCCGGATGTGTTGTTGCTGGACGAACCCACGTCGGCGCTAGATCCCATTTCCACCAGCCGCATCGAGCAACTGGTGGAAGAGCTCAAGCGCGAATACACCATCGTGATCGTGACCCACAACATGCAGCAGGCCGCGCGCGTGTCCGACTACACCGCCTTTATGTACCTGGGCGATCTGATCGAACACGACCGCACCGAAACCATTTTTTCGCAGCCGTCCAAGCAGCAGACCGAGGACTACATCACCGGTCGTTTCGGTTGATGTAAGCCGCGCCAGCGTAACGCCGCACTGAAGCAATTCCGTCGCGCCGCCCGGCACGACATTTGCATCATGTGCCAAGTCGCCAAGATCACGGCGGACATTCACCACTGCCACGAATCGAGATCACGATGAACCAGCACCTCAACGACCATATCGTGAAAAGCTACGACGAGGAGCAGCACCGTCTTATCGCCGAGATCGTGCGCATGGGCGACACGGCGGTGGCGCAGCTGGAAGCCGCACTGGATGTGGTGGAGCGTCGCGACGACAATGCCGCGCATCGCATCGTGGTCAACGACGAGGCGATCGACGCGCTGGAGCATGCGATCAGCCATGACGTGATGCGGCTGGCATTGCGCGGCCCGATGGCGCGCGACCTGCGCGAGATTCTCGCCGGCCTGCGCATTCCGGCCGATATCGAACGCATCGGCGATTACGCGGCCAACGTGGCCAAGCGCTCGATCGCACTCAATTCCGCACCGCCGCTGCCGCAGACCGTTGGTCTGCGCGCACTGGGCCAGATGGCCGCCACCGCAGTGCGCGATGCTGTGCAGGCGTATCGCGACAAGGATGCCAATGCGGCGATCCGCGTCCGCGATGAAGACGCGCGCCTGGATGCGCAATACACCGCGCTGTTCCGCGAACTGCTCACCTACATGATGGAAGACCCGCGCAATATCAGCCCGTGCACGCATTTGCTGTTCATGGCCAAGAATCTGGAACGCATCGGCGACCACGCCACCAACATCGCCGAGAACGTGTGGTTCCTAGTGCATGGCGAACAGCCGCTGCCGCCGCGTGTGAAGCGCGACGACACCAGCAGCACCGGCGTCATCTAAGCTGCGGCAGCGCTGCATCGCTGCCGCGCTAGCCGGCGAAAAAGCGCCAAAACGCGCTATTTCATTACGTTTTCAGCTTCAATTCCTACGGTGGAGTTGCACAGGCCGTTCCTGTGACGCAGGAGTCCGCTGATGAAACGTTTCGTTGGATCTTTGATGGCTTTGTCGCTGCTGACTTCTGGCGCAGCGGTTGCAGCGCCGCAACAGCAAGAGGACCTCGATCATGATCGTAGCTGCATCGCGCAGCATAAAGACGATCATGGCCCTGACCGCCGTGACGACCATCGCGATGACAGACATGACGACCGGCGCGATGATCGACGCAATGCGCATGACGATCGCAACGACCGCCGCGGTCCGCCGTATCGTCGTGGCGAGCGTCTGGCACCGGACCATCGTGGCAACCGCGTTGCCGACTACCACAAGCACCATCTCAAGCCACCGCCGCGCGCGCACGAATGGCGTCGCGTGGATAACACCTACGTGCTGATCGCAGTGGCCACCGGGCTGATCACCAGCGTCGTCGCCGGTCGCTAACAGCGCGCCTACTGTGTCGTTAGGGAGGCCCGGTCCGTGGCAACGCGGATCGGGCCTTTTTAATGGTCGGGCTATGGTCGGGCTGGAGCAACCGACGTTGTGTGATCGGCACTGCGATCATCAGGTCGGCGCCAAGGGCGCGCAGGTATCAAGTAGCAGTGATGCGTGCCGACTCTGAAAATGCAAGGCGCGCGCACGGGACGGCGGCCCCCTGCAATGCATTGCGCTTCCACCCCAGGACAACTGCAGCCTTGTGTCCATGGCAGAGCCTGGGGCGCGACCTGCTAGGCTATGCGGATGAATGAACCGGTCGATGCACAGCCTGCCCCCTCTTTTTTGCCGATGTCGCGCCGCTTTCGCGGGTATCTGCCTGTGGTGGTGGACGTCGAAACGGGCGGGTTCGACTGGAACAAGCACGCGCTGCTGGAAATCGCCTGCGTGCCGATCGAAATGGATGCCGCCGGACGCTTCTTTCCCGGCGACACTGCCAGCGCGCATCTGGTACCTGCGCCCGGGCTGGAAATCGACCCGAAGTCGCTGGAAATCACCGGCATCGTGCTCGACCACCCGTTCCGCTTCGCGAAACAGGAAAAGGACGCACTTGACCATGTGTTCGCGCCGGTACGCGCGGCAGTGAAGAAATACGGTTGCCAGCGCGCGATCCTGGTTGGCCACAACGCCCATTTCGATCTGAACTTTCTCAACGCCGCAGTCGCGCGCGTGGGCCACAAACGCAACCCGTTTCATCCCTTCAGCGTGTTCGATACAGTGACGTTGGCCGGCGTGGCTTATGGCCAGACCGTACTGGCCCGCGCGGCCCAGGCCGCAGGCCTGGACTGGAATGCCGCAGACGCGCACAGCGCGGTCTACGACACCGAACAGACCGCACGCCTGTTCTGCACGATCGCCAACGCCTGGCCGGGGCCGGTTTAGGGTTGGGATTTGGGATTGGTAAACGCGTTGTGTTTCCTTAGTTGGCAGCGCTGGTCGCGCGGCTACCAACCACGAATCACGACTGCCTAGTCACAGCGCGGCACCGCTGCGTGCTGTCGTACCCTCATCCGCGCTTCGGGCACCTTCTCCCGCACGAGAAGGGAAGTGGCAGGCGCGTCGCTTTTGCGATTCCCGATTCCCAAATCCCGATTCCCCGCCGCTAACCCACACAAATCCGATCGCGCCCAGCGCTCTTGGCCTCGTACAAGGCGTGATCGGCGCGCCGCATCAGCGAAGAGCCGGTGTCGTCGTCGCGCAGCTCGGCCACGCCGGCACTGAAGGTCACCTGCAAGCCCTCCACGCTGCCCCAGTCGTGGCGGGCATGGAACAGCGCACGGATGCGCAGGCAGAGCGCCTGGGCCTCCTCCAAAGTGGTGTCGGCCAATAGCAGCGCAAATTCTTCACCGCCCAGGCGTGCCGGCAGATCCGAGGCGCGTGCGGCCGCTGTGAGCAGCACGCCCACCTCGTGCAACACCGCATCGCCGCTGGCGTGGGAGTAGTGGTCGTTGATGCGCTTGAAGTGATCGATATCCAGAATCGCCAGCACCAACGGCCGCGCACTGCGCCGTGCACGGCTGATGTCGCGCGCCAGCGCTTCATCGAAGTGGCGACGGTTGGGCAGCCCGGTCAGCGCATCTTCGTGCGCCTGGCGCTCGAAGACATCGGACTTGATGCGCAGGCGCGTCAGCAGCTCGCTCTTTTCCTGATTGGCCTGCAGCAAGCGCTTTGCCTGCAGTTGCAAGTCTTCAGTGCGCTTGCGTACCAGCTCGGCCAAGCGCGCATTGTGGGTCTTATAGCCATGCAGCAACACGCGATACAGCAAAGCCAGCAGCAGGAGCGCGCCCAGCACCGCGGCAATGTGCACATCCTGGCGTTGCCACCACAGCGGCAATACCTCGAACGCCCACACCGCTTCGTGCGGGCTCCACGCCCCGCCAGGATGGCGCGCAGCCACCTGCAGGCGATAACGCCCCGGCGGCAAGCCGATGAATTCCACACTGCGCTGCCGGCCGCGTTCGGTCCAGGTAGTGTCCAGGCCCTCCAACCGGGTTCGGTATTCGATTCGCTCCGGCAGCAAGAAGCTCATGCCGACATAGGACACATTCAAACGGTGCCCGCCAGCCAGCTGCTCGCGCTGGCTCCATGCCAACGGGCGGCCATCCTGCTGCACGCTTTCGATCAATGCCGGCGGCGTGCGGCGTTCGCGGAAGCGCTGCAACCGTGCCGGATCGACCATGCTCACGCCGCCGGCTGTGACCACCCACACTGTGCCGTCGGCACGCCGCAGCAGGCTGGGGCCGGAACTGCCATTGGCCTGCGCACTGCCCATGCCATCAATCTCGCCATAGCGTTCGATAACGAGCGCGCCGTGCCCATCGGCCACTGCATTAAGTGTCTTGAGTTCGGTGCGCAGCATGCCGCGATTGCTGCTGATCCACGCATTGCCAAGCCGGTCTTCGACAATCTGGAACACCGTGTCGACCGGCATGCCCTGCTCCAGACCCGCGCGTGCAAGCACGCCGTTGCGCTCGCGATACAGGCCGCGATCGGTCGATATCCACATCGCGTCGCCGATAGCCTGAAAACCGAACACGCTGCGCGCGCCGCCCAGGCTTTCCAGATTCAACTGCTGCAGCTTGCCGTTGCGTAGCACCACCGCGCCGTCGACCGAGCCGATCCACAACCCACCATCGACGCTGGCCAGCGCCATCACCACGCCCGTGGGCAATCCTTCGTTCGCCAATGGCGCGTGCTTGCCGTCTACCAAGCGCACGACGCCACGCTGGGTCGCCAGCCACACTGCACCGTGGTCGTCGATCACAATCGCGCGGATATGCCCGCGGGGAATGCCATCGGCCTCACCGTAATGCCGTAGCAAGCGTCCATCGCGCAATACGAAGACGCCATCGGCGTAGGTGCCTACCCACAGGTCGCCATGCCCGTCCAGCGCCAGGCTAAGCACCGACGGGCGCCGGCCGGACGGTGTGACCACCGGCACCGGCACGATGCGCCCGTCCGGCAGCAGCCGGTCCAGGCCGGCAGTTCCGGCGATCCACAGACTGCCGTCGCGGTCTTCCAGCAGCGCGCGGCTATAGTCGCCGCTCAAGCCGTCACGGTGACTGTAGCTACTGAACAAGATTTCGCGCAGCCGGAACAGACCGCCGTTGGCGCCGACCCAAATGCTGCCTTCGGCATCTTCGCGCAGGCTGACAATGCGCCCGGTCGGCAGGCTGCGACCAGCCGGCAGATGCTCCACGCCATACGGCCCGATCCGCAGCAGCCCCTGATTTTCGCTGCCCAGCCACAGATCGCCATGGTGATCCTGCAGCATCGCGGTGAAGTGGCCCTGCCCCGGCACCCGATGCACCAGCTCGGCACGCTCGCCCTGCAGGCGGTACAGCTGGTCGCCCGCGACCACCCACACCGTGCCGTCCGTCGCGCGATACGGCCATGCCAGCCCCGGCGGAAACCCGAATGTCGCTGGCGCGCGGTGCATACGCCCATCCGGTTCGCGGTAGATCAGCCCATCGAAGGTGCCGATCAACAAGCGCCCCTGCCCATCGAACACCATGCGCGGAAAGCTGCTCTGCAGCGGCGCGTCATCGTCCGGCGGGAAATAGTCGAAACGTCCATCCGGCCACAGGCACCCCAGCCCATGCCCTTCGAACAACAGCCACATGCGCCCTTCGGCGTCCATGGTCATGGCATGGATCAATGCCTGCGGCCATTGCTCGCGCCGTTGCCACTGCTGCCACTGCCCATCGGCACCGTGCCGGACCAGATTGCCACGCGCATCGCTCAGCCACAGCGCACCATCGCGGTCTACATACAGCGCGCCAACGCCGTTATCGGGTAGCCCAGGGCGCGCGCTGCGATCGATCACGCTGAATTCCAGCCCGTTGTAGCGCACCAGGCCTTCCCAGGTGGCGAACCACAGATAACCGTCGCGGGTCTGGGCGATGGCGCGCAAGGAGTTGTGCGGCAGCCCGTTACGCGAGCTCCAGCTATCGATGGCGTAGTCGCGTAAGCGCGCAGCGCCAGGTGATGCCGCGAACGCTGCGAGCGAACAAAGCGCCAATAGCAGGCAGGCGCCGGTACCGAAGCAGCGCAGCCACCGTCTGTTTGCTCGTCGTGCTGACGCCTGTGCGCCGCAACTGATCTCGCCTGTTTGCCAGGCGCCCACCCCATTGTTCATCACACACAATGCGCCGTTTGCTGGCGATATGGTAGGCAAAAACTCTACAGCGCGTTCGCCCACTGGTGCCTGTGGATCGAGAGGCTTGCTGCAACGCCCTGCGTGTAGACCGCCTGACGTCTTGCGCCCGGCAACTGCGCAGAAGTGCGCAGATGCCTGTCAGCGATGGGCCGATGGGGAACTGCGGCTGACTTACCTGACGCGAGACGTGTGCCATACAGAGGCCAACACGCCTGCGCCCGACCCTGCCGCACGCGGGCGATTACGCACCCAGGCGCTGGCGCACGACCTCGAACAGGGTCACACCGGTGGCGACCGACACATTGAGGCTCTCGATCTCGCCCGGCATCGGAATCTTGACCAAACCATCGCAATGCTCGCGCGTGAGACGGCGCAGGCCATCGGACTCGCCACCAAGCACCAGCCCGACATTGCCGCGCAGATCCACGCTGTACAACGATGCCTCCGCCTCGCCGGCCAGGCCATACAGCCACACGCCCTGCTTTTGCAGGTCGCGCAGGCAGCGCGCCAGATTGGTCACCGCCACCACCGGAATGCGGTCTGCTGCACCGGCAGAGGTCTTGCGCACGGTCGCGTTCACCGTGGCCGACTTGTCCTTGGGAATCACCACTGCGGTGACGCCAGCAGCAGCCGCGCTGCGCAGGCAGGCGCCGAGGTTATGCGGGTCCTGCACGCCGTCGAGGATCAGCACCAGCGCGCGCCCTTCTGCGGCTTCGACCAGGCCTTCCAGTTCGTTCTCGGCCCACAGCCGTGCCGCCGCATAGCGCGCGGCCACGCCTTGATGGCGCACCTGCCCGCCTACGCCGTCCAGCGCCTGGGTGTTGACCCGGCGCACATCGATGCCCTTGCGACGCGCCTGTTCCTCGATCTCGGTGAGGCGCGGGTTCTTGCTGCCGGCCTCGATCAATACCTCGCGCACGTTATCGGCGTCGTTCTCGACGGACGAGGCGACAGCATTGACGCCGACGATCCACTGGTTCTGCTTGCTCATTGCGCGGGCATACGAAGAGATAAAGGGGAATGGTAGGGCCTGCGGCCGGTTACGTCACGGTCGAGGCGTAGGAGCGGTGGCGACGCCGACGGAGCCGCGAGGGCAATGGCATCGGCGCTGGGGGCGGGGAGTGTGCGGGGTCTGGCTAGCGCGTGCCTGCCTTGAACGCATGCCGGTCGCGTAGATCAACGTGCCGATGGACAGCTATCAAATGGTGCGCTGGCACGTCTCATCGCGGCGAATAAAGTCAGCGAGCGCGGTAACGCCGTTGATGCTCGTGTCCCGCGATCAACAGCACAACACCACCAAAACGACGCCTCATACCGGCCACTGCTCGGTGTCATGATCCGGATGCTGCCACGAGACCACGCTGGCCAAAAAGGCTTCCGCAGTGGCATCGTCTTCGGGTGGGCGCGTGGGTAGCTGCGCCAAGGTATCGACGAATGGCAGCTTGCGATCCAATCCGTACTGAATATGCGGCGGCAACTGCTCTGGCGTATCGAATGTACCTGCCGCAACTGCCACGCCATCGGGCGCTTCATAGGTCAACGGCGTACCGCACTCGGCGCAAAAACCGCGCTGTACGACCGACGAGGAGGCAAAGCGCTTAGGCGCGCCACGGGTCCAACGAAACTCGGTGCCGCGCACCGACACCAGCGGTGCGTAATACGCCCCGAAGGCCTTCTGGCACATGCGGCAGTGACAGATCGACGCGTCTACCAACGCACCGCGCACATGAAAACGCACGGCACCGCACTGGCAGCCACCGCTGTATTCGCTTGAAGTCTCCATCGTCTGCTCCGCACATCAGTCTGTTACGGACGCCATTGCGCACAAGCAACGCTCGCAATGGATGCACCTGCATTTAGATCAGCTCACGCAAGGAATGCGCTAACTCAGGCGGTAGCGACCGGTTCCCGGATTGGGCGGAAAACGCTCGCATGCGGCGGTTCCTGAGCACCGTCCACGCCCACCTGAAGACGGCTCGCGATGTTGCGGTAAATGCTCTTGCTGGCTACTACGCCGCATCGCGGGCGCCACCTCGGCCGCCCGCAACGCCATCGGCTCAGTACGACTTCTTCTTGCGCTTGGTCGGCTTTTCGCGTGGCGGCAGCGGCGCTTCTGGCGCTGCGGGCGCTGCGCCATCTTCGGCCAGGCGGAAATCGATCTTGCGCTCTTCCATGCTGGCTTTGAGCACCAATACGCGTACCGGGTCGCCCAGACGGAACTCGCGGCCGCGGCGCTCGCCGCTGAGCGTCTTGCGGATCGGGTCGAACTGGTAATAGTCCTGCGGCAGCTGGGTGACATGCACCAGGCCGTTGACCTTGGACTGCGTCAATTCGACGAACAGACCAAATCCGGTCACGCCGCTGATCACGCCGTCGAACTGACCACCTACATGCTTTTCCATCCACGCGGCGCGGTACCGCTCGTCCACTTCGCGCTCGGCTTCGTCGGCACGCCGGCCACGTTCGGAGCATTGCAGGGACAACGCCGCCATCTGGCGCGGGGTGTAGATGAATTTTTCCGGGCTGGCGCCGGTCAAGGCGTGCTTGATCGCGCGATGCACCAGCAGATCCGGATACCGGCGAATCGGCGAGGTGAAGTGCGCGTACGCCTCCAACGCCAGACCGAAGTGGCCGTTGTTCTCCGGCGAATACACCGCCAGGCTTTGGCTGCGCAGCAACACCGATTCAAGCAACGCCGCGTCCGGACGGGCACGCACCTTCTTCAGCAGCTTGGTGTAATCGCCGGGGCGCACCTTGCTCCATGCCGGCAGACTCAACTGGAATTCCTTAAGAAACTCCAACAAGTCTTCGTACTTGCTCTCCGGTGGGCGCTCATGCACACGGTACGGCGCAGGCACATGCATGCTCAACAAGTAGCGCGCGGCCTCGACGTTGGCAGCGATCATGCATTCTTCGATCAACTTGTGCGCATCGTTACGCACCAGCATGCCGGCCTGAGTGACCTCGCCGGTGTTGTCGAGCACAAAGCGCACTTCGGAGGTTTCAAACTCGATCGCGCCGCGATGCGTGCGCGCCTTCGACAGCACGTGATACAGCTGATGCAGACGCTGCACTTGCGGCAGCAACGGGCCGATGAAGGCCTTGGTGTCCGCATCATCTTCGCCCACCGCCTTCCAGACCTGGTTATAGGTCAGGCGCGCATGCGAGTTCATCACCGCTTCGTAAAAACGCGAGCCGGTCACTTCGCCATCGCGTCCCACCTGCATGTCGCAGACGAAGCACATGCGATCGACCTTGGGCATCAGCGAGCAAATGCCGTTCGACAGCGTTTCCGGCAGCATCGGCACCACGAATCCCGGGAAATACACCGAGGTGGCGCGTTTTTGCGCTTCGTCGTCCAGTGGCGTACCGGGACGCACGTAGTTGGACACATCGGCGATTGCCACCACCAGACGGAAGCCGTCGACATTGGGCTCGCAATACACCGCATCGTCGAAATCCTTGGCGTCTTCGCCATCGATGGTGACCAGCGGCATCTGCCGCAGATCCACGCGCCCACCGATCATCTGCGGCTCGACCACCAACGGTACCGCCGCGGCCTCGTCCAGCACTTCCTGTGGAAATTCGTGCGGCAGCTCATGGCCGTGGATGGCCATTTCAACCACCAGCGACGGGGTCAGTTTGTCGCCAAGCACTGCGATGATCTTGCCGATCGCCGGGCGGCGCGCGTCCGGCGGTGCGATCAGTTCGCAGACCACCAACTGGCCTTCGCGAGCCTCGCCGATACCATCCGGTGCGATCTGCACGTTGCGCTGGATGCGCTTGTCATCCGGGTCGACATAAGCCACGCCGTGCTCATAGAAAAAGCGCCCGAGCATGCGCGACATGCCGCGCTCGAGCACGCGCGCAATCGCACCTTCGCGACGGCCGCGGCGGTCGATGCCGGTGACGTTGGCCAACGCACGGTCGCCATGCATGACCTTGCGCATTTCGAACGGCGGCAGGAACAGGTCGTCGCCACCTTCGTCGGGCTTGAGGAAGCCGAAGCCCTCCGGATTGGCGATCACCACGCCGGCGATCAGGCTGGTCTGTTGCACCGGCGCGTAGCCGCCGCGGCGGTTCTGCACCAGTTGCGCTTCGCGCACCATCGCGGCCAGGCGCTTGCCCAGTGCATCGATGCGATCGCTCAGATTGAGCTGCTCGGCAATTTCTTCGGCGGTTTGCGGACCGTCGCAGGCTTCAAGCAACTGCAGGATCGCCTCGCGGCTGGCGATCGGCTCGGCGTAACGCAGGGCCTCGCGGTCGGCGTGCGGATCCTTGAATTCGGCAGCCGGAGTCGCGGCAGCGGGGGGCGAGAGAGTCTGGAAGCGTTCCGGCGGCGGCGCCAGCGGGCCACTCTTGCGCGGATGCGGTGCGCGCGGAGCTGGTGGCGTGGGCAGTGCGTCCAGCGGCTGCGGTGCGGCACCGGCGGCTTTGTCAGCGGCGCGCTTGTTGGCAGACTTGGTCGACGCGCCGGCTGCGGCGCGGACCAGGAAGTCTGGCATCCAGCCCGGCAACTTCTGCTGTTCGGCGGTGCTGGACTCGCCTGCGCTGGTGGATTTGCGGCGACTCGGCCGATCGGAATCTGGGGTGTTTTTCTTTGTCATTGCTTACATGGTACCCCTTGACGCAGCGAGATGGGCAGCAAGGCCGGCGCAGCCGTTGCCAGTTGCCGCGCACGAATCGTTGACAAACCTGGCGGGAGGCTGCAAAATTCGCGGCTCACCTGCCCAGGTGGCGGAATTGGTAGACGCACTAGCTTCAGGTGCTAGCGGGGGCAACTTCGTGGAGGTTCGAGTCCTCTTCTGGGCACCAGTTTAAAAAGACCTCCGAGTAATCGGGGGTCTTCTGGTTTCTGGGGTTCGAAAACGCGCTGTCACTGCGCCTGCTCGCCTTGGGAGGCCTCGCTTGGTAACCCGGAGCGCGTTTCGATTCCACTGCGCTGAATACAACCGACCTGTTCGCGCTACGCCTTGCCTCGTGCATCGATGGCTCGCTTG
This sequence comes from Xanthomonas vasicola, assembly GCF_000772705.2. Classification (GTDB taxonomy): domain Bacteria; phylum Pseudomonadota; class Gammaproteobacteria; order Xanthomonadales; family Xanthomonadaceae; genus Xanthomonas; species Xanthomonas vasicola. The sequence continues at coordinate 66,369 of NZ_JSBW02000027.1, forward strand.
AGGCCGCCAGGCCACCCGAAGCCATCGTCACCCTCCGCGCCGCAATGCGGCCACTACACATAAGCCAAGCGCGACTGTCAGCGACGCGCTCGATAGTGCATCGCGCGGGTGGCCGCACCGCCCCGCTCACCGGCCACGCTCGCCTTTTCGATGCATTCGCTTGGGTGCCGCCCGCTTCAGGGCGCTGCGGTAATCCCGGCCTCGCGCAGCGCTTGTGCCCAGATACGGTAGCCAGCTTCGCTGGGATGGGTGCCGTCCGGCAGCAGCGCTTCGGGCAGCGTGCCGTCGGCTTGCAACAGCTTCGGGCCGATATCGACCAGGCGCACCGACGGATCCTTTGCGTAGCGCGCGGCCAGCAGCCGGTTAGTCTCGGCGATTGGCGCACGCCGCGCATCGTCGGCATTGCGGCCACGCGGCATGATCGCCATCAGGATCAGCTTGCTGTTGGGCAGGCGGCGGCGTACTTCACTGACCACCGCCTGCACACCCAATGCGGCTTCGGCCGGGGTGCTGGCGCGCGATTGCGCGGTGCCACTGAGGTTGTTGGTGCCGATATGCAGCACCACCCAGCGCGGATCCAGGCCATCGAGTTCGCCCTGGCGGATGCGCCACAGCACGTTTTGCGTGCGGTCCCAGCCGAAGCCCAGATTCAGTACAGGCCGCTTGCCATACAGCCACTGCCACGATTCGGGCCCACTGACGCGCGTGGCCTGCGGCGGCCCGGACCAGAAATGCGTGATCGAATCGCCGATCATCACCACCTCCGGCTTCAAGCTGCGCGCGGCCGCCAGCGCGGCGTGGTGGCGCGCGTACCAGTCATAGGAATCCTGCTCCAACCAATCGACCGGCATCAGCGAAGTGGCCGCGTCACGGCCAAGTTCGGCCACCGGCTTGACCGGCGGCTCGCCCAGTAGCCGCGCCAGCGTAGGTTCGATCGCTTCGGCCAGCATGCGCTGTCCTTGCGTGTCCGGATGCAAGGCACCGGCCGCCGGACGAAACCGGGTGTCGTAGAACAGCTCGGTGCGTAGCTTGCCGTCGCGCTGGAAGATAGAGCTCACATCCAGATAGGTCACGCGCGGGTTGTCGCCGTAACGCACCGCCAAACCCTGATTGATCTGCGCATCGTGCCGCGATTTTTCGCTGGAAATATCGCTGGGCAACACACTCAACAACAGGATATGCGTGCGCGGCAGCTTTTGTTCGATCGCTGCCACCACCGCATCGATACCCAGTTGGGTCTGTTCGGCGGTTTGGCCGAGATGACCGGTGTTGTTGGTACCGATCAGCACCAGTGCGACCTTTGGCTGCAGCCCGTCCACTTCGCCATTGACCAGCCGCCACAGCACGTTTTCGGTGCCATCGCCGCTGAAGCCCAGATTGAGCGCGCCGCGGCTGCCGTAAAAGGTCTGCCAGGTGGGTTGGAAGTCTTCGTCCGGCGCCTTGGCCTTTTCGTAGTTCTGGGTGATCGAATCGCCGATCAGCAGCAGCTTGGTCTCCGGGTGCTGCTTCACCTGCTCCAGCACCTGCGCGTGCCGCTGCGCCCACCAGGCTTCTTGCAGGCGATCGGTCGGCATGATCGACGGTGGCGGCGTTTGCGCGCTTGCCGCAGTGCAAATCAGCAATAGCCCGAAGCAGCACAGCGTGCGTGAGAGGCCAGACAAAGAAACGCGAGACGACGCAGCGTGCGAAGACCGGGACATGCGCGCACCAGACACGGAAGAAGCGCCGATTGTGATCCGCGCGTACTGCACCCGACAAGCGCTGGCGTCGCGCTCGGTGGTGATAGTTTCGCGGTGAGCGCTCCAGCGTTGCCGCGCAGCTCGGCAGTGATGGAGCGTGGCCGATATCGCCGCAGCCCGGTCTCGCCGCGCGCAATCACCAGCCGTTGAATTTCCGAAGTGCCTTCGTAGAGTTCGGTGATCTTGCATTGCGGTGAGCGCTCCAGCGTTGCCGCGCGCCGCGGCAGTGCTGGAGCGCCGCCGATATCACCGCAGCCCGGTCTCGCCGCGCGCAATCACGAGCCGTTGAATTTCCGAAGTGCCTTCGTAGATTTCGGTGATCTTGGCATTGCGGAAGTAGCGCTCCAGCGGCATCTCTTTCGAGTACCCCATGCCGCCATGAATCTGCACGGCTTGATGGGTGATCCACATCGCCGCTTCGGATGCAGTGAGCTTGGCCACTGCCGCTTCGGTGCCGAACTTCTGCCCCTGCCCCTTCAACCATGCTGCACGCAGCGTCAGCAGCAGCGCCGCATCCAGCTTGCACTTCATGTCGGCGATCTTGGCCTGGGTCATCTGGAAGGTGCCGATCGCCGCGCCAAACGCCTTGCGCTCCTTGACATAGGCCAGCGTGGCTTCGTACGCCGCACGCGCGATGCCGACCGCCTGCGAAGCAATACCGATGCGCCCGGCATCCAGCACGCTCATCGCGGTCTTGAAGCCCTCGCCCTCCACGCCCAGCACCTCATCGGGCTGCGCGACGTAATCGGCAAACTCGATTTCGCAGGTGGCCGAGGCGCGGATGCCCAGCTTGGGCTCGGTCTTGCCGCGGTGGAAACCGGCGCGCTCGGTATCGACCATAAAAGCCGTGATCCCGCGCGAGCCCTTGTCCGGCTCGGTCACCGCGAACAACACGATGTATTTGGCCACCGGGCCGGAGGTGATCCAACTCTTCTTGCCGTTGATGACGAAGCTGCCATCGGCCTGCTTCACCGCGCGGCAGCGCATTGCCGAGGCATCCGAACCGGACTGCGGCTCGGTCAGCGCGAACGCTCCGATGTGCGTGCCTTCGGCAATCGCGCGTACGTACAGCTGCTTCTGCGCCTCGCTGCCGTTCTTCAAAATGCCGGTGCAGAACAGCGAGTTGTTGACCGACACGATGGTGGAGTGCGCGCCGTCAGCAGCAGCGATTTCGATCATCGCCAGCGCATAGCTGATCGGGTCCATACCGGCGCCGCCGTATTCGGCCGGCACCTCGATGCCCATTAGTCCGTTCTCGCCCAGCAAGCGGATGTTTTCCAACGGAAATTCGCCGCTGCGGTCGAATTGCTCTGCGCTGGGCGCGATCTTTTCCTGCGCGATGCGGCGCGCCACATCCTGGATCATCAATTGTTCTTCGGTAAAGCTGAAATCCACGTCGCACCCCTCCAGGCCTGAGCTGAGCCCCCATTGTAGCGCTAACCATTCGCATGCGTATGTAGTTGACCGCACCTGCTGCCCGGTCGAAAATATCTCCATATCGCGATATAGAGATATTCATGGATCTGGAAGACTGGTCGGCCCGCTTGAAGGTATTTGCCGACGCTACCCGAGTTCGCCTGTTGACCTTGCTGGAGCAGGAAGAACTCACCGTGGCCGAGCTGTCAGCTATCACTCGGTTGGCGCAGCCGCGCGTGTCCACGCATTTAGCCAAACTCAAGGAAGCCGCGCTGGTGCGCGACCGCCGCGCCGGGGTGTCGGCCTACTACCGCTTCGACGAAGTCTCACTGGACCCGGCCCAGCGTGCGCTATGGCTGGCACTGAGCACCGGCAGCGACGACCCGCTGCTGCGCCAAGATGCCGAACGCGTGGCCGCCGTGCTGGCCAACCGTGCAGCCGACCAGAACTGGGCCGATTCGGTGGCCGGCGACATGGAACGCCATTACTCGCCCGGACGTACCTGGGAGGCCCTGGCGCGCACCGCCCTGCCGCTGCTGGAAACCGGCGACGTGCTCGACATTGCCTCCGGCGATGGCGTGCTGGCCGAACTGGTGGCGCCGCACGCCACGCGCTACATCTGCATCGACACCAGTGCGCGCGTGGTCGCGGCCGCCAGCGAGCGCCTGCGCAAACTGCGCAACGTGGAAGTGCGCGAAGGCGACATGCATGCACTGCCGTTCCCCGATGCCAGCTTCGACCTGGTGGTGCTGATGCATGCGCTCACCTACGCGGCCAAACCCGAGCAGGCGGTGGCCGAATCGGCACGCGTCTTGCGCCCCGGCGGCCGCCTGCTGTTGTGCAGCCTGGCCAAGCATGAACACCGCGCTGCAGTGCATGCATACGGCCACGTCAATCTCGGGTTTGCCGCAAAGGAATTGCGCAAGTTTGCGGAAAAAGCCGGGCTGGACGTCTCCAGCCTGGAGACGGTGACGCGCGAAAAACGCCCGCCCCATTTCGAAGTGATCTCGTTGATTGCTGTGAAGCCGGGAATCGGGATTCGTGGAAAACAAAGACACTGCTGCGCGGAGAACCGGACTATGACGCACGCGCGAATTCCCAATTCAGAATCCCCGATCCCGTTTGCATTGCCCTGGCTGCATCCCGAGCGCGCGGCCAAGCTCACTGCCGCGCTCGCCGAGCGCATCCTCATCATCGATGGCGCGATGGGCACCATGATTCAGCGCCACGATCTGCAGGAGCCCGATTATCGCGGCACCCGCTTTGTCGACGGTTACGACAGCGCGCATGTGCACGGCCCCGGTTGCGATCACGCGCATGCACCAGAAGGCCGCGACCTCAAGGGCAACAACGATCTGCTGTTGTTGACTCGCCCGGAAATCATTGCCGGCATCCATCACGCCTATCTGGACGCGGGCGCAGACCTGCTGGAAACCAATACCTTCAACGCCACCTCGGTGAGCCAGGCCGACTATCACCTGGAACATCTGGTGTACGAGTTAAACAAGGCAGGCGCCCAGGTGGCGCGTGCATGCTGCGATGCCGTCGAAGCGCTGACGCCGCACAAACCGCGCTTTGTCATCGGTGTGCTCGGCCCCACCAGCCGTACTGCCTCGATCAGCCCGGACGTCAACGACCCGGGCTACCGCAATACCAGTTTCGATGCGCTGCGCGAAACCTATCGCGAAGCCATCAAGGGATTGATCGATGGCGGTGCGGATACGCTGATGGTGGAAACCATTTTCGATACCCTCAACGCCAAAGCCGCGTTGTATGCCATCGAAGAAGTCTTCGAAGCCCGCGGCGGGCGGTTGCCGGTGATGGTCTCCGGCACCATCACCGACGCATCCGGCCGCACGTTGTCCGGACAGACTGCCGAAGCGTTCTATGCATCCGTCGCGCACGGGCGGCCGTTGTCGGTCGGCCTGAATTGCGCCCTCGGTGCCAAGGATCTACGTCCACACGTGGAGACGCTTTCGCAGATCGCTGATGCCTATGTCAGCGCGCATCCGAATGCCGGCTTGCCGAACGCCTTTGGCGAATATGATGAGACGCCTGAGGAAATGGCCGAAACCTTGCGTGAGTTTGCCAAGTCCGGCTTGCTCAATCTGGTGGGTGGGTGCTGCGGGACGTCGCCTGACCATATCCGCGCGATTGCCGAGGCAGTGGCTGATCTACCGCCACGGCAGCTGCCTGGTGCGCAGGAGCTGGCGGCGTGATGCGTACAACGCACCTACACCGTGGGTCGCGTTTGTCGCATGCACCTGTAGGGCCCAACGCTGATCCAAAGGTGGTTGGTGCGTTACATCTACAGCGTTTCTCCCTGCGGCCCGCGCAGGCCTCTATCCGCATGGGCTTTGCATGAGTACTCCCCGCTACACCCGTCTGTCTGGCCTTGAGCCGTTGGTCATTACGCCGGACCTGTTGTTCGTCAACGTCGGCGAGCGCACCAACGTCACCGGCAGCGCGCAGTTTCGCAAACTGATCAAGGAAGAACGCTACGAGGAAGCGGTGGAGGTCGCGCGTCAGCAAGTGGACAGCGGCGCGCAGATCCTCGACGTCAACATGGACGAAGGCCTGATCGATTCTGAAAAAGCGATGACGCGCTTTCTCAACCTGATCATGTCCGAGCCGGATATCGCGCGCATTCCAGTGATGGTGGATTCTTCCAAATGGAGCGTGATCGAAGCCGGATTGAAGTGCCTGCAAGGCAAGAGCGTGGTGAACTCCATCTCGCTCAAGGAAGGCGAAGCGGTGTTCATCGAGCACGCGCGCAAGGTGTTGCGCTACGGTGCCGCCGCGGTGGTGATGGCCTTCGACGAAGCGGGCCAGGCCGAAACCTGCGCGCGCAAGGTCGAGATTTGCACGCGCGCCTACAAGGTGCTCACCGAGCAAGTGGGTTTCCCGCCGGAAGACATCATCTTCGACCCGAACATCTTTGCGGTGGCCACCGGCATCGAAGAACACGACAACTATGCAGTGGACTTCATCGAAGCCACCCGCATCATCAAGGACACGCTGCCGCATTGCCATGTTTCCGGCGGCGTTTCCAACGTGTCGTTCTCGTTCCGTGGCAACGAAACCGTGCGCCAGGCGATCCACTCGGTGTTCCTGTTCCATGCGATCAAGGCCGGCATGGACATGGGCATCGTCAACGCCGGCGGCATGCCGATCTACGACGAGCTGGACCCGGAACTGCGCGAACGTGTGGAAGACGTCATCCTCAACCGACGCAAGGACGGCACCGAGCGCCTGCTGGAAGTCGCCGAGCGCTACAAGGGCGCCAAAGGCACGGCGAGAGTCGAAGACCTGGCCTGGCGCGACAAGCCGGTCCGCGCACGCCTGGCGCATGCGCTGGTGCACGGCATCGACGCATTCGTGGAAACCGATACCGAAGACGCGCGACAGCAATCCACACGCCCGCTAGACGTGATCGAAGGCCCGCTGATGGACGGCATGAACGTGGTCGGCGATCTGTTCGGCGCCGGCAAGATGTTCCTCCCGCAGGTGGTCAAGTCAGCGCGCGTGATGAAAAAAGCGGTGGCGTATCTGCTGCCGTACATCGAAGCGGAAAAACTGCGTACCGGCGATGTCGGTAAGTCCAACGGCAGGATCATCATGGCCACCGTCAAGGGCGATGTGCACGACATCGGCAAGAACATCGTCGGCGTGGTGTTGGCGTGCAACAACTTCGACGTGGTGGATCTGGGCGTGATGGTGTCGGCGCAGGTCATCCTGGACCGCGCGCGCGCAGAAAACGCGGACCTGATCGGACTCTCCGGACTGATCACGCCCTCGCTGGAAGAGATGTCGCACGTCGCGCGCGAGATGCAGCGGCAGGGATTCGAGATTCCGTTGCTGATCGGCGGCGCGACTACCTCACGCGCGCACACGGCATTGAAGATCGACCCGCACTACACCGCGCCCACCGTGTGGGTAAAGGACGCATCGCGTGCGGTGGGCGTGGCGCAATCGCTGATCTCGCGCGACCTACGCCAGGCCTTCGTTGCCGCCAACGATGCCGACTACGCCGAAATCCGCGCACGCCATCGCAATCGCGGCGACGCAAAGCGCTTGGTGTCGCTGGAAAAAGCCCGTGCGCAGCGCTTTGATGGCGATTGGGAGACCTACACCCCGCCTGCCCCACGACAGCCAGGCATCCACGTGTTCGATGACTATCCGCTGCAGGAACTGATCGACCTCATCGACTGGACGCCGTTCTTCCAGGCCTGGGAACTGGCTGGCAAATTCCCCGCGATTCTCAGCGACGAGATCGTCGGCACCCAGGCCAGCGAGCTCTATCGCGACGCACGCCGCATGCTCAAGCGCATCGTCGATGAAAAGTGGCTCACGGCTAAAGCCGTGTTCGGGCTATGGCCGGCGAACAGTGTCGGAGATGATGTCGAGGTGGTCCTGACGGACCACCGGGATTCGTTAGTCGGGATTGGGGATTCGCAACAGCAAAGCTGGCCCCCACTTTCAGATTCCAAATCCCGACAGCTACTGCACTTCTTGCGCCAACAAGTCGACAAGCCTGTCGACCGTCCCGACTTTTGCCTAGCTGACTTCATCGCGCCGAAAAGCAGTGGCAAGCAGGACTGGATCGGTGCATTCGCCGTCACTGCCGGCATCGGTATCGATCCGCATGTGGCCCGCTTCGAAGCCGCGCACGACGACTACAACTCCATCCTGCTCAAGGCGTTGGCCGACCGACTGGCCGAAGCATTGGCCGAGCGTTTGCATCAACGCGTGCGTACCGAATTCTGGGGCTATGTCGACGATGAAACCTTGGACAACGAAGCCTTGATCGCCGAGCGCTATCGCGGCATTCGTCCGGCGCCCGGCTACCCTGCTTGCCCCGAACACAGCGAAAAACGCACGTTATTCGATCTACTCGATGCCGAGTGCAACGCCGATATGTCGCTGACCGAAAGCTTCGCGATGCTGCCCACCGCCGCGGTCTCCGGCTATTACTTCAGCCATCCCAAGAGCCAGTACTTCGTGATGGGGCGTTTGGGCAAGGAACAGGTCGCTGACTACGCCAAGCGCAAAGGCATCACGCTCGCATTGGCCGAGCGTTGGCTGGCATCGAATCTGGATTACGACCCGGAATAAGAGCGACTACCTGCGGCTGGGCTGCAAGCCCACCATCGCAGGACACACGATGAGTAAGCAGGCACCAGTCGAGATGACTGGTGTGCATAGCTTTCAGTAAAGCTACCAACAACTATCGGGTGCGGTGATTGCGGTGATGCCGGTGCAGTGACTGCACTCGCCCCGATTGCGGGGCCATGGCGGCATGAATGCCGCCATGGCCCCACGGACGGATTTACGGCGTGTCGCGAGCGGTGAGGGCATCGCGCCCTCAACTGACCCAAGCGACTGACTCACGCTTTCGCCTGCATCCGAACGACGCTACGACCGAACTCGACGCACATAGCTTTCAAATAGGCGTACATATAAGGATGCTGAAAACAGATCGCCGGGCAAAACCCGGCGATCCAGACTCAAAAGTCAGCACACCCCCGCCGACCTCATCGGATCACGCCGCCGGCCGCAACACGTTCAAGACTTCGTAGCACGCGCCCATCGTGTGGTAGTCGGTCTTACCCGCCGGGCTTTTCTCATCGCTGTACTTGCGGTTGTCCGCATCCAGAATGCGATACCACGCACCGTACTGATGGTCGATCATGTGCGCCCACGAATAGGCCCATAGCTTGTCGTACCACTGCCAGTAACGATCATCGCCGCTGCGCTGAGCCAGTAATGCAGCGGCAGCCAGCGACTCGGCCTGCACCCAGAAATACTTGTCATCGTCGCAGACCTTGCCGTCAGGATCGAAGCCGTAATACAGCCCGCCGCGCTGCGCATCCCATGAACGCTCCACTGCCACATCGAACAGATGCTGCGCGGTCGGCAGCAACCAGTCGGCCGGCGCATAGCGATCCAGCAGCATCAGCAACTTGGCCCACTCGGTCTGATGGCCCGGCTGAAAGCCCCACGGACGGAACAAGTGCTTGGGATTGTCGCGGTTGTACTCCCAATCGATATTCCACTGCAGGTCGTAATGCTCCCACACCAACCCATCGGCCTTGGCCGCTTGGCGCTTGGTCATGTTCTCCGCGAGCACCAGTGCGCGATCGAGATAACGCTGCTCGCCGCTAGCCTCGTACGCGGCGATCATCGCCTCGCACATATGCATGTTGGCGTTCTGGCCACGGTAGCTGGTGAAGTTGAATTGCGCGTCGGCTTCGTCGCGATACAGCCCGAACTCCGCTTCCCAGAAGTGCTTTTCCAGCAGCTGCCAGGTTTCGTCCATCCACGCACGCGCCTCATCGACGCCGGCCTTCAAACCACACGAATACGCCAGCAGCACGAAGGCCACGCCGTAGCAGTGATTCATGTCGTCTTCGACTACGCCATCGCGCAGCGTCCACGCATAACCGCCGGTTTGTGGGTTGCGATGCACGTTGCGTAGATAGTCCAGCCCGTGGCGCACTGCTTGCAGATACGCCGCATCGCCAAACTCGCGGTAGGCCATCGCGTAGTTGAAAACGAAGCGCGTACTGCTGACCAGGTGCCGATGCCCGGCATCGTAGATCGAACCGTCATCGCGGAAGTACTGGAAAAACCCGCCCGCCGGATCGATCGCGCGCGGATGGTAGAACGCCATGGTGTCGGCGATGTGCTGGCGCAAGACGTCAGCCGAACGGAAATCGGGTGCAGGTGTTGCAGGCAAACGGCTCATGATTGTTCCTGGATCAAAGAATGGACCTCATCGACGCTCGGCATCGCAGCGAACGCGCCCTTGCGTGTCACCGCCAACGCACCGACAGCTGCAGCAAAACGAATCACCTCGTTGATTGCCGCCGGATCGCCGCATAGCTGCTCCAGCGAAGATGCGCGCACGGCAAGCTGATACAGCAGGCCACCCACGAACGCATCGCCGGCAGCGGTGCTGTCGCGCACCTGCACGCGGAAGGCAGGTACCTGGCCGGAATCGGTACGTGTCTGCCAATGCACCGGACCGCCACCATCGGTGACCAGCAACCAGCTGGCCTTGCCCTGCCACAGCTTTTGCGTCACCGCACTGGCATCGCCATCGAGCGTCCCCGCCAAATAGTCGAGTTCTTCGCGCGAGAGCTTGACCACATCGGCTAGCGCCAGCGCCTCCCACAGCAATGGCGCCGGGTCGACATCCTGCGGCCACAGCATCGGCCGCAGATTGAGATCCAAGCTGACGATGGCGCCATCGGCGCGCGCACGGCGCATGCCGTCGAGCGTGCATTGCGCAATCTCCGGCTCGGTCATGCTGTTCGAACACACATGCAATACCGCGGCTTGGGTAAACCCATCCGCAGCGAAGTGCTCGGGGCGGAACAACAGGTCTGCTGCCGGCGGACGGTAGAAACTGAAACTGCGCTCACCCGCTTCGTCCAGTGCAACGAAGGCCAACGCAGTCTTGGCTTGATCGGTGCGCACAATGCCATCAGTCACCACGCCAGACTGCTGCAAGCTCTGCAGCAAGAAATCGCCGAACATGTCGCGCCCGAGCATGCCGACGAAATGTGCAGCGCCACCCAAGCGCGCCACCGCAACGGCGACGTTGGCCGGCGCACCGCCGGCATATTGCGCGAAGGTCCGCGCTTCGTCCGGGCTGGCCTGCGGCAACGCCAGCATATCGATCAACGCTTCGCCGAAACACACCACCTGATGCTTGCTCGCACTCATGCGCGTGCCTCCGCCAGTGCGCCGCGCAAACGCGAGCCCCAGATACCGTAGAACACGATGTACAGGTAGCACAGCAGGGGCAGCACGAACGACTCATGCAAGCCAATGCTGTCTGCGAGCAGTCCTTGCAGATACGGCACGATGGCGCCGCCGACAATGGCCATGATCAACAGGCTCGACGCGCGACCGGTCAACGGACCCAGCCGCTCGATGCCCAGGGTGAAGATAGTCGGGAACATGATCGAATTGAACAGGCCGATCGCCACCAGCGCATACACTGCCAGCATGCCGCCGCTGGCCATGGTCAACCCCAGCAATACCGCATTGATCGCAGCGAACACCGACAACAATACGCGCGGCGACAATTTAGCCAGCAGTGCCGAGCCAATGAAGCGGCCGATCATCGCCAGCGTCCAGTAGGCCGACACATACTTGGTCGCCTCACGCTCGGTGAAACCGCCGATCTGCGGCAGCGAGAAGTAATTGACCATCAGGCTGCCGATCGCCACTTCTGCGCCGACATAGAAAAAGATCGCCAGCACACCGAAGCGCACGTGGGGATGACGCAAGGCATCAAGCAAGGAATGCTTGCTCTCGTCCTTCTGTGCGCTTGCATCGGTCAATGCCGGCAGACGAAACAGAAACACGAAGATCGCCAGCAGGAACAACACGATGCCCAGCCCGATGTACGGGCCTTGCACGGCTTGCGCTTCCTGCACGCGATAGGCAAGTTGCTCGGCTTCCGGCAACGCCTTGAGCTGATCGCCACTCATCACCGTGTTGGACAGGATCAACCAGCCACCCATCAGCGGCGCGATTGCGGTGCCGAGCGAGTTCAACGCCTGCGCCAGCGTCAAACGGCTGGAAGCACTGCGCTCTGGACCCAGCAAGGCGACGTAGGGATTCGCAGCGACCTGCAAGATGGTGATGCCGGTGGCCAGCACGAACAGTGCACCGAGGAAAGCACCGTACACGCGCAATTCCGCCGCCGGCCAGAAGCCCAGCGCGCCCACCGCCGCCACTGTCAACCCGGCCACGATGCCCTGCTTGTAGCCCAAGCGATTTACCAACCAACCGGCCGGCAGCGACATCAGGAAGTACGCACCGAAGAAGGTGAATTGCACCAGCATCGCCTGCGCGAAGTTGAGCTCGAACACCGCTTTCAAGTGCGGAATCAGGATGTCGTTGAGGCAGGTGAGAAAACCCCACATGAAGAAGATCGTGGTCACCACCGACGACGCGACGCCGTTATTGACGGGCGCCTTGTTGCCGCTGGACACGGAGGATTGCGTGGAAAGGGAAACCATAGGAGTTGCCTGGTCAGCGGCCTGAGGCCTTGGTGGGGGAATGGGCGGATGGACTGCTTGGGGGAGGTGATGACATCTGCGCTGCTGGCGCGCAGGCGCTGCTTGCGCGAATTTTCAGGGCGACTGCTGCGGTCAACTGCTGCGCGGCGAGTTCGGGGCTGCCGATCCGCTGCAATACCAGTTGCGCAGCCTGTCTGCCACGCGCACGCGGGTCTGCGGCCAACGTGGTCAATGCAGGCGTGAACAACGCTGCTTCGGCGATGTCGTCGAAACCGGTCACCGCAAAGTCACGGCCCGGCATGATGCCTTGCATCGCCAACGCGGCCATCAAGCCCAGCGCAACGCTATCGTTGTAGCAGACCGCAGCAGTCGCCGAGTGCGCTTCACTGCTTAGCAAGCGCACGCCACACAGTGCAGCGTCCTGGCGATTGGGGGCCGACTCGACGTAGTGGGTTTCCAAGCCCGCTTCTTGCATCGCCCGCGCGTAGCCGGCGCGGCGCTGGCGGCAGGAGCTAGATGCAGCATGCCCACCAAAAAACACAATGCGCCGATGCCCTTGCGCGATCAGATGCGTGCACGCCAGAAACGCGCCCTGCGCATTGTCCAACGCCAGCAGATCCCACTGCGCCCCTTCTACCTCGCGGTTGAACAGCACCACGTTACGTTGGCGGCCGAGTACCTGGCCGAGTGCCTGCGCCTGGCTACCTTCGGCTGGCGATAGGATGATGCCCGCCGGTGTGTGCTCCATCAGCGAGGTCAGCACGGCCTGCTGACGCTGCGTCGATTCGCCAGTGCTGCCGAGCAAGGTCACATAACCCGCCACGCCCAATGCCTCGTCGACACCGGCAGCGAATTCGGCAAAAAAGGGGTTGGACAAATCATTGATGACCAACGCGATGCTGGACGAGGTGCGCTGGCGCAAATTCGCCGCGGCGCGGTTGTAGACGTAATTCTGCCGATCCAGCTCGGCTTCCACCCGCGCGCGCGTGCTTGCATGCACCAGCGGGCTACCGCGCAGCACCAGCGACACTGTCGCCCGCGACACACCAATGGCCCCTGCGATATCGCGCAAGGTCACCGCACCGCGACGCACACGTAACGCGTCGATGTCTTCAGTCGCCCCGGATGTCGGCTCGGCTTGCGTCATGTGGCAAGCCTTGCGGTGAAAGAAATGCGCATGCATTGGCATCAAATTGGATCGATCCAATTAGGCCTTTTCTGCGCAATCAATGCATGCGGCAGTGCAACATAGACAATCGAGCAACCGCAGGAACACCAACGTCAAACTCGACTCGACCAGTGACCGCGGCTGCCACAGCTTCCTCGCGCTCATTCGAACGCGATCGACACCCCGATTCCGCCCTGCCAATCCGGGCTCTCCGACGTCAGTCCGCGCAATACTGACACGTCCAGCTGCATCGCATGCGGCAGCTGCCAGGCGCCGCCGACGCCAGCCACGCGCGACTGCTCGCTGCCGGTATCGAACCCCGCTTCCACGTAGCTGCTGAAATGATCGCCGGAAAAAAACGTGTAATTGGGCGCGAAGGTCAAGGTGTGGCCCTCATCGTCGCGCGCGTAATTGACGTACATCGCGATAGCGCGTTGCTCCCGCAGATCCCAGGACGCGGTCACACCGAGTTCGCGCGAATAGCCCTCGCTAAAGGCCGGGCTGCCGGTCGGCACGCTGTAGGTGCCCAGCGCAGCCCAATGGAAACTGTCCGAGCGCGACGGCAAGACCACCTTCAAGCCAATACTGCTGTCGCCACCACCACGCACCCGCGCGCCGCCGCCATGCTGCCAGTTATAGCTGTCGCTCCCGAGCTGCAACTCGACGTTCTGGAACAGCCCCAGCCGCAGCAGCGTATCGGCGGTGTATTGGCTGGTGCGCTGCCCGTCGCTGCGATCGGCACTCGCATCCGGCAAGCCCTGTTCCCAGGCAAACCCACCTGGCTGCAATACCTCCGCCGAGAAGGGAATACCCGGGCGATCGAATGCCGGTGCATCGTCTGCCTGTGCCGCGACGTGGCCGCTAGCCAGACACAATGCGAGCGCTACAGCGGTCGAGACCGTTCGGCCTGTCGCCTGCACACGCATGCCACTAAGTGCACGAGCTTCCAAAAATCCATCGACATGGGAGTTCAAGGATTTCGACGATATGGACATACGCAGCACCATTGGCAGGACGGAGCGAGCAAGAAGGGGCGACGCCACAGCAAGATAATCCTGCCTGCATCGACCAGCAGAGGCACGCATGGTGCCGCGCTGGCCGTGACCGGCTTGTATAGCGGCCCCTTGTCTATTGTTTTCCCTTTTTTTCGCGGGTTACCGGCTGTGGTGCGCCTTGATGACATTCAAGGGGAAACCCTGCTCGACAACACCGCACGCGTGCTGCGCCCGACAGATTGATGCACGTGATGACGCTGCTCTGTTGCGCCCCTTCTGACTTTCGGTGACACGCAAACAAAAATGGGCACCCGCAGGCGCCCACTCACAACACACTCAAGGTAGTGCAGTCTTACCAGACCAAGTCGTCAGGAACCTGATATTTGGGGTCTGCGTACGGGTCGTCTCCCGCCGGTGCGTTCGGGTCCACTTTCAAGGCGACCGATGGGGCGAACACCGTTTCGGCTTCGGTGAGTACCTCGGCAGTTACCAGCACATAGCGCCCGTTGAGTTGCAGCACGCCCAGCTCGCCGGCGTTGAGCGCCTTGAGTTGATCGGCGTTGACGTAAATACGCTTGATCTTGCCGCCATACGGAAAGTGCCGGGCGATATCCGCAGCGGCATCGTTCAAACCTTTGTCCTTCACCAGCTCTTCGAGCTTTGCCTTGGCTTCGCGACGCAGGCGTGCTTCTTCCTGCTTCACTCGCTCGGCTTCGATGCGCTCGTCTTTCTCGCGCTGCGCACGGATCGCATAGGCCTTGGCCAGATCGATATCTTCGCGGGTGCGTGCCGGCCTGGGACCACGACGGTCTGCAGCGGCATGCTGCGGGCGCGGCGCTACGCCGGGCTTGCCGTCATGCCGAGGCTTGGGCCTGCCATTGGGTTTGCGCTCGCCATTGCCGTCGGCCGCCGCAGCGGCATGCGGCCGCTGCGGTCCCCTGCCCTGGCCCGGCCGATTGCCGCCGGGTCCTGGCTTGCCACCGTTGCCATGCGCACGCGCGGCAGGCCGTGCGTCGGGTTTGCGTTCGGGCTTGGGCGTGGACTTGAAGCCCAACCCAAGCAACTGGTCACGTAATGTATCGCTCATGGCGGTGGCAATCTGCAATCAATAGTGCGGAGGCGGCGGTTCGTCCGCTGCATCGGCAAACAACGTGGAGCGCACCTTGCCCAAATCCTCGAGCAGGTGGCGGATCAGTTCGGCATTGCGGGCGCCCGTCAAACGGGCGTCCGCAAGTGCTTCACTCAGTTCGTTGAGCGCCTGCTCCTGAAAGGAGAGGCGTGTTTCCAGTTCAACCAACCGCGCTTCCAGTGCCTGGTCGCGCGGCGAGAGTTGCTCATGCATGCAACGAACGGCCTCGTCCGATGGCGTAGTACGCCAGACCTGCGGCTTCGATTTCCTGCGGGTCGTACAGGTTGCGACCGTCGAACACGACGTCGTCCTTCAAGGCCTGCTTGATCTTGCCCAAGTCCGGGCTGCGGAACTGCTTCCACTCGGTGACCACGACCAGTGCATCGGCGCCTTCCAGTGCGGAGAAAGCATCCTCGCAGAAGGTCAGATCGTCGCGCTCGCCGAAGATGCGCTTGGCTTCATGGGTGGCTTCCGGATCGTAGGCACGCACGGTTGCACCGGCTTCCCACAACTGCTCCATCAAGCGGCGGCTGGACGCGGCACGCATGTCGTCGGTGTTGGGCTTGAACGCCAGGCCCCACACCGCAAACGTCTTGCCGGCCACGCTGCCAGTGCCTTCGGTGCCGTAATGACGCTGCACCAGTTCGAACAGATGACCCTTTTGCGCGTTGTTGACGCTTTCCACTGCGTTGAGCAGGGTCGGCTGCATGCCGTACTGCTCGGCCGTCTTGGCCAGTGCCTGCACGTCCTTCGGGAAGCACGAGCCGCCGTAACCAGCGCCGGGATAGATGAAGTGCCAGCCGATCCGCGGATCCGAACCAATGCCGTTCCGCACGTGCTCGACGTCCGCACCGACACGCTCGGCAATATTGGCGATCTCGTTCATGAAACTGATCTTGGTCGCCAGCATCGCGTTCGCCGCGTACTTGGTCAGCTCGGCCGAACGCACGTCCATTTCCACAATCCGATCGCGGTTGCGATTGAACGGTGCATACAGACGCCGCATCCGCGCAATGGCCGCCGGCTTCTTGGCACCGATCACGATGCGATCAGGACGCATGCAGTCGGCTACCGCGTCGCCTTCCTTGAGAAACTCAGGGTTGGAAACCACGTCGAATTCATGGTCCACGCCACGCGCGTCCAGTTCTTCCTGGATTGCCACGCCCACCTTGTCGGCGGTGCCGACCGGCACGGTGGACTTGTTCACCACAACCGCGGGCCCATCGATATGGCGACCGACCGTACGTGCAACAGCCAGCACGTACTGCAGGTCGGCGCTGCCGTCTTCGTCCGGCGGCGTGCCCACGGCGATAAAGGTGATTTCGCCGTGCGCAATCGCCTCGGCAGCATCGGTGGTGAAGCGCAACCGGCCAGAGGCGTGGTTGGCTTTCACCATCGGCTCCAGGCCGGGTTCATAGATGGGAATCACCCCACGATTGAGACCATCAACTTTCGCCTGATCGATATCTACACAGATAACGTGATGACCGACTTCGGCCAGACAGGTTCCGGTGACAAGACCAACATAACCGGTACCAAAGATCGCAACTCGCATGGGTGGGGGTACTCCTGTGGGGGATCAGGGAAGGATACCCATCAGTTCGACATCGAACGTCAACGTTGCGTCAGGTCCGATCGGCCCCCCCTGCGTGCCGTTCGGGCCATAGGCCAGGTTGGATGGAATCCAAAAACGATATTTCGAACCGACCGGCATCAACGCAACGCCTTCGGTCCAACCGGGAATGACTTGATCCAGACCAAATTCGGCCGGCTGGCCGCGCTGGTAGGAACTGTCGAAGACCTGCCCGTTGAGCAGCTTGCCCTCGTAGTTCACACGCACCTTGTTGGTCCGCATCGGGCGCTCGCCGCTGCCCTGGCGCAACACCATGTACTGCAGGCCAGACGCGGTCGTGATCACGCCCTTCTCGGTCTTGTTCTTGGCAAGGAAGGCGTTGCCTTCTTCGCGATTCTTGGCACCGGCAGCGCCCTGCTTGGCAGAGGCGAATGCCTGCATGGTGGCCATCGCTTCCTGCTGGGTCAGACGCGTGGTGCCCTTGGCGAACACGGTACGCACCGCTTCCATCAGGATCGACAGATCGATCTCGTCCTTGATGCCGGCCAGCGACGGACCGACCGCGCGATCGCCGAGCATCAGGCCAACATTTTCCTTGGACGGTGCGGCCGGCGCGGCGCCCGGCGCCATGCCAGGCACTTGCTGGCCGTTACGGGCAGCGAGCGCGGTACGCAATGCGGTATCGGTGGCCTGAGTCTGCTCATCTGACAACAACGGCTTGCCGCCCTTGAATGCATTTTCGATGGCGCGTTGCATCGCGTTCACATCGATGTCCTGAGCAATCGGCTCGAACGAACGTGCCACGTCCATACCGATGGCGTAGCTGACGTTCTCGCGCGTGCTCTTCTCAGACGATGCATTCAAAGCTGGCTTCTCCTTGGTGGCCGCTGCGGCCGGTTGCTGCGACATCGCCGGCATCGATGCCGACATTGCCACCATCAGTAACGACGCCGCCGCGCCGCGCTTTCCCATCTTCATTCGATGCAGTTCCCAAAAGTGAAAAGACACGCCACCGATGGCGCTGAATGCGTATTGTCGCATGCGCGCGCGGCGATGCGAGCGCTGCACTCAGCGCGACGGCGCCTTGAGCTCGCGTTCGATTGCTGCCAGCACGCTCGGATCGTCCGGTTTGATCTTGCTGGGGAACTGCGCAACCACGCGACCATCGCGACTAATCAGGTACTTATGGAAGTTCCAGCCCGGCGCCACGCCGGTGACCTGGGTCAAGCGCTGATACAGCGGCGTTGCCTGCGCACCCAGCACATGCACCTTCTCAAACATCGGGAACTTGACGCCATAGGTCAGCGTGCAGAATTCCTGGATCTGTTTCTCAGATCCGGGTTCCTGGCCCTGGAAATCGTTCGACGGAAAGCCCAGCACGGTGAAGCCGCGGCTGCCGAAACGCTGATTGAGCGCTTCCAGGCCTTCGTATTGCGGGGTGAAGCCGCCCTTGCTGGCCGTGTTGACCACCATGACGACCTTGCCGCCGTAGGTACGGTTCAGGTTGATTGGCGCCTTGCCGGCCAGCGGCCGGTAGTCGACATCCAGCACTGGAGTGCCAGCGGCAAGCGCCGAGGTTGCAAAAAAGCCAGTCAATACAATAGCTAGCAGACGATTGAGCAACATGAGCAATGCCTTGGAGAGTTGGGGCGGCGCACCGGTGAGGAGGTGCCATCAGTTGGGGATGACAAACAGTTGACTGCCTCCGTGTCGGTGTTATAGTTGAATACAACACCAGTCATCCAACGCAGGGGGAAAGCATGAACAGCACACGCTTTACGCGACCAGTTCCGCTGTTGCTGTTCGGCAGCACCCTGTTTGCCATTGGTTGCCTGGGAGCCGCTTCCAGTCAGGTGACGGAGTCCGGCGCTGATTATGGCGCCTCGGAGGCGGTTACGGAAAACGCGACAACTCCCCCCGAAGCGCGTTCGCGGCCTGGCCGGCATGTGCGCGCTTCGCTGTCGATGCCCTATTTCTCCTTCGCGCAAGCCCTGCGCCCACGGAGCTGATCATGAATGACATTCAGTGGAGCGACGGCGCTCCCATCTACCGCCAACTCAAGGAACGGGTAATTGCCATGATGCTCGATGGAATCCTCAAGCCCGGCGATGCACTGCCCTCGGTACGCCAGGTGGCCGCCGACTACCAACTCAACCCCATCACCGTCTCGCGCGCCTATCAAGAACTGGCCGACGAGAACCTGGTGGAGAAACGCCGCGGTCTGGGCATGTTCATGACCCCGGAAGCCGCACAGAAACTGCGTGGCAGCGAACGCGAGCGTTTCTTGAATGAAGAATGGCCCGCGGTGCTGGAAAGGATCCAGCGCCTGGGACTGTCCATCGACGATCTGTTGCCACAGGGAAAAACACCATGACCGCCGTCTCCTCCGACCATGTGGTCGACGCACGTGGCCTGCGCAAGGCTTACAAGCATCGGCTCGCGCTGGACAACACCAGCTTCACCATCGACGCCGGCCGCATCATCGGCCTGATCGGCCCCAACGGTGCCGGCAAGACCACCGCGCTCAAGGCGGTGTTGGGGCTGACCGATTTCGATGGCGAGTTGCGCGTGTTGGGCATGGATCCGCGGACCCAGCGCAACGCGCTGATGAATGAGGTCTGCTTTATCGCCGACGTCGCGGTGCTGCCGCGCTGGCTGCGGGTTGGCGAAGCGATCGATTTCGTCGCCGGCGTGCATCCGCGCTTCGACCGCGCCAAGTGCGAGCGCTTCCTGGCCAACACCCAGCTCAACCGCAAATCGCGGGTGCGCGAATTGTCCAAGGGCATGATCGTGCAGCTGCATCTGGCGCTGGTGATGGCAATCGACGCACGCATCCTGGTGCTGGACGAACCGACCCTGGGCCTGGACATCCTCTACCGCAAGCAGTTCTACCAGCGCCTGCTGGAGGATTACTTCGATGAGCAAAAGACCATCATCGTCACCACGCATCAGGTCGAAGAGATCGAACACATCCTCACCGATGTGATGTTCATCCGCGACGGCCGCATCGTGCTCACCGCCGATATGGAAAGCGTCTCCGAGCGCTATACCGAGGTGTTGGTCGGTGCCGACCATCTGGATGCAGCGCGCGGCTTGAAGCCGGTCGACGAGCGCAGCCTGCCGTTCGGCAAGACCGTGATGTTGTTCGATGGCGCGCCGAAAGCGCAGCTCGCCCGTTTCGGCGAAACCCGCAATCCCGGCCTAGCCGACCTGTTCGTTGCGGTCATGAAGGGGACCTACGCATGAATGCAGTGACCAACCAAGCTTCACCCGCACGCACCTTCGCCTGGCTGCTCAAACGCGAGTACTGGGAGCACCGTGGCGGCTTCGTGTGGGCCCAATTCATCACCGGTGGCATCGCGGTGTTCTTCGCGCTGCTGGGCGCGGTGATCGGTGCAATCAGTGCACGCCGCAACATGGTCGGCGACAGCATCAACATGGACGATCTGGCCGAATACACGCGCACGCTGGGCCAGGTTGGCGACGGCCTGTTGCTGGGCGGCATCGGGATCGCCTCGGTGGTGCTCGCATTCGTGGTGTTTTTCTACGCACTCGGCAGCCTGTACGACGACCGCCGCGACCGCAGCGTGCTGTTCTGGAAATCCTTGCCGGTGTCCGACCTGCAGACGGTGTTGTCAAAAGCCGCCTGGGCATTACTGCTGGCGCCGCTGATCTCCATCGTGATTGGTGCGGCAGTCGGCTTGGCACTGTGGTTGATCGCCATCGTGGGCGCTTTGATTGCCGGCGTGCCCAGCCCTTGGGCATTGGCAACCCATTCGCACCCGTTCTCGCTGCTGTGGCTATTGCTGAAAACCGTGCCGATGAGCCTGTTGTGGGCACTGCCGACCGTGGGCTGGCTGATGTTCTGCTCGGCCTGGGCCAACAGCAAGCCGTTCCTGTGGGCGGTGTTGTTTCCATTACTGGCCTGCGTGATGCTGAGCATTCTTTCGGCGATGCCGGGCGTGTCGCTGCCGATCGGCTGGATCTGGTACATCGTCGGCTACCGCGGCCTGCTCAGCGCCCTGCCCGGCACCTGGTCGCCACTTGCCGTCAGCGGCACTCTGGACAGCAGCGCGCTGCAAAACCCCAGCGACTTGGTGCAGTGGGCGCTGCAGCACACCAACAGCACGCTCGTTTATGGCAGCCCGGACATCTGGATTGGCGCAGCCATTGGCATCGCCTTGATCGCCGCTTCCATCTACCTGCGCCGTCGGCGCGCCGAAGCCTGAGGGACATCCCATGCGCCCGACCTTGAGCTTTGCCATTTTGCTCGCACTGCCCTTTGCCGCAGCGGCAGAGGAGCAGTGCAAAGTCTCCGAACCGCGTAGCCTGGACTTGCAGCTGACCGGCGTGAAGTCGGTGCTGTTCGAGGTCGCCTCCAACGACCTGCATCTGGACGCGTCAGCGAGCAGCAGCGGAAAACTGAGCGGGCGCGCCTGTGCTGCCAGGGCGGAGTTGCTCAAGAGCCTGACCGTCACCCAGAAGCGCGTCGGTGACAAGCTGGTGGTGACCTTGAAGGATGACCGCCGGTTTTCCTTCGGTAACAGCTATTCCTACCTGGATCTGCGCGGCAGCGTGCCCAACACGATGCTGGTGCAATTCGACGTGGGTTCCGGCGATGCGCAGATCAACGGGGCCGCTGCAGTGAGCGCCGACGTGGGCTCCGGCGACATGACGATGCGTCACACCAAGGGCCGCGTGACCGCCAAGGTCGGCTCCGGCGATGTCGAGCTGGAAGATCTGGGCGCACTGCGCGTGTTGGCAGTGGGCTCCGGCGATCTCAAGGCGCGTGAGGTGCACGGCGCGGCAGAGGTGGCGAAAGTGCAATCTGGCGAGGTCGAGCTGCACGGTGTCGCAGGCAACATCAAGCTCGGCACGATCGGCTCGGGCGATGTCGATATCCGCGATGTGCAAGGCAACGTCAGCGTGGAGTCGGTCGCTTCCGGCACGTTGAATGTGCGCAAGGTGCGCGGTGATCTGAGCGTGGCGCGCAAAGGCAGCGGCGATATCAATGTAAGCGATGTCACCGGCAGCACGCGGGTGCCGGCAGACAAATGACGACTCTTTTCAGATTTCGGGGGAATTGCTGATGAAATTACTTGTTTCAGCGGTAGTGATGAGCGTGTTGCTGGTGGGCTGCGGTAAGTCCGAACCCACCGTCAACGTCTCCGGCCAGGCCAACAGTGCCGGCGTGACCTTCAATGGCAAGAGCTTGACGCTCAAACGCGATGGCCTGCCCGCGGCCACGATCAGTGTAGATGGCGCGCTCAGCATCGACGGCAAGCCGGTGGATTTGAACGAGGCGCAGCATAAGGCCATGCGCGATTACTACGCGCAGGTGCAGGGCGTGGCCAAGAAGGGCATCGATATCGGCACCCAGGGCGCGGCATTTGGCGCACATGCGGCGGGCGAAGCAATCAAGGGCGTGCTTAGTGGCAACTCCGATCAGATCGGCGACAAGATCCAAGCCCAAGCCGATACCTTCAAGAACAGTGCCATGCAGATCTGCGATCAGTTGGCCAGCTTGCGTACCGCACAGGATGCAGCTGCGCAACTTGTGCCGGCATTTGCGCCGTATTCGAGCCTGACGCAGCACGACATCGACGACTGCCGTAAGTAGAGCAGTTAGCAATACGACTGCGCTCACCGTCAGGCGGGCGCGGCCGGGTGTCCGGTGCGGCGTAGACCGCTCGTACACTGCGTCTACGAGCGCGCTGTCCACGCAAAGCTGCGACTGCTCGCTACTGTTTGGAAGCCGCTCCAAACACGGCGGTTCGGTGACTGCGTATGGACTAGGGCCTGCGCAGCTGCTGATCAATCGTCGACACTCGATCGTGATCGTCGGGGAAGCGCAGCGGCGCGAGACTGCATACATGGCAACCAAGCGGGCAACGCCCTGCGACATTTTGGCGCGCACTCCGCTGGCACTTAGCCAATCCGCAGACCGGAGCGGGATTACACTAGTGTGCTCTCCCTCACTCCATCGACCCCATGAACAAGTTCGTGATGCTCTGCATGGCGCTGCTGCTGTGCACGCTCGCCGCCTGTGGCGATCAATCGTCCCGCCGCGCCGAACGCGGCAAGCCGCGCGTTGCGATCACCACGCAATCGGTAATGATCCGCCGTCCGCCGGCTGCCAACGCTGAAATCACCCCCGACGGCACGCTCAAGATCGACGACATCGCGCTGCCCCAGAAGGAGCCGACGCGCGCCAAGTTGCAACTGCTGTTCGGCCACCTGCAGATGTTGCGTCAGCAGGCGGTCAACGATGCTGGACCGGATCCGGATTACAAGTCGATCAAGCTGACCGCCACGCCGGAAATCCAGAAGCTCAGTGGCGAGTTGCTGGATGAAATTCCGTCGCTGCAGCCATATCGCGAGAGTTTTGGTAACGTGCAGGCCGAGCGTCACTGAGTAGTAGCGAAGCAGCGCGAAAATCGCGGATTCGCGCAAGGCCGCGTAGGAGCGCGCTTGCGCACGACAGGGCGTTATCGATGATGCCCCGTCGCGCACATGTGCGCTCCTACACACGCAGCAGTGATCAGCCGCCGCTACCACCGCCGGCCTGGATACCGCCACGCGTCAACGCGGCCGGGTCAAGCAATCGCCGCAGCTCCGCTTCGCTGAGGCCGCTGTCTTCCTTGGCTACGTCGAGTACCGGACGCTGCTCCTTGTAGGCACGCTTGGCAATCGCCGCGGCCTTTTCGTAACCGATGATCGGATTCAGCGCGGTCACCAGGATCGGATTGCGGTCCAGCGCCTCGCGGACACGCTCCTGACGCACCTTCAACCCGGCAATCGCCCTGTCGGCCAGCAGGCGCGAGACATTGCCCAGCAACGTGATCGAATCCAGCAGGTTGTAGGCGATCAGCGGCAGCGTCACGTTCAATTGGAAATTGCCGGTCTGCCCGGCCACGGTGATCGCGGTGTGGTAGCCGATGACCTGCGCACACGCCATCACGGTGGCTTCGGGAATCACTGGATTGACCTTGCCCGGCATGATCGAGCTGCCCGGCTGCAACGCCGGCAATTCGATCTCGCCCAGGCCCGCCAACGGGCCGGCATTCATCCAGCGCAGATCGTTCGCGATCTTGATTAGTGCCACCGCCAGCGCATTGAGGTGGCCGGACAATTCCACCGCATCGTCCTGCGCAGCGAGCCCTTCGAACTTGTTTTCCGCACTCTCGAACTTGGCCCCACTCAGGCTGGACAAGGCCTTGCTCACCTTGCCACCGAAACGCGGGTCGGCATTGATGCCGGTGCCGATCGCGGTGCCGCCCAACGGCAACCGCCGCAACCGCTTCAGCGCATCGTCGAGACGCTCCTGCGCCGAACTCAGCTGCGCTGACCATGCACCGAACTCCTGTCCGAAGGTCAGCGGCATCGCATCCATCAAATGTGTGCGGCCGGTTTTGACGATCTTGTCCAGCGATTTCGCGCGCTTGTCGATGGTCTTGCGCAGATGCTTGAGCGCCGGCTGCAGGTGTTCCTGCACAGCGAGCAATGCCGACACGCGAATGGCAGTGGGAATCACGTCGTTGGAACTCTGTCCCAGATTGACGTGATCGTTCGGATGTACCGCGTCCTTGCCAGCGCGCGTGGCCAATGTGGCAATCACCTCATTAGCATTCATGTTGGACGAGGTGCCCGAACCGGTCTGGTACACATCGATGGGAAACTGCGTATCGAAGCTGCCCTCGGCCACTTGCAACGCAGCGGTCTGCACGGTTTTGCCGATCGATTTCGGCAGCAATCCAAGTTCGGCATTGACGCCGGCCGCCGCTGCCTTGATCAAGCCCAGTGCGCGGATGAAACCGCGCGGCATCGGCTGCCCGGACACCGGAAAATTCTGCACCGCCCGCTGGGTCTGCGCGCCCCACAACGCATCGGCGGGCACTTGCAGTTCGCCCATACTGTCGTGTTCGGTCCTGAAACGTTCGCTCATCTGCACTCTCCGCACATGGTTGGTTTGTGGTGATGGATGGCTGGCAGCGGGCGTACCCACGCTGGCGTGGCTGTCTACGATACTCGCTCGGCGCGTTGCGACGATGTCGTCGCGCGCCGTCCGCTAGGCTGCATGCTGATCAATACGAGGTACCAAGCCGCCATGGGCGACGAGCCTGACTGTAGATACGCAAACTCCATGTCCGCGCAATACCGCACCGCCGCTAGGCGTGCATTGGCGCGCAGAAGCAGCGCTTTCAGAGCGCACGGAGGCGGACATGTTAGGTAACGTTCTGCTGCTGTTCGTGGCGCTGTTGCTGGTGCTGTTGAATGGATTTTTTGTTGCCGCCGAGTTTGCGCTGGTCAAGCTGCGGCACACGCAGGCGGTGGGCCTGGCGCAAACCAACGGCTGGCGCGGGCGATTGCTGCTTGGTGTGCACGCACATCTGGACGCGTATCTGTCGGCCTGCCAGCTCGGTATTACGCTGGCCTCGCTCGGACTGGGCTGGGTCGGCGAGCCGGCTTTCGCGCATCTGCTGCAACCGGTCTTCGATACGTTGGGCCTGTCGCCGGAAGCGGCACAATTCACTGCGCTGGCGATCGCTTTCAGCCTGATTTCGTTCCTGCACATCGTGCTGGGTGAATTGGCGCCCAAGACCATGGCGATTCGCCGGCCGGAGCAGATGTCGCTGTGGACCGCTGCGCCGCTCTACGTTTTTTATTGGGCCATGTATCCGGCGATCTGGGTGCTCAATAACAGCGCGAATCGATTGCTGCGCCTGCTCGGCTGGGGCGATGCGGGACATCACTCGCACCGTTATTCGCGAGAAGAGCTGATGCTGATCGTTGGCCGCCAGGACCCGAACGCGGCCAGGTCCGACCAAGGCCTGGCCTTGATGAGCCACGCATTGGAATTGCCGGATTTGGTGGCCGGCGATCTGATGCGTCCGCGCGAGCATATGCGCAGCCTGCGCGAAGGCATGAATCTGCAAGCGGTGTTGGCGGAATTCAGTGAGTCGCGCTACAGCCGCTACCCCTGGTTCGATGCCGATGGCGAACAGGTGCTGGGCATCCTGCACACCAAGGACCTGCTGGTGACGATGGCACGCGGCCAGGACCTGGACGATCTGCGCCCTTTGCTGCGGCCACCTACCGTACTGACTCTGGAAACGCCGATTCCCAGCGCGTTAGAGCAATTCCGCACCGGCACCACCCATCTGGCGCTGTGCGTTGAAGAAGAAGGCCGCATCCTGGGCTTTTTCACCCTGGAGGACCTGCTGGAAGTGGTGGTCGGCGAGATCGAGGACGAGCATCGCCACGTGGTGCGCGATGCCCCGATCCGTGGCCAGGACGGCTCGCTACTGGTCGCCGGCAGCACGTCGATTTTCCGCCTGGAACGCTTGCTCGGCCAGGATCTGAGCGCGCCGGACCACGTCAATTCGGTCGGCGGGCTGATTCTGTATCAGCTGCAGCGGCTGCCCGAGGAGGGCGAAACGCTGGAGGTGGATGGCCACTTATTGACTGTGCGACGCATGGCCGGCCACCGCATCCAGGCAGTGACCGTGCGTCCGGTGGGCGACGCTGACGCCCCGGCCGGATGATGCCGTCGATTCAGTCGACGGACGCGCGAGGCGAATCGCCGAGGCGAAACCAATAGCGGTAATCGCGCGACTGCCCGCCGAAGCGCACCCCGCGGATGGTCACGTCGTAGATCACATCCGGCTGCAAGCGCGGCACCCGGAACTGCAGGCTATTGGGCACCCCGAAACCCTCGTGGTCGTCGCTCAGGTTGCGCACCTGCAGCTGGCGTCCACCGCGCTCGCTAATCTGCACCTGCGCCTCGGCGTAGTCGACATCGCGATTGGCGAACTTGCGATTGCGGTCCGGCAAGGCGGTGAACGACAACAGTGCATCGTCGGCGTGGTAACGGCGTGGGTACTCACCGATCGGCCAGGCGATGAAATCGGCACGCGTCCGCGCCGCGACGCCGACCGCCGGAGCGAAGCGCAGCGCGGCGCCGCTACTGAACGCAGCGCCGTCGCGACCAGCCACCATGCCGAAGGCCACGCGTTGCAGAAACGGATCCAGCAGCCAACGGCGGTGCCCCAGTCCACCGGCGCTGACATTGTTGGCGTCGGTCAGCCATTCGATCACGATCTGTTCGGGGCTGGAGAAACCCAGCAGCGGCGAACTGACCCCGCCATAGATCAGGCTACGGCGCGCGCCCTTGGCCGCGATGTCGGAATAGCAGCGCCAGTCTGGCGTCGGCGTATGGCTGAGGCGGCCGTTGGCGGCAATGACCAAGGCGGCCTGGGTGGCTTCGGGCTCGGCTGCCGGGTCGTAGTCGACCGCGTCGAGACCGTGCAGCCGACGGATGTCGTTGATCAGCGCCAGCACGCGTTGTCGCTGCGCCGGCTGCAGATCGCCGGCACGGCAACCGGCGATCGCGGGCGGGGTGCGATACAGCGCCGCCGCCTGCGCCGCGAAGTCGGCCTCCTGCGCGGCGGCGGGCAGCGCGGCGGGCAAGATCGCGATGGCGAGGCGAGCGAAGATCGGGCGCATGGCAGGCCGGAACAGCGCGGGGAGCTCTACCATAAAGTGCAGATCGCGCTATATCGGGCTCCTCTGCTGCGTAGGTAGCCCGCCATTCAGCCCACGCTGGCGTGGACTTGGCGACCCACTTGCAGCTCACCGGGCCTGCCTGCAGCGCCGGCGGCGTAGAATATTGGCCCCACGGTCACCGCTGCCTCTCTTGCCCATGTCGGATTCCGCCCTGCTCGCTTTGTCCCCGCTCGACGGCCGCTACGCCTCCAAAGTGGATGCGCTGCGCCCGATCTTCTCCGAATACGGCCTGATCAAGGCGCGGGTCAAGGTCGAAATCGAATGGCTGCTGGCCCTGGCGGCCGAGCCGGGGATCGCCGAGCTGGCGCCGTTCTCGGCGGCTGCCACGCAGCGCCTGCGCGCGCTGGCTGACGATTTCAGCGTTGCCCATGCCGCGCGGGTCAAAGAGATCGAACGCACCACCAACCATGACGTCAAGGCGGTGGAGTACTTCATCAAGGAGCAGCTCAAGGACGACGCCGAGCTGGGCCCGGCGCTGGAATTCGTGCACTTTGCGTGCACCAGCGAAGACATCAATAACCTGAGCTACGGCTTGCTGCTGGAGCAGGCACGCCACGCGGTGTTGCTGCCCAGCCTGGACGGCATTACCGCCGCGCTGCGCAGCCTCGCCCACGCCCAGGCCAGCCAGCCGATGCTCTCGCGCACCCACGGCCAGACCGCCTCGCCCACCACGCTGGGCAAGGAAATCGCCAATGTGGTCGCGCGCTTGGAGCGCCAGCGCAAGCAGATCGCCGCGGTCGAGCTGACCGGCAAGATCAATGGCGCGGTCGGCAATTACAACGCGCATCTGGTCTCCTACCCTGACCTGGACTGGGCGGCGTTCGCACAGCGTTTCGTCGAGAGCCTGGGCCTGGTGTTCAACCCCTACACCACCCAGATCGAGCCGCACGACAATGTGGCCGAAATCGGCGATGCCAGCCGTCGCGTCAACACCATCCTGATCGACTTGGCACGCGACATCTGGGGCTATATCTCGCTGGGCTATTTCAAGCAGAAGCTGAAAGAGGGCGAAGTCGGTTCTTCGACCATGCCGCACAAGGTCAACCCGATCGACTTCGAAAATGCCGAAGGCAATTTCGGCATCGCCAATGCGCTGTTCGAGCATTTTTCCGCCAAGTTGCCGATCAGCCGCTGGCAGCGCGACCTCACAGATTCCACCGTGCTGCGCGCGCTCGGCACCGCGTTCGGCCACACCCAGGTTGCACTGGATTCGCTGGCCAAGGGACTGGGCAAACTGACCGTCAACCCCGAGCGTCTGGATGCCGACCTGGATGCGGCCTGGGAAGTGCTGGCCGAAGCCGTGCAGACGGTGATGCGCCGCCACGGCCTGCCCAACCCGTACGAACAACTCAAGGCACTGACCCGCGGCCAGGGCATCACCGCCGCCTCGATGCAGGCCTTTGTGGAAAGCCTGCAATTGCCGGAAGACGACAAGCAGCGCCTGCGCGCGCTCACTCCAGGCGCCTACACCGGCCTGGCCGAACAGCTGGCGCGCGCGATCTGAACTGACCCGCCCGCAAGCCCTCTGTGGGCTTGCCGTGTGGATCAGCTCATCGACGATCATCAACGAGATGGCATCGGCATCACCACATGCCGATGACGCACCGTCGAAATCAGTGACACCTGCGCCGCGGCACACGTCGCGGCGCATGCGTCATGCCTCGCTACCGGCCTGGACAGCGGACGCTGGCCTGCACATGGGTGACCGAGCGGACTGCTACCGTGCCGGATTAACTGATCAGCAGATCGGCGATGCCTGTCACTCACCCACTTTCGCTGTTGACGCTGGCAAGCGTCTTTACACTGAGCGGATGCGGCGGCGACGGCCCTGCCGCGCAGGCGCTGTCGGCGGTCTCGTCAACGTTGACCGATCCTGCCAGCGGCGCAGACTGCGCCGGCAAGGATGTCCGGCTGACCGCAATGACAGCGAATGGATCCTGCACGGCGAGTGCGGCATGGTCACCAGCACCGCCTCGCGTGGCGCCATGAATCTGGACACCGCGCGCAGCATTCGCCTGGAAAGAAGCAACTTCACGGTGCTCAACAAGCAACTTGGCCAGCTCAGCGTGACCGGTCACGACAACACGCTCAATCTGACCCATGTTGATAGTGTGGATATCCAGGGCAACAAGAATCTTGTGCTGGCGCGCGAAATGAAGCAGGTGCGGTTTTCCGGCAACGACAACACCGTCAACCCATCCAGCAAGCCCGCGCTGGACGACCGCGGCCGCGATAACAAGGTGATGTGATCTGTCGGCTGTGATGCGCGCCAATGCAGGCGTACGCGCTCCAGATCAGCCGTCTGCACGTCGCTGCATGACCGCACTGCACGCAACGCCAGCAGGCATTGCTTTTACAAACGATGCGAATTTAGTGCGACTAACAACCCACTGCGTACACGCCAGGCTGGCGCGGCCGGCGCTCGCAATTCGGAGGAACCACTCGTACATTGCGGTTCCTGCATGCCCGCACGCAGCCACCTGACGAGGGCTCGCCACGTTTAAGCCGTTCCTAGCGCGTCAGTCGGGCCGCCGGGCGGCCACCCGCGTCACTTCGCGCGGCTTGGCTGCACCGCGCACGATCACGAACAGCAGGGTCTGCCCGACCTTGCGGTTGACGGCCTGCTTTAGCACATCGGCCTTGCTTCCAGCCACCGTGATGCCTTGTGCGGACACGATCGCATCACCCACCTGCAGCCCCGCTGTGGCTGCGGGCGAGGCCAGCTTTACCGAATCGATCGTGACCGAGGTCAGCGTGGGATTGAACGAAAATCCCTCGCTTTCCACCGCGAAACTCAGGCCGAACCAGCCTTGTCATCGGCGGCCTGCACGGCGCCGTGCACTCCCACGTCGCACTCAACAACAGCTGCAGCAGTGTCCGACGGTTCATGCACCCGGTTTCCAAAGCGAGGGAGCAGCACACCAAGACTGCGATGCCGCAGTGTTTCAGTGCAGGCGCTACCACTCATGTGCCATCGGACACCCTGACCAGTGCTGCGTGGCGGACGACAGCACGTGCGCGCCGCACCGGCACAGGTGCACATCCGGCTCAGGCAGTCGACAATAGGCCATTCGCGCCTGCCAACGCCGCGCGCCGCACTCTCTTCTACACCGTTCAAGGACCCCCAAAATGGCCGTACGTAAAGCGACCCCACTTGCCATCGAAGTCCAGGCCCGTCCGGGACAGCAGCTGGGCATGCCGGTCGAGCGTTTCCTGCGCAATTACTGGCACAAGCACCCACTGTTGATTCGCAACGCGTTCGCGGATTTCGCCTCGCCGCTGCAGCCGGAAGATCTGGCCGGGCTGGCCTGCGAAGACGGCGTGCTGGCGCGTCTGATCAGCCACGACCGCACCACCGACAGCTGGGACGTGCGCAGCGGCCCGTTCCAGGAAACCGATTTCCCCGGCCTGCCCGACCATGACTGGACTCTGCTGGTGCAGGACGTGGACAAATGGGACGCCGACGTGCGTGCCCTGCTGGAGCACTTCCGCTTCCTGCCGCGCTGGCGCATCGACGACATCATGATCAGCTTCGCCGCCACCGGCGGCTCGGTGGGCGCGCATGTCGACCACTACGACGTGTTCCTGCTGCAGGGCCAGGGCCACCGCCGCTGGCAGATCGATGCGCGCATCGCACAGGGCCGCAAGCCCACCCCACTGGCGTTCCGCGACGATGTCGAGCTGAAGCTGCTGCGCGAGTTCAAGCCAACGCACGATTGGGTTCTGGGCCCGGGCGACATGCTGTATCTGCCGCCGTTGATCCCGCACCACGGCGTGGCCGAAGACGCCTGCCTGACGTTCTCCATCGGCACCCGCGCGCCGTCCTCGGCCGAGCTGATCGGCGATTACCTGGATACCTTGATTGCCGATGCCGACGAGGCCGTGCGCTATCACGACGAAGACCTCAAGGTGCCGGCAGACCCGTACGAGATCGACGTCACCGCAATGAACCGCGTGGTTGAAGCGCTCAACGCGTTGCGCATGAACGATCCCGATCGCCTTGGCGACTGGTTCGGCCGTTTCATGACCACCTACCGCGCCTCCGGCGACGTGGTGCCGGCGCCAGAACCCATCCCGCGCGAAGCGGTCGAGCAGGCGCTGGAAGAAGGCGTGCTGCTGCATCGCCACCCGTGGTCGCGGCTGGCCTGGCGGCGTGCCAAGCGCGGCGCCACGCTGTTCTGCAGCGGCCTGGAGTTTGCGCTGTCGGCCAAGGACGCGTCCCGTCTGGCCGCGGCCGAAGAGATCGACGGCACGCTGTACGGGCAGTTGTCGCCACGTGGGCGTGAGGTCGTGCTGGAGCTGCTGGCACAAGGCCATTACCAGCGCGCCCACGAAGACGCCGATGGGGATATCGCCGACGACGATGCCGTACATGCCCTGAGCGTGTCTTCCGACCACGACGAGGCAGACGCCGAAGACGAGGCACCGGAAGCGGACGACGCCATCGATGCCGATGCCGATGTCGAACAGGTCGCAGACGACGCCGGCAACCCGGCAGAGACGCTGGATGCCGTGCAGGACGCTGTTGCCGAAATCGAGAGTGACGACGCAGCCGAGCAGGACGACGCCAGCCATAGTGCCGACGACACCGATTCCGACGACAGCGACGAGACCACCAAACCCGCATGACTCCGCATGCCAGCCCGCAGATCGTCACGCTGAACCCGGCTTCCGATGCCGCGGCGCTGCGTGCACTGCGGCTGACCTGCGCCACCGACACCGCTGGCACCACCAGCGGTGCCGAATGGGATGCCTTGGACCCGCTCAGCCTGCATCTGGCAGCGCGCACCGAGGACGGCCAGTGGATCGGCTCGGTGCGAGTCACCGCCGATCGCCGGCTCGACCGGCTCGGCGTTCTCCCCCACTGGCGCCGCCGCGGAGTCGCCGACCAACTGCTCGCTGCCGCCGTCGACACGGCCCGCCAGCACGGCTGGCCCAGCCTGCACGCGCGCCCCAGCCCCAACGCGGAGGCGGTCTTCGCGCGCCTGGGCTTCCTGCCCGACACCACCCCACTTCCCTTCCCCGAGCGCTTCGGCCAGACACACGCTGCGCCCGGCATCGTCGTGCACCGTCGCCTCGATGGCCCAATGGCCGTCGAGACCCTCACCGCGGCCCTGGCCGCCACCACTGGTCTGCTCTGCGCTGCGCGCCGCCAAGTGCTGATCTACACCCGCGCCCTGGACCCACCCCTGTTCGACAACGCTGCAGTGCTCGATGCGTTGCGCCGTTTCGCCACCGCCCGCCACGACAAGCGCGTGCATGTCTTGGTGCAAGACCCCACCAGCGCCAACGCCGGTAGCAGTGCAATGCTGAGGCTGGCACAGCGCCTGCCCAGCGTGTTCCGGTTCCGCGCGGTCAGCGACCCGGTCGATGCAAGTTTTGCATCGGTCTATGTCG
Organism: Xanthomonas vasicola; assembly: GCF_000772705.2. Taxonomy (GTDB): domain Bacteria; phylum Pseudomonadota; class Gammaproteobacteria; order Xanthomonadales; family Xanthomonadaceae; genus Xanthomonas; species Xanthomonas vasicola. The sequence goes on from NZ_JSBW02000027.1 coordinate 99,390, forward strand.
TCGGCGACGACGCCTACTACTTTCGTCCAACAGGTCATCGCTTCGATGATGGCGAAACCTGGTTGTCTGGCGCAGCGCGTAGCCGCCAGTTAGAGCGCGCATTCGCGCAGATATGGGAGCGCAGCGCACTTTGGAATGAGCCACGCGCGCTCGGCATCTGACGCCGCAGCGTTCCTCGCACGTAGGCGTGTGAGCAATTGGCCTACCCCGCCGGTCAGCTCGCAGACGCCCCCTCACTGGCGCAAGAGGGTATAATTTTTCGAGATTTGAGACCGACCGATAGGGCATCTTGCCCTGCCGCTTCCGCACAATCATCCCCACAGCAGACCCGACTTACCATCGTGGATAATCTCCTAAAGCAGTTCGCGCAGTCATCGCAGCTCGCCGGCGGCAACGCCGCCTATATCGAGGATCTGTACGAGCAGTACCTCGTCGCCCCGGACAGTGTCGATCCGAAGTGGAAGAGCTACTTCGATGGTTTCGAAGGTCGCAGTGCCGGTGACGTACCGCACTCGGCGGCCATCGCCCACATCCTCAGTGCGTCCAAACACGCAGTCAACGCCGGCACCGGTGCAGGCGTCAGTGACGAGCGCGAGCGCAATGTCGGCCGTCTGATCACTGCCTACCGCGCCCGCGGCCATCTTGGCGCGCAGCTCGACCCGCTGGGCCTGACCCCGCCGGTCAACCCGCCCGATCTGGATCTGCCGTTCCACAGCCTCTCGCAGGCTGACATGGACAGCGAGTTCAGCACCGGCGGCGTCGGCGGCCAGCCGCGGATGAAGCTGAAGGATCTGTTGACGCGCCTGAAGGCGACCTACGCCAGCAGCATCGGCGCAGAGTTCATGCACATCCAGGAATTCGACCAGCGTCAGTGGATCTACAAGCGACTGGAAGATGCCGGCGGCAAGATTGCAGGCGATGCTGCCAACCGCAAGCGCACCCTGGAGCGGCTCACCGCCGCTGAAGGGCTGGAGCGCTACCTGCACACCAAGTACGTCGGCCAGAAGCGCTTCTCGCTGGAAGGCGGCGATTCGTTGATTCCGATGATGGACGAGATCATTCGCCGGTCCGGCAACGATCAGGTCAAGGACATCGTGATCGGCATGGCGCACCGCGGCCGCCTCAACGTGCTGGTCAATACGCTGGGCAAGAACCCGCGCAAGCTGTTCGACGAATTCGAAGGCAAGTTCGAGCACGCCCATGACGACCGCGCGCATACCGGCGACGTCAAGTACCACATGGGTTTCTCGGCCGACATCGCTGTTGGCACCGACAAGCAGGTGCATCTGGCGCTGGCGTTTAACCCCTCGCATCTGGAAATCGTCGACCCGGTTGTGGTGGGCAGCGTGCGCTCGCGTCAGGAACGTTTCGGCGATGCCGAACGCAAGACCGTGCTGCCAATCCTGATCCATGGCGACGCGGCATTCGCCGGCCAGGGCGTGGTGATGGAGCTGTTCCAGATGTCGCAGGCGCGCGGTTTCGCAGTCGGCGGCACGGTGCACATTGTCATCAACAACCAGATCGGCTTCACCACCAGCACCCGCGACGACGCGCGCTCCACGCTGTACTGCACCGACGTGGCCAAGATGATCGGCGCGCCGGTCTTCCACGTGAACGGCGACGACCCCGACGCGGTGATGTTCGTGTCCAAGCTGGCCTATGAATTCCGCCAGCAGTTCAAGAAAGACGTGGTCATCGACCTGGTCTGCTACCGCCGTTGGGGCCATAACGAAGCCGACGAACCGGCAGCGACCCAGCCGGTGATGTACCAGACGATCCGCAAGCACAAGACCACCCGCGAGCTGTATGCCGCCAAGCTGGAAAGCGACGGCGTGCTGAGCGCCGACGAAGCCAAGGCGCTGGTGGATGGCTACCGCAACAAGCTGGATTCGGGCGAATACACCACCGAACTGGCCAAGCGCAAGCCGGACGAATTCGCCATCGATTGGTCCAAGTATCTGGTCGGCACCGCTGCCGATCCGGTCGACACGCGCGTCAAGCGCGAGCAGTTAGACCGTTTGGCAAAGCTGATCACCACCATCCCCGAAGGCGTCGAACTGCACGCCCGCGTGGCGAAGATCTACGAAGATCGCGTCAAGATGGCTGCCGGCGATCAGCTCGGCGACTGGGGCTTTGCCGAAAACCTGGCGTACGCCACGCTGCTGGCGGAAGGCCACAAGTTGCGTCTGGTCGGCCAGGACGCCGGCCGCGGCACGTTCTTCCACCGTCACGCGATCCTGCATGACCAGAAGACCGACAACTACTACCTGCCGCTGCGCCAGCTGGTGCAGAACCCCGAAGACGCCACCGTGATCGATTCGCTGCTCAGCGAAGAAGCGGTGATGGGTTTCGAATACGGCTACTCAACCACCGACCCGAATGCGCTGTGCATCTGGGAAGCGCAGTTCGGCGACTTCGCCAACGGCGCGCAGGTGGTGATCGATCAGTTCATTGCCGCTGGCGAAGCCAAGTGGGGCCGCATTGCGGGCCTGTCGCTGTTCCTGCCGCACGGCTACGAAGGCCAGGGTCCGGAGCACAGCTCCGCGCGCCTTGAGCGTTTCCTGCAGCTGTGCGCGCTGGAGAACATGCTGGTCTGCGTGCCGACCACGCCGGCGCAGTGCTTCCACATGATCCGCCGTCAGATGCGCATGACCACCCGCAAGCCGCTGGTGGTGATGACGCCCAAGTCGTTGCTGCGCCACAAGCTGGCAGTGTCGAGCCTGGAAGAATTGGCCGAGGGCGAGTTCCAGCATCTGATCCCGGATGCCAAGGCCGACGCGGCCAAGGTCAAGCGCGTGGTGCTGTGCTCGGGCAAGGTCTATTACGACCTGCTGGAAGACCAGACCAAGCGCGGCCAGGACGACGTCGCCATTGTGCGCATCGAACAGCTGTATCCGTTCCCGCGTGCGCAGCTGGCTGCCGAGCTCAAGGCCTATGCCAACGCCACCGATGTGGTGTGGTGCCAGGAAGAACCGCAGAACCAGGGTGCGTGGTACCAGATCCGCCACCACCTCAACTTCTGCCTGGCCAGCGGCCAGAGCCTGCATTACGCCGGCCGCGCCCGTTCGCCCTCGCCTGCCGCCGGCCACATGGCCGACCACATCATCGAACAGCAGAAGCTGGTCGCCGATGCGCTACTTAATCCGTTCAACGACCAAGTCGCTGAATAACTCCTCTTCCCCAAAGAACGAAAACCCTAGGACGCTCCCCGAATGGCCACCGAAGTCAAAGTTCCGGTACTGCCCGAATCCGTTTCCGACGCCACCATCGCCAGCTGGCACAAGAAGGCCGGTGAAGCGGTCAAGCGCGACGAGAATCTGGTCGACCTGGAAACCGACAAGGTCGTGTTGGAAGTTCCTTCGCCGGTCGACGGCGTACTGAAGGAAATCAAGTTCGAAGCCGGCAGCACGGTGACCAGCAACCAGATTCTGGCGATCATCGAAGAAGGCGCTGTGGCTGCGGCTGCACCGGCTGAAGAGAAGAAGGCCGCTGCACCGGCGGCTGCAGCAGCTCCGGCTGCCGCTCCGGCCCCGGCTGCCGCAGCTGCGCCTGCCGCTGCATCCAAGTCGGCTGCCGATGCGCTGCCGCCGGGTGCGCGTTTCTCTGCGATCACCCAGGGTGTGGATCCGTCGCAGGTCGAGGGCACCGGCCGTCGTGGCGCGGTGACCAAGGAAGACATCGTCAACTTCGCCAAGGCCGGCGGCGTGGGCAAGGCCTCTGGTGCGCGTCCGGAAGAGCGCGTGCCGATGACCCGCGTGCGCAAGACGATTGCAAAGCGCCTGATGGAATCCAAGAACTCCACCGCGATGCTGACCACCTTCAACGAGGTCAACCTCGCCAAGGTGTCGGCTGCGCGCAAGGAACTGCAGGACGAGTTCCAGAAAGCACACGGCATCAAGCTCGGTTTCATGAGCTTCTTCGTCAAGGCCGCCGCCAACGCGCTGCAGCGCTTCCCGCTGGTCAATGCTTCGATCGACGGCGACGACATCATCTATCACGGCTACAGCGACATCTCGATCGCCGTGTCGACCGACAAGGGTCTGGTCACGCCGGTGCTGCGTAACGTCGAGCGCCAGTCGTTCGCCGATGTCGAACAGGGCATCGCCGATTACGCCGCCAAGGCGCGCGCCGGCAAGCTGGGCCTGGACGATCTGCAGGGTGGCACGTTCACCATCACCAATGGCGGCACCTTCGGCTCGCTGCTGTCCACCCCGATCATCAACCCGCCGCAGAGCGCCATCCTGGGCATGCACGCGATCAAGGAACGCCCGATCGCCGAGAACGGCCAGGTCGTGATCGTCCCGATGATGTATCTGGCGCTGTCCTACGACCACCGCATCATCGATGGCAAGGATTCGGTGCAGTTCCTGGTCGACATCAAGAATCAGCTGGAAAACCCGGGCCGCATGTTGTTCGGTCTGTAAGCCTTGAAGCCCCTCTCCCACCGGGAGAGGGGTTGGGGACGCCAGGCAACTGCGTCCGACTCAGCAATGAAGAACGAGCCGCCGCGAGTCACAGAGGCGAACTATCGGCTGTTCACTAACTCCACTTCGCAGTGGCTTGCTTCATGTCGGGAATACCGGGCAGGCGACCACAGCACCCTCATCCGGCGCTACGCGCCACCTTCTCCCGCAGGAGAAGGGAAAGGCAAAGGACTCTAGAAAATGGCTGAAAACTACGACGTCGTCGTCATCGGTGCCGGTCCGGCCGGTTATCACGCCGCCATCCGTGCGGCGCAGTTGGGCATGAAGGTCGCCTGCATCGACGCGGCCCTCGGCAAGGATGGCAAGCCGGCGCTGGGCGGTACCTGCCTGCGCGTGGGCTGCATCCCGTCCAAGGCGCTGCTGGATTCCTCGCGCCAGTTCTGGAACATGGGTCACCTGTTCGGCGACCACGGCATCAGCTTCAACGACGCCAAGATGGACGTGCCCACCATGATCGGCCGCAAGGACAAGATCGTGAAGCAGTTCACCGGCGGCATCGCGATGCTGTTCAAGGCCAACAAGATCACTCCGTACTACGGATTCGGCCAGCTGCAGCCGGGCAACATCGTCAAGGTGACCCAGCACGAAGGCGGCGAGATCGAGCTGAAGGGCACCAACGTGATCCTGGCGGCCGGTTCGGAGTCGATCGAACTGCCGTTCGCCAAGTTCGACGGCGACACCATCGTCGACAACGTCGGCGGCCTCGATTTCACCGCCGTTCCCAAGCGTCTGGCGGTGATCGGCGCCGGTGTGATCGGCCTGGAGCTGGGCAGCGTGTGGAAACGTCTGGGCGCCGAGGTCACCATCCTCGAAGCGTTGCCGGACTTCCTGGCGCTGGCCGATGCCGAAGTGGCCAAGACCGCGCTGAAGGAATTCAAGAAGCAGGGTCTGGACATCAAGCTGGGCGCCAAGGTGAGCAAGACCGAGATCACCGGCAGCGGCGATGCCAGGCAGGTGGTGCTCAGCTACACCGACGCCGCTGGCGAGCAGACCCTGACCGTGGACAAGCTGCTGGTGGCCGTCGGCCGCAAGGCCGCGACCAAGAACCTGCTGGCCGAAGGCACGGGAGTCAAGGTCACCGACCGCGGCCAGATCGAGGTGGACGGACATTGCCACACCGGCGTGGACGGCGTGTGGGCGATCGGCGACTGCGTGCGCGGCCCGATGCTGGCGCACAAGGGCTTTGAGGAAGGCATCGCAGTGGCTGAGCTGATCGCCGGCCTGCCCGGCCACGTCAACTTCGACACCATTCCGTGGGTCATCTATACCGAACCGGAGATCGCCTGGGTCGGCAAGACCGAGCAGCAGTTGAAGGCCGAAGGCGTCGCCTATAAGGCCGGCAGCTTCCCGTTCGCGGCGATCGGCCGTGCGGTGGCCATGGGCGAGCCGGCTGGCTTCGTCAAGGTGATCGCCGATGCCGAAACCGACCGCGTGTTGGGCATGCATTTGGTCGGCGTGGGCGTCTCCGAGTTGGTGCACGAAGGCGTGCTGACGATGGAGTTCAACGGCTCCGCCGACGACCTGGCGCGTATCTGCCACGCGCATCCGACGCTTTCCGAAGCGATCCACGACGCCGCGATGGCAGTGAGCAAGCGCGCGATTCATAAGGCGAACTAAGGCCGGGATTTGGGATTAGGGATTCGCAAGAGCGGTCGTCCCCGTCCCGCATCTTTCCGGCAATGGCATGGCGCCGGGCGAAAGCCCGGCGTTGTGTTTTTCAGGTCCAGTCAAAACAATCGTGCAACGTGTATTCGACTGATTTCAGATGACATCGACGCGCCGCGCCCCGCTTTTAAGAATCCCCAATCCCAACTCCCAAATCCCATGAAAAGCATCTGCGTCTATTGCGGCTCCAACGCCGGCAACAAACCGGTCTATGCCGAACGCGCCACCGCGTTGGGCACGCGCATCGCCGCGCAAGGCCTGCGACTGATCTACGGCGGCGGCAATGTTGGTCTGATGGGCACGGTGGCCAACGCCGTCCTCGCTGCCGGCGGCCAGGTCACCGGCGTGATTCCCAAGCAGCTGGCGGACTGGGAAGTGGCCCACCGCGGCCTGACCGAACTGGAGATTGTCGGCTCGATGCATGAGCGCAAGATGCGCATGTTCGAGTTGTCCGATGCGTTCGTCGCCCTGCCCGGCGGCTTCGGCACCATGGAAGAGATCTTCGAAATGCTGACCTGGCGCCAGCTCGGCATCGGCAACAAGCCGTGCGCGTTCCTGGATATCGATAGCTTCTACGCACCGTTGATCGGCATGATCGATCGCATGGTCGAAGAGCGTTTCCTGCATCCGGACCAGCGTGCCGACCTGTGGTATGGCGCCGATATCGAGCAGATGCTGGAATGGATGCAGCACTACACCCCGGCGCAGGCGTCGAAGTGGATTGACGAGAAGCGCCGCTCCACCCTGGTGTAACCGAAAGCAGCCAAAACACACGTCGTCTCACTGCGAGTCTGCTGGGTTACCAAGGCGCGACTCACTAGGTTGCCCAGCACACGATGCCAGCCGCCGCCGCGGTGCCGGCAAGCGCGATGCCGCTGTGGACGCGTCGGCCAACATCACTCCGACACTGCTGAGGTAGTGCTGCACGACGGCGCACCTGGCACTGTTTTGCCAGCTTGCAACGGCAGTCACGATGGCCGCAGCAACCCGCAACACCGCCTCGCATAGAATGGCGGCGATGCTCGATACCCTCGCCGCTGACGCGCACCACAGCCTGGACATCAAGCACAGTCGCTTTCTGGCCCACGCTGCCGCACTGGACACTCCCGCGCATGCGCTGGAGATCGTGCAGCGCGTGTCCGTGCCGGATGCCACCCACAACTGCTGGGCCTATCGGTTCGGGCAGGACTATCGCTCCAGCGACGACGGCGAGCCGAGTGGCACCGCCGGCCGGCCGATCCTGGCCGCCATCGACGGCCAGGGCTTCGACCGGATAGTGGTCGTGGTCACGCGCTGGTATGGCGGCATCAAACTCGGCGCTGGCGGGCTGGTACGCGCCTATGGCGGCACGGCGGCCGAGTGCTTGCGGCTGGCGACGCGGCAACCGCTGATCGCGTTGTCGCTGGTGCAGGTGCAGTGCCGGTTCGACGATCTGGGCCTGGTGCACGCAGCGCTGGCGGCCTTCCATGCCGACAAACTGGATGAACATTTCGACGCCAACGGTGCAGCGTTGCGCGTGCAACTGCCTGCGGATCAGCTCGCCGGCTTGAAAACCCGCCTGTGCGACGCCACTCGCAATCGTGTCAATCTCTCAACTCCGGAAGCCGCATGACCCAGCCAGCCGCTGCACGTCCCAACCCGTTGCGGAAGCTGGGCAGCCTGCGCACCCTGTGGCCCTTCATCCAACGCCAGCGTGGCCTGTTCGTTGCCTGGATGGTCGCGCTGACGATTTCCGCTGCCGCCACACTGAGCCTGCCGGCAGCGGTCAAGCGCATGATCGATCAAGGCTTCTCCGGCGACGCGCAGATCAACCAGGCGTTCGCGCTGTTGTTCGCAGTCTCGGTGGTGCTGGCGGTGGCGACCGCTGCCCGCTTCTATTTCGTCGCACTGCTGGGCGAAAAAGTGGTCGCCGACCTACGTGGCCGGCTGTACGCACACCTGATTGGCCTGGACGCCGGATTTCATGACCGCAGCCGCAGCGGCGAACTGGTGTCGCGCTTGTCGGCCGACAGCGAATTGCTGCGCGGGCTGATCGGCAGCACCATGTCGGTGGCCTTGCGTAGCGTGGCCACGGTGATCGGCAGCGTGGTGATGTTGTTCGTCACCAGCCCACGCCTGGCCGGCTTCACCTTGATCGGCATCCCGCTGGCGGTGCTGCCGATCGTGCTGGGCGCACGCCGCCTGCAGAAGATTTCGCGTGCAAGCCAGGACCGCGTGGCCGACGCCAATACGCTGGCGGCCGAAACCCTGGGCGCAGTACGCACCGTGCAGGCGCATGCGCGCGAGCGTTACGAAAGCCAACGTTTCAGTACGGCACTGCTGACCGCCATCGACACCGCAAAGCTGCGCATCCGCACCCAGGCCACCGTGACCGCGGTGGCGATCATGCTGATCTTCGGCGCGATCGTTGGGGTGTTGTGGTTGGGCGCGCATGATGTGGTGTCTGGCCGCATGACGCCCGGCACGCTGGGCCAGTTCGTGTTGTACGCAATGATCGGCGGCGGTTCGGTCGGCGCGCTGGCCGAGGTCTGGAACGAGTTGCAGCGTGCCGCCGGCGGCATGGGCCGGGTAGGTGAATTGCTCGACGAACAACCGGCCATCGTGGCGCCGGCCACGCCGCAGCCCTTGCCGCAGCCGCTGCGCGGCGCGATCCATTTCGATCAGGTGGTGTTTCATTACCCACAGCGTCCGGACGCGCCGGCGCTGGATGGCTTCGATCTGCATGTCAGCCCTGGCGAAACCGTGGCGCTGGTCGGTCCTTCCGGGGCGGGCAAGAGCACGGTGCTGGCGATGCTGCTGCGTTTCCACGACCCGGTCAGCGGCAAGGTGCGCATCGACGACATCGACCTGCGCGACACCGACCCGGTACTGCTGCGCGAACGCATCGCGCTGGTGCCGCAGCAACCCACGCTCTTTGCCGCCAGTGCCGCCGACAACATCCGCTACGGGCGCCTGCAAGCCAGCGATGCCGAAGTGGAAGCGTCCGCCGCCGCGGCCGAAGCCGATGCCTTCATCCGCGCCCTGCCCCAGGGTTACGCCAGCGAACTGGGCGAACGCGGCACGCGACTGTCCGGCGGCCAGCAGCAACGCGTGGCGATTGCGCGTGCGCTGCTCAAGGACGCGCCGATCCTGCTGCTGGATGAAGCCACCAGCGCGCTCGATGCCCAAAGCGAACGGTCCGTGCAACAGGCACTGGACCGGCTGATGGAAGGCCGCACCACGCTGGTCATCGCGCACCGCCTGGCCACCGTGCTCAAGGCCGACCGCATCGTAGTAATGGATGCCGGCCGCATCGTCGCACAGGGCACGCATGCGCAATTGATCGCCGAAGGCGGCCTGTACGCGGAGCTGGCGCGGCTGCAGTTCATCGATCAATTAAGAGTTGCCTGACGCTGCGCTACCAGCGCTTGGCACTTGGAGCAGCGAACAAAAGACGGCGCTCATCGCCACGCAGGCGCGGCCGGTGTTCGGCATCGGCCCGCGTCACTCGTACACTGCAATTCCAACGCGCAGTCCACAGCCACCGGACGACCGCTCGCTCCACGTGTTAGCCACACTTCGCCCATCTTGCCTCACCGGCCACGCCGGCCGTGCGCTCCCACGCAATCCGATGTGACCCATGCCCCGGCCTAAAACCACGCTTCGCCAGCTGAGCTATTTCGTCGCACTGGCCGACACCGGCAGCTTCACCCGCGCGGCCGAGCAGATGGGCGTCTCGCAACCCTCGTTGTCGCAGCAGATCCGCGCATTGGAAGCCATCATCGGAGCGCCGCTGTTCGAGCGCGGCGCGCAGGCGCTCCTGACCCCGCTGGGTCGCGATCTGCTCGACCGCGCACGCAGCATCCTGCTCGGCGTCACCGATCTGGAAGAGGTGCGCGCCACCGCCGCCGACACCTTGGTCGGCACCATCCGGCTCGGGGTGTCGCCCACGCTGGGCGCCTATCTGATGCCGAGCCTGGTGGCACGTTTGCATCGCGAAAATCCGGCCCTGCGCGTGCATGTGCGCGAGGGGCTGCCGACTGCGCTTGCCGCCGGCCTGAGCAGCGGCGTACACGATCTGGTCCTGGCGCAACTTCCGGTGGCCGGCCGCGGCCTGCATAGCGAGCGGCTGTTCCGCGAACTGCTGCATGTGACCATGGCCGCCGACCATCCGCTGCGCACCAAGACCTGCATCACCCCGGCCGATCTGCGCGGCGCCAACCTGCTGACCTTGATGCCGGAATACCGATTGGCAGAACAGGTCGCCGCAATCGCCATGGATGTCGGCGCGAATGTCTTGCGCGATTACGAAGGCACCAGCCTGGATGCGATCCGCCAGATGGCCGGCATGGGCATGGGCCTTGCTTTGCTCCCAGACCTATATGTCCGCCAGGAAATCCGCGAAGGCGATGATGTGGTGGTTCGACCAGTCAGAGGCGGACGCTACTATAGAGAGATTGGTCTGCTCTGGCGGCAGGGCGCCGGTCGTGCGCCAGCCTTCGGTTTGATCGCCAATCTGCTACGTGCGGTGGCGGCATAGGAAAATCCTATGCGGTACATAAGCGCTGCGGCCTTGTTGGAAGGCTGACAACTCGTCAATGTTTTACTGAACTCATCAACGGATAGCCAATGGCGGCCCAGCGGATCGGATGGCAAGAAGCAGCAAGCTGGCTGGCGGAAGTCCTCGGCCCGGATATGCCGTACGTACGCTTGACCTTGGTGTATGGCATTGCGATCAGCCTGCTATCGCTGGCCACACCCATCTCGGTGCAGTTGCTGATCAATAGCGTCGCCAACACCGCATTGCCCACGCCGTTGTGGACCTTGTCCAGCCTGTTGCTCGGCCTGCTGTTGCTGGTGGCGGCACTGAGCGCGATGCGGGTGTGGGTGATGGCGCTATTCGAACGCCGCCTGTTTGCACGGGTGGTCGCCGAGATCACCGTGCGCGCAGTGCATGCGCAGAACCCATTCTTCGCCGACCAGAACCGTGGCGACGTGTTCAACCGCTATTTCGACCTGGTGATCGTCCAGAAAGCGGTCCCCAGCCTGGCGGTTGGCGCCTTCACCATCGTGCTGCAGTCGGCGGTCGGCCTGATCGTCACCAGCTTCTATCACCCGTTTTTCCTTGGGTTCAACGCGCTGTTGTTGCTGGCCATCTTCTCGATCTGGATGATCTGGTCGCGTGGCTCGATCCGCACCGCGGTGGACCTGAGTCACGCCAAGCACAACGCCGCGCACTGGCTGGAAAGCGTCGGCGGCTCCAACGGCTTCTATAAATCCAGCCGGCATCTCAACTTCGCGATGGATCGCTCGGAAGCGGTGACCGCGGAGTACGTCGACCGGCATCGGCGCCATTTCCGCTACACCTTCACCCAGACGCTGGCGTTCCTGCTCACCTATGCGGTGGCCAGCGCGGCCCTGCTGGCGCTGGGCGGCAGCCTGATCCTGCGCGGCGAGTTGTCGATCGGCCAGCTGGTGGCGGCCGAACTGATCTTAAGCGCGGTGTTTTACGGCATCGCGCAGCTGGGCAGCTATCTGGACGTGTTCTACGACCTGGTCGCCAGCGCAGAGGAATTGTCGCTGCTGTATGCCATTCCTCAAGAGCGCCCGGTGGCCGTCGCCGGCGAGGCGCCGCGCAACAGCGCCGTACGCCTGGATGGTGTGGAAATCGACGGCGCGCGTTTCGATTTCGCGTTGGAAGCTGGCGAGCAGTTGGTCACGCTGGCCGACGGCGGCGCCGACCGCTTGCTGGCCATGGTGCTCAAGCGCCACGTGGTTCCTGACCGCGGGCTGGTCATGGTGGGAGGCGCCGACCTGGCCACCTTCGACATGTACCTGCTGCGTTCGGAAGTCACCGTGCTGGACCGGCCGACCATCGTGGAGGTCACCATTCGCGAATATCTGGCGATGGCCTCGGCCGATGTGACCTCCGAAGCGATGCTGGAAGCGATCGATACGGTGGGCTTGCGTGCGCGCATCGCCACGTTGCCGCAAGGCCTGGATACCCGGCTTGCCGCGTCCGGCTTCCCGCTGTGGATTGGCGATGTGATGGCGCTGAAGCTGGCCAATGCGCTGCTGGTGCGCCCACGCGTGCTGATGTTGTCGCAGTTGTACGACCTGCTTCCGGCAGAACGTTTGACCCGCATCCTGCGGCGCTTGAAGGACGCAGGAACCACGGTGTTGCTGTGCACCGGCCGGCCGGAGGACATCACCCTGGACGGCTGGTTCCGCCTGGAACCGGAGCATCAGCAACGCTATGCCACGCGTGCTGAATTGATCGCGTCCACACAGGAGGCTTCGCATGCCGCACGCCCCTGATCGGTTGGTGCATTTCCCCACCCTGGCGTCGATGCGGCCGCCCAGCATCGCCAAGGCGTTGGCATGGATGCTGTTGATCGGCGTTGCCATCGTCGGCGCGATCCTGGCGTTTGCGCCCTGGGTGCAGACCGCCAGCGGCAAGGGCCAGGTGGTCTCGCTGGATCCGGGCGACCGCCAGCAACAGGTCACCGCCTTCGTGCCGGGCCGCGTCGAACGCTGGTATGTGCACGATGGCCAGCATGTGTTGAAAGGCGACCCGATCGCGCGTGTCGGCGATCTGGACCCGGACCTGCTCACCCGCCTGGCCAGCGAACGCGCGCAGGCGCAGGCAGAAATCGCCGCCATCCAGCAGGCACGCGCAGTCGCGAGCATCGATGTGGCACGCAGCAAGCAGTTGCTCGCCGAAGGCCTGGCCGGCCGCCGCGACTTCGAGCTGACCCAGATCAAGGTGGCCGAAGCCGATGCCAAGCTGGCCGAATCGCGCGCCAAGCTGACCCGCATCGATATCCAGTTGAATCGTCAGTCTGCACAGCTGGTGCGCGCACCGCGCGACGGCCGCGTGCAGCAGCTCAACGCCGCCAGCGGCAGCGCCATGGTCTCGCCGGGCACGGTGCTGGCGGTGATCGCACCGGAACGGGTGGAACGCGCGGTCGAGCTCTACATCGACGGCCGCGACGTGCCACTGATCCGTCCCGGCCGCCCGGTGCGGCTGGAGTTCGAAGGCTGGCCGGCGATTCAGTTCAGTGGCTGGCCGTCGGTGGCGCACGGCATGTTCGATGGCCGCGTGCGCGCGATCGACCCCAACGCTGCGCCCGATGGTCTGTTCCGCATCCTGGTCGAACCGATGCCGGACAAGCCGGCGTGGCCCGCGCAGGAATTCGCCCGCCAGGGCGGCAAGGTGCGCGGCTGGGTGCAAGGCGAAACTGTCAAGGTCGGCTACGAACTGTGGCGCCAGCTCAACAACTTCCCGCTGGAATTCGGCCGGCGCCCGGCTGCGACCACGCAGGAAGACGGTAAGGCCAAACCGGCCGCGCCCAAGGCCGAAGACGAAGCGACGGGCAAGAAATGATCGGCCGTCTTGTTGTCCTGCTGATCGCACTCTGCCCCGGTGCGGCATTCGCCCAGGCCGATGCGCTGACGCTGGACGAAGTGCTGCAGTCGTCGGCCCGCTCTGCACCGCAGATCATCGAATCGCTGGCAAAGGTGCGCCAGGCCGAGGGCAAAGGCATCTCGGCCGACGGCTCCTTCGACACTGTGTTCGACATCGAAGGCCGCTCGCGCGAGGCCGGTTATTACGACGGCAGCACGATCGAAACCGGCGCCAAGCGGCCGTTCGAAGAAAACGGCGGCTATTACTACGGCGGCTACCGCTCCTCGCGCGGTTCCTTTCCCGTCTACGAAGACAAGTCCTATACCGACCGCGGCGGCGAAGTGAAGGTCGGCGCGCTGTATGCGCTGTTGCGCGACCGCGTGATCGACGAACGCCGCACCAAGCGCAGCATTGCCAGCACCGATATCGATGTGGCCAAGTACGAAGCGGAAATGGTGGCCATCGGCGTGCAACGGCGCGCGGTAGATGCCTACCAGAACTGGGTCGCCGCCGGGCTGAAGTTGCGCGCCTACAACGACCTGCTGCAACTGGCCGAGCAACGCCGCAATGCGATTTCGCGGCAGGTCACGCTCGGTGCGCGACCGACCATTTTGCTCACCGAAAACGACCAGAATCTGGTGCGTCGGCATGCGTTGGTGGTGCGCTCGGAACAGGATTTCGCCAGCGCCGCCAACGCGTTGTCGCTGTATCTGCGCGATGACGCCGGCATGCCGCTGATCGTCTCCGCCGAGCGCCTGCCGGCCGACACCTCGGCGCTGGAAGGATTAGCCGGCGCCAGCAAGATCACCGCACCGGTGGAGCGCCCGGATTATCGCGCCGTGCTCACCCGCATCGACCAGGCCACCGCACGTTTGATGCTGGCGCAGAACGATCTGAAACCGCGCCTGGATGTGAGCGTGGAAGTCAGCAAGGATCTCGGCCCACCCGGCGTTGGCGGACCGAATCGCTCGCTGACCGATGCCATCATCGGCTTCCGTTTCAGCGTGCCGCTGGAAAACCGCGCCGCCAAGGGCCGCGTGGCCGAGGCGCGTGCCGAGATCGAAGCGCTGGATCAGCGCAGCCGTTTTCTGCGCGACCAGATTTCGATCGAGGTCGAATCGATCGTCATCTCGCTCAACGCCGCCGAACGGCTGGCCACGATCGCCGATGAGGAACGCGGCCTGGCAGATCGCCTGGCCGCAGCCGAGCGGCGGCGCTTCGAGCTGGGATCGGGTGACTTTTTCCTGGTCAACCAGCGCGAGGAAACCGCCAACGACGCGCGCGTGCGCCTGATCGATGCACAAGCACGCATCGCCTCCGCGCGTGCAGAACTGGCCGCAGCCACAGCCGACCGGAATGCGTTGCAGCTGAGTCGTTGAATGCTTGGCTGCGCGTCGTGCATACGCGACGGTGCAGTCAATGGGCGATGCTTGCGCAGTGCTGCCTTTGCAATTTCTCGGCTGGGCATCTGTTGAGGCCATATAAAGCGTTGCATCCGCCCCGTCTCAAGCCACACAGTCGGTTGATTACTGCCCGCAATGACCTCGTTTCAAAACGTTCACCACCCAATCGAGCCTGCGCAATGCAGGTAACTGCTTGATTGCTGCTACGCGCGCCGCCGATCTGACCCACTCAAGCGTCACGGCGTGACGATGTAACGAGTGGCTTGGTGGCTCTGCTGACGAGCTCAACTTGCACGCATTCGTACCTCACCACATAACGACGTCTGGGTAACAAATACGTGCGCATGCTCGCCCTACCGGCTTGGCGCCGGTGGCGTGCGGGTCCGAGCGATCTGCACTGCAACCTTAGGAACTTTCGGAGGTGCGTATGTCTTTCCGGCAATTTCCCGCAATCGGTGCAGATGGCGAGTCTTACGTCATCGTCGAATTCCGCGACGAACAGCAACCACGCGCAAATGCGCAATCGGCGCCGCGTTACGAGCTCCCTGACGGACGACACCTGCAACGGCAGGGGCAGCGCTTCGTCACCGATGGCGGCGAGCTGCGCCTTTCTACGCTCTAAAGCGGCAGTTAACGGTAGCGAGCAGTTGTCTGTTGGGCCTGGACGGCGCGCGTGGGGACCGGTGTACAAGAGCGTCGCCGATTCCGAGCACCAGCCGCGCCCGACTGACAACTGCGCAGCAGATGCGTTGCGTGCTCTACACGGCACTGGTCAATTTTTCACCACTGAATGCGCAACCCTTGCGCGGCAGGGGCTGTGCGCATTTATCCACATGCTTGTGCAAGCTTCATCCACACCCTGTGTGGATGAAATCGATGGCGGCAGAAAGCCGTCCTCGTATCGCTGCATCGCAATCAGGAATCGGATCGCTCCAGCACACGGCCAATCCCACTGCGATCAATCTCGCTCGCCGCTTGCGCTAATGCCGCGCGATCACTTTCAGCCTCAAAGCCAATACGGAAATGCAGCTCGCCCATCGGCGTGCGCGATGAATGGATCGACGACAGGTTCACGCCGTGTCGCTCGAACACATGCAGCAAGGCGCGCAGCGAACCGGGCTGGTCTTCGGGTAGATACACGCTCAAGGTGAGCGGTTCGGTGAGATCGGCCAGCAGGTAGCCCACACGCTCATAGGTGTAATTGCCTGCCGCAAGTGCGTCCTGCTGCAACGCTTGCGCGTTGTCGTGCAGGAATTGGCTGCGGAACTGCGCACGCGCCGCATCGTCGCCCTGCGCCACCAAGGCACGCAGCTGCTGCAATTGCAGCAGCAGCCGGTCGAGCATCTCGCCAACATATGGGTTACCGAACTGGATGTCTTCGTAGATCGATGGGTTGAGCGAGAGAATGCGCGCGATCACCGCGGTATCCAGTTCGAACGATGCCGAGCGATACGGCATCAGCGCGCGCAGCTCGCCCAGCAGCGGCGCGTAGTCGCGCAAGGTGCCGGCCTGCGCCAGATGGGTGGCGTGCACCATCGCCTGCACCAGCGCCATCACGCGGTCGTGGTGCTCGGGGGTGGCGTACACGCATTCGGCCTGCAGCGCGCCGCACAAGCGCTGCACCCATGCCGACCAGTGCTGCAACCGCGCCGCGCAGACCACCATGACGCGCCCTTTCAAGGTCGGCGATTTGGGTGGAGCGGTCATTGGGTGCAGGCCGACGACTTCCGCCTGCGAGGTCAACATCGCAGCGACCGGCGCCTGCTTGATCGAGGTGACATCCAGCCACAACTGCGAGGCAGCGCGCACGCCGGCAAGTTCCACATAGCGCTCGATCAATGCAGCGGTGTGCCGGATCGGCGCGGAAAAAATCAGCACGTCCGCGCGTTGCGCGAGCGTGGCCTCGTCCATGCTGCCGCTGTCGGCCGGGTCGAACCCGATCACCTCCAGCTGCATGCGCGCGCGCACGAACTGTGCCAGCCAGCGCCCGTACGCGCCGGCGATGCCGACGATGCCGACCACCGGCTGCGCGATCATGCCAATCGCTCGACGGCGAATCGCGGCGCAGCGGCAAGTGCTGCCGGCGCAGCAGCCATGACGTCGAACTCTTCGTAACCCGCCGCCAGTGTGGCTTCCAGCGCGCTATGCACGCCGCTGAGTGCGTGCCCCACCGCCTGCTCGAACGGCACATTGCGCAATAGCAGGCCGATCAGCAGCGCCATCAGCACATCGCCGGTGCCGGCAACATCCACCGGCAGATGCGGGCTGGCCCAGCGATACACCGCCGCGTCGCTGACCGCCAAGGTCACCAGCTCACCCGCGGCACCGGCCACGCTATGCGCAAGCACCCACTGCGGCCCACGCGCCAGCAACGCGCGCGCAGCAACGATGGCATCGTCCTGTTGCAGGCTCGGCAAGCCGGTCAACCGACCCAACTCAAACGCATTCGGTGTGACCAGCCAGGCATGCGGCAGCAAGCGCTCGGCGAACACGCGTTCCAGCCCGGGTTCCACATACGGGCCAGTGTGCGTATCGCCGATCACCGGATCCAGGCAATAGCGCAGCTGCGGCGCCTGCGGCAAGGTTTGCTCCAGCCAATCGGCGAATGTTTCGCCGTTGGCCAGGCTGCCGAAATAACCGGACACCAGCATGCGCGCACGCTGCGGCAGCCCGCGCTCGGTAGCGCCCAATAACAGATCCGCCAGCCAGTCGGCCGGCAGGATGCGCCCGCGCAGGGTTGCGTAAAACGGCGCGTTGCTCAGCAGCGTGGTCGGCACCTCCGCTACACGCAGCCCCAGCGCGCGCAGCGGCGGCACCGCAGCGCTATTACCGGCATGGCCATAGACCAACTGCGATTGCACGGAGATCACATCGATCGGCGAAGGACCATCCGGACGCTGGCGGCGACCATGGACGAGGTGGCTGTCGGTTGCATCGCTCATAAAGGCGGCCGTTCTGGAGAAAGATGGCAACGATTATCCGCGCAACCCTGCAAGTGTGCTGTGGATGCACGCTGCAATCGGCACCTAGCGTTTTGGAAATGGTGCACGGGCGATCTCACCATATCGAAACCAGATGCCGACGCCAACCGGCGCAGCGGTGCGCAATACCGCAGATATTCCCAACGAAACCGCTAAATTTTGCCCGATTATGATGCACCCCGCTGGCCCGGCTTGCATCATTCAAGGCACAGCTTCGCTAGCGTTGCAGGCGACAGTGTTCTCGGCCAGGAAGAGCCGCGGGTGCGTCAAACGGGCATGTGTCACGCGAGCAACCCCGGCTGCTTCCGTCGCTTCACGCACACACGTTTGCATGCGCGTGATGTCTTGCAGCCAGCAAAAAAATGGCCCGGCGTGCAGTCTGCTGCACGCCTGGCCATCGGTGTATCAGAAGGCTAAATCAGGACGTCATCCGATCCCAAAAACCCTTGACGCCGTCGATGAATGTAGCCGACTTGGGTGAGTGCTTACGTGCATCCTCACCGGTGAACGTCGCCTCGAACTGTTGCAGCAGTTCGCGCTGATCGGCCGTGAGATTGACCGGGGTTTCCACCACCACACGGCAATACAGATCCCCTTCGCTGCGGCTACGCACCGAACGCACACCCTTGCCACGCAGGCGGAACAGCTTGCCGGTCTGGGTCTCGGCCGGGATGCGGATTTCCGCCTCGCCGCCCAGCGTTGCCACGCGCACGGTGTCGCCCAGTGCCGCCTGCGAAATACGGATCGGCACTTCGCAGTGCAGATCGTCGCCGTCGCGCTGGAAGATCGCATGCTCGCGCACGCGCACTTCCACATACAGATCGCCCGGCGGTGTACCGGCCGGGCCGGCCTCGCCTTCGCCTGCCAGACGAATCCGGTCGCCGGTGTCCACACCGGCCGGCACCTTGATCGACAGCACCTTGTCTTCTTCAACGCGACCGGCGCCGTGACAGACCTTGCACGGGTTCTGGATCAGCGTGCCGCGCCCATCGCAATGCGGGCAGCTCTGCTGCATGGCGAAGATGCCGCGCTGGATACGCACCTGGCCGCGTCCATGGCAGGTGCCGCAGGTTTCGATCTTGCCGTCTTCCGAACCGCTGCCATGGCAGGGTACGCATTCGATCAAGGTCGGAATCTCGATGCGTCGCTCGATGCCGGCGACGGCTTCTTCCAGATCCAGTTCCAGCACGTAACCGACGTCGGCGCCACGTCGCGCAGCGCGCGGACCGGCGGCGCCACCGCCGAAAATATTGCCGAAGATATCGCCAAAGATATCTCCCATGTCCGGGCCACCCGGCCCACCTCCACCACCGCCCATGCCGTGCTCGAAGGCCGCATGGCCGTGCGCGTCGTAGGCACGCCGCTTATTGCCATCGGACAGCACTTCGTAGGCTTCCTTGCATTCCTTGAACGCCGCTTCGGCAGCAGCATCGCCAGGATTGCGGTCCGGGTGGTGCTTCATCGCACAGCGCCGGTACGCCTTCTTCAGCTCCTCGTCGCTGGCGCCACGGGCAACGCCCAGCACTTCGTAGTAATCGCGTTTGCTCATAAGCGGGGATTTGGAATTCGTGATTTGAGATTCGTTGAAACGCAAAAGCGGACAGCATGTGCTGGTCCGCCTTGGCGACGCGACGCGTAAAGGATATCGGGATGGGGATCGGCAAGCTTTAGCGCTTGCCAATCCCCACTCCCCGACTCCCAAACCACGACTTACTTCTTGTCGTCCTTGACTTCAGTGAACTCGGCGTCCACCACGTCATCGGCGGCCTTGGAGGCCTGTGCGTTGCCGCTGGCGGCATCGGCGTTGCCGCCCTGCTCTGCTGCCGCAGCTGCTGCATACAGCGACTGGCCGGCTTCTTCCAGGGTCTTGCTGCGGGCTTCGATCTGCGCCTTGTCGTCGCTCTTCATGGCGGTTTCCAGATCCGACAATGCCGCTTCCACCTTGCCGATCACATCGCCACCGACCTTGCTGCCATGCTCGGTGATCGCGGTGCGGGTGGCGTGGATCAAGCCATCGGCCTGATTGCGGGCCTGCACCAGTTCCTGGAACTTCTTGTCTTCTTCGCGGTTGGCCTCCGCATCGGCGACCATGCGCTGGATCTCTTCATCCGACAGACCCGAACCGGCCTTGATCTCGACCTTCTGTTCCTTGTTGGTCTTCTTGTCCTTGGCCGACACGTGCAGGATGCCGTTGGCGTCGATGTCGAAAGACACTTCCACCTGCGGCATGCCGCGCGGCGCCGGCTCGATGCCGGACAGGTCGAACTTGGCCAGCGACTTGTTGAAGCGGGCCTGCTCGCGCTCACCCTGCAACACGTGCACGGTCACGGCCGACTGGTTGTCTTCGGCGGTGGAGAAGGTCTGCGACGCCTTGGTCGGGATGGTGGTGTTCTTTTCGATGATCTTGGTGAACACGCCGCCCATGGTTTCGATACCCAGCGACAGCGGGGTCACGTCCAGCAGCAACACGTCCTTGACGTCGCCGGCCAGCACGCCGCCCTGGATCGCAGCTCCTACGGCCACGGCTTCGTCCGGGTTGACGTCCTTGCGCGGTTCCTTGCCGAAGAAATCGGCAACTGCCTGCTGCACCTTCGGCATGCGGGTCTGACCGCCGACCAGGATCACTTCATTGATGTCGCTGGCGCGCAGGCCGGCGTCGTTCAACGCGGTGCGGCACGGCTCGATCGACTTCTTGACCAGGTCTTCCACCAGCGCTTCGAGCTTGGCACGGGTCAGCTTGATGTTGAGGTGCTTCGGGCCCGATGCATCGGCGGTGACGTACGGCAGGTTCACTTCGGTTTGCTGGCTGGTCGACAGCTCGATCTTGGCGCGCTCTGCGGCGTCCTTCAGGCGCTGCAGTGCCAACGGATCCTTACGCAGATCGATGCCCTGATCCTTGTTGAATTCGTCGACCAGGTACTCGATGACGCGGTTGTCGAAGTCTTCGCCGCCCAGGAAGGTGTCGCCGTTGGTGGCCAGCACTTCGAACTGCTTCTCGCCATCGACTTCAGCGATTTCGATGATCGACACGTCGAAGGTGCCGCCGCCCAGGTCGTACACGGCAATCTTGCGGTCGCCGCCTTTCTTGTCCAGGCCATAGGCCAGGGCAGCCGCGGTCGGCTCGTTGATGATGCGCTTGACGTCCAGACCGGCAATGCGGCCGGCGTCCTTGGTGGCCTGGCGCTGGCTGTCGTTGAAGTAGGCCGGCACCGTGATCACGGCCTCGGTGACCTTCTCGCCCAGGAAATCCTCGGCGGTCTTCTTCATCTTTTCCAGCACGCGCGCAGAGATTTCCTGCGGCGCCATACGCTTGCCGTCGCTGGTCTGCACCCAGGCATCGCCGTTGTCGTGGGCGAGAATGCCGTACGGCACGTGCGAGATGTCCTTCTGCACTTCGGCGTCGGTAAACTTGCGGCCGATCAGGCGCTTCACCGCGTAGAAGGTGTTCTTCGGGTTGGTCACCGCCTGGCGCTTGGCCGAGGCGCCGACCAACACTTCGCCGTCCTTGGTGTAGGCGACGATCGAAGGCGTGGTGCGATCGCCCTCGGAGTTTTCGATGACGCGGGCCTTGCCGCCGTCCATGATCGACACGCACGAGTTCGTGGTGCCGAGGTCAATACCAATGATCTTGCCCATGGATATGCTCCTGATGATTCTTCAGCTGTGTCCGGCGACGCCGGGTCTGGCTGAGATGTGGGGGTGGTGCGCAGGTGTTCAAGCCACCGGCGCACATCTGTGTTTCATGCCTGCGCCTGGCAGTTCAGCCGGCACTTCGGTTCAGTCGTGCTTGGCCACGACCACCAGGGCCGGGCGCAGCAGACGCTCGTTGAGCAGGTAGCCCTTCTGGAACACCTGCACCACGTGGCCCGGCGCGATGCCCTCGGCCTCGCCCTGGCTGATCGCCTGGTGCTGGTCCGGGTTGAACGGCTGGCCGACGGGATCGAGCAGGGTCAGGCCGTTGTCGGCGGCGACCTTGAGCAATTGCTTGTAGGTCATGTCCAGGCCATCGCGCAGCGGGCTGGGCTCGGTACCGGCTGCGGTCAGGCCGGCGTCCAGGCTGTCGAACACCGGCAGCAGTTCGCCCAGCAGCTTCTCGTTGGCGAACTTGCGCGCGTTCTCGACATCGCGCGCGATGCGCTTGCGCTGGTTTTCCAGGTCGGCGCGCTCGCGCAGGGCATCGGCCTTGACCAGCGCGATCTCGCTGCGCAGCGATTCGATCTCGGCCTTGAGCGGATCGGTCTCGGGCGGGTTCTGGGACAGGTCTTCGGAGTCGAATTCGGGGTGGTCTTGGTTCATGTGCAGTTCCCGGGCAAGCGGAACGCCCGCCCCAACGTCACCCCGTATATGGGCGCTCGCGCGCGTTTCAAGCAAACACGATCGCGCCGATCGATGCCGGTTATCGCGTGCCGGGCGACTCCATGGCCGCGCCCAGCACGTCGGCGGCGGTCTGCACCAGCGGAATCAGCCGGTCGTAGGCCATGCGTTTGGGCCCGATGACCCCCAGCACGCCCAGCACTTGGCCGTTGGCGGCGTAGGGCGCGGTGACCAATGAGACGCCTTCCAGCGAAACCACGCCGGTTTCCTCGCCGATGAAGATACGCACGCCCGGCGCCTGGATGGTGCGTTCGAGCAGCTGCAGGATCTCGCGCTTGCTGGCGAAGGCCTCGAACAGTTCGCGCAGGCGGTCCAGATCCGACAGGTCCTGCACGCCCATCAGCCGGGTCTGCCCGGCCATCACCATATCGTCGGCATCGGCCGGCACCAGCGCCTCGCTGGCCAGGTCAACGCTATGCGCCAACAGCTGTTCCATTTCGTTCTTGGCCATGCGCAGCTCGCGCAGCAGGCAGGCGCGGATGTCCGCCAGCGCGCGCCCGGCGAACTGCGCATTGAGATAATTGGCCACCCGTTCCAGCTCGGCAGGCTCGTAGGCGCGACGTGGCTCGATCACCCGGTTCTGCACCTCGTTGTCGGCAAACACCAGGATCGCCAGCACCCGGCGTGCGTCCAGCGCCACGAAATCGATATGCCGGAACGCGAACTGCTCGCGCCGCGGCGCACTGACCACGCCGACGAAGTGGCTCATCGCCGACAGCATCTGCGAGGCGCTGCCCAGCAGCGACTGGGTGCCGTTGCCGCTGGCCAGTTCCGCGCGCAGGCGGCGCACTTCTTCTTCGCCGGGCGGCTGCATCTGCACCAGGCTGTCGACGAATACACGGTAGCCATGCGCAGTAGGCACGCGCCCGGCCGAGGTGTGCGGGGAGCTGAGCAGGCCCACGTCTTCCAGATCGGCCAGAATATTGCGGATGGTGGCCGGACTGACATCCAGCCCCGCATGCTGGGCCAGCGTCTTGGAGCCCACCGGCTCGCCATCGCGGATGTAGCGCGCGATCAGCGTGCGCAGCAACTGACGGGCGCGGGGGTCGAGCATTGGGGACTGGGACGCGCGCATGGGATCATCCGGTGAGACTGGGCATAGATAATGTCTGGCCCCGGGGATGGCAAGCGTCCGATTCCTTGTCTGCCCCCTTCCACCCTAAGCTTCCCCAAAGCGTTCACACTCGACCTCATGCTCAGACACCTCTCGATCAAGGATTTCGCCGTTGTCCGCGCCACCGAACTCGAATTCGGTCCAGGCATGACCGTGGTCTCGGGTGAAACCGGTGCCGGCAAGTCGTTGATGGTGGACGCGCTGGGCTTTCTGTCGGGCCTGCGCGCCGACAGCGGCGTGGTCCGCCACGGCGCTGACCGCGCCGAACTGTCTGCCGAATTCCAGCTGCCGGCCGAGCATCCGGGCCTGAGCTGGCTGGCCGACAACGAACTCGATGACGAGGCGCAATGTCAGCTGCGCCGGATCATCCGCGCCGACGGCGGCTCGCGCGCCTGGATCAATGGCCGCCCGGTCACTTCCTCGCAGCTGGCGGAACTGGCCTCCAGGCTGGTCGAAATCCACGGCCAGCACGAACATCAGGCGCTGATGGCCCGCCACAGCCAGCTCGCCCTGCTCGATGCCTATGCCCGTAACAGCGCCCAGCGCGAACAGGTGCGCCAGGCCAGCCAGCGCTGGCAAGCGCTGCTGGACGAGCGCGATGCGCTGTCGGCGCAAGGCGATGTCTCCGACCGGATCGGCTTTCTGGAGCACCAACTGGCCGAACTGGAACGCGAGGACCTGGACCCGGCCGCGATCGCCGCGCTGGACGTCAACCATCGCCGCCAGGCGCATGCCACCGCGCTGATCGGGGCCTGCGACAGCGTCGCCCAGCAGCTCAACGGCGACGACGGCGCCAGCGCGCTGGGTCTGTTGCAGGACAGCCGCCACGATATCGCCCGTGTCGCCGAGCACGAACCGCGGCTGGGCGAAGTGGACGCACTGCTGGACAGCGCCGTCATCCAGATCGAAGAAGCGCTGGCCCTGCTCGACCGCGTGCGCGACGACCTGGAGGCCGACCCGGCCCAGTTCGACGCCATGGAGCGCCGCCTGGGCCGCCTGCACGACCTGGCCCGCAAACACCGCGTCACCCCGGACGAGTTGGCCGCGCACCGTGACCATCTAAGCGCCGAAGTCGAGAGCCTGCGCGGCGCCGACGAGCGCCTGCAGCAGCTCGACAAGCACATCGAAACCGCTACCGCGGCTTGGCGCAGTGCCGCCGGCGTGCTCAGCGACAGCCGCAGCACCGCCGCCGAAGCGTTGTCGGCCGCCACCACCACGCTCATCGGCGAGCTCGGCATGGGCGGCGGGCAGTTCCTGATCCAACTGCAGCCGCACGACAGCGCGCGGCCGGACCCCAACGGCGCCGAACGGGTGGAATTCCTGGTCGCCGCCAACGCCGGCCAACCGCCGCGCGCGTTGCGCAAGGTCGCCTCCGGCGGCGAACTGTCGCGCATTTCGCTGGCCATCGAAGTGGCGGCGCTCGGCCTGGACAGCGTGCCGACCATGGTCTTCGACGAAGTGGATTCGGGCATCGGCGGCGCAGTGGCCGACATCGTCGGGCAGAAGCTGCGCGCGCTTGGCGAAGAGCGCCAAGTGCTGTGCGTCACCCACTTGCCGCAGGTGGCCGCCAAGGGCCACGCGCATTACCGGGTCAGCAAGGCGCCGGTGGACGGCATGACCCAGAGCGCGGTCGAGCTGCTCGGCCCGCAGGCCCGCCAGGAAGAGCTGGCACGCATGCTAGGCGGTGTGGAAGTGAGCAAGGAAGCACGCGCGGCAGCCCGCAAGCTGTTGCAGAGCGCCTGATCCAGGCAAATAGCTCGCAAACTGTTGTAAAGCAACTGATCGGGCCGGCAGCGCTGCACCGGTGCTGCTACGCCCGTGCGATGGCGGCAACGCTAGACACGCGTAGCTCCACCGACGTTTTCGATGCATGCAGTGCTGTAACTGATCGGCGCCCCTGAGGCCGCCTGGGCAGGCTTCATGCATTGAGGCCCCATCCCAAGCTCCGTTCGCTTGTCCCGTTCGCAAGGCGCCCTCCCTGCCCGCGAGGTCTCTACTGACGAGACTCCCTGTTCTCGTCAGCGAGGTCAGACTCCCCGCTAACGGGGCTCCATCGCCCCCGCCAACGGGGAAGCGGCCGGAGGCCCGATTGAGCCGCGGGCCATGCAGCGAATCCACCACCGCGCCCCACAAATGCAAAAGGCGGCCGAAGCCGCCTTGTGCTTGCACCTGCAGAACGCGGAACTCAGCGCGGGCGCTTCTTGCGCACGTACAGCACCAGCGAGTGCTCTTCGAGCTCATAGCCGTGCTTGGCGGCGATCTGGCGTTGCAACGCCTCGATTTCCTCGCTCTCGAACTCGATTACATGGCCGGTATCCACGTCGACCATATGGTCGTGGTGACCGCCGCGATCCAGCTCGTACACAGCCTGCCCGCCTTCGAAATTGTGCTTCAGCACCAGGCCGGCGGCCTCGAACTGGGTCAGCACCCGATACACCGTGGCCAGACCGATCTCGTCGCCGTGGTCGAGCAACTGGCGATAGATGTCTTCTGCGCTGAGGTGGTGGTGATTGCTCTTTTGCTCGAGCAATTCCAGGATCCGCATGCGCGGATGGGTCACCTTGAGCCCGACTTTGCGCAGGTCGTGGGTTTCCATATGTTCTCCGTTCATTGGCGATTTAGCGCCAGCTGCCATCAAACGGGTCGCGGCGACCGACGGAAGTGTATCATCGGCGTGATTTCCTCAGCACTTAATCCCCGATGCGTAATCTTCTGCTGGTCGCCGCCGTTGCTCTTTCCACCGCTGGCTGCGGCATCATCTACAAGCAGCCGATCTACCAGGGCAATCTGATCAAACAGACCGCCGTGGAGCAACTGCAGGTAGGCCAGAGCAAGCAGCAGGTCAGCGCGTTGCTGGGCACCCCTTCGATTCCCGACCCGTTCCATGCACAGCGCTGGGACTACACCTCCACGCAGCGTGTGGACCGTCTGGCGCACACCGAGGTCAAGAACTTCACCGTGTTCTTCGAGAACGAGCAAGTTGTGCGCTGGGAAGGCGACTATTTCCCGTCGCAGGACGAGCAGCTGGCCAAAGCCGCGCCCAAGCAGTTCGGCCGCAACCTGGCACGTGACAAGAAGAAGCAGCGCGGCCGTTGATGCGGTTGCTGGGCGGTCTTGCGATCGCCTGAGGCTGGCGGGACCAGAAAACGCATCCCGTCGAACGGATGCGTTTTTCATTTGCATGATCGGAAAACATGCTCGATAGAGTTGCAGCACCGAACTGGCTGGCGTCTCCGAAGATCGGTTCGTAATACCGCATCGCTTCTTCGACGAGCTGCTTCCTGCCGACCAAAACCTCGCACGTTCGCCAGGCGTTGCATGTCGAAAAGCGAGTGCTCGAATCCAACGACAACGAATACGTTCGGCCCACTGCGGGGCAGTGATCGGAAGAGCTCGCTCTACCGCACAGCGCACGCATACCGCAGCACCGGCAAACCGGTTAGGTGTTGGGGCCGGCCTTTTTGCTTGGTCCGGCACGCCGACGCCGCGCCTCCTTTGGATCCAATAGCAGCGGCCTG
Organism: Xanthomonas vasicola; assembly: GCF_000772705.2. Taxonomy (GTDB): domain Bacteria; phylum Pseudomonadota; class Gammaproteobacteria; order Xanthomonadales; family Xanthomonadaceae; genus Xanthomonas; species Xanthomonas vasicola. The sequence goes on from NZ_JSBW02000027.1 coordinate 126,316, forward strand.
AGCAATTCGACCCGGTCGCCTGCGCGCAATACCTGCTCCGGGCGCGCGATGAGCCCGTGCACTGCAAGTGCCACAGGCGTTTGCTCCAACGCCAAACCGGATGCGGCGACTGCTTCTGCCACGGTTGCGCCATCGGGCAACTCAAGCTGCACCACGTTATAGCGATCCGGCCAGGCCAGAATGACCTCGATGCGCATACTGCAGTGGTGCCTATCCGTCGCCGCGATCGGCGACGCGCACGAAATCGTTGACCATGCGATCGGCCAGGCCCTGGAACCCCAGCGCCAGCGCCGGGCCCAGCAGGCGCGAGCTGGTCTCCACTTCCAGGGTCAGACGCACTTTACAAGCGTTCTCGCCCAGCGCCTGGAATTCCCACAGCCCTTCCAGGCGCTTGAACGGGCCGTCGCGCAGATGCATGACGATGCGCTCGGGGCGCTCCAGGATGTTATCGGTGGTGAACCAGGTGCGGAACGACCCCAGCCCCAGATCCAGGCGCGCCACGATATGCGCCTGGTCCTGCTCGAGCACTTGGGCAGCGTCGCACCAGCCGAAGCGGCGCGGATAGGCGGCGACATCATTGACCAGATCGAACATACGGGTGGCGCTGTGTTCGACCAGGGCGCTGCGACGGATGATAGGCATTCGCTAACTTGTGAAAGACGGAAGATCGTTTGACGACACCGAATCGGCGACAATGGGCGGATGAGCAAGAAACCAACCAAGGATAAAGCAAACGGCGCGAAGGCCACGAAAACCATCGCGTTGAACAAGCGTGCGCGCCACGAATACCACCTTGAAGAACGCTACGAAGCTGGCCTGGCGCTGCAAGGCTGGGAGATCAAGGCGATCCGTGCCGGCCGCGCCAACATCGTCGACGGCTACGCCTATGTTCGCTCGGGCGAGATCTACCTGATCGGCGCGCAGATCACCCCGCTGATCCAGGCCTCTACCCATACCGTGCCGGTGGAACGCCGGGATCGCAAACTGCTGCTGCACCGGGCCGAGATCGACAAGGTGCTCACCCGCGTGGAGCGCGAGGGCTACACCCTGGTGCCCACCGCGCTGTACTGGAGCAGCAACAAGGTGAAGCTGGAGATCGCCCTGGCCAAGGGCAAGCAGAACCACGACAAGCGCGACGCCGCCAAGGACCGCGACTGGCAGCGCGACAAGCAGCGCGTGATGCGGCGGCATAATCGTGATGCGTAAGTGGCGGGGATTGGTGATTCGGGATTAGGGATTGGCTACAGCGGTTGTGCGTGGCCTTTCGCACTGCTGGCTTGCGATCCACACATGCACAGCGGCGAGGCTAGCCCCGCTGCTCTTGCGAACGCCCAATCTCAATCCCGACTCCCGGCTCCGAATCACGTCGCTCCAAGCATCCGCATCAAATTCGGCACGCCCCTGCCCTGCACATAGCGGTCGCGCTGCAGGTCGGTACTTGTCTCGAGCAGCAGCTGCTTGACGCGGTCCGGGAAGCCGATGAACTCACGGCGTGCCGATAAAAAACCCGCCAACACGCCGGAGACATGCGGTGCGGCCATGCTGGTGCCGCTCATTTCCACCATCAAACTGGCCGGATCGTTTGGGTCAAAGTCGTAGTAGGCCGAGAGGATTTTTTCCCCCGGCGCGACCACATCCGGCTTACCGCGACCATCGGCGGTGGGCCCGCGCGAGGAAAAATACGACACGCCATAGTTGTGCGGGCTGCTCTTGTGCACCGAACCGACCACGATGGCATCTTCCAGATTGCCCGGGTCGCTGATCGACAGATCCATGTTGGCCGCATACGCATCGCCATCGTTGCGCATCAACCAGGCCAGGCCTTCGTTGCCGGCAGCGATCACCACCAGCACGCCTTGCCGCCACAGCCGCCGCAATTCGTTGCACAGCGGCGTAAACCCGCAGCCATAGCTCTCCGGGTCGAAACAGCCACCCAGGCTCAGATTGACGCCATGAATGACGAGCTCGCCGGCGCGCTCGTTGATTACAGCGATCTGCTGGATTGCTTTGATCATCCACGAATCGCGGCCATTTCCAACATCGTCGAGCACCTTGAAGCCGTACAACTGGGTATCAGGCGCCACGCCGGCAAAGTCCAGTGTGCGGCCGGGCACGCCACTCGCATCGGGAATCGAAGCGCGACACTGACCGGCAATGATCCCGGCAATATGCGTGCCGTGGCCATGCCGATCGAGCCGGGTAAACGCGGCGCCGTCGGCGCGGGTCAGTCGCTTGGGCGCACCACGCCGCGTGCAGTCCCACTGCGCCACCACGTTGTCGCGCTCGCCCTTGACGAAAAAATGCGGGTGACTGGCCGCGATGCCGGTATCCAGTACTGCCCATCCAATCTGCTGACCACGCGCGCGATACGCCGTGCGCGCCGCATCGGCATGCAGCACATTGCCGGATTCATGGATCAGCGCGCGTTTGCCGGCATCGCGCCACACCCGTCGAAAGCCCAACGCGCGATAGCGATCCTGCAGCGATTCGATCTCGAATCGCGTCAACCGCGCGGACACGAAACGCTGCAGGCTGTCTTCCAGTTCGATCGCCTCGTCCAGTGCATCGCCGCTCAAACCAGTGGTGCGCGCGGCCGCTTCGCGCACGTGCTGCAACAGCAACGCGCGCACGCCAGCCGGGTCGTTGCCCAACACGCGCCGATCCAGCTCGATCAGCACGTCGTGTCGGTGCCCCGGGCCATGCGCTTCGAGCTGCTCGCTCAGATCCTTGATCAGCACTGCATTGGACACCGGCTGATCGAAGCCCACACCCACGGCCTGACGCACTGCGGCCCGCACCTGCGGAATCGACAGATACCCAGAGCCGGAATGCGGGTTGTGCTGCCAGTCCGGATTCAAACGCGCAGCGGCCAAATTTTCGAAGCGTCCTTTTGCGTTGGCGATGTCGCCGGTGAGATCCGGGTCCAGCGCGATCGGGTCGCGCGTTTCTGCAACATTGATCCAGCGCTGCACACACTCGGGAAACGGCAGTTTGCGCGTACCGGTCCAGCGCTTGAACATGCTGCGCACCTGCGGCAACCCCAGTGGCGAGCCCAGAGTGACGAACAGACTGACCTGGCAGTCGGCGGCCTTCAGTTGGCGCAGCACATTGAAGGCGATCATCGAGCCCTGGCTATGCGCCACCACCACGAACGGCCCGCCCCCTGCGCGCAGCCGCTGCGCCAGACTTTCGCGCATCAGCGCCGCACGCTCCGGCACGAAGAACAGGTCGTGTACATCCTGCAACAATGCAGCGGAAATCAGCCGTAGCAGCATCCGGTTGATCGCATCGATGGCGCCCATGGCTCGTACGCTGCCGGGTGTGGACGCCCCCTCCAGTTCGTCCAACAACTGATGTAGATCCGCGCGTTCCTGCTCGCTCCGCGCCAGCGCATCGGCCAACAGGTGGAGGTCCTGCTCGCCCGTTACCGGGCCGAGCGTGCTCAGGGCGCGCTGCACGCTCTGATTGAGCGCCGGCCCCACATCGCGCGCATCGCAATTGCCTGGCTCGGCCACCGGATAGCGCTCGCGATTGACCCAGTACGCCAGCCGCGTGCGCTCGCCCATCGGCCGCCCGAACAAAGCCTTGTCCCACTGACACCGCAGCACATCGGCCGGCGGCTTGTTGCCGATACCATGGATGTAAATCACCGTGCGCGCCTTGCCCTGCACGCGGGTCACGCTGGGCTCCTGCGGCTCGGCCTGCTGCGCGCGCCTTGCACGCGGCCGTGCCGGTTTTTCCGTGCTTGCAGCCGCCTTGCGCGGTGCTGCGCGCGCAGGCGTCGAACGTGGGGGCTTGCCTGTCGCCATCGCATCGCTCCTTCGTTTGCAGATTGTTCCGTTCGGTACGGACTGAAGCCACTGTAAGCGCTTCGCATCTCGCCACTTGTGAGAGGGCGCGCCGATCCCTACACTGGGCGAGTCAGCGTTTTAAAGCTTTCCCCGGGGGTGCACTGGTTTCGACGGGGGTCGCGAAGTCGCTTGGCGCATGCCGAGGGGGCAGCTTTCCTCGTTAATCCAGCAGCAAACTTTTAGTTGCCAACGATGACAACTACGGTTCGGACTTCGCTATCGCCGCTTAATTGGCTTTAGTTGTAGTTCTACAGCCGCCTAAGGCGAACCCCCGAACCTACTTGTGCCCGTGCTCGTAGGTGTAGGGTCATTATCACGGAACCATCGGTAGTGGCTGCCTGTCAGCTACCGGTTAGATAAAGCAGGCTGGTTTCCAGGTGCGCTTTGCCAACCGTGCTGCCTGGGAATGAGATCTAACGGAGGGCTAAGCATGTAGTGCTGGGGATGGAGTGCTTCCGGACGGCGGTTCGATTCCGCCCACCTCCACCATCTGATCGCGGAAAAGAGCAGTAAGTGCTTGATTTCGCGAAGGTTAGGCCCGGGGTTTGATGTTCAGTTTGAGCCTGCGTTAGGTATCAAACGAGGTATCAAACCCCGTGCCGAAGCCGTATTTTCTGCGCCGCCCTGCTGGGCTGTATGTGCGCTTCTTCGTCCCGACTGACGTGCAAGCCCTCATTGGCTCGCGCTACCTTGTCCGTCCCGTTCGCTTGTCCCTGGGTGATGCTGCCCGTCTGGCCGTGGCACGAACTGCTGTGGCACTCTCGGAAGCATTCGATCAGATGCGGCAAGGAGCGGGCATGCAGGACGATTTGCTGAGCCAGGCTCTGGCCGCATTGCAAGGGAACGAAGCACGCCCCTACACCATCAAGGTCGGTGGCGTGGAGCTCTCTGCCAACAGAGCAGACGATCATGCGCGGCTGCTGGACGCACAGAAATACCTCCCCTTTCAGCAACTGGCTTCTGTGAAATGTAATGACCCACCGGTTTCTGCACAGGTCATGCGGTTAATGTAGCGGCATAGGCCGCGTTTGGGGTCATCATCTTCAGTGCCTGATGAGGGCGCTGTTGGTTGTAGAAGGCGGTCCAGTCAGCAATCACGCGCAGCGCGTGGGTTTGGCTCTCGAAGCGATGCCGGTGTACGCACTGCTCCTTCAGCGATCGGATCTGAGCCGCCCCGGGATTCCCGCAGGCTCCAACTCTTGAGAGGATGGAGTCATGAGCAAAGCAATGAAGGATTCGCCAGAGGTTCGTGAGCAAGCGGTGCGGATGGTGTTTGAGCACCAGAAGGATCACACCTGGCAGTGGGGCGGCGATCGCATCGATCGCCGGGAAGATCGGTTGCACGGCGCAGACGCTCTGCAACTGGGTACGGCAGGCCGAGCGCGACCAGGGGCGGCGTGAGAAGCTGAGCACGTCCGAGCGCGAGAAAATGAAGTCGCTGGAACGCGAGGTGCGGGAGTTGCGGCAGGCCAACGCGATCCTGCGCAAGGCATCAGCGTATTTTGCCCAGGCGGAGCTCGACCGCCGGTTCAAGCCATGACGGGGTTTATCGACGAACACCGCAATGTCTACGGGGTCGAGCCGATCTGCAAGGTATTGCCGATCGCCCCCTCGACGTACACCTGCATGCGGCCCGGCGTGCCGATCCCTCCAGGGCGTCGGCGCGTGCGCAGGCAGACACGCAGCTGTGCGCAGCCATTGGGCGGATCTGGGAAGACAACCGCCGCGTTTACGGCGTGCGCAAGGTCTGGCGACAGCTGCAGCGCGACTGCGTGGAGGTGGCGCGGTGCACGGTGGAGCGGCTGATGCGGCGGCTGGGCCTGCGCGGGGTGGTGCGCGGCAAGGCAGTCAGGACCATCGACAGCGACAAGGCGCAGCCGTGTCCCTTGGACCGGGTGAACCGGCAGTTCCATGCCGCGCGACCGAATGCGCTGTGAGTGAGCGATTTTACGTATGTGTCGACCTGGCAGGGGGTGGTGTACGTGGCCTTCGTGGTCGATGTGTACGCCCGCCGTATCGTGGGCTGGAAGGTGTCCGGTTCGATGACGACGGACTTTGTCCTGGACGCGCTGGAGCAGGCCGTACATGCCCGGCAGCGAAGCGACGAGCAGACACTGATCCACCACAGCGACCGTGGCGTGCAATACCTCAGCATCCGTTACAGCGAACGGCTGGTCGAGGCCAGGATCGAACCGTCGGTCGGCAGCGTGGGCGACTGGTATGACAACGCACTGGCCGAGACGATCAACGGACTGTACAAGGCCGAGGTGATCCACCGCAGAGCGTGGCGCCATCGCGAGCAGGTGGAACTGGCCACGCTGGACTGGGTGCCCTGGTACAACCACAAACGCCTGTTGGGGCCGATCGGATACATCCCGCCAGCGGAAGCCGAAGCGGCTTATTATCGGCAGCAAACCCGTCAGGCCGAGGCGGCCTGACTCAAACCAAACGGCCTCCGACAAAACCGGGGCGGTTCACTCGGCGGCGTCCTGAGCACGTCGGAGCAAACCGCATGCCAGCCTCATAACGTGCCGCTCAGACGTGCGCGCGCTGCTCTTGCGCCTTGGCGTACATGGCTTCGAGCGTGACCATGCCGGCGATGCGGGCGGCGGCCATGGCGCTTCGGTGGTCGGGGAAGGTTGACGAGAGCGCCGCACCTGCCAAATTCGCGGCCCGGCCGACGCCGATCTGCGCGACATCCCAGCCGGCAACCCAGCCGTGGGCGAGCGTGTCGCCCTTGGCGGCGTGACAGGTGAGCTGGTAATTACCTAGGAAAATGACCACGGGCGTTCTTCTGAATAGGTGCCTAGGAGGATACCGCCACGTCGCTCCGACCGGGCGCGCTGTGCCGTCTGCCAGCTGACTCAGTAAGCAGAGTGAAGCGTAGGCACGCGGCTTGCATCGGCCTCGACCAGACAATCGTGCCGGGGAACGCGGTGGTAACTAAACGAACGAAACGCCGCGCTGCCGGGGCACTGCTGGTGGGCGGGCTGATCTTTGTGCTGATCGGCGTGGGTGGTTATTTCACGACGCGGCAGTCGCTGTCGGATGCCAGCTGGGTGACGCATACGCAGGAGGTGATTGCCAGCATCGATGAGATTCAGGCCGGCATTCTGTCGGCGGAATCGTCGGTGCGCGGCTATGTGCTAACCGACAACGAGGCCTTTTTAGGGGTCTATGCCGATGCGATCGGCCGCCTGCCCGAACGTCTCGTGCGGCTGGATGCGTTGGTGCAGGACAACCCGCAGCAGCAGCGCAATGTCGCAACGCTCAGCCGGCTGGTGGATGGGCGCTTGGTGCAGATCGACGATCTATTGCACAGCTATCGGACGCAGGGCCTGGACGGCGCACGCACCTCGATTGCGCGCGGCATGTTCCAGACCTCTTCGTCGCTGCGCCGCCAAGTGCAGACCATGGCGGAGCTGGAGCGTCGGCAGTTGGTACTTCGTAACGACGCCACCACGCGCAGTGCGCAATGGGTGCTGTGGGTGACCGTGATCGGCATTGTCAGCGGGCTGCTGGTGATGCTGCTGGCCTACCGCTTGCTGTCGCGCGAGCTGGAACGGCGTACGCGCGCCGAAGACCAAGCCAGCCATACCAGCGAGCGTCTGACCGAATCGTTTGCGGCGCTTGAACGCACCTCTGCGGGTCTGGAGGCGCTGTCGCGCTACTCAGGATTGCTGCAGAACTGCCGCGATGCCGAAGAAGCGCTGGAAGTCACTGCCCGCACGATCGCGCCGCTGATGCCAGGTGCAGCAGGCGCGGTGTACCTGCTGCGTGCCTCGCGCGACCGCGCCGAACAAGTCGTCGCCTGGGGCGCGATGGCCGACGACGCCGGTGCCAGCATCGCACCGGACAACTGCTGGGCGTTGCGTCGCGACCGCACCCATGTGGTGATGGACGCCAGCCAGGGCATGCTGTGCCAGCATGCCGGCGTCAATCTCCCGCCGCAGGCGGGCACGGCCTGCATTCCGCTGTCGGCGCAAGGCACGCAATTGGGAATGCTGGCGTTGCGCAGCGAAGATCCAAGCGACCTCGCGTCGCTGACCGTCGCCGAGGCGGCAGCCGAACAACTGTCGTTGGCGCTGCACAACCTGCGCTTGCGCGAAACGCTGCGCCAGCAATCGATCCGCGACCCGCTGACAGGTCTGTACAACCGCCGTTATCTGGAAGAAACCCTCAATCACGAACTGGCGCGCTGTACGCGTCGGGTGCTGCCGCTGTCGGTACTGATGCTCGATGTGGATCACTTCAAGCAGTTCAACGACCTGCATGGACACAGCGGCGGCGACCGCGTGCTGGCGGCCATCGGCGCGTTGTTGTTGTCGCAGACGCGTGGCGAGGACATCTGCTGCCGGTACGGCGGCGAAGAATTGACGATCATCCTGCCCGAGGTGGATCTGCTTACCGCCTGCATGATGGCCGAGAAGCTGCGCGTCGGCATCGAGGCTTTGCAGGTGATGGGCGATGGCGTCTCACTGCCCAAGGTCACCGCATCGTTCGGCGCGGCCAGCTTCCCCGATCACGCCGGCACCGTGGCGCAGTTGCTGCAGCGGGCGGACGAGGCGCTGTATCGCGCCAAACAGGGTGGCCGCAATCAGGTCGTGAGTGCGCACGTGCTCGCAAACGCGGCCTGAGCGCAGGCGTCACGCGTGCTCGCTGACCTTCTGCAAAGACATCGGTTACGTGGTCGATTTTTGCGTCCGCATCACGCGCTTGTGCCATGCGGTTCTAGGCGCGAGCGACTGCACGACGACGCTTGCGTCATTCACCCAGGCGCATTGCAGTGATGATCTCTAAAGCATACGAACTCGCACGTAGGGCGAAACATCAACCGCAGGAGTGCCCAGCGTCATCGGTAGGAATCAGGCCGGTGCCGGCCAGCATGCCATCGATGCGCGTGCGCACATAGGCTGCATCGTCCTGGGTCGCGCTGCTGATGATCGCTTCGGCACGCGCCTGGAAATCCAAATAGTCGAAGTCCGCATCTTCATCTGCAGACAACTTCGGCAACTGTTCCTGCAACGCGTCCAGGCGCATCTCGAGTTCTTCGCGGGTGGGCATGGCAGACTCCGACGACCAAAACGACACGGTTGCGGCAAGGCCGTCAAGGATGTGCGAAACCTTGCGCTGCAACGCTTCATTTTCCTATCCGACGCGCAGATGAAGACACGCTCAACTTTGACGACACCCCGCCGATAATGTTGCCGACTCCTACAGAACCTTTCCTGTGATCCTTCACCTGCGGCGGGATTTCCGCCTCGGCATCGTCAAGATGCTTGGGCCAATCACTGCGCTGTTGCTTTGCCTCTATGCGGTGTACCTGGCCATGACTGGTCAGGTGGTTGCTTGCCTGGTCACCACCTCGCTCGGCTTGCTGGCGATATGGCGCGGCTGGCAGATGCGCAGTGCCGAAGACACCGGCGCCGGCGGCGTGTGGCTGGCGTCGATCAATGTCGGCGGGTGCCTGGTGGCTTGCTGGACAGGTGGCGACGGCGCCCTGCCCTGGCTGTTCCCGGTCCTGGCCACCAATTATTTATTGTGCGGGCCGCGACGCGCGGTGTTGTTGAGCTTGCCACTGCTGGCGGCATTGCTGTTCTTGCCCGGCTTGATCACCAGCCCTGGCCAGGGCGTGTCGACGATTGTGGTGACACTGGTGACGCTGGCGGTGGGCTACGCGTTTTCGCTGCGGATGCAGGACGACCGCGTGCATCTGGAAGAGCTGGCCTCGCTGGATGCGCTGACCGGCTTGCCCAATCGCCGCATGCTCGAACGCGCACTCACCCATCAGATCGATCAACGCCAACCGCACGACCGGCTCAACAGCCTGATCATTCTGGATCTGGATCATTTCAAGGAGGTCAACGATCTGTACGGGCATGCCGCAGGCGATGCGGCGCTCTCGGATCTGGCCACCATCCTGCGCTTCGAAGTGCGCGATCCGCATCAGGTGTTCCGTTTTGGCGGCGAAGAATTCGTAGTGCTGCTACGTGCCGGTTCGCTGGCGGAACTGGAAGCGGCCACCGAACGCTTGCGCAAGGTGATTCGCACCGGCCTGCGCGGACCAGGCGGGCGTATCACGGTCTCGCTGGGTGCGGCACGTCACGACGGCGAAACGCATTGGCAAGACTGGTTCTCGCGTGCCGATGCAGCGCTGTATCTGGCCAAGAACGGCGGCCGCGATAGCGCACGGGTTGCCGAGTAAGCGCCACCAGTAAGCGTCCATGCGACTGCGCATGCAGACGCACGCGGCAGATGGAGTGAAAGCAATCGGTCACGGATACGTTGCGCTGTCGACCGTGTCGGTAGCAGCGCGAAGCCCGGCGTGAGCGAACGCACGTCGACGGAAGCACGGCCGATCTTGCCAATGGTCATGCGTAATCGCGTTGGATCACAACCAACTGCCTCGCTCTATCGCAATAACCAAACTGCGGGGCGACCCATTGGCCGCCCGCCTGCATCGTTCAAGGGTTGACCACGGCCACCGGTGCCGCAGGTGCTTGGTCCTGCTTCCAGCCACCGAGCGCCTTGTACACGCCGACCACGCCGACATTCACTGCCGCTTCGGCCTGCGCCAACGCATCGTCGGCGGCCAGCTGGGTGCGTTGCGCATCCAGCAGGGTGAGGAAGTCTTCCGAGCCCTCGCGGTAGCGGATTTGCGCCAACTGCTCGGCACGCCGCGCCGCTTTGGCCTGCTCCACCACGATGGCCAGACGTGCCTGCTGGCGGCCATAGCCAATCAACGCGTTTTCGGTGTCTTCCAGCGCCAGCAACACGGCTTGCTGATACTGCGCCAACGCGCCTTCGGCCTGCGCCTTGCTGGCACGCAAGCGCGCACGCACGGTGCCGAAATCGAAGGCGGCCCAGCTGATCGATGGGGTGATCGACCATGCCTTGGCGTTGCCCTCGGTCAACCGGGCCGCATCGCCGGACAGGAAGCCGACAAAGCCGCTTACGCTGATGCGCGGAAACAGATCGGCAGTGGCCACGCCCACTTGCGCGGTGGCTGCCGCCAATCGACGTTCGGCAACGCGCACATCCGGGCGCTGACGCAGCAAGCCAGCGGTATCGCCCAGCGGCAGCGGGCGCGCGAACGCGGGCATGGTGCGCGCAACCAGGGTGGCGTCCAGCGCATCCGGCTGCTGGCCGAGCAACACGGCCAGGCGATGACGGTATTGCGCTTCTGCGGTTTCCAGCAATGGAATATCCGCTTCGATCGCCTTCAACCGCGCCAGGCTGCTCTGCACATCCAGCTCGCTGCCGGCACCCAGGTCCCAACGCGTTTGCGTCAACTTCTGGGTGTCGTGCAGGTTGGCCAGCGTGCGCTTGGAGACCTCCAACTGCTTCTGGGTGCCGCGCAATTCGAAATAATTGCGCGCCACTTCGGCTGCAACGGTGACCTGCACGTCCTGCAGATTGGCCTGCTCGGCATCCAGGTCAGCACGCGCCGCCTCCGATGCACGCCGCTGCCGACCGAACAGATCCAGCTCCCAGGCCGCATCCAGACCGAGCGTGGTCTGCTCGGTGAGGAAGCGCTGATTGCCGGCGACCACCTGCTGCTGTTCGCGACGATCGAAACTACTTTGCGCGGTGATGTGCGGCGCCTGATCCAGACGGCGTTCGACGAACACCGCGCGTGCCTGCTTGACGCGCGACACCGCGATGCGCAGATCGTGGTTGGCGAACAAGGCGTCGCGCACCAGTTGCTCCAGCACCGGGTCGTCGAACTGAGACCACCAATTACCTACCGGCGACTCGGCGCTGTACGCCGGATCCTGCGCGCCTTGAAGCGTCACGGCGGCAGGCGGATCGGGACGGTAATCCGGCCCGACCGCGCAACCGCTGAGCACAAGCGCGGCCAGGGCCACGCTCAGGAAGTTTCTTACCATGGCAACACTTCTCCCAAATGCGTGAAGCTGCCGGTGGCACCGTGCGCGTCGAGCAGCGCCATCTGCACGCTGCTATGCGCACCCTGCTCCACTTCGATTTCGCCGCCACCACCGTTCATGTCGGTTTTGACGTAGCCCGGATGCACGGTGTTGACTTTGATGGCGGTGTCGCGCAACTCATGGGCCAGATGCACCGTCCAGCTGTTGACCGCGCTCTTGGAGGCGTCGTAGGCGGGAATCTTGAAGTCGTAGATCGGCGAGCCCGGCTGGGTATGCAGGGTCAGCGAGCCGAGCATGCTCGACACGTTGACGATGCGCCCGGCCAGCGAGCGACGCAGCAGCGGCAGGAATGCCTTGGTCACCTCGACCACGGCGAACAGGTTGGTGTCGAAGGTGCGCTTCCACACCTCCAGGCTCTGCTGCGACGGGGCGCGCTGCATGTCCTCGATCATGATGCCGGCGTTGTTGATCAGGATGTCCAGGTGGCCATGACGCTGCTCAACCGTGCCCACTGCGGCAGCAATGCTGATCTCGTCGTTGACGTCGAGCTGGATAGCCTCCACCGGCAGACCTTCGGCCTGCAACTTGAGTGCGGCGGCCACTGCGTCGTCGCGCTTGCGGCCTGCCAGCAGCGTATGCACGCCGGCGGCGGCCAATTGCCGAACGGTTTCCAGGCCGATGCCGCGGGTGGCGCCGGTGACCAATGCGATCTTGGTGTTGCTCATGTCTAAGTCCTTCGAATGTCTGTAGGGGGATGTAACGCGCTTAGGCGTTGACGTGCAGGTGATCGTGCGCAACCGCAGGCGGCGTCGCGGGCCCGCGACGGGTCACCCACTTGCGCAGCGCCACGTAGAACACCGGGGTCAGGAACAGGCCGAACAAGGTCACACCGAGCATGCCGGCGAACACTGTGATGCCGGTGACCGAGCGCACTTCGGCGCCGGCGCCATGGCCGAACACCAGCGGCACCGTGCCGGCGATGAAGGCGATGGAGGTCATCACGATCGGACGCAGACGCAGGCGGCAGGCTTCCAGTGCGGCTTCAACAATGCCCTTGCCATGCATTTCGAGTTCGCGAGCGAACTCCACGATCAGGATCGCGTTCTTGCACGCCAGGCCCATCAACACCACCAGGCCCACCTGCACGAACACGTTGTTGTCGCCACCGGTGAGCCACACACCTAACAGCGCAGACAATAAGGTCATCGGCACGATCAGGATCACTGCAAGCGGCAGGGTCCAGCTTTCGTACAACGCGGCCAGCACCAGGAACGCCAGCAACACCGCCATCGGGAACACGATCAACGCCGAGTTGCCTTGCGTGGACTGCTGATAGCTCAGATCCGTCCACTCGATGTTCATGCCGTTGGGCAGCACCTGCGGCGCCATGCTGGACAGCTTCTGCATTGCTTCGGTGGACGACAGCACGCGCGGGTCCGCTTCGCCGATGAGGTCGGCGGCCGGGTAGCCGTTGTAGCGGATCACCGGGTCCGGGCCGTAGGTCTGGCCCAACGTGACCATGCTGCCGATCGGCACCATGTCGCCGTTGGCATTGCGCGTGCGCAGGTTGGCAATGTCTTCGACGCTGTCGCGGAACTGTCCATCGGCCTGGGCGATCACCTGATAGGTGCGACCGAAGCGATTGAAGTCGTTGATGTACGAAGAACCCAGATAGGTCTGCAGCGTGTCGAACAGGTTGGTCAGCGGCACGCCCTGCGCCTTGGCCTTGTCGCGGTCGACCTTGGCGTCGAGCTGCGGCACGTTGGCCTGGTAGGTACCGATCGGGAACTGCATGCCGGGCGTTTGCGAGATCGCACCGGACATCGCATTCACCGCGCTCTGCAGCTGGCCATAGCCCAGACCCGCACGGTCCTGGATGTACAGCGAGTAGCCCGAGCCCTGGCCCAAGCCCAGAATCGGCGGCGGCATGAAGGCGAACGCAGAGCCCTGCTGGATCTGGCTGATACGCGCATTGATTTCCGCATTGATCTGCGCGGCAGTCCGGCTGCGCTGACTGAACGGCTTGAGTGTCAGGAACACCGTGCCGGTATTGGGCGTATTGGTGAACTGCAGCGGGTTCAAACCGGGGAACGCGATGGCGTGATCCACGCCTTCGGTCTGCAGCGCGATCCGGGTGATCTGGCGAATCACCTCATTGGTGCGCTCCAGCGACGAACCTTCCGGCAGCTTGGTGCCGGCGATCAGATACAGCTTGTCCTGAGTCGGAATGAAGCCGCCCGGCACCACCTTGAACATGAAGCCGGTACCCACCAACGGCAGCAGATACACCACAAACACGGCACCACGCTTGCCCAACGCACGCGACACCGCACCCTGGTACTTGTGCGAGCTGGTGTTGAAGAAACGGTTGAACGGGCGGAACAACCAGCCGAACAAACGGTCGATCAACCGCGACGGACCATCCTTCGGTGCGTCGTGCGACTTGAGCAGCATCGCTGCCAGCGCCGGCGACAAGGTCAGCGAGTTGATCGCAGAAATCACCGTGGAAATGGCGATGGTCACCGCGAACTGCTTGTAGAACTGACCGGTCACGCCCGACAGGAACGCCATCGGCACGAACACCGCGCACAGCACCAGCGCAATGGCGATGATCGGCCCGGACACTTCGCGCATTGCCTGATGCGCCGCAGCCAGCGGGCTCAAGCCTTCTTCGATATTACGTTCGACGTTTTCCACCACCACGATCGCGTCGTCGACCACGATGCCGATCGCCAGCACCAAGCCGAACAGGCTCAACGTATTGATCGAGAAGCCCAGCAGATACAACGCGGCAAACGTACCGACCACCGACACCGGCACTGCCAGCAACGGAATGATCGAGGCGCGCCAGGTCTGCAGGAACAGGATCACCACCAGCACCACCAGCAGCACCGCTTCCAGCAGCGTGTGCACCACCGCGCTGATCGAGTCACGCACGAACACGGTCGGGTCGTACGCGGCCGACCACGCCATGTCCTGCGGGAACTGCTTTTGCAGCTCGGCCATCTTGGCGCGCACCGCATCGGACAATTCGATCGCGTTGGCACCGGGCGACTGGAACACGCCCATGCCCACGGCGTTCTGGTTGTCCAGCTGCGAACGCAAGGTGTAGTTACCGGCGCCCAGCTCCAGACGCGCCACATCGCTCAAGCGCACGATCTCGCCGCTGTTGCCGCTGCGGATGACGATATTGCCGAACTCTTCTTCGGTGGTGAGGCGGCCCTGCGCATTGATCGAGAGCAGGAAATCGCTCTTGTTGGGCATGGGCTCGGCACCGAGCTGGCCGGCGGAGACCTGCACGTTTTGCTCGCGGATGGCGGCGACCACATCGCTGGCGGTGAGCCCACGCGCGGCCACCTTGTCCGGGTTCAACCAGATGCGCATGGCGTAGTCGCCGGCACCGAAGATCTGGATCTGGCCCACGCCCGGCAGCCGCGACAGCTCGTCCTTGACCTTCAAGGTAGCGTAGTTGCTCAGGTACAGCGAGTTGTACTTGCCCTTGGGAGAGGTCAGATGCACGACCATGGTCAGCGTCGGCGATTGCTTCTGCGTGGTTACGCCCTGCCGGCGCACGTCTTCGGGCAGACGCGCCTGCGCCTGGCTGACGCGGTTCTGCACCTGCACCTGCGCCTGGTCCGGATCGGTGCCAGGCTTGAAGGTCACGGTGACCACCAGCACGCCGTCCGAGCCGGCCACCGACTTCATGTACATCATGTTTTCCACGCCGTTGATGGCTTCCTCAAGCGGCGTGGCGACGGTTTCGGCGATGACCTTGGGATTGGCGCCCGGATACACCGCGCGCACCTGCACGCTCGGCGGCACCACTTCGGGGTATTCGCTGATCGGCAGCAACGGCATGGCGATCAAGCCGGCCGCGAAGATGATGATCGACAGCACCGCGGCAAAGATCGGCCGGTCGATGAAAAAACGGGAAAAGTCCATTGGGATGGTCCTGAAAGAGGTTGCCGCCGGGTGGCGGCGCGGCACAGCGGGCCCGGGCCGGCCTGATGACGAGTCATGGGGTGCGATGCAGCGATGAATCAGTACAGCCGTTGCAGGTGGTGCGCAGTCGCCGGGCAGGCACGACGGCGCGCAACGTGCGTTGGCGATATCTAATTGGAAGCGGTGCGCTTGTCCGCCGCCGGCGCCATGGCCACGGTCTTGGCGTCCACCGGCATGCCGGGCATGAAGATCTTCTGCACGCCATCGACCACCACGCGGTCACCGGCAGCCAGGCCGCTACGCACGATGCGCAGACCATCTGCACTACGGCCAAGCTCCACATCGCGGCGCTGCGCCTTGCCGTGCTTGTCCACCACGTAGACGTACTTGCGGTCCTGGTCGGTCAGTACGGCCTTTTCATCGACCAGCATCGCCTTGAACTGGCCGCTGCCCAGCAACTGCACGTGCGCGTACAACCCCGGCGTGAACTGCCGCTGCGCGTTATCCAGCACCGCCCGCACGCGGATGGTGCCGGTGCTGCGGGTCACCTGGTTGTCCAGGAAATCCACGCGCCCGGTATGCGGGAAGCCCTGCTCGCCAACCAGCCCGATGCGCACCGGCAACTGGCCGCCACGTTCGTCGGGGCGCTCGCCGTTGCGGGCCATCTGCGAATAGCGCAAGAAGGTGCCTTCGTCGGCATCGAAATAGACGAACACCTTGTCCAACGACACCAGGGTGGTCAGCACACTGGCGCTGTCGCCAGCCGTGACCAGGTTGCCGGCGGTCACCATCGCACGCCCGGCGCGGCCGTCGATGGGAGCGCGCACACGCGTCCAATCCAGGTTGAGCTTGGCGGTGTCCACCGCGGCCTGGGCGGCCTGCAGGTCGGCGTCGGCCTGATCGGCGGCAGCGCGGCGCTGCTCCCAGGTTTCGGTCGAGATCGCCTGCTGCTCGGACAACTTGCGGGCACGCGCTGCCTCGCTACGTGCCAGCGTGGCCTGGGTGCGGGCACGCACCAGCGAGGCATTGGCACGCGCGAACTCGGCACGGTAGCTACGCTCGTCGATGGTGAAGAGCACATCGCCCTTCTTCACTTCGGCACCTTCGGTGTAGTTGACCTTGTCGATGTAGCCGGACACGCGCGGACGCAGCTCGACGCTTTCCACTGGCTCGATGCGGCCGCTGAATTCGTCCCACTGGCTGATTTCCTTCGTCAACACCGGCGCGACGCTGACGCTGGGCGGCGGCGGCGCGCCGGTCTCGGCGGCCTTGCTGCCGCAGCCGGCGAGCACGACCGTGAGCACGGCGCCCGCCAACACGGTACGTAAGGGAAAACGGAACGGGGTGGCGTTCGTGGTCATGGGGAAATCTCTCGGGTGGGGATGGGAAATTGCAGACCGGCGAGCCGGCTCGCAGACGGTGCGGCCGGCGGGCGACGACTGACGGTCACGATGGCTTGTCCGGGCTGGCCAGGCCCGGCAATGAGGGAAACGGCAGCGCGACCGACATCAATGGCGCGAATCCATTCCGGACACGCGTCCTTGGCGCGGCCGGGGTTACACACCGGCTGCTCGACCGACAGCAGATGCACGCGGACGCCCAATGGTTTGGCTTCCTCGTGCAACACCTGCGCGAGCATGCGGGTGGCGGAGGCGGCAACCGAGCGATCGCCATGCGCCGACCAAGCACGCAGCGCGCACGGGCTACCGAGCAGCAGATAGCGGCCACCGCCATCGGCCTCGGCCAGTAATGGCAGCAGATGGCGCGCGGCGGCCAGATGCGGCAGCACGTCGCGCTCCAGGCGGCGACGCAGCGCGGCCACCGGCCGATCCAGCAGACGCCCGGCCTTGGGCGGGCCACCTAGGCTTGCGATCACCGCGCCCAGCGGTCGGTGCCGCTGTGCCAGCTCTGTGGCCAGGCGCTGCGCGGACGCATCGTCGGCCACCGATCCCTGCACGATGTCCAGCAGTGGCGAGTCGCCATGCTGCGCGCGCAGGGCGTCCAGCTTGGCGGCGTCGCGTCCAATCACCACGGTCGGCATGCCAGCGTCGAGCAGCGCAGCGACGATGCCCGCGCCCACGTTGCCCGCGCCACCGATGACGGCCGTCTCGGCTTGGACCATCCCAATCATGGGACTTTCACTCTCGAGATCGGGACAATTCCGCGCTGCAACCCGCGCGCCTGCAGTCCAGTCCGCTGCGCCGGCGCGCCGCCAGCCTGGCGTCGTGGCGAGCTGGAGAATTCGCGCGAAACGCTGCTGCGAGACCGATTTCCGGCGGAAACGACCGGATCGAAGGCACTTTCGATGGCACTGCGGGAATTGGAAGAGGCGCCGAAAACCTTGCACAACCACATGGCCGTGCTCCTGCATGGAGGGATGCCGCATAAGTTAGGCTTCAAAGCAGCACTTGATTAGTCTGGATTTAGGGGAATAATCGTCCCGCAAGCGGTCTAATCCCTCCTGACCCCGGAAGGCAGTCCCATGACTCACGATCTCAACGACACCCTGATCTTCGTCAAGGTGGTCGAACAAGGCAGCTTCATCGCTGCCGCCAACGCGCTTGGGCTGCCCAAGACCACCGTCAGCCGCAAGGTGCAAGAACTGGAAACCCGGTTGGGTGCGCGGCTGTTGCACCGAACCACGCGCCGCATCGGCCTGACCGAAGCCGGCTCGGTGTATCACGAGCATTGCCAGCGCATCGCACGCGAACTGGAAGAAGCCGAAAGCGCGGTGGGGCAATTGCAATCCGGCCCGCGCGGCTGGTTACGTTTCACCGTGCCGTATTCGCTGGGCATCACCTGGATCGCGCCATTGCTGGGCGAATTCCACGCGCAATACCCGGAAATCCAGTTGGACATGCATCTGGGCAACGAGAAGCTGGACCTCATCGGCGGCGAAGCCGATCTGGCATTGCGCGTCGGTGCCCTGCCCGATTCCAATCTGGTGGCGCGCAAGCTCGGCAGCTTGCGCACGCAGGTATTCGCCAGCCCGTCGTACATCGAACGTTATGGCGAGCCGCTGCATCCGGATGAATTGCAATTCCATCGCACACTCGCTTTGCGCAAGAACCGCAACGTGCACAACAACCGCTTCTTCTGGTCGCTCAGCGATGGCAGCGATGTGCGCGATTTTCCGGTCAATCCGCTGATGGTGGCCAACGATCCGGCCGCGCTCAACGGCGCAGTGCTATGCGGCGAAGGCCTGTTGCTGACCGGCGATGTGATGGCAAAACCGTTCGTGCAATCGGGCCTGGTGCGGCGCGTGCTGGCCGGTTGGACCGGGCCGGAAGTGGACTTCAACGCGGTGTTCGCCGGCGGGCGCCTGGTGTCGCCAAAAGTACGTGCATTCGTGGACTTTTTGGTAACGCGCATGAACTTCGACGCGGACTACATGATGGCGCAATGCCCTGCCCGTCTGGCCGCACAAAAGGCCGATAACGACGCGAAAGTCGACGTGGGCGCAGACGCGAAATTGCGCGCCGAGGGCAAGCGCATTCTGGAAGATGTCACGGCGTAGTGCCGGATCGAATGCGCCGACGGTATGAGCCGTCTGGCGCAGGCCGCAAGTTCATCGATGTAGCTGCGTGAGTGCATCTTTGTCACCAAGTTGCGCACAGCCGACGACAGATCGGCTGCTTTGCAAATGATCTCACTGCACTGAGTGGTGAGTTGGGAAGAAGAGACGTCAGTCGTGGTGTCGTTGGATGCGATCACCTGATGCGCGAAAGCAAACTTGGTCGGGCGTGCGCTGCCCTCGCCACTCGCGGGACACGCCGTAAACCCGTCCATGGGGGCGCGATGGCGGCATCCATGCCGCCAACAGTCCGCAATCGGCGAGGCACCGCACCAGCACGTTGGTCGTTGCTTCGAGAAAAAGTGCTCGTTTTACCCAAGCGAAACGCAGGATGGCGACGCGCCAATGTTGAAGGAATGGTGAAGACCGGCTTGTTGCTTGGGCACTGCGAACTAGCCGTAACTCGCCACTACCAGCGAACGTTGCCCATCGCATGCATCAACACACCGACCATCGCGACTGGTCCTTGTCCGCTCACCGTCGCGGGACCCTTGGCGGACGCCGCCACGGAGCTGACATGGACGTCGTTGCGGCGTGTCCTGCGATGGTGAGCGGGCAAGGGCCCTACAGCAACACTCAGATGCGCAGTTTTGAAGTTCTACAGTTCCGCAGACGCACCAGCCGAACGCAAGAAGGATCGAGACCTCAAAACCATGCAGACCAGCCGCTTTAAACCCAAACGATTGGGTTAGCTGCCCTTGATCACACCATGCAGCACAAAAAACAGGCCGCTTCCGCGACCTGTTTTCAATACATCAGCACATCGCGGCGAGTCATCCGACTCGCCGCGATTCACTGCATCACACTCAACGCATGCCGGTGTTGCTGGCAGCGCCTTCGGCACGCAACGGAATCAGGCGGATTTCGACGCGACGATTCTTCGCGCGGCCGGCATCGGTGTTGTTGTCGGCAATCGGATAACGCTTGCCCGCGCCCATGGTTTCCATGCGCTCACGCTGCACACCCTGCGCTGTCAGGTACTGCGCCACTGCACCGGCGCGCTCTTCGGACAAGCGCTGATTCACTGCATCGCTACCGACGCTATCGGTGTGCCCAACCACTTCCACCATGGTCTGGTTGTACTCGCGCAGCGTGGAGGCCACGCCGTTCAGCGCGGTATAGAACTCGGGCTTCAATGCAGACTTGCCGAAGTCGAAGGTGATGCCGTCCGGCAGGTTCAGGCTGATGTTGTCGCCCTGACGCTGCACTTCGATGCCGGTGTTGGCGGTGCGCTCGCGCAACGCGCGCTCCTGGCGATCCTGGTACTGGCCGATTGCCGCGCCGCTCAGCGCACCGATACCGGCACCGACCATTGCGTGCTG
Organism: Xanthomonas vasicola; assembly: GCF_000772705.2. Classification (GTDB taxonomy): domain Bacteria; phylum Pseudomonadota; class Gammaproteobacteria; order Xanthomonadales; family Xanthomonadaceae; genus Xanthomonas; species Xanthomonas vasicola. Next base: position 146,894 of record NZ_JSBW02000027.1, read on the forward strand.
ACGACGCTCGGTGGCGCTGTCGCCGGTGAGCAGGCCCGCAGCCACACCGATAGCCGTACCGATCAGCGCATTGCGGCCGGTCCGATTCTGCTGTTGCGTCTGGTCGCCGTACTGATCACGCTGCACATACGAGCCGCCGGTGGCGCAGGCGGACAGCGCAATGGCGCTAGCCAGGGCAACGGCAAGACTCTTGGTGGCTGCTGGGGACATGGTGTTCTCCTATGGCCGGACCATCCGGCACTCAATCGTGTGCGCGAGGATAAACAGGCCCACGCGACTGCCGCATGATGAAAGCGCCGAAACAAACGCGTAGCAGGTGTGTCATTCAGGAAAACGTTTTCGGCATGAAACGCCACATTGCGCCATCAACTTCGCCAGCGCATGCCCACAAATACCTGCGCTCCCTGCCCCCGTAATATCTTTTGGGACGACGCGGCGCGCGCTGTAGCAACAGGCACACCCGCATCATTCAGCAGCGACTAAGCGCGCAATTTTGCATAGGCTGCAAGTGCCGCATCGCGCCCTTCGGCCAGGCCAATAATCGGTGTGCGCGGGTACTCTGGCGCAAAGCGCGCCAACGATAATGGGTGCAGCCAGGGCGCAAAGCGTTCCTTCACCGCAAGCTTGCCCAGCTCGGGCACCCAGCGTGTGATGTACGTGGCTTGCGGATCGAATTTTTCCGCCTGCGTCACCGGGTTGAACACGCGGAAATAGGGCGCTGCATCGGCGCCGGTGCCGGCCACCCACTGCCAGCCCAACGTGTTGTTGGCCATGTCCGCATCCACCAACGTGTCCCAGAACCAGCGCGCGCCTTCGATCCAGTGAATGCGCAAATGCTTGCACAAAAAACTGGCGACGATCATGCGCACGCGGTTGTGCATCCAGCCGGTGTGCCAGAGCTGACGCATGCCGGCATCGACGATCGGAATGCCGGTGCGGCCGCGCTGCCAGGCCTGCAGCGCAACCGGATCGACCTTCGTCCAGTCGAATCCTTCGAAGCGCGGATTGAGGTTCTGGTTGGTGGTGTCCGGGAAGTGATGCAGCAGGTGATAGGCGAAATCGCGCCAGCCCAGCTGGCGGATATAGCCATCGATTTCTGCGCCATTGCGCGCAGTGCGATGCGCTTCCAGCGTGCTGGCAATGCGCCACGGCGCGATCTCGCCGAAGTGCAGATGCGGCGAGAGTTGCGAGGTGCCAACGCGATCGGGGCGGTCGCGGTTTTCGCGATACCCGGACAGCGCGCCATCGATGAAGATCTCCAGCATTTCGTGCGCGCCGGCTTCACCAGGCTGCCAGTGCTCCCAGAAGCCCTGGTCCCAGTTCAAGCTGGGCACCAACTGCAGCGTGTCGAGTGCATCCGTCTTCAACGCCGCAGGCAGCGGCGGCAGGCTGCGCGGCGCAGGCACGGCGGCGGGCAAGTGCAGCTGCGTCAGCGCATTGCGCCAGAACGGCGTAAACACCTTATACGGGCCGCCCTGCTGCGTGGACAGCTGCCACGGTTCAAACAGCAATGCGGAATTGCAGCTCTGTGCCTCGATGCCACGCTCGCGCAATGCGCGCTTGATCTGCGCATCGCGCGGCTGCGTGGCCGGTTCGTATTTGCGGTTCCAATACACCGCCACCGCGCCGGTCTGCGCGATCACCTCATCCAGCACCTGTGCGCTATCGCCGGCACGGATGACCAAGCCACTGCAACGCGCACGCAACGCATCATCCAGCGCTGCAAGCGAGCGATGCCGCCAGGTGCGCGATGCGGCGCCGGGCGTCCATTCGCCTTCTTCGTGCGGTGCGTCGATATACAGCGGAATCGGGTGGTGCCCGGCGTCGAGTGCGGCACGCAAAGCCGGGTTGTCTTCCAGACGCAGATCGCGACGGAACCAGACGATGGCGTGTGACATACGAACTCGGCAGCGAACGATGAGGCTGCGCAGCATAAGCCAGCGGGCGCAACGATGGCGCGATGCCGGGCGACGGGTGGCCGCCCAGCGGGTCCACTGCGCTTACTCGAAACTGCCCACCGAATCGTGCGCAAGATTGTCGAACCGGGTGTATTCACCGAAGAACTTGAGCTTGCACGACCCGGTCGGGCCGCCGCGGTGCTTGCCGATGATGATCTCGGCCAGGCCCTTGTCCGGCGAATTTTCCTTGTTGTAGTAATCGTCGCGGTAGATGAAGACGATCATGTCCGCGTCCTGCTCGATTGCGCCGGATTCGCGCAAGTCGGCCATCACCGGGCGCTTGTCGGTACGCGTTTCCAGCGAGCGGTTGAGCTGCGACAACGCGATCACCGGCACGTTGAGTTCCTTCGCAAGACCCTTGAGGCCACGCGAAATTTCCGAGATTTCGGTCGCGCGGTTTTCGCTGTTGCCGGGCACCGACATCAGCTGCAGGTAGTCGATGACGATCAAGCCCAGGTCGTGTTCGCGCTTGAGGCGGCGGCACTTGGAACGCAGCACCTCCGGCGACACGCCCGGGGTGTCGTCGATGAAGATCTTGGTTTCCTTGAGCATCTTGATCGCGCCGGTCACGCGCGCCCAATCCTCGTCCTCCAACGCACCGGTACGCAGGCGCTGCGCATTGATGCGGCCATTGGAAGAGATCAGACGCATTGCCAGCTGCGAGGCCGACATTTCCATCGAAAACACCGCCACGCCTTTCTTCGACTTGATCGCCGCGTATTCGGCGATATTCAGCGCCAGCGTGGTCTTGCCCATCGCCGGACGTGCGGCAAGGATGATCAGATCGGTCGGCTGCAAGCCGGCGGTCATCGCATCGAAATCGGTGTAGCCGGTCGGCAGACCGGTGATGTTGCCGCCGTTTTCGAAGCGGTTACGCAACTCTTCGAAGGCGTCCTTCAGGGCGCCCGGCATTGCGACGAAATCGGTCCGCCCGCGTGCGCCGGCTTCGGCGATCTTGAACACCGCTTTTTCTGCAGAGGCCAGCAGCTCCACGCTCTCGCGGCCTTCCGGCTGGAAACCGTCATTGACGATCGTGGTGCCAACTTCGATCAGCTGCCGCAGCACCGCCTTGTCGCGCACGATTTCCGCATACGCGGCAATGTTGGCCGCCGACGGTGTGGTGCTGGCCAACTCGATCAGGTAGGCGCCATCGCCCACCTGCTCCAGCTTGCCCTGTGATTCGAACCATTCGCCCAGCGTCACCGCATCGAACGGACGGTCTTTTTCGTTCAATTCGCGAATGGCGCGGTAGATCAGCCGATGGTCGCGTCGGTAGAAGTCGTTTTCGGTGAGCTGATCGTTGACCCGGTCGAACGCGTCCGGCGCCAGCATCAAGCCACCCAGCACCGCCTGCTCGGCCTCGACCGAATGCGGCGGCACCCGCAACTGGTCCAGACGCGGCTCGGGACGATCGTAATCGTCGTCGTCGCGATCGCGATTGCGCTTGGAACGGAAACCAGGACGAGCGGACATGGACAAACAAACCTGACGCGGGGAGACGAGGGCAGGAAGCATAGTCATCGGCGGCGCCGGCGACTATGCACAACTCTGTGGATAACTGGTGGATAGCCGTGTACCGGCGTTCTACGCGCCGGCCGTCGCAGATGCCGAGACCCTTGCGCCTATTGGCCTTCCGCCCTGCCCCCAAGCCCAGCGGAGCGCCGCACGCGAGCGCGGCGCCGCTGTGGTCAACTCAGCGCTTGCGGTGCCTGATCAGGTCCAGGAACTGGTCGATGAAACCCTGCAGGAACTTGCGGCTGTCGGCATTGACAATCTGGTCGTCGGCGCCGAACAGGCCGTCCTTGTACTGCAGAAACACTTCCGGCTGACCGAGCACGTGCATGTTCAGATACGCCAGCACGTTGCGCAGATGCTGCTGCGCGGTGGCGGTGCCAATCGCGCCGACCGAAATGCCGACCACCGCCGCCGGCTTGCCGGAAAACGCGCTATCGCCATAGGGGCGCGAGCCGGTGTCGATGGCATTTTTGAGCACGCCGGGAATCGAGCGGTTGTATTCGGGGGTCACGAACAGCACCGCATCAGCAGCGCGGATCTGCTGCTTCAGACGCGTGCCTTCGGCCGGGTAATCGCCGTCGCGGTCCTGGTTGTACAGGGGGATATCGCCGATCTCCAGGTACTCGAACACGGCCTTGTCGCCAGCCAGATGCTCCAGTGCACGCGCCAGCTGACGGTTATACGACTCTGCGCGCAGGCTGCCGACCAGCACGGCAATGGTGAGCTTGCTCATGGGAATCTCCGTGGAAACAGGCCCCCACCCTACTCAGCTCAATGCTCAGAGCTGGTGAAACGTCGCCGGTATCTGTGGCTCAAACACCAGTGCGCGCGCCCGGTGGCGTCTGCGTTCACAGACGGCGTGAGCAACTGCCAACCAATGTCCACACCGCAGCGCCAGGCGTCAGCGCACCACCGCCACGCGCTGTTCGCGCCAGTGCGACTGCCAGGCCTGGAACATCAGCACCGTCCACAGGTGCGTATGCCATTTGCGCTCACCACCGTTGAAGTCACGCCACAAGCCAGCCACCGTATCGGCGGCGAACACGCCCTCGCGCTCCAGCGCGCCGTGGGCCAGCAGATCGTCGGCCCAGCCGTGCAGATCGCCACGTAGCCATGCGCTGACCGGAGCGCCGAAGCCACGCTTGCCGCGGTACACCATCGTGTCCGGCAGGTAGCGGCACAACACGCGCTTGAGCAGATATTTGCTGACTCCATCGCGGTACTTCAGCGACAGCGGCAGCGACCAGGCGAATTCGGCCACGCGCCAGTCCAGCAGCGGTGCGCGTGCTTCCAGCCCCACCGCCATTGTGGTGCGGTCCACCTTGCACAGCAGATCGTCGGGCAGATACGCGGCGAAGTCCGCCAGCATCATCGCGTCGGCCGGCGTGCCGGACCCATGCAACGGGTCGGCCAGGCTGTAAAAACTATCGGGTTCGGTGGCACCCAGCACCACCGCGGCCGGGTCGCGCCAGCGCGAAATCCGGTTGCGATAGATATCGCCGATGCCGCGCGCGCCGGCCTCGGCCACCAGTGCGGCCAACCCACCGGTGCGCGAAGACTCGCCAGTACTGCGTGCCGCCACCGCCATCAGGCGACGCAGCGGACCGGGCACCAGGCCGTGCATGCGCCAGTTGCGCAGCGCACGTTGATAACGGCCATAGCCGAAGAACAATTCGTCGCCGCCGTCACCAGACAGCGCCACCGTCACTCCGCCGCGCGCCAGGCGTGCGACCAATGCAGTCGGCACTTGCGAGGCGTCAGCGAAGGGCTCGTCGAACATGTCCGGCAGGTTCGGCACCACCGCAAGCGCATCGGCGCCGCTGACATAGAGCTCGGTGTGGTCGGTGTGCAGGTGCGTGGCGACGTCACGCGCCAGCGGCGCTTCGTCGTGGTGCGAGCCCTCGAACCCGATGCTGAAGGTGTGCACCGGCTGCGCGCTCTGCGCCTGCATCATTGCGGTGACGATGGACGAATCGGTACCGCCGGACAGGAACACGCCCACTGGCACATCGGCCACCATGCGCAAGGCCACCGCATCCCGCAGCACGCTATCCAATTGGTCTTCGGCCTGCGCGTCGGTGCCGGTGAACGGTGCGGCGAGCGCGCGTTGCATCGCTTCGCGCGCATTCCAGAACGGTTGCTGCGCCTGATCAGGGCGATGCGCGGCAGCGCCGGCTGCCACCGCCTGCGCATCCATGCGCAGCACGCGGCCAGGCATCAGCTTGAAGGTGTGCTCGTGGATGCAGGCCGGTGCGGGGATATAGCCCAGCCGCAACAGCAGCGTGAGCGCATTGCGGTCGACGCCGTTGTCGAAATCCGGGTGCTGCCACAAGGCCTTGAGTTCGGAACCGAACACCAAGGTGTCGCCGGCCCACCCGTAGTAGAGCGGCTTCTTGCCGACGCGGTCGCGGGCCAGAAACAGGCAGTTGTCGCGCTCATCCCACAAGGCAATGGCGAACATGCCGTTGCAGCGGGCCAGAGTGTCGTCCAGGCCCCACTCCACTACGGCCGCCAGCAATACTTCGGTATCAGAGTGGCCGCGGAAGCGATGCCCGAGCGCGGACAGTGCCGCGCGCAGCTGCGCGAAGTTATAGATCTCGCCGTTGTAGGCCAGTACGTAGCGGCCATCGGCCGAGCGCATCGGCTGATGGCCGAGCGGCGACAGATCCAGAATGCTCAAGCGCTGATGCGCCAGCGCAACGCCGGCCTGCGCATCGCACCAGGTACCCGCATCGTCCGGGCCACGATGGCGCACAGTGGCGCCCATCGGCCGCACCAGCGCATCGAGCTGTTCGCCATGCAGACGCGGCGACGCCAGCAATAGTCCTGCCAATCCGCACATCGTCAGTGCTCCTGCCTGCCGGTAACGGGGAGTAACCGGAGGTCGCCCACACGCGTCACGCGCAGCGCGCGCCCGTGCAAGTGCGCGGCGAATGCGGATGCGGATGCGGATGAAAAAGAATTAAGACGGGCATCCACCAAACACGCAGCAGTGCTGCCGGCAGCGTCATGCAGATCGCGCGCGCCGCTCATGCCGTCACCGACACAACTGCCGGCATCGGCACAAAGCGCGGCAGCGCCTGCACGCGTTGCAACCAGTCCGTGATCGCCGGCCAGCGCTCCAGATCGAAACCGCCGTCTTCAGCGCAATGGGTATATGCAAACAGCGCGATATCGGCGATGCCGTAGTCGCTGCCGGTAAACCAGGCGTGCTGCTTAAGGTACTGCTCCATCACCGCCAGCGCCTGCTCGCCGCGCGCACGTAACTGCGGCAACTCGGCGCGGCGTGCGGCATCGCGCGGCGTCCACAAGCTGATGAAACGCGCCACCGCCACATACGGCTCATGGCTGTACTGCTCGAAGAACATCCAGCTCAGTGCCTGCGCGCGCTGCCACGCATCGGTGGGCAGATACGGGGTGCCTTCGGCCAGCCAGAACAGGATCGCATTGGACTCGGTCAGCACGCGGCCGTCGTCGCGTTCCACCATCGGCACCTTGCCGTTGGGATTCTTGGCCAGGTACTCGGGCGTGCGGGTCTGCCCGGCCACGCTGTCCACCTCAACCCAGTGGTAGCGGCTGCCCAGTTGCTCCAGCAGCAAACGCACCTTGTAGCAGTTGCCGGAACTGGACATGCCATGGACGGTCAACGGGGGACGCACGGTCAACATCTAGCTGGCTCCGCGGCAGCAACAAGGGTTGGCAGTGTCACAGCCCGGCGTGCCTTTGCAAAGCCCTGCACACAGCGGCGGCACGCCGATGTCACGCTTGCGTGCGCTGCCGCCGCCGGGCCGTGCACGCGCTGTCGCGCCAACCCGTTCAGGCGAATGCCAGCACCGCCACCGGCACACTCAAGACGGCGATCAGGATGCCCAGTGCCGCCACCGTCAGCGCCCATGCACCGAATGCGCGCGGACGCGCACAGCCACTGGCGGCAGCCACCGCCTGCACTGCACAGACCGAACACCACAGCGCGCCCAGCATCAGCAGCAAGATGCATGTCGCCAATTGCGCCATGCCGGCCGGATCGGTCGCGCCGGTGCGCAGCAACGCCACTTGACCCTTAAGCGCGACCACGGCTGCCAGCAGGCACACCAGCCACGGCAAAGCGCAGCCCGCCATGGCCGGCAACACGTGCGTGAGGCGCGTGCCGCTGCCCATCCAGCGCAAGATCAGCTTGAGCAGCACGCATCCCAGCACGGCGATTGCCACGACCACGATGACGCCACCGGCCTTGGCCCACCACGGCAACGCGTGCAGCCACACCCATGCCGACAACAGCGTGGTCGTCGCGAACACGGCCCAGGTGCTCCACCGCAGCCCGGCGTGCTGCGGCATCCGCGTCACCGTGGCATAAGGATCGAACATGATTTCGCCCAGCCCACCGCCGCGCCACCAGAGCAGGCACGCCACCAGCAGCACCACCAGGGCGATCAAACCGGCCAGCGGGTAGCTGAGCGCGCGCCAGTCGGGCGGCTGGGCGCGTCGCTGCGGCTTGAGATCGTGATTGAAGTACAACAGGTCGCGCGCGCATTCCATGTCGGCCGCAGCACGCGCCACGCCGTTGGCCGGAATGCGGTCGGTGAAGCGCTGCCATTCGCCCACGATGACCAGCTTGCCGTCGCGCATCGCGATGCTGCGCGAAAAGCGGAACCACGGGTTGGCAACCACTTGCGTGTCCGCTTCTACCTGCGTCGCCGGGTCGCTGTGCACGCGCACGGTCTGCCGCGCCAGCCGCGGGCCGCCCAGCGCCAGCGGACCTTTACGCGCCTGCTTCGGTAGCGCATCCATCCACTCGCCGAGCTGGAACAATGGGAAGCCCAGTTCATCGCCCTCGTTCGCCGGCCATTCCAGCCGGTAGGCCTCGTGCGTGCGCACATTCAGCGGGTCGGCATCATCGATGCTCGGCACGCTCACCTGCGTCAGCGCGGTGTAGTACTGCTGCATGAATTCCAGATAGTGCTCGCCCACCGTCTGCGCACCATCGTCGTCGAAGCTGCTGGCGACACGCTCGGCGCGGCCCTGGCGATAGAGGGTATCCACGGTGAAGCTCGCCCAGCGCTGCGGCTTGCGCAGCGAAATGGTGATGTCTTCGTTCACTTCGATTTGCGGCAACGCAGGCATCGGCGCTGGCACTTCGACCAAGCTGTCCTGCCCTGCCATCACCGGCAAGCCGCGCACGAAAGGCAGCGGCCGGCGTTGCGCCAACGGACCGTCCTCGCGGTCGCGTGTGGCATCCACCCACACCTCGCCCTGCGGCAGATGCGCGCGCACCACCACATGATCGAAGGCGTACGGACTGGGCAGCCGCTTCTCCAGCCCGTGGCCCTGGTCGCTGTTGACCAGCACCGGCTCGGCACGGATGCCGGCCAATTGCAGCAGTGCGATCAGCAGCGTCGCCTTGTCCTTGCAGTCGCCGTAGCGGTTACGCAGCGTCACTTCGGGCGCGTGCGGGGCGTGCGAGTTTTCGCCCATGTCCAGGCCGACGTAGCGGATCTCGCCCTGCACGAACGCCACGGCGCGCAGCAGTGCACCTTGCGGGTCGTCGCTGCGCAATTTCAGGCTCTGCACCATCCTGGCGGCCACTTGCGCGTCCTTGAACGCCTCCGGATACAGCTGCGCCGCCCAGGCAGCCACCGCGCCCCAACTGCCGGCGCTGGACACTTCAATCAAACCGTAAGGGTCGAGATCGTCCGGCGCGTCTTTTTCCTCCTGCACCGCCGCGATGTTGCTCGCGCCGATGTTCAACAGTGTCACGCCATCAACCGTGCGCACGTTACGGCCAAAACCCGGCGCGCTGATCCGCCACTGCAACGCCATGCGGGAGGGATAGCGCACCCGCACCCGGCGCTCGCCCAGCGGCACGCCGTAGCGCGCTTCGAACACGTCGTAATAGCCTTTGCCGAACACTGGATTGCTGCCGCTGATGGTCACACCGTAGTCGACCCGGTCGCCCACGCGCAGGTCCGGCAAGGTGATCGACAGCGTCAGCGCGCCATCGATCAAGCCGTTCTCCAGGCCGCTTTCGCGCCGCAATTTGGCGTAATGCGCCGAGGTGCGCATATCGATGCGCTTGCCGGCGCGCCAGACATCCAGGCTGTTGAGTTCCAGCTGCTGATACTGCGGCTGGTAATCGATGGAAATCTGCCCGGCTTCCTCCAGGCTTTTGGCACGCTGCACGGTGTAACTGAGCCGGCGGTAGGCCTGCGGCACGCGGCCGGTCAGATCGACCTGGTCGGACACCAGCTCATAGCGCAGCCCGGTGGCGCCAGGCACGTTGTCGGGCACGGCATCGGCCACCACCCACACCGGCGTCGGCGCCATGCGTGGCGCTTCGTTGGCCTGCGCTGGCGCAATTGCCATGCCGGCGAGCGAACACACGCTCCAAAAGACGCCGCGCAGGCGTCGCATCACGTCCTTGCTGATCAATCACCCACTCCTCGTCAAAACGCATTGAGTCCTGTCAGCGCACGCCCCACCACCAACTGATGCACGGTTTCGGTGCCCTCGTAGGTGATCACCGATTCCAGATTCAGCGCATGCCGGATCGCCACATGCTCGGTGGTGATGCCGGCCGCGCCCAGCAGGTCGCGGCATTCGCGCGCCACATCCAGCGCCATGCGGCAATTGTTCCATTTTGCCAGTGAGATCTGTTCCGGCCGCAGCGTACCGGCTTCCTTCAAGCGGCCGAGCTGCAAGGCGAGTAGCTGGGCGGTGGAAATCCGCCGCGCCATGTCGGCCAGTTTGATCTGCGCACTCTGCGTGGCCGCCAGCGGCCGGCCGAACAGGATGCGCTCGCCGGCATAGGACAGCGCCTCGCGCAGGCAGGCCACCGCCGCGCCGATCGCGCCCCAGGCGATGCCGTAGCGCGCCTGGTTGAGGCAACTCAGCGGCGCCTTCAAACCAGCCGCCTCCGGCAACCGCATCTGCTCCGGCACGAAGACATTATCCAGGAACAGGGCCGAAGTGACTGATGCGCGCAGGCTCATCTTATGGCTGATGTCCTGCGCGCTGAAGCCGGGGCTGTAGGTCTCGACCAGAAAGCCACGCACGCCATCGTCGGTGTGCGCCCAGATGATCGCCAGCCCGGCGATGCTACCGTTGGTGATCCACATCTTGGCGCCATTCAAGCGCCAGCCGTCGCCCTCGCGCACCGCGCGCGTCGTCATCGCGGCGGGATCCGACCCGCCCTGCGCCTCGCTCAGGCCGAAGCAGCCGATCACCCGGCCGGCCGCCATCTCCGGCAGCCAGCGCTGCCGCTGTTCGTCGCTGCCATAGGCGTGGATGGGATACATGCACAACGAAGACTGCACGCTGACGAAGCTGCGCAGCCCGCTGTCGCCGCGCTCCAGTTCCTGGCAAATCAATCCGTAGGAGACCGCACCAAGGCCCGCATCGCCGTCGCGCACCGGCAGGCTGGCGCCCAGCAAGCCCAGTTGCGCCAGTTCCGGAATCCACTCGCGCGGGAAGCGCCCAGCATCGAAGGCATCGCCGATCGCCGGCACTACCCGCGTATCGGTAAAACGCGCTACCGCCTCCTGCACCGCCCGCTCTTCGTCGGTGAGCAGCGCGCGTACGTCGAACAGGTCATCAGGGCGTACCGGCATGTTGGCTTCCATCGCAAGCGTAAGACGCGATTATCTGCCAGTTGCCGGCCGAACATCGTGCTGCCAGCCGGCACGGGAATGGCACAAATGAAAAGAGCCGGCAATGCCGGCTCTTTTCTCACCACTGCGCTACTCGCGCCACGCTTCGGTTTGCCCGTTACTGACGAGTGCTCATGCTGTCCTGACGCATGTTGGAATCGCCGGCCGTCGATGCCATCTGCGTCACCAGCTGACCATCGACCACCGGCAGACGGTCGCTCGTCGGCTTGTCGTTCATGCGCACGGTCTTTTCGAAACCGTCGTAGCGGTAGGTGACGTCATAGGCAACCACGTTGTCGGCATCGCCTAGCGAAATGCGCTCGCCCGGCTTGCTGTCCATGCGCATGGTGCCGGTGGTGCCATCGGCATTGCGGTAGGTCACGTCGTAGCCGACCACACGCGAGGACTGCGAATTGGCATTTTCGGTGTGGCACTGACGCTCGGTGCGATCGACCACGCGGCCACCGACGTGGTCGCGGTCAATGCGGTTACCGATGAAGCCACCACCCACGGCGCCTGCAGCGGTTGCCAGCTTGCGGCCGTTGCCGCCGCCCACCTGGTTGCCGAGCAGGCCACCAATGACTGCACCGACCACAGTGCCGCCGACATTGCCGTCACGCTCCGGCAGACGTTCCTGCACCACCACATCGCGGCACACTTGGCGCGGCGAGGTGCTGGTGGTGGTTTCGCGGATGGCGTTGCTGTTGATCACCTGCGCATATTGCGGCTCACGCTGGCTGATCGGGGCCACATTGACCACGTCGGCATATTCCAGGCCACGCGGCGCCGGCTGGCCATTGGCCACAAAGTCGCCGGACGACGGACGGTTATTCATGAAAGCGGCAGTGGCCACGCCTCCGACCAACAAGGCACCAGCAGCGACCAGTATAGTTGTCGTATTGCTCTTCATAACCAGCTCCCTGCGGACGCACCGCGTTGTTGACGGCCGTGATTCCAGCACGGGAACCCTGAACGAAAACACCCTCGCTCATGAACACGACGGTTAAGTTCAGCTAGCGGTTACTTCATGCATCTCTAACAGCCGGAGCATTCGCATGCGAAATCCACTCACCGCACGCGCCCTGGATTGGGCCAGCAAGCTGCGCTACCCCACTTTGTTCAAGCTGGCCGCCGCGCTGTTTTTGGTGGATCTGGTGATGCCAGACCCAATCCCGTTCCTGGACGAATTGCTGTTCGGCCTGACCACGCTGCTGTTGGCCAACTGGAAAACTCGCAAGGCCCCACTGCCGGCACCGGTGCGCCGCGACTGATGCAGTTGATCGACAGCCATTGCCATCTAGACGCCGGCGAATTCGACCACGACCGGGCAGCGGTGATCGCGCGCGCGCAGGCCGCCGGAGTCATCCAGCAAGTGGTGCCGGCGATTACCGCTGCCAGCTGGCCGGGCTTACGCGCGGTCTGCACCCAGGCGCGCGGCCTCTACCCTGCCTACGGCCTGCATCCGCTGTTTCTGGACCAACACCGCCCTGAGCATCTGGAGCTGCTGGCCGAGTGGATCGACCGCGAGCGCCCCTGCGCGATCGGCGAGTGCGGACTAGATTTTTTTGTCGACGGGCTGGATGCGCAGACCCAGCGCGACTACTTCGACGGCCAGTTGCAGCTGGCCAAGCGCTTCGACCTGCCGCTGATCGTGCATGCGCGCCGCGCCACCGAGGAGGTCATTGCCCGCATCAAGGTGGTGGGTGGCCTGCGCGGCGTGGTGCATAGCTTTGCCGGCAGCCCAGAGCAAGCGCAACAGTTGTGGAAACTGGATTTCATGATTGGCCTTGGCGGCCCGGTGACCTACCAACGCGCCAATCGCCTGCGCGGGCTGGTGGCGAGCATGCCGCTGCAACATCTGCTGCTGGAAACCGACGCGCCCGATCAGCCCGACGCCAGCATCCGCGGCCAACGCAACGAACCGGCATACCTGCGCACGGTGCTGGACTGCATCGCCGAACTGCGTGGCGAAGATCCCGCGCACATCGCTGCGCAAACCACCGCTAACGCGCGCAGCTTGTTCGGCTTACCGCACTGAGCGGAGCAGGTGCGTCACTGCCGCCGCGTAATCAAGGCGACCGCGCAATGCACACGCGACATTAGGAGGCGGCGACCGCCTCAACCGACGAAGTCGACACTGCAGCCTTGGGCTTGAGCAGCATCTCCAACGCCTTGCCCACCGCCACGAATGCGAAGGTTCCGGTGATATGCGTGGCCGCGCCCAGCCCTGCCCCGCAATCCAACTTGAGCGTGGCATCGGCATCGAGCTGCGGGCGGATGCCGCAGACGCTGCCATCGGCCTGTGGGTATTTGACGTTTTCCAGCGAATACACCGCCGGCACACCGAAGTAGCGCTGCGGATTCTTCGGGAAATTGAATTCACTGCGCAGCTTCTTGCGGATCAGCGCCAGCATTGCATCGTGCTCGGTGCGCGAGACGTCGCGCACGCGCACCAGGGTCGGATCGGTGCGCCCGCCAGCCGCGCCCACGGTCAACAGCGGCAATTTGCGCCGCCGACACCAGGCAATGGTTTCTACCTTGACCCGGAAACTGTCGCAGGCATCGATCACCAGATCGAAGCCCTCGCCCAGCAGCGTTTCGATATTGCCGGAGGTCAGAAACGCCTCCACCGCATCGGCTTCGATGTCCGGGTTGATTGCCACGCAGCGCTCGGCCATTGCGCGCGCCTTGTTGCGCCCGTACTGCCCGGCCAGTGCCGGCAACTGCCGGTTGGTATTGGAAACACACAGATCATCGGCATCGATCAGGCGGATGTGTCCCACCCCGGTGCGCGCCAGCGCTTCGACCACCCACGAGCCCACGCCGCCCATCCCGACCACGGCCACGCGGCACGCCGACAAGCGCTCGACCGTGCCGACTCCATACAGCCGGTCGATACCGGCAAAGCGTTCACGCCATTGTGCTTTCATCGGCCCATTTTACGCGCCTCGCCAAAGGCGCGCCCACGCCGCCGCGACGAACGTTGCGTCCCAGGAGCCACCGATGCAGACCCCGCCTCCCAACCAATCCCGCGCGGCCCGTTACGCCCTCATGCTGGTGCTGGGCGTGCTGATCGGGCTGGTCGCCACCGCCATGGTGGCTAACGCGCTGCAGGCGCGGCGCGACCCGGTGCCCGACAGCCTGATGCAGGTCATGGCCTACCAGTTACGCGCGCTGCGACACGACACAGGTGCTTCCTGCACGCCGGCGCTGCAACAGCGACGACTGCAATCGCTACGCCTGCTGGCCGACGAGGTCGAGCCGGCATTTCCCGGCATTGGCGAAGACCGTCGCTTCGGCGAGCACGCACGCGCACTGCGCGCCGTGCTGGGTCAGGCGCAGCGCGTGCCGCTGGCCGATTGCAAAGCGATGGGCCAGATGCACACACGCATTTCCGATGCCTGCGAGGCCTGTCATCGCGACTTTCGCTGAGGTTTGATGAATACGGCGCTCGGGCTTCGTTAAGCCTGCGGTGAACCAGTTGGCAGACCGTTCACCTGGACCATCACAGGATGACGTCGCCGCGGCCCTGTCCGCCTTCTCGAACCACCCCGGAGAGACCTCATGAAGACCCGACTGCTTGTCATTGGCCTGGCTGCAACCGCGACCCTGGTTGGCTGCGCCACCTCTCAGCCCCAGTACGGCAGCTATCGCGGCGACCGCGGTTACGACCAGGGGTATTCGCAGCAGAGCCAGCGCTGCGTGGATTGCGGCATCGTGACCCGGATCGACGAAGTTGCCCCGACCCGCTCTGCGCCCACCGGCGCCGGCGCGGTCCTCGGCGGCATTGTGGGCGCCGTCGCCGGCCGCCAGATTTCCAAGGACACCGGCGGCAGCACGGGTAACAAGAACGTCTCGGCGGTCGCCGGCGCTGCGGCCGGTGCGCTGGCGGGTAACGCGATCCAGAACAACGTCACCAGCTCCAGCTTCGACGTGCAGGTGCGCATGGACGACGGCCGCGTGATCGTAGTGAACCAGCGCGACCTGGCCGGCGTGCAAGAAAACGCGTATGTGCGCGTGGTCAACGGCAAGGTCGTGCTGCGCTGATCCATGCGTGTGTGCGAATGCGGTATCGCTGCCGCATCGCCGGCAGACACGACGCGTGCCAGAAACCAGCTAAGCGTCTTGCCCGACATGACCTAGGCAAGCTGATCTCAAGCGCCCCTCGTGGCCGCATCGGAAGCTCACTTCGCCATACAGGCTGAGTGCGGCGACAAGATAAAACCGCAAAAACAGAAAGGCCCGATCACGGGCCTTTCTGCTGTCTGCGTGATGCGCCTTGCGCAGGGGGTGGACTCAGACCACCTGCACTGCGTCGGCCTGCAGGCCCTTCTGGCCTTGCACGACCGTGAAGCTGACCTTCTGACCCTCCTTGAGGCTCTTGAAGCCCTGGATCTGGATCGCACGGAAATGGACGAAGACGTCTTCGCCATTTTCGCGGCTAATGAATCCAAAACCCTTGGCATCGTTGAACCACTTCACGACACCATTCTCGCGTTCGATGTTGGACATCTCGACTGACTCCCTACGACACTGTGATGGACTGGCGGTGGTGGCTGTGATTGCAAGGAGGAAGCGAGGTACAAGGATGTAGCGGATCGGACGATCTACCGCATCAGGCCACGATTCACGGTGACCTTTGCAAACAACAGCGGCTGCAACTTAACCCGCACCAAACCAATTTTCAAGCACCTTTTGCACCTTTCTGTCAAGCCTGAAATAGGACATTTCCAAACCATCATGGACACCACCGTCGTTTACTACCTTCTGGCTGCAGCACTGGTGCTGATCGGCCTTGCGGGCGTAATTCTGCCGACCCTGCCGGGCTTGCCACTGGTGTTTGCCGGTCTGCTGGTCGCGGCGTGGGCCGACCACTTCACCCACGTCGGCTGGGTCACGCTGGTCGTTTTGGGGCTGATCACCGCGCTTTCGTTTCTCATCGACTTCTTGGCCACGCTCTACGGGGCGCAGCGCGTGGGCGCCAGCAAGATGGCGTTGTGGGGCTCGGTGATCGGCGGCATTGCCGGCATTTTCTTCATGCCGATCGGGCTGTTTGTCGGTCCGTTCGCTGGCGCATGGATCGGCGAGTACTACCAGACGCGCAAGACCGGCCAGGCCACCAAGGTCGGCATCGGCACCTGGGTGGGCATCATGCTTGGCACCGCCACCAAGCTGGCGCTGGGTCTGTGCATGCTCGGCGTATTTGCCATCGGCTGGTTTTTCTAGGGCTTCCGAATGGCCTGGCGGTGGCACACGGTTTCCGTCGAGGATGAGCGCAGTAACCGAGCAGGTCATCCGGCTGACCTGCATCCCAGGCGCTTGCCGGACGCGCACGCGCCTCCCCAAGGAACTGCAAGGACCGCCCTGGCGAAACGACCTGATCGGATGTTAGGCCACCGTGTACACACTGCGCATGCAGACGCGACCGTTAAGCTACGTGTCTCTGCGCCTGCCTGGCGCCTTTACCTCGGCCAGACTGCTCATGTCCAAGCACCGCACCCGCCCATTGATGCTCATCGCCCTGGCCGCTGCGCCATTGGCCCAGGCGCAGGAAATCGCACCCCAGCCGGCCTCGCCGCAAGCCTGCACCTCGGTGAGCTCCGATGCCGCGCGTTTGGCTTGTTACGACAAGGCGCTGGGCAATACACCGCAGCTAACCGCGGAGGCGGATGCCGCCGCGCAATTGGCCAAGCAGAAGGAAGCCAAGTCCGACGATACGCGTGCGATCAGCCGGGTCGGCGATTTCTTCCGCGCCGACGGCCAGGACCAACCGAAAGAAGAAGCGGTGGCCAATGCCGGCCGCGGCTCGTTGCTGGATCGCCGTTGGGAACTGGCCAAGGACTCCAAACTTGGCACCTTCCAGCTGCGTGGCTACAAGCCGGTGTATCTGTTGCCGGCGTTCTGGACCAGCGACACCAACCGCACCCCGCAGTCGCCGAATCCGGCCAACTCGGTCAACACGCCGCAGCAACTGGACAGCACCGAGCTGAAGTTCCAGCTCAGCTTCAAGACCAAGGTGGTCGAGGATCTGTTCGGCGACAACGGCGATATCTGGATGGGCTACACCCAGAGCTCGCGCTGGCAGGCCTACAACGCCGATGCGTCGCGCCCGTTTCGCGAGACCAATTACGAGCCCGAAGCGATGCTGGTGTTCCGCAACAGTTACAGCATCTTCGGCTGGAAGGGCCGCATGAGCGGCATCAGCCTGAATCACATGTCCAATGGGCGTGCCGACCCGCTGTCGCGCTCCTGGAACCGGGTCATCCTGAACTTCGGCCTGGATCGCGAGAACTGGGCCCTGACACTGCGCCCGTGGTTCCGCATCAAGGAAGACCGCGCCGACGACAACAATCCCGATATCGAGGATTACATGGGCCGCGGCGATGCAACGCTGGTGTACAACAAGGATGGCCACGAATTCGCGCTGATCGCACGCCATTCGCTGCGTGGCGGCGACCGCTCGCATGGCTCGGTGCAGCTGGATTACGGCTTCCCGATCACCAACCTATTGCGCGGCCATGTGCAAGTGTTCGATGGCTACGGCGAAAGCATGATCGACTACAACCACAAGGCAACTTACGTCGGCCTGGGCGTGTCGTTGCTGGAGTGGTTCTAAGCGCATGCAGCAACGCTACTGAGCAGTCGTCAGGCGGGCACTGATACTGCTGATCTATCGCATGCGCCAGGCGCCCGGCAAATCGGGCGATGGACTTCATCGAAAAATTGCCCCGAGTTAATCCAAGAAAAAGCCGGCATGTGCGCATGCCGGCTTTTTTACTTACAACCGTATTGCAAGCACTTTGCTTGCCCAGCTCCGTCAACATCACTGTCGCCGCGGCTTCTGCAGTCCGACTCAGACGTCGAAGAAATCTACTTTGCCGTCCTGCAGGGTGTAATACGCGACCACATGCACTTCGCCAGCGCGCAACGGTTCGGGTTCGAGCAGGGCAGGTTCGGATGCAGGGCGCAGGCGGTCGACGGTGCGCTTGACGTTGGCTTTGACCGAATCAGCCAGCAAGTTGGCGCCGCCTTTGGCCTTTGCTGTCAGCACGGCCGGGACGATGGGCTCGATCATGGAGCCATCGCGCCGGGGAAGAACGTGTTCTGCTCCACCACCGAAACCGCCACCACCGCACCGCAGCTTTCGTGGCCCATCACAACGGCCAGTGGCACGCCGAGTTGGCTGACCGCATATTCGATCGAGCCCAGCGCCGTGGTGTCGACGGTATTGCCGGCGTTGCGGACGACGAACATCTCGCCCAGGCCGCGACCGAACAGCAATTCGGCGGCACCCGGGAATCCGAACACGACACTGGGATGAGGAACGGGGTCTGGCCCAGCGCAAGTTCCAGACGGCGCTTGCTGTCGGAGATCACCTTCTTGGGGCGGTTTTCGACGAACGCGGTGTTGCCGTCGCGCAGGATCTGTAGCGCCTGCTCGGCATTCAGATCGGTTTTCTGGACGGCGCCGCACGCAACGCGAACGGCAGGGAAGCGGCAGCGGCCGCGATCGGCGCGCAACAGCTGCATTGCAGCAATTTTCGACGCGATGCGGAATGCGACATGGACGAGCTCCTGCTCTCTGGTTGGTATGGCGATCCTAATCGGCGGCGAACGCAGCAGAATGACCCAAGTCGAGATTCTGCAAACAGGAGGACGCAGTCCGCGACGCGGGCTCAGGTCCAGTCCGTCAGGCCTTCGCGGCGATAGGTTTCCTGAAAAGCTGGGCGCGCCTTCATCAACGTTGCATGTGCCTGCAGCGCCGGCCAGGTATCGGTCGGGCGTGGCATGTTGCGCGACCAGCGCATCAGCATGGTCAACATGAAATCGGCCGCCGACACGGTGTGCCCGAGCAGATACGGACCATGGGCCTGCAGATGCGCATCGACTTGGGTCCAGGCCGCTTCGAGTTTGCGGCGGGCTTGAACCTGCGCAGCCTCGGCATGCTCGGCACCGGCCGGCTCGCTCGGGTAGAACCAGGCGCGGTACGCCGGCTGCAAGGTGTTGGCGCAGAAGAACATCCATTTGTAGTACGCCGCACGCTCGGGTGTGCCGAGCGCGGGGGCCAGCTTTGCCTGTGGATGCAGATCGGCCAGCTGGAGCGCGATGGCCGCAGCCTCGGTGAGCACGTGCCCATCCAGTAACAGGGTGGGCACCACGCCGGCGGGATTGATCGCCAGATACTGCGGCGATTTGTGCTCGCCGCGCTCGAAATCAAGCGGGTGCAGCTCGTGCGGCACATCCAGTTCGATCAGCAGCCAATGCACCACGAACGCTGCGGTGCTGGGGGTGTGGTAAAGCGTCGTCGCCATGCAGATTCCTGAGTGTGAGCGCGTACCAAACCTACTACACAGCCGCCCGGTAGAGGCGGCTGATGCGCTGAGCCGACATATCCCATTCGTGCACTGCGATTAATGTGCGTCGTCCATGCCGCCTGACGACTGCGCGCTACGTGTTGCTAGCCGCGCTTATTCCACTACCACCGGAATCTTGCCGATGCGCGACTGCCACAGCCGCGGGCCGGTCTTGTGCACCGACTCGCCGGTGGAATCCACCGCCACGGTGACCGGCATGTCCTTGACCTCGAATTCGTAGATCGCCTCCATGCCGAGGTCTTCGAACGCGAGTACGCGAGCGGCCTTGATTGCCTTGGACACCAGGTAGGCCGAACCGCCGACTGCCATCAGGTACACGGCCTTGTTGTCGCGGATCGCATCGATGGCCGCATCGCCGCGCTCGGACTTGCCGACCATGCCCAGCAGGCCGGTCTGCTCCAACATCTGGCGGGTGAACTTGTCCATGCGCGTGGCGGTCGTCGGGCCGGCAGGGCCGACCACTTCATCGCGCACCGGGTCGACCGGACCGACGTAGTAGATGAAGCGATTGGTGAAATCCACCGGCAGCGTTTCGCCACGGTTGAGCATGTCGATCATGCGCTTGTGCGCGGCATCGCGGCCGGTCAGCAGCTTGCCGTTGAGCAGAATCACCTCCCCCGGCTTGAAGCTGGCGACTGCTTCGCGGGTGATGGTGTCCAGATCCACCCGGCGTGCATTGGTCGGGTTGTAAGTGAGCTTGGGCCAGTCTTCCAGCGACGGCGGATCCAGCATTACCGGGCCGCTGCCGTCCAGGGTGAAGTGTGCGTGGCGGGTCGCCGCACAGTTGGGAATCAACGCCACCGGCAGATTGGCGGCATGGGTCGGGTAATCCTTGACCTTGATGTCCAGCACCGTGGTCAGGCCACCCAGGCCTTGCGCACCGATGCCGAGCGCGTTGACCTTTTCATACAGCTCAAGCCGCAGCTCTTCGGCGCGATTGGAGGCGCCACGCGCCTGCAGGTCGACGATGTCGATCGGCTCCATCAGCGCCTCCTTGGCCAGCAGCATCGCCTTTTCGGCAGTACCGCCGATACCGATACCGAGCATGCCCGGCGGGCACCAGCCGGCGCCCATGGTCGGCACGGTCTTGAGCACCCAATCGACGATGGAATCGGACGGGTTGAGCATGGCGAACTTGCTCTTGGCCTCCGAACCACCGCCCTTGGCCGCCACGATCACCTCGACGTGGTCGCCCGGCACGATCTTGGTGTTGACCACTGCCGGCGTGTTGTCGCGGGTGTTGGTGCGCTTGCCGGCCGGGTCGGCCAGCACGCTGGCGCGCAGCTTGTTGTCGGGGTGGTTGTAGGCGCGGCGCACGCCTTCGTTGACCATGTCTTCCACGCCCATCGTGGCGTCGTCCCAGCGCACCTGCATGCCGATTTCCAAGAACACGGTGACGATGCCGGTGTCCTGGCAGATCGGGCGGTGGCCTTCAGCGCACATGCGCGAATTGATCAGGATCTGCGCGATGGCGTCCTTGGCGGCCGGCGATTCTTCGCGCTCATAGGCGGCGGACAGATTCTTGATGTAGTCGACCGGGTGGTAGTAGCTGATGTACTGCAGCGCATCGGCGACGGACTGGATGAGGTCTTCCTGCTTGATCGAGGTCACGGCTGGCTCTACGGCTGGCGGGGGTGCAATCCGGGCATTTTAGAGCAAACAGCAGGCGCGTCCGGGCGCGGCGTCTATCGCTGCGATTGAGCTGGGCGAGATATTGCCCTGGCGGCGATGCACTGCTGCGCCGGTGTCGCCGGGTGGCAGGCGAAGAATCCGTTCACCGCTGCCGGTGCAGCGGCTGGGGCTACGCCCGGCGCCCCGATGGGCAAGCACGCATCCGACCCTGCCCCTTATCCGTTGTCCAACACCGCGCGCCCACGCCGGGCGCGGCACACTAGCGCGATGTCAGCTTCCCGTTCCGGCGCCACTGCGCCTGCCGCTCCCCGTACCGGCCCCACCCTGCGCGAGCGCCTGGATGCGCTGCGTAATCTCCCGCCGTTCCTGCGCCAGATCTGGCAGACCAGCCGCTGGCTGAGTGCCAGCAGCATCGGCTTGCGCGTGCTGCGCGCGCTGATGCCGGTGGCGACGCTGTACATCGGCAAATTGATCATCGACGAGGCGATCCACCTGGTCGGCCAACCGCCGGCGTTCGAGTCCTTCGCGCAGGCGCTGGGCAGTGGCCGCCTGAACCGCTTGCTGGAATTGCTGGCGCTGGAACTGGCGCTGGCGATCGGCTCGGACCTGCTCGGGCGATTGGTCGGCTATGCCGATGCACTGCTGTCGGAGCTGTTCAACAACGCCGCCAGCGTGCGCCTGATGGAACACGCCGCGCAGCTGGATCTGGAGGATTTCGAAGACCCCGATCGGCAGGACAAGCTGGATCGTGCGCGGCGCCAGACCATGAACCGTATGAACCTGATGAGCCAGCTGTTCGGCCAGGTGCAGGATGCCATCACCGTGGTCAGCCTGGCGGTGGGCCTGGTGGTCTATGCGCCGTGGTTGATCGTGCTGCTGGCGGTCGCGCTGATTCCAGCCTTCATCGGCGAGGCGCACTTCAATGCGCTGGGGTATTCGCTCAATTTCCAGTGGACGCCGGAGCGGCGGCAGCTGGATTACCTGCGCCAGGTCGGCGCCAGCGTGGAGACGGCCAAGGAAGTCAAAATCCTCAACCTGCATCGGTTCCTGATCGCGCGCTATCGCCGGCTGGCCAACAAGTTTTTCCAGGCCAACCGCGCGCTGGCACGCAAGCGTGCGTTATGGGGCGCGCTGCTGGCCGCGCTGGGTACGTTGGGCTATTACATGGCCTACGGCTACATCGCCTGGCGTACCGTGCGCGGCGATTTCAGCATCGGCGACCTGACCTTTCTGGCCGGCAGCTTCCTGCGCTTGCGGCAGTTGCTGGAAGGCTTGTTGATTGGTTTTTCGCAGGTCGCGGGCCAGGCGCTATATCTGGACGATCTGTATTCGTTCTTCAACATCGTGCCGGAAATCCGCTCGCGCCCGAACGCGCTGCCGGTGCCCCGCCCGATTCGCCAGGGCTTCGTGTTCGAAGATGTGGGCTTTCGTTATCCGGATGCCGAACAGTGGACGGTGCGGCATCTGGATTTCGAATTGCGCGCCGGCGAAGTGCTGGCGCTGGTCGGCGAAAACGGCGCCGGCAAGACCACACTGGTCAAGCTGCTGGCGCGTCTGTACGACCCCGATGAAGGGCGCATCCTGCTCGATGGCCACGACCTGCGCGATTACGATCTGGACGATCTGCGCGCCAATCTGGGCGTGATTTTTCAGGACTTTGTGCGCTATCACCTGAGCGTGGGCGAGAACATCGGCGTCGGCCAGGTCGATGCAATGGACGATGCGCCGCGCATCCACGCCGCCGCGCGGCGCGCGATGGCCGGCGAGCTGATCGACAGCCTGCCGGACGGTTACAACCAACTGGTGGGACGCCGTTTCAAAAACAGCGTAGATCTGTCCGGTGGGCAATGGCAGAAGATCGCCATCGCGCGCGCCTACATGCGCGATGCGCAGCTGATGATCCTGGACGAGCCCACCGCCGCACTGGACGCGCGCAGCGAATTCGAGGTATTCCAGCGCTTCAAGGAATTGTCGGACAACCGCACCGCCGTGCTGATCTCGCACCGCTTCTCCAGCGTGCGCATGGCCGACCGCATCCTGGTGCTGGCAGCAGGCCGCATCGAAGCCAACGGCACCCACGAAGAGCTGATGGCGCAGGGCGGGCGCTACGCGGAGCTGTTCGAGCTGCAGGCTGCGGGGTATCGGTGATTTTGGGGATTGGGCATTCGGGAGTGGGGATTGGCTTGAGCCACAACGCACCCGTTAGCCCCATACCGTTCAGACCCCAAGGATCCGCTTTTTGCGAATCCCAATCCCGACTCCCAAATCGCGGCACCCAAATGAGATTTCATCTCATTTGGCCAGCTTGAGGTAGAATTGACCGGTACTCCTCCCACGAACTTATCGGTATGTCTTCCGCTTTCGGCGCCGAAACGGTGCTTGAGGTCCGTCATTGGACCGATGCCTACTTCAGCTTCACCACGACCCGCGATGCCGGTTTCCGTTTCGAAAACGGCCAGTTCGTGATGATCGGGCTGGAAACCGAAACGCGTCCGTTGCTGCGCGCGTATTCGATCGCCAGCGCCAATTGGGAAGAACATCTGGAGTTCTTCAGCATCAAGGTGCCGGACGGACCGCTGACCTCGCGGCTGCAGCACATCCAGCCCGGCGACAAGGTATTGGTCGGCAAGAAGCCCACCGGCACGCTGTTGATCAGCGACCTGCACCCTGGACGCAATCTGTATCTGCTGGGTACCGGTACCGGTCTGGCGCCATGGCTGTCGATCATCAAGGACCCGGAAACCTACGAGCGCTTCGACAAGGTGATCCTCACCCAGGGCGTGCGGTTTGTGCAGGATCTGGCCTACCGCGATTACTTCGAACGCGAGTTGCCGCAGCATGAATTCCTAGGCGACTTGCTGCGCGAGAAATTGCTGTACTACCCGGCGGTCACGCGCGAAGACTTCGCCAATCAAGGCCGTTTGACCGAGCTGATGGCCGATGGCCGCATGCAGCAGACACTTGGGTTGCCGACGCTGGATCCGGCCAACGACCGTTTCATGATCTGCGGCAGCCCGCAAATGCTGGCCGACCTGCGCACTCTGCTGGATAGCCGCGGTTTCCAGACGTCGCCGCGCATCGGTACGCCCGGGCATTACGTGTTCGAGCGTGCGTTCGTCGAGAAGTGATGCACCGCGCATGAAACGCCAGCGATGGTGCGGCGTTTTACGTAGACCGCATCTCCAGCACGTGCGTCCCAGGAGCGCCCCTGGGCGCGATGAAGCATTCCCGGTAACACCTCATCGCACCCAGGCGCGCTCCTACGTCTGACCAACACGCCCTGCAATGTCATGCGTCCAGCGCGCGTTCGATATCCGCGGCCAACGCTTCGGGCTTGGTGGTCGGCGCATAACGCTCCAACACCGTGCCGTCGCGGCCGATCAGAAATTTGGTGAAATTCCACTTGATCGCTTCGGATCCGAGCACGCCGCGCTGTTCGTGCTTGAGCCATTGCCATAGCGGATGCGCACCGCTGCCGTTGACCTCGATTTTTTCCGCCAGCGGAAAGTCCACCGCATAGTCGAGCGAGCAGAATTGACGGATCTGCGCCGCATCGCCCGGCTCCTGATGCCCGAACTGATCGCACGGGAATCCGATCACCACCAGCCCACGCTCGCGATAGCGTTGCCATAAAGCCTGCAAACCGGCGTACTGCGGCGTAAAACCGCATTTGGATGCCACATTCACCACCAGCAGCACCTTGCCGGCGTAGTCGCGCATCGTCTGCGTGCGACCCTCAAGGTCAGTGAATTCAAACGTGGAGAGATCGCTCATGCCGGGCTCGGTTGTTCACAGGGACGCCAGCGTAGCGCAGCTGTCGGCGTGCAGCACTGCCGTCGTCCTGCATGCTCGGCAGCCGTACCCATTGCCGCCGGCTATACGGTCGCGCTCGCCCCTTCGCTCAACGACATTCGCCAATTGGCCGCACTGTGACCTTGCCGCCATGCCTTTTGTCACACGCCTGTCCCGCCTGGCTGGGTTAGCCTCCGCGGCTCGCACTTTGGAGCAACGCTCTTGACCACCCGTCTCGCTTTTGCCCTGGCCGCTTCCCTGGGACTCGCCATGCCGTCCTACAGCATCGCCGCACCCGCCGCCACGCAGGCCGCCACCCAAGCCAACCCCTTCTTTGCCGACAGCACGCTGCCGCTGCACTACCCGCAGTTCGACAAGATCAAGGACAGCGATTTCGCACCTGCCTTCGATGCCGGCATGGCCGAGCAATTGAAGGAAGTGGAAAAGATCGCAAATCAAAAAGCCAAGCCGAGCTTCGACAACACCATCGTCGCGCTGGAAAAGAGCGGCGCCACGCTCGACCGCGCCACCACGGTGTTCTTCAATCTGGTGGGCGCAGACACCAACGACGCACGCAAGAAGCTGCAGGCCGACTACTCGGCCAAGTTTGCAGCGCACCGCGATGCGATTTCGCTCAACGGCAAGCTGTTCGTGCGTATCCAGTCCTTGTACGACCAACGCGCCAAGCTGGGGCTGGACGCGCAAGGCGTGCGCCTGGTCGAGAAGTACTACAGCGACTTCGTGCGTGACGGCGCCAAGCTCTCCGACGCCGACAAGACCACGCTCAAGGCGATGAACGCCGAGCTGGCGAACCTAGGTACCACCTTCAGCCAGAACGTGCTGGCCGAAGTGAATGCCGCCGCAGTCGTTGTCGATGACGTCAAGCAGTTGGATGGTTTGTCGGAGGAGCAGATTGCCGCTGCCGCCGAAGCCGCCAAGGCACGCAAGCTCGACGGCAAATACGTCATCGCGCTGCTCAATACCACCGGCCAACCGCCGCTGACCCAGCTGAAGAATCGCGAGCTGCGCAAGAAGATCTACGACGCCTCGGTATCGCGCGGCAGCCACGGCGGCCAGTACGACAACACCGCGCTGGTGGCGCGCATCATGAAGCTGCGTGCCGACAAGGCCAAGCTGCTCGGCTTCCCGACATACGCGGCGTATTCGCTGGAAAACCAGACCGCCAAGACGCCTGAAGCGGTCAACGCGATGCTGGGCAAACTGGCACCGGCCGCAGTGGCCAACGCCAAGCGCGAAGCAGCCGATCTGCAGGCGATGATCGACAAGGAACAGAAAGCCGCTCGCAAGCCGACCTTCAAACTCGAAGCCTGGGATTGGGCGTACTACAGCGAGAAGGTGCGCCAGGCCAAGTACAACTTCGACGAATCGCAGCTCAAGCCGTACTTCGAGTTGAAGAACGTGCTTGAAAACGGCGTGTTTTATGCGGCCAATCAGGAATACGGCCTGACCTTCAAGCAGCGTACCGACCTGCCGACCTACCGCGACGACATCACCGTCTACGACGTGTTTGATGCCGACGGCAAGCAGCTGGCGATCTTCATCGCCGACATGTATGCGCGCGAATCCAAGCGCGGTGGCGCATGGATGAACTCGTACGTCTCGCAGTCGGAGCTGACCGGTTTCAAACCAGTGGTGGCCAATCACCTCAACATTCCCAAGCCGCCGGTTGGCCAGCCGACGCTGCTGACCTGGGATGAAGTCACCACCATGTTCCATGAGTTCGGGCACGCACTGCATGGCATGTTCTCCGACGTCAAATACCCGTATTTCTCCGGCACCAGCGTGCCGCGCGACTTCGTCGAGTTCCCCTCGCAGGTCAACGAAATGTGGGCTGACGAGCCGTCCATTCTGAAGAACTACGCCAAGCATTATCAGAACGGCTCACCGATGCCGCAGTCATTGTTGGACAAGGTGATTGCCGCGTCCAAGTTCAATCAAGGCTTTGCCACCACCGAGTATCTGGGTGCGGCAATGCTGGATCAGAACTGGCATCAGGTTAGCGCCAACCAAGTGCCCGACGCCGCTGGCGTGATGGCATTCGAAGCCAAGGCGCTGCAGCAGGACGGCATTGCCTATGCACCGGTGCCGCCGCGCTACAAGACCCCGTATTTCAGCCACATCATGGGCGGTTACGCGGCGGGCTATTACGCTTACATCTGGTCGGAAGTGCTGGACGCCAATACCCAGCAGTGGTTCAAGCAACACGGCGGCCTGAGCCGCGCCAATGGCGATCGTTTTCGCAATACGCTGCTCTCGCGCGGTGGTAGCGTGGATGCGATGGAGCTATTCCAGAACTTCGCCGGGCATGCGCCGCAGATCGAGCCACTGCTCGAAAAGCGTGGCCTGACCGAGACAGCGGAAACGCCAAAACGCTAAGCGCATTATCGCGGGTGATGACGCATTGTTCGCTGGCCCGCTATCAACCCGTGCGCTCTCTCCCGCCTGTGGGAGAGGGCTGCACACAATGCTTGCGTGTAGATGCCACCCATCGCATGCAGTGCACCGCCCCAGCATTCCCAGACCGCGTTTGATCGCAGAGTTTGCCGAAACGATCTTCTGCTACGCATGGAAGGCACCCGAAGTGCGGACAACAGCGACTCCCGCAGTGATGCGCTGATGCGGCATGTCGGCATGGCAGGCATGGATGCCGGACTGCCATCGGCGCAGGTGCAATTGACACGCCCAGTGCGTTCACTCAATGGCATGTCGATCATTGACGCTCTACACAAACAACAACGGCGCCCGGTGATCCGGACGCCGTTGAACTTCTCTGCACTCACTAGCGCGCATCTATTCGCGCGGATGCATCAGGTCAGGTCACTGCCCCTGGCCCGAGGCGCTGGCATCGACGCCAGCACCAACCGAACCGCTGGCATTGCCCTGGCCATTCCCGCCCTGCACAGCACCGGACCCGTATGCGCCGGCCCCGCCCGACACCCGTGCCGACGACGGGCTCAGGTTGGCGTTAGCGGTGTGCGATGCGCTGCCGCCAGCTGCGCCACTGCCGCTCAGCGCCGGAGTACTTAGCGTGCCGGCACGACTGGAGGCAGCGGCTCCTTGCACCGTCTGCATGCCCGCCGACCCGGTCGCAGCGGCGGCGGTCTGCGCGCTGCCCACCGCACGGTTCGCGCCGCTACGTGCCATCTGCGCGGTGTTACGCGCTGTCGCTACTCCACTGGCTGCTGTGGTCTCGGTCATGGTCTTCGCACCCATGGCGGCATCGCCGGCCGCATCCTTCGTCGCCGAGGCGGCGGCGGCACCGCGCGCGGCGGTGCGCTGCGCTGCGCCACGCACATGCCGCGACTGCGCATCGATCGCGCGCTGCCCGTGTTCGAGCGTAGACCCTGCGTCCAGGGTGCCCGCGCCGCCCACGTTACCGCCAAGCGTCGCACCGCCCACCCCACCGACCGTGCCACCCACCGCCCCGGTGAGTCCACCGGCACCGCCGAGCGCCTGCGCGCCAGCCAGGCCGGGGCCCAGCGCCAACACCGCAACCATCACCGTACTGGAGATCAAGGTCTTGTTCTTCATCGCTATCTCCTCCGCTGCCGCAGACAATCTGCGGCCTCACCCAAGCATACGAACCGAACGCAAGCGTTCATACCGCCGTGACCGTACGTAGACAGGAAGCATTCACCGCCCCGGCGCCCGCTGCAGTGGGAGCTCTTCGCCCAGCACACCGTAGCCGTACACCGTGTCTACGCCGCTGACCCCAAAGCCGCGGCTGCGCCAGGGATTGCGCCGCGATCCGCGCCACCAACGGCGCAGCGAGAGAGGTGCCGCGCTGCCGTTTCCACTGCGCTTGCGGCGCGGCAGCAATGACGTCGCCGACCGCGGCAAAGGCCACCTGAGAACCGCGCCCGGCCTCTGGCAGGACACGCAGCCGCGTGTCGACTGCGGTCACGCCGATCACACCGGGATAGGAGGCCGGATACAGCGGCGGAGCCGCCGGTCCATCATTGCCGACAGCCGCCACCAGCACATGACCGCGTGCCACGAGTGCTGCCACCGCACGTTCCAGCAGCCGGTTCGGTGCGCCGACCAGGCTGATATCGATCACCGCAACATCTTGCAGCGCCATCCAGGCCCACGCAGCGACCAGTTCGACCGCTGCACCGTCGCTGGATTTCCCGCAATACAGATCGGCCGCATATAAGGTGCGCGCGATGGGACCATGCGTGACCGCGCGTCCGGCCAACAGCGATGCCACCGCAATGCCGTGGAGCTGAGCGGGCGCCTCTCCGTCACACCCCCAGCGCCGGACCTGCACACCGGCCAGCGCAGGATGCGCCGCGTCGACACCGCTATCGATCAGTCCCACCCGAAACCTTGCCGCTGCATCGGCCTGAGCTGGAACCGGGGGCGCCTGTGCAGCAGACGCCGCGCCGGCCAGGGACTCGCTATAGAGATGGTTGTAGACATATTCGCCCTACGGGTCGAGCTGGCGCAGCCGCTGCATCGCCTGTTGCGTTGCCAGACCCGGCGGTGCGCGCAACACCACCACGCGCAACCCAAGCGCATCGAAGCCGCGTTGTTCTGCGACGACGAAACCCGCGGTC
Source organism: Xanthomonas vasicola (assembly GCF_000772705.2). Taxonomy (GTDB): domain Bacteria; phylum Pseudomonadota; class Gammaproteobacteria; order Xanthomonadales; family Xanthomonadaceae; genus Xanthomonas; species Xanthomonas vasicola. The sequence continues at coordinate 176,388 of NZ_JSBW02000027.1, forward strand.
TGCGCTGTCTGCAAGGCCGCTGGACTCGGCGCCAACGCCACGATCTGACCACGCATCACGATCGCGCCATCGGCATCGCGATCCAGATCGCGCGGCTGCGCACGCACAAGCGCATCCAGGCGCAGCCTGCGCAACTGCCGCAAATCGCCCTGCGCTTGCTGCACCACGCGATCCGGCGCAGCCGACAGCGGTGGTACGGCTTGCGTCACGTCATTCGCCAGGCCCCCGACAGAGGGCAACGCAAGTTGCGCCGACACCGGCTGGCCGAAGGCCAGTATTGCAAGCCAGCACCAGCGCATTGCCCGGATTCTTGCGATCGCCTACCCCACCATGGTTGTTGTTGCACGCCATGCCACACTAATCACGCCTCGCAGACGCACCGTGCACGCCTTGCAGCGTGCGCGGAAGAACACCACTTCGCCAGACGTATAGCGGATGAACGAGCTTGATCCTGTGGCAACCGTCAGCGACGGCATCTGTGCACTGCTACCGCGACTTAGACGCTTCGCATGCGCCATTGCCGGTCATCCGGCCGATGCCGATGATCTGCTGCGAGTGGCGATCGAACGCGCGTTGCGTCATTACGCGCAGTGGCGACCGGAAACGCCGCTGCAATATTGGCTGTTTGGCATCATCCGTCATGCATGGCTCGATGAAGTTCGCGCGCAGCGGCGCAGACGCCAGCTGTTCGTCAGCGCCGCAGAAGGAGAAGGAGAACAGGTCGGCGACAGTCCGATGGAGCGCCAGCAGGAGTGGATAGCGGTACCGGCGGCAATGGCCCAGTTGCCCGACGAGCAAAGGTGGCGCGATCGCCTTGGTGTTGATCGAGGGATTGTCGTATCGGGACGCTGCGGCGGTCCTGGAGATCCCGATCGGCACCGTGACCAGTCGCCTGGCACGCGGCCGCGACGCGCTACAAGCGTTATTAGCGGAAAATCGTGAAGGCCATCAACGAATCCACTCTGCAGGCCTACGCAGACGGCGCGTTGACACCCGACCAGGCCCGACGCGTCGAAGCCGCGCTCGCGGCAGATCCGCAGCGGGCTGCGGACGTGCGCCAGTTGCAGCAGGTCAAAGCGCGACTACGTAACGGCTATGCATCGGTGCTCGAGGAACCCATCCCGGCGCACTTGCTGGATGCGGCACGACAACGCCCGCCGGCATCGCCGCAGAGCGCTGTCATCACGGGCGCCGCCCAGATTCAAGCGCAGACGCCGGCAACGCGGCGGCACGCAACGCAGCGTTGGGCCGTACCCAGTTCGATCGCGGCCGCGCTGCTGATTGGCCTCTGGCTCTGGCAACGCCAGCCGCCGCAGCCTGCGCCATCTGCCGTGCTGGCCGAGCAAGGGTACGATGCCAGCGCTGCACTTGCGCTGGCGCTGGACCGTCTTCCTTCCAGCGAGCAGCAGGGCAAGGTTCGCATGGGCCTGAGTTTTCGCGCGCGCGATAGACGCTATTGCCGCAGCTTTTCGCTGCAATCCAGCCACGCTGGATTAGCTTGTCGTCAGGGTGAGCGTTGGCGCATCGAACTGGTTTCGCCACTGCAGCCGCAGGGCAACAACAGCGAGTTGCGCATGGCCTCCAGCACACTGCCGACAGCCTTATTGGATGCCATCGACGGCCAGGCCCTCAACGCCGAAGGCGAGCGCAATGCGCGCAACCATCACTGGCGTTAACCCGCGCGCCGAATGCACTCCGGCGCTGGCGTGTAGCGCACCGGCCCTCGACCGCGAACCGCACGACAATGTTCGCACCGTCCGGCAGTGCTCATTCGGAGATCGCGTCTACACCATCAAGCATCTTCTTCAACAGCTTCTCCAAACGCACTTGCTCGGCCTCGCTCATGCTGGCCGTTTCTGCATTCACCAACGTGCAGACATCGGGCAACAGGCTTTCGATCAAGGCCAACCCCGCAGGCAGCATGGTCAATACGATTTTGCGTCGATCGTCCGGGCTACCCGAACGCGTAATCATCCCCTTTTCGCACAGCTGATCGGTGAGCCGGGTAATGTTGGCTGGTTTTTCGCTGGCGGCTTCGGCTACCTCGGTCGGCGTAATCGCTTGCGCAGGTGTGCCGTAAAGCATCATCAGAATCTCGTATTCCGGCGGACTGATGCCATACGGCTTGAGCAGCGTGCAGCCCTGCGTATGCAGTCGCTTGTAGAGATGCTTGATCAGTCTCACCAGCATTGCCGGCTCCCGCGGGAACGCCGGATAACGCACGCAGGTATGGTCCACGCGACTTGCGGTTGGATCGAAACTACTCATATCACCCGTCGGATTGCATTACTGAATGGCCCAGCCATTCAATCACATCATGCTCAGCGCAACACCTCAGCGAGCGAAGAGATGTACATATTCCGGTGCGACCCAAGGCAATAACATGGTGGCAGCAACCTCTGCCGTTTGCGTGCCATCCGAGTATGGGCCCACGTGATATGGCGGAAACACGAACCTCACCGCAGTAATCTGCCCGCTCGCATCCAAGACCGGGACGAATTGCGCAAAATTATCCACTTGCGCTGAAGTACCTTCGGCAATCATGCGATCGGCCGATGCAACCTGCTCTGCCTGCTCTTCGACCGGCACGCGATCCGCTTGGACGCGCTGGGTCGCTGCAGCATGTAATTGCGCCGCCACCTCGCCACCGATCTTTTCCCAGCCTGCCGGGTCAGGAATCAGCGCCTGCGCGGTCAATTGCTTGCGCTCCTTGACCAACCAGACGAAGCGCGCCACCAGCGGCTCGGCATGCGCACCGCCAGTGTATCTACTGCCGTCGGCGGAAATCACGATCAGGTCAGGGGTCTGCAACATGGTCTCGAACGCCAGCGACAATTCATACGGCGCGGCCGGCTTGTCGTTGCCCAGGCCGGACACGGCCTGCATCAGCTCGGCGCGCGCATCCTGCGCATAGCCGCGAAGCAGCGCAGTGAGTTCCGGATACGCATCCAGCCCGTGCGGATAGCTGATGCCAATCATGTAGGCGGGCGCATGTTCGATCACATCTTGCAGCGGTCCGCTCTCTACGACGGTCGGCTCTGCAGGCGGTGCTGCCGCGGCCGCTGTATCGGCTGCAGGCTCGCTCGGCTCTGCGGTTGCTGGTTCGCGTTGCGTACACCCTGCCAACACGCCCAGCACCAACAAGCCCTGTACTGCCTTCACTCCAAACAACCGCCCCATTACCGCCCGCTCCCCTGATTCATAGTGTTACGAAAAGACGCGTTTGCTAGTCAAGCCAGCAGATCCTGAAATTGCGGATGTCGCCGCACATAAGCATCGGCATAACTGCAGGCCGGCACCACTTTCAAACCGCTTTGGCGTGCATAGTTCAGAGCAGCCTCGACCAACACTGCAGCGATACCGCGTCCGCCGATCGCGTCTGGCACCTGCGTGTGGGTGATGGTCATGATCTCACCCTCGCGGCGATACGCCAGCTCGGCGCGATGTCCATCGGTGTCTATGGTGAAACGCTGCTGGGCCAGATCGTGTTCTGCGTGCACTGTCGACGCCTCTTTCATTGTCTGCGCCAAGCAGGCAGTGGTCATCAGTGTGACTAGCGCGATGCCGCGCCTGCGTGAAAGTGAATCGATGCTGTGATCGGCCGCGCAGCTTGCAGAAGGCGCCCTCAAGTTCGTTCGGAAGGCGCCGATAGCTGACCCGAAGGCAATCGCTGCAATCGCTCTGCGGAAGCCGCCAACGTCTTCGCCTATCTAAGAAGGAGCCACCGCATGAACCACGATTCGGCCGGACACAGCGCAGACAGCGACAGCTCGTTGCTGGAAAACTTGTTCCAGTTCGCCCTCAAAGGCGATACCCACAATCCGGATTTCACGCAGCTCAACGATACGGTGTACGAGCGCCTGCAGCAGGCCTACGGCGTGGCATCCAGCGCTGACAAGGAACGCAACGCGGCCTGAGTGGCGTCGTTGCGCGGTGGCGGTCTCGTCCGCTGCGCAGTCGTTGATCACATCAGCAAGCCGACGACGGCTGCAGACCGACGGCGTGCCTGAAACCGGAACAAAGCAGAGGTGCAGGCTAGTCAGGCATCGCTGCACCTGCCCCGTGACTGCGCGACCCTCTTGCAAGCCGCGGTCATCGCCAAGCCCCGCACCATCACGCATCGGGCCCGGCTCTGCGTTGTCAAACCCGCTCGTTATCCGCTTCCCGCAACGGCCCCGTCCGTTCGAACCTGCTGCCGTCGAGCGCCACATTGCGCTTGCTGCAACTACGGTTCGCGCCAAGCGACGCCTCAGAAACATCCGCTATCAACAGACGACTGCAGGTAGGCCGGCGGCCTTACACCAGCGCGACCGCCTTACCAGCCCCGCTCACCCGAAGCGCGGATTGGACAGCTGCTCCAAAAACACCTGCCACACGCGCGGCTCCATGATCAGCATGAACATCACGCCGAACGCGGCGCCGGCCAGATGCGCACTGTGGTTGATGCGGTCGCCGCCACGGCGATCCATCCACAGGCTGTAGCCCACATAGAACACCGCATAGAGGATCGCCGGCGCCGGAATGAATAGCACCAGGATGATCGTCCATGGCTGCAGCAGGATGAAGGCGAACAACACCGCCGAGACCGCGCCGGACGCACCCAGACTGAGGTAATTCGGATTCTTCTGATTCTTCAGGTAGCTCGGCAGGATCGAGACCACCAGTGCAGCAAGATAGAACAACGGATAGGTCAGCACGCTGCCGGTGAGCTCGGCCATCACGTTCTCGATCACCCGGCCGAAGAAAAACAGCGTCACCATGTTGAAGACCAGGTGTCCCAGGTCGGCATGGATAAAGCCGTAGGTCACCAGGCGGTCGTACTGCTTGTGCTTGTCCACCGCCGGCGGCCACAGGATCAGCCGGTCGCTCAACTTGCGGTTGTTGAACGCCATCCACGAGACGATGCCGGTGATGGCGATCAGGATCAGGGTAATCATGCAGACCTCAGGCAGTACGGTAATTGTCGACCATGCGATACCGGCGCGCATACAGGCCGAAGGCCAGTGCCGCCAGGAATGCAAACGCCGCGAAGAAGAACATCAAAAATGCCGCTTCGCTGAGCCCAGTATCGGCGATATGCGCGGTCACCGTCTCATTGCGCACCGCCACGTTCGATAACAACACCCACAGGTTGCCGACAGTGGTGGTGAGATACCAGAAACTCATCACCACGCCCTTCATCGAGGGCGGCGCCTGGCTGTAGGCAAACTCAATGCCGGTGGCCGACACCAGCACCTCGCCAAAGGTGAGCAGCGCATACGGCAGGATCTGCCAAGCGATGTGCATCGGCTCGCCGCCATCCATGACCACCTGGATCGCCCCCACCGCAATCCAGGCCACGCCACTGAAGGCGATGCCGCTGGTCATGCGGCGCAGCGGTGTCGGCTCCCAGCCGCCACGGCGTAGCAGCGGATACAGCACCAGGTTGTTGAAGGGAATCAGCAGCATTACCAGCAGCGGATTGAGCGCCTGCATCTGCGAGGCGGTGAACCAGGCCGGCATGGTCATCTCGCGCCCCTGCAGCACCCAGGTCGACGCCTTCTGGTCGAACAATGAGAAGAACGGCGTCACCAGCGCAAAGATCACCAGCACCCGTAACAGTGCGCGCACGCCTTCCACCGCAACGACCGGATGCGTGCCGCGGGCACGCTCCAGCTGCCACCAGGTGCCGCCGCCGATGCCGGCCAACAACAACACCAGCGCGATGCACAGGCACACCACGATGCCCAATTGCTCGACAAGCGCCAACCCAGCCAGCGCCAGTAGCACCGAAGCGACTGCCAGCATCAGGCCAGGACGGCCCTGCCCCGGCGCATGCGCCAGCAATGCAGTACGCACCACCGCGCCGAAGCCATGCGGATCCTTCGGCGGCAGCGGCACCAGCACATAGCGCTTGCGCCCCAACCAAAACACCAGGGTGGCCACGAACATCAGGATGCCGGGAATACCGAATGCCCAGGCCGGGCCAAGATTCTTCAGCGCCAGCGGAATCAGTAGCGAGGCGAACAACGAGCCGAAATTGATGATCCAGTAAAAGGCGTCGAACACCACCTTGGCCAAGTGCTTGTTGGACTGGTCGAACTGGTCGCCCATGAACGAGGCCACCAGCGGTTTGATCCCACCTGCGCCCAGCGCAATCAGGCCGAGGCCGACGAAGAACCCGTCGCGGCTGCCTTCGAACAACGCAAGACAGGCATGCCCGGCGCAATAAATCAGACTGAACCACAGAATGGTGTTGTATTTGCCGAAAAAGCGGTCGGCCAGCCAGCCGCCCAGCAGCGGGAAGAAATACACCCCAATCATGAAACTGTGCAGGATGTGCTTAGCCTCGGCTTCGCGCCCGGGGCCGCTGATTTCCTGCAGCAACAGCGAGGTGATCAGGAACTGCACCAGGATATTGCGCATGCCGTAGAAGCTGAAACGCTCGCAGGCTTCGTTGCCGATGATGAAAGGAATCTGGCGCGGCAGCCGCGCGCCGGCAGTAACGCCTGGCGAGATGGAGGTGGTCAAAGGCAGTCCGGCGATGCTGAAAACAAGCCCTATCCTACCGGCGCGCACCCGCCGGCCGCCATTGCTCGCCCGAGCCGCCGTGCGCGACGCTGGGCGGGTGCAGATGGCGATGTTCCTCCAGGCAATCGCAATATCCTGTGGTTACCCGCCATCTTGATGGCATCACCATTGCGCCGAATTCGCGCTGCCTACACCTGTTTCCACCTCGCTCGCGTGGCAATGGGCATAACTTGTCGCGCCCGCTTGAGATCCGCGTGCTGCACGGGTCGCAGTGACACCATGACGCAGTGCAGATTGGCCTTGCACGCTGGCTCGGCTACATTGCAAACGTTTTCCTGGAACACTGGACCGCTGGATGCCCCGCTTCACCCGCCTGGCCCTGAGCCTGTTGCTACTGACTTCCGCCCCTGCCGCCCTGGCTGCCGCGCCGCTGACCACGCAGGCAGAGCGCAGCGGTTTCGTGCAGACCGGGCGCTACGACGAAGTCATCGCGCTGTGCGATGGGTTTGCGCAGCGCTATCCTCAGGCGGTGCGCTGCATCCAGTTCGGTACCACCCCGGAAGGGCGGCCGATGAAGGCCTTGGTCGCCTCCACCAGTGGCGCGCTCGACGCGCAATCGGCAACGCAGCGCAAACTGCCGGTGGTGCTGATCCAGGGCGGCATCCATGCCGGCGAGATCGATGGCAAGGACGCGGGCTTTCTGGCGCTGAGCGAGTTGCTCGACGGCAAGACCGGCAACGGTGTGCTCGACAAGGTCGTGTGGGTGTTTGTGCCGGTGTTCAACGTGGATGGGCATGAGCGCTTCGGTGCCTGGAACCGCCCCAACCAGCGTGGCCCCGAACAGATGGGCTGGCGTACCACCGCGCAGAACCTCAATCTCAACCGCGATTACGTCAAGGCCGATGCGCCGGAAATGCAGGCGATGCTGCAACTGGTGCAACAGTGGGACCCGCTGATGTACGTTGACCTGCACGTCACCGATGGTGCCAAGTTCGAGCACGATGTCTCGGTGCAGGTGGAACCGGTGCATGCCGGCGATGCGACCCTGCAGCGCGATGGCACCCGCTGGCGCGACGCAGTGCTTGCCGACCTGAAAAAACAGGGCTCGCTGCCGCTGCCGTATTACCCGTCCTTCGTGCACGAAGACGACCCCAGCTCCGGCTTTGCCGACGATGTGCCGCCGCCGCGTTTCTCGCACGGCTATTTCCTGCTGCGCAATCGCTTCGGCATGTTGGTGGAGACGCATTCGTGGAAGGATTACCCCACGCGCGTGCGGGTCACCCGCAATGCCATTGTCTCGGTGCTGCAGCAGGCCGCACGCCATGGCACCCAGTGGCGTGCCGATGCAGTGGCTGCCGATCAACGCGCCAGGCACCTGGCTGGCACGTCCGAGCCGCTGAGCTTTGCGGCCGGCCCGGACGCGCGCACGGTCGCGTTTCGTGGCTACGCGTATACGCGCACGCCGTCGCCGATTTCCGGCGCGCTGATGACGCACTACGACGAGAGCAAGCCGCAAATCTGGAAAGTACCGCTGCGCGACCAGATCAAGCCCGATGTGGTGGTGGATGCGCCGCGCGGCGGCTATCTGATACCCGCTGCGCAAGCCGCCTTGGTTGGCGAAAAACTGCGCCTGCATGGCCTAGCGTTTCAGACGATCAACACTGCAGCCGAGCACCCGGTACAAAGCTTCCGCGCCGATCCCGTCAAGTTCGCGGCGCGCTCCAACGAAAGCCATCAGGCCGTCGAACTCAGCGGGCAATGGCGCGATGAAACTCGCGCAGTGCCGGCTGGCTCCTTGTTCGTGCCGATCGCGCAACCCAAGGCGCGTCTGGTGATGGCGATACTGGAACCGCAGGCACCGGATTCGCTGCTGCAATGGGGCTTTTTCAACACCGCGTTCGAGCGCAAGGAATACATGGAAGCCTACGTCGCCGAAGACGTGGCGCGCGACATGCTTGCGCACGATGCCGCATTGAAGGTGCAATTCGAACAGCGCATTGCCAGTGACTCGGACTTTGCCAAAAACCCGCAGGCACGCCTGGAATTTTTCGCCAAGCGCCACGCATCGTGGGATGAGCGCTACCAGCTCTACCCGGTACTCCGCACCGCGCAGACCGACTTCTAACCGCCCCGCCGATTCCGGCATGCGGCTGCGCGGCACCGTCGCGCGTCGCCGATTCGGGCACTTCAGTGCCCGCCACGATTTGTCATGACCCAGCACTACAAGGACACCCCGTGCCACAGCTCGATATGAAAACGTTTACAGCCCGCGAAAACCGCCCTCGCCCCTTGGTTCTTGCGGTCGTCATGGGGCTTGGCATCGCCCTGTCTGCACCATTGGCAGTCGCGCAAGGCGCACCGTCTTCGCAGCCGTGGATGGACACCGCGTTGACTGCAGATCAACGCGCCGACCGCTTGCTGGCGCAACTGACCGAAGACGAAAAATTCCAGATGCTGCGCAGCTATTTCGGCCTGGGCACCGACAAGATTCCCAAGCCCGAAGGCGCGCTGGGTTCGGCTGGCTATGTGCCCGGTATTGCGCGCTTGGGCATCCCCGCGCAGCAGCTGGCCGACGCGGGCGTGGGCGTGACCAACCCCGGCGGCATCCGCAAGGGCGATTACGCCACCGCGATGCCGTCGGGCCCATCCACCGCATCGAGCTGGAACCGCCAACTGGCGTATGCCGGTGGCAAGACCATGGGCCGCGAATCCTGGCAACAGGGCTTCAACGTGTTGCTCGCCGGCAGCGTCAATCTGCAGCGCGACCCGCGTAACGGGCGCAATTTCGAATACGCCGGTGAAGATCCGTTACTGGCCGGCAGCATGGTCGGCGAATCGATTCGCGGCGTGCAAAGCGAACATGTGCTATCGACGATGAAGCACTTCGCCCTCAACGACATGGAAACGCGGCGCAACTTCCACAGCGCGCAGATCGGCGAGCAGGCGATGCACGAATCCGACCTGCTGGCTTTCGAGATCGCACTGAAGATCGGCGACCCGGCCTCGGTGATGTGTTCGTACAACAAGATCAATGGCGTCTACGGTTGCGAGCACGATTACCTGCTCAACCAGGTGCTCAAGCAGGAATGGAAATACCCCGGGTACGTGATGTCCGATTGGGGCGGCGTGCACAGCGGCTCCAAGGCAGCCTTGGCGGGACTGGATCAACAATCGGCCGGCGAAGTGTTCGATGCGGCGGTGTTCTTCGATGCGCCGTTGCGCATGGCAGTGTCTGCCGGCGTGGTGCCGCGCGCGCGCTTCGATGACATGGTCAAGCGCATCTTGCGCAGCCTGTTCGCGCATGGCGCCTTCGATTACCCGACCCAGCGCCAGCCCATCGATGGCAAGGCCGGTCTGTTGGCTGCGCAACATGTAGCCGAAGAAGGCAGCGTCTTGCTGCGCAACGAGCAGGCCATGTTGCCGTTGTCCAAGGACGTGCGCCGCATCGCCGTGATCGGCGGCTACGCCGACAAGGGCGTGATGTCCGGGGGCGGCTCCTCGCGCGTGGACTACACCATCAACGGCGGCAACGCGGTGCCCGGCATCACCCCGACCACCTGGCCTGGCCCGGTGATCATCCATCCGTCCTCGCCGCTGCAGGCATTGCGTGCTGCCTTGCCGAACGCGCAGATCGATTACGTGGACGGCAAGGACCACGCCGCTGCCGCACGCGCCGCCAAGGCGGCCGATGTGGCGATAGTGTTCGCCACCCAATGGGCGGCCGAATCGGTGGACCTGCCGGACATGCGCTTGCCCGATAACCAGGACGCACTGATCGACGCGGTGGCCAAGGCCAACCCCAAGACCAGCGTGGTGCTGGAAACCAACGGACCGGTGCGCATGCCGTGGGCCGAACGCGTGCCGGCGGTGTTGCAAGCGTGGTACCCGGGCATTGGTGGCGGTGAGGCGATTGCCAACCTGCTGACCGGCGCGGTCAATCCTTCCGGCCATCTGCCGGTGACCTGGCCGGTGGACGAATCGCAGCTGCCGCGCCCATCGATTCCCGGCCTGGGCTTCAAGCCGGCCAAGCCGGGCGAAGACACAATCGACTACGCCATCGAAGGCGCCAATGTCGGCTACAAGTGGTTCGCCGCGCGCAAGCTGACCCCGCGTTATCCGTTCGGCCATGGCCTGTCGTACACGCAGTTCCGCATGGGTGGGCTGCGGGTGGAGGCGAACGGCAGCCAGCTCACCGCCAGCTTCGAAGTGGAAAACATCGGTCGGCGCGAAGGTGCTGCCGTGCCGCAGCTCTACGTCACCCTGCCCGACGGCCACGCCACCCCGCTGCGTCTGATTGGCTGGCAGAAGCTCACGCTCAAGCCGGGCGAAAAGCGCAGCCTGCAAGTGATTGCAGAGCCCAAGACGCTGGCCGACTTCGACGCCAATGCACGTCGCTGGACGATTGCGGCGGGCACCTACCGCGTGCAACTGGCGCGCTCGGCGAGCGAACCGGTGCAGAGCGCGGAGGTCACTTTGCGGGCGGCACAGTTGCCGTAAGCGCACGCAGCGCACGCACTGACATGTGCGTGCGCCAGCTCGGGTTGGTCCGCTTGCCATGCGGCGCACGTCGCCACGAAAAAATGCGCAGGATGCGTTGACAGTCTTGCGCGCAGCTTGCACAATTCGCCCCCTGAGTCGCCCAGGTGGCGGAATTGGTAGACGCACTAGCTTCAGGTGCTAGCGGGGGCAACTTCGTGGAGGTTCGAGTCCTCTCCTGGGCACCACGACTCACGGTAGATCGTAAAAAACCTCGCTTCGGCGGGTTTTTTGCGTTTTAGCGGTTGTCTGATAGATGGCTCGCTGTCGTCACTCTCGTTTGACGACGACGCCCCAAAGCCGGCGAGCGCCAAGCGGCTCCGCGTCAGCGCACAACGCACTGGTCGCGACTTGCAGACAGTGCGGAGCTTCAGCGTGATCCAGCCCCTACCGTGCGACGCAGTGACTTTCGACACGCGTGGCTGGTCGTCACCACAGGTGCGTTGACGGCGCGAGTCTAGCAGCCCCTCAACAGGGGGCTCAGTGGCCCCCGGCCGCCGCTGCACCACCCGCACCCGCGCCGAACGGCGGTTTGGCCAGCCACAGCAAGAAGATGATCGCCAGGAAGATCCAACCAAGCAGATAGAAGATGTCGTTGAAGCCCATCTGCGAGGCTTGGTGGTTGATGCTGTTGTTGAGGAAGGCGGCGCCGCGTTGCAGGTCGCCCTGCCCCATCGCGGCGACCTGCTCCTGCATGCCGGGCGTATAGACCGAAATGTGCTCGGTGATATGCGCATGGTGCACCTGGGTGCGGCGTGCCCACAGATATGTGGTCAACGACGCAGCGAAGCTGCCGCCCAGTGTCCGCAGGAAGGTAGCCAGACCGGAACCTGCCGCGATTTCGCGCCCATCCAGATCCGACAGCAGGATCTGCAGCACCGGCATGAAGAACAACGCTACGCCTACGCCCATCACCAGCTGGATAGTCGCCACATGGCTGAAGTCCACCTGCAGGTTGAAATTGGAGCGGAAGAAGCAGGTGAACGACATGAAGATAAAGGCGATGGTGGCCAGCATGCGCAGGTCGAAGCGCAGCGCATATTTGCCTACGAACGGCGTCATCAGCACCGGCAGGATGCCGATCGGTGCGGTGGCAAGGCCGGCCCAGATCGCGGTGTAGCCCATGTCGCGTTGCAGCCATTGCGGGATCAGCAAGCTCACGCTGAAGAACGCGGCATACGCCACCACCATTGCCAAGGTGCCGGCGCGGAAATTGCGATGCCGGAACAGCTTGAGATCGACGACGGGGTCTTTGTCGGTCAGCTCCCAGATCACGAACACCACCAGCGCCACCGCAGCGATGCAGGCCAGCACCACGATCTTGTCGGAAGAGAACCAGTCTTCGTCATTGCCCAGGTCCAGCACCAGCTGCAGTGCGCCCACACCGACCACCAGCAGGATCAGGCCGATGTAATCCATGCGCGGTTTTTCGAGCTGTTCGGGGCGATGCCGCAACTGCGAACCCACGATACTGCTGGCGATGATGCCCAGCGGCACGTTGATCAAGAAGATCCATTCCCAGCTGTAGTTGTCGGTGATCCAGCCACCGAGAATTGGTCCGGCGATTGGCGCCACCACGGTAATCATCGCCAGCAACGCCAGCGCCTGCCCGCGTTTTTCGCGTGGATAGATCGACACCAGCAGACTCTGGGTGATGGGATACATCGGCCCGGCAACAAAGCCCTGCAACGCACGCGCCACCACCAGCATGCCCATGCTTTGGGCAAGACCGCACAGCAGCGAGGCAATGGTGAATGCCAGCGTGGACCACACGAACAATTTGGTTTCGCCGAAGCGCCGACTCAACCAGCCGGTCAACGGCAACGCGATCGCGGTACTGACCGCGAACGAAGTGATGACCCAGGTGGCCTGCTGCGAACTGGCGCCGAGATTGCCAGCGATGGTGGGCAGCGAGACGTTGGCGATGGTGGTGTCCAGCACCTGCATGAACGAGGCCATGGCCAGGCCAACAGTGCACCACGCCACGCTGGCCGGGCGAAATCCGGCAGCGGGCGCCGCCGGACCGCCGGGCGCGGTGGAAGCTTGCGAAGACATGGTGGCTTAGCCCGCCTTGCCGGCAGCCTGCGACGGCAGGTTGTCCTGGATGATGCGTTGGATGTCGGCGTCAGCGGCCTTGAGCTGCTGCGCATACACCTCGGTGGAGAACACCGCGCCATTGGCCAGCTTGGTGGGCAACACGCTGCCCTGTTGATCGTGCAGATTGACCTCGACCTTCATCGACAACCCAATCCGCAGCGGATTGCTGGCCAGCTGCTTGCTGTCCACCGCAATGCGCACCGGCACGCGCTGCACGATCTTGATCCAGTTGCCGCTGGCGTTTTGCGCCGGCAACAGCGAGAACGCGCTGCCGGTGCCCAGGCCCAGGCTTTCGATACGGCCGGTGTAGTTGACGCCGCCGCCGTACAGATCCGAATGCAGCTCCACTTCCTGGCCCAGGCGCATGTGCTTGAGCTGGGTTTCCTTGAAGTTGGCTTCCACCCACACCTGCTCCAGCGGCACCACGGCCATCAGCACGCTGCCCGGCTGCACACGCTGGCCAACTTGCGCCGAGCGCCGTGCGACATAACCCGACACCGGCGCGACCACGCCGGTGCGCGCATGATTCAAATACGCCTGACGCAGCTGCGCGGCAGCGGTCTGCACGTCCGGCTGGTTGGCCACCGCACTGTCGTCCACCAACGCACGGTTACGCTCGAAGCTCTCGCGCGAGCCGCTCACCGCCGCTTCGGCCGCAGCCAATTCGTCGCGGGCGTGTGCCAGTTCTTCGTTGGAGATCGCGCCGGTGGCAGCCAGATTCTTGCGCCGTGCGAAGTCAGAGCGCGCACTGCGCAGCGTGACTTCGCGTGCCGACAATTCGGCCTGCGCGCTTTCCACGCTGCGATACAGACCGCGTACCTGACGCACGGTCTTGGCGAGGTTGGCTTCGGCCTGCTGCACGGCGACCTCGGTGTCGGCCGGGTCCAGCTGCCCCAGCAACTGGCCGCGCTCCACGCGCATGCCGTCTTCGGCACCGATGCTGACCACAGTGCCGCCCACCATCGGGGTGATCTGCACCTGGTTGCCCTGCACATATGCGTCGTCGGTGTCTTCGTGCCAACGGCCGACCAGGAAGTACCACACCACCAGGCCGATGATCGCCAGGATCACCACAATGGCCACGATGCGCAGCGCAGCACGGCGCTTGTTGGGCGCGGCGGGTGCGGGTTGAGGAGAAGTTGAAGTCGTCTGGCTCATCGTCGATGTCTCAGGAATTCGGTTGTACGGAAGTGGGCGCGGTGTGTGCGGTATCGCGTGCGGGCTCCGGCGTGAATCCGCCGCCCAGCGCACGCTGCAACCTCACCGAGGCCAGGAGTTGTTGCGACTGCAGCCCGGCCATGCGTTGGCGTGCGACGAGCAGCTGCTCCTGCACGCTGAGCACTTCCAGATAGCTGCCAATGCCGGCACGGTAGCGCTGCTGGGCCAGATCGAAGGCCTCCGTTGCGGTCTGCACCGCGTCGTTCTGCGCCTGCGCGCGTTGCTCCAGCGAGCGCACGGCGGTGACCTGGTCGGCCACTTCGCGCAGCGCAGCGATCACTTTCTGGTTGTAGTCGGCCACGGCCAGGTCGTACTGCGCGTCGCTGCCGGCCAGATTGGCGCGCAGCTTGCCGCCGTCGAAGATCGGCAGACTCAGCGCCGGCGCGACCAGACCGAACACCGAGCCGCTTTCCAGCAACTTGCCGACATCCGGGTTGATCACACCGCCCAACGCAGTGAGGTTGAGGCTGGGATAAAAGCGCGTCTTGGCGACCGCGATGTCCTTGTCGGCCGCCTCCACGCGCCAGCGCGCGGCGACCACGTCGGGGCGACGGCCAAGCAGATCGGCCGGCAGCATGCTCGGCAACTGGGCGGCGATGCCCGCGCCCAATACCGGGCGAGCAATGTCCAAGCCGCGATCCGGGCCCTGCCCGACCAACGCCGCCAGCGCGGTGCGGGCTTCGTCGATCTGCTGCTGCGCGGACTGCACCTGCTGCTGCGCAGCCGGCACACGCGCTTGCGCCTGACGCACCTGCAACTCGCTGTCGATGCCGGCGCTGCGGCGTTGCCGGGTCAGCTCCAGCAGTTTCTGCGCGCGGTTTAATTCATCGTTGGCCAGATCATGCAGGCTCCACGCGTAAGCGAGCTGCGCGTAGCCTTCGGCGATTGCTGACGAAAGATTCAATCGCGCCGCATGCGCATCCACTTCGGCCGCATGCGCCTGATCGACCGCAGCTTCCCACGCACTCCGCTTGCCGCCCCACAGATCGACGCCGTAGCGGAAATCCAACGCGAGCTGCGCACTGCCGCCGTACTTGCCACCGAGTTCTTCGCCGACCATGGATTCGGGCAGCTGCAGGCCGGTGTAGCCACCGGACACCGACAAGCTGGGGCCGCGATTGGCCTGCGCAGTGTCGATACGGGCCTGCGCCTGATGCAAGCGCGCATCGGCCGCAGCCAGACTGGGGCTGTGTTGCAGGCCTTCGGCGATCAGCGCGTCCAGCTGCGCATCGCCCAGCGCACGCCACCAATCGCTGGCCGGCCATGCGGCAGGGCTCAGCGTGGTCTGCTGCGACAGGGTGCGTTCGGCGTGCAGCGTGCCGGGGTCCAGCACGGCGCCTTGCGGAGTGAGGCCACGGCTGCTGGCACAGGCGGCCAACGCCAGCGCCAGGGCAGTGATAACGAACGGCCGCGCCAGGCGCATCGAGCGCGAGCGCAGCGTATGGGTCGGGGAACTAGCAGCGTTCATGAGTTGAGTGCATCGCGGACACGGATAAGAAGTGAGGTAAGAAGTTCGCGCTCGGGCGCAGACAGATCGCGCAGGCCGTGCTCGATGGCGCGTTCGCCGCGCAAGCGCAGCCGCTCCCAGAGCGCCACGCCCTGTTCGGTCATGACGATCTGCAGTGCGCGCCGGTCCTGCGCATGCGGCTCGCGCCGCACCGCGCCCAGCGCTTCAAGCTTGTCGAGCAGGCGGGTCACCGCGCTCGGGGTCTGGTCCAGTGCCAGCGCCAATTCGTTGGCTGTACACGGCGAGCGCACTGCCAGGATCTTCAGGCCCACGTAGTGGCTGAAGCCAAAATCGGGCAGTTCGCCCTTCATCTCGGCATCGAGCTGGCGCATCAGCGCATCACGCACCTGACGCAGCAACAGGCCAAACGACGGCGCAGCGGTAGATGAAACATTCATGCAGTACATTTTGTTACATAAAATATATTTGTCAAAGCAATTATCCCACAAGGGATTAAACCGCCTGCAAGGATCGCCACCTTAATCGGCCAGCGGACTGGCTCGGTAATACAATTCGGCCAATGAGTATCGAAAACCCGCCAACCCAGATCGACGCACTGCCGCCTGGCGTACGCGCCAGCTTCGAAAAAGCCGATGGCCCGGTGCTGATCGCGTTTCTGGCAGAGCTGCGCGAGGTCTGGGCGCCGGAAACCGCCTGGCACGCGCATGTCCGCGGCCAGCTGATGTATGTGGAACACGGCGTCTTGACCGTGCACACCGAGCAGGGGACCTTGTCGTTGCCGCCGGGCTGCGCCGGCTGGATGCCGCCCGGCCGACAGCACACCGTGGAACTGGCCGGGCCGCTGCGTGGCTGGGGCGTGGTGGTGCGCCCGGATGCCTGCAGCGCCTTGCCAGCGCAAGGCGGGGTGATCCGACTCACCGGACTGGCCCGCGAGGCCATCATGCGGGCCGCCGACTGGCCACTGGATCAGCCGCTGGGCGCCGCCCAGCAACGCCTGGCCGCAGTGTTGCTGGACGAGCTATGTCAGGTGCAGATCGACTACCTGCACCTGGCAATGCCGGCCGACCGCCGGCTGCTGCGAATCGCCCGCCAGCTGCTCGACACCCCAGCCGACCCGCGTTCGCTGGAGCAATGGGCCGACTGGGGCGGACTTTCGCCGCGCAGCCTGAGCCGGCATTTCCGCGACGAGACCGGCCTGAGTTTTGCGCAGTGGCGACAGCAGGCCCGGCTGACCGAAGGCCTTCGGCGGCTGAGTCAGGGCAACGCAGTGGCACAGGTGGCCGACCAGCTCGGCTACAGCAGCCCCAGCGCCTTCGTCAGCGTCTTCCACCGCCATTTCGGCGCCCCGCCTGCCCGTTATTTAGCCAACCCCCATGCGCGCGGCTTGGCATCCCCCGCCGCATCCGGATAATCGGCGCTCTTCGAGTCCGCGCCCCGGTGCGGTTCCTCTTCACGCAGGACCTGGCTTTACATGACCGATCTGACCCGCCCCACCTTCCATGGCTTCGAACAGCTGCCACTGCGCGAGTACGCCGAACGCGCCTATCTCGATTATTCGATGTACGTGGTGCTCGACCGCGCCCTGCCGTTCCTGGGCGACGGCCTGAAGCCGGTGCAGCGGCGCATCATCTTCGCCATGAGCGAGCTCGGCCTGAATGCGGCCGCCAAGCCGAAGAAATCCGCGCGCACCGTGGGCGATGTGATCGGCAAGTACCACCCGCATGGCGACAGCGCCTGCTATGAAGCGTTGGTGCTGATGGCGCAGCCGTTCTCGTACCGTTACCCGCTGATCGAAGGCCAGGGCAACTTCGGCTCCACCGACGATCCCAAGTCGTTCGCGGCGATGCGCTACACCGAATCCAAGCTGACCCCGATCGCCGAAGTGCTGCTGGGCGAAATCAGCCAGGGCACCACCGACTGGGCGCCCAACTTCGACGGCACCCTGGAAGAGCCCACCTGGCTGCCGGCACGCCTGCCGCACCTGTTGCTCAACGGCACCACCGGCATTGCCGTGGGCATGGCCACCGACGTGCCGCCGCACAACCTCAACGAGATGGTCAGCGCGCTGCTGCGGCTGCTCGACAACCCCGATGCCACCGTCGCCGAACTGTGCGAACACGTGCTGGGCCCGGACTACCCGACCACCGCCGAAATCATCACCCCGGCGGCCGACCTGCGTGCGATCTACGAAACCGGCCACGGCAGCGTGCGCGCCCGCGCCACCTACAAGAAAGAACACGCCAACATCGTCATCGACGCGCTGCCGTACCAGGTGTCGCCGTCCAAGGTGATCGAGCAGATCGCCCAGCAGATGCGTGCCAAGAAGCTGCCGTGGCTGGAAGACATCCGCGACGAATCCGACCACACCAGCCCGGTGCGGGTGGTGCTGGTGCCGCGCTCCAATCGCGTCGATGCCGAACAGCTGATGGGCCACTTGTTCGTCACCACTGATCTTGAGCGCAGCTACCGCTGCAACCTCAACGTGATCGGCCTGGATGGTCGCCCGCAGGTCAAGAATCTGCGCCAGTTGCTGAGCGAATGGCTGACCTTCCGCAGCGACACCGTCACCCGCCGCCTCAACCATCGCCTGCAGAAGGTCGAGCGTCGTTTGCACCTGTTGGAAGGCTTGTTGATCGCCTTCCTCAACCTGGACGAAGTGATCCGCATCGTCCGCAGCGAAGACGAACCCAAGCCGGTGCTGATCTCGCGCTTTGCGCTGAGCGAGGAACAGGCCGAATACATCCTGGAAACCAAGCTGCGCCAACTGGCGCGCCTGGAAGAAATGAAGATCCGCGGCGAGCAGGAAGCACTCGCCAAGGAACGCGCACAGATCATGGCGATCCTGGAAAGCAAGACCAAGCTGAAGAAGCTGATCAAGGACGAGCTGATTGCCGACGCCAAGAAGTTCGGCGATGCGCGCCGTTCGCCGCTGGTGCAACGTGACGCCGCGCAGGCCATCGACGAAACCGAGATGGTCGCCAGCGAACCGATGACCGTG
Source organism: Xanthomonas vasicola (assembly GCF_000772705.2). Lineage (GTDB taxonomy): Bacteria > Pseudomonadota > Gammaproteobacteria > Xanthomonadales > Xanthomonadaceae > Xanthomonas > Xanthomonas vasicola. Next base: position 195,215 of record NZ_JSBW02000027.1, read on the forward strand.
GTGCTGTCGGAAAAAGGCTGGGTGCGCGCCGCCAAGGGGCATGAAGTGGATCCGGCTGGCATGTCCTACCGCGATGGCGACGGCCTGCTGGCGGCGGTACGCAGCCGCAGCACGCACCAAGTGGCGTTCCTCGATTCGGAAGGCCGCGCCTATTCCACCGCCGTGCATACCTTGCCCTCGGCGCGTGGCAATGGCGAACCCTTGACCGGCCGCTTTTCGCCGGCTTCGGGCGCAGCGTTCCAGGTCATGGCCAGTGCCGACAATGCCACCCGGTTCGTGCTGGCGTCGTCGCACGGCTACGGCTTTGTCACCCGCTTTGAAAACCTCACTGGCCGCAACAAGGCCGGCAAGGCGATGCTCAATCTCACCGCCGGCTCGCACGTGCTGACGCCGGCGCAGGTGAGCAACCCGCAAACCGATCGCATTGTTGCGGTCACCAGCGCCGGCAATCTGCTTGCAGTGCCGGCCAGCGATGTGCCTGAGTTGGACAAGGGCAAAGGCAACAAGATCATCGAGATCCCCAAGGCCAAACTCGGTACCGAACGCGTGGTGGCAGTGGTCGCGGTAGCACCGGGCAACACGTTGCTGGTACGCAGCGGCGCACGCACCATGAGCCTGTCGTTCAAGGATCTGGACACGTATGTGGGTGCACGTGCAAGCCGTGGGTCGCTGTTGCCGCGAGGGTGGCAGAAGGTTGATGGATTAGAAGTGCAGTAAAGGCGATTCACTCGTCTGGCGCGCGGCGGCGCGGCTACAACTGCGGTCGCCTCAGGCTGCTGAGGCGCGGCAGAAGGTTGATGGATTGGAAGTGCAGTAAAAGCGATTCACTCATCTGGCGCGCGGCGGCGCGGCTACAACTGCGGTCGCCCCAGGCTGCTGAGGCGCGGCAGAAGGTTGATGGATTGGAAGTGCAGTAAAGGCGATTCACTCATCTGGCGCGCGGCGGCGCGGCTACAACTGCGGTCGCCTTAGGCTGCTGAGGCGCGGGAGTGCAGTAACGGTTGTTCGCCAGATCGGCGCGCGGCGGCGCGACCGGCATTTTTGCGCCTCAAGGCACCTGAGGCGCGCTCGTTGAGCCAGGAGGATGCATGCAGTATTCGAATGGGCATGAAGCGAAGTCAGGCGATCTGATTCAGATCGACACGCTGTCTCGCGGCAAGGTCATCGCCTGCATGGACACAGCTGATTACCTTCCGGAACAGGAAACCTGGGCATATCTCGGCGAGGGCATCATGGTCGATACGGATTTCTGCGGCCTAGTCCACTACACGCAAGAGTCTGCGGTTGCCGAGGAACTGATCCGTCTTCAACGGGGCACGTCTACCCTGCAAGGCAATTGAATCTCCACTCCTCCTGCGCAATGCGACCAAGTGCCTGAACACGTGTCGCGTTTTAGCAGATAAAAATTGCTGCAGCACCGGCATTGCGTCACCCGCTCTTCCAGGCGTAACAGCTGCAAGCGCTGAGCTCACCGCCAACGCTGAGCACTGCATCAGAACGCGCGATGACCCGCCATTTCAAAAGACCACAGCGGGCAACAACCACTGACAAGGCGATGCATGGACACGAATTTCTGGTTGGAACGTTGGCAGCTCGGACAGACCGGCTTTCATCAGCAAGAGGTATTGCCGCTACTGCAAAAGCACTGGCCTGCGCTGCAATTGCCGAAAAAGGGACGCGTGCCGGTTCCCCTATGCGGCAAGACGCTGGACATGCATTGGCTGGCAGCGCAAGGCCATCGCGTGCTCGGCGTGGAGCTATCGCCGCTGGCGGTAACGCAATTCTTCGATGAGGCAGGACTGCAACCGCAACGGCATATCAGCGCTGCAGGCGAGCATTTCATCGCTGGCCCGATCGAGATCATCTGCTGCGATGCATTCGCGTTGGACGCTAACGTGTTAGCCGATTGCACTGCCGTCTACGACCGCGCCGCACTGATCGCGCTACCGGTCGATTTGCGCCAGCGTTATCTGCAAACGGTCTACGCGCAGTTGCCAACACCCTGCCGTGGCCTGCTGATCACCCTGGAATATCCGCAGGCAGAGAAGGCCGGCCCGCCGTTCTCGGTGGGCGCAACAGAAGTGCACGCACTTTTCGATGCCGTGTGGCAGCTAGACCAGCTGGAAAACCGCGACATCCTCAATCAGGAACCACGCTTCCGCGCTGAGGGCGTCACTGGGTTATCGACTGCTGTCTATCGCCTGCAACGCCACTGAACGCAGTGGTCGAACGCTGCATGGCGACTGACGCTGGTGGCTAAGAGTGGGTAACAAAACGTAGCAGTCGTCGGTGGGCGCGGATGGCGCGGAGGAACCGCAGTGTACGAGCGGTACATGCCGATTCCGAGCGCCGGCGGTGACCGTCTGGCGAATGCGCAGTCGCTTTGTTAGCTGCTCTCAGTAGTTTGCATGGAGCAAGTGCCGCTAGCCAAGCAAGACCGCGCGGCATCGCGCCACATGGTGGTTCTGCATAGCAAAGCAATGAAAATAAATCCGGCAAACAGCTGCAGCAAATAGCCGGCAGGTCGCACGGGCAATAACCGGGAATGGCAAAGCACTCGTATTAAATGCCGAGCCGATACCCCCGCTGCGTCAGCCAGGCGGCTACGCAGCGTCGGTCACCGGCTTAACCTGCAACGTGCCCCTTGTCGATCTTCGAGGTCTGGTAAAGCTCCAGACCAATGCGCTTGATCAAGCCAAGCTGCTGCTCCAGCCACCACGCATGATCTTCTTCGGTGTCCTGCAGCTGCTTGAGCAGCATGTCGCGGCTGACGTAATCGCCGTGGTCCTCGCACAATTTCATGCCGGCGGCGAGCGCGGCGCGCACTTCGTATTCGACGACCAGATCGCGCTCGAGCATCTCCACCACGGTCTTGCCGGGCGAAAATTCGGCCGGGCGCATGTCCGGGTCGCCTTCCAGGAACAGGATGCGCCGCAGCAGCGCGTCGGCGTGCTCGGTTTCCTCTTCCATCTCGTGGTTGATGCGCTCGTACAGCGCCATCAGGCCCTGATCCTCGTAACGGCGCGAATGCAGGAAATATTGATCGCGTGCCGCCAATTCGCCGCGCAGCAGCTGCTTGAGGTAATCGACGACTTCGGGATGGCCTTTCATGATGTGCTCCAGCGACGCAATGCGCGCATGGTGCCCTAAGCCGGCGGGCAATGATCTAATCGGAATCACTTTCAGTTGCGCTTGCGGCCAGACCCGCCACGGTCATGTCCGCCGGCCACACTTCAACCGGGCTCAAGGAAGCGACAATGCGTAAATGGCTGGGCCGGCTGCTGCTGGCAATCGTGCTGCTGGCCCTGACGGCCAGCCTTGCGCTCTATCTATTGATGCGCGGCAGCTTGCCGCAGCTGGATGGCGACGCCGCCCTGAGCGGCCTGGCTGCGCCGGTCAGTGTGCAGCGCGATCAGCTGGGCGTGGTCACCATCGATGCCACAAACCAGCTCGACGTGATGCGGGCGCTCGGCTACGTGCACGCGCAGGAACGCTATTTCGAAATGGACCTGATGCGCCGCGCGCCGGCCGGCGAGTTATCCGAACTGTTCGGCCCCAAGGCCGTGGACCTGGACAAGCGCAACCGCGTGCACCGCCTGCGCGCCCGCGTGCATGCCAACCTGGACATCGCCGCCGGCAGCCAGCACGCCGCATTGCAGGCTTATACGGATGGCGTCAACGCTGGGCTTGCCGCGCTCCGCGTGCGGCCCTGGCCCTACTTGCTGCTGCGCCAGACACCGCGCGCATGGACGCTGGACGATTCCATCCTCACCGGCCTGGCGATGTACGCGGACCTGCAAGACAACAGCAACCAGACCGAATTGGCTGCTGCGCGCATCCGCGCCGTGGTGCCGCCTGCGCTGGCGGCGCTGCTCGACCATCAGGGCTCCAGCTGGGACGCGCCGTTGTTCGGGCCGCCGCAGGGCGACGCCAGCTTACCGGATGCCGCCACGCTGGACTTACGGCGCCTGCCGCATCCGGCGACCGCACCCCACGCGGAAACGCCGACACCAGGCAGCAACAACTTCGCGGTAGACGGCAGCCTCACCGCCGACGGCCGCGCCATCGTTGCCGATGACATGCACCTGGGCCTGTGCGCGCCCAACATCTGGTTCCGCGCACGCCTGCGCTATGCAGACAGCAATGCAGCCGATGGCAAGGTGGATGTCACCGGATTCACCCTGCCCGGCCTGCCGGCGGTGGTGGTCGGCAGCAACGGGCATGTGGCCTGGGCGTTCACCAACAGCTACATCGACACCGCGGATTTCGCACGCATTCCTGCGCCCACGCCGGGCCATCGGCAAGCGCTGACCACGCATGTGGAAACCATTCGCGTGGCTGGCGCGGCGCCGATGCGTTTCGAGGTGCGCGAAGCGGCGTGGGGACCGGTGTTGCACACCAACGCGGACGGCAGTGTGCTGGCGTTGCGCTGGGCCGCGCAGCTCCCGGGGGCGATTCGGCTGGACTTCGCACAGATGAGCACAGCGGGCGATCTGCAAGCTGCATTCGCGGTGGCCGACCGCTCCGGCATTCCGACGCAGAACCTGCTGCTGGCCGATCGCAGCGGGCGTATCGCCTGGCGTCTGATCGGTGCGCGCCCAGAACGCAATGCAGGATGCAGCCCAAGTGGGATTGCCGAACTTGCAACGTCGGCGCCTGTGCCAAACGCAGCAACCAGCGCACCTGCGGATACGGCTGCAACGCCGTCCATGCCAGGCATTTGCCTGCCGTGGTCGCTGCGCAGCGATGCGGCGCCTGCGCTGATCGACCCGCCGTCGCACCGGCTCTGGACCGCCAATAGCCGTATCGTTGATGCGCAGCAACTGGCCACGCTTGGCAGTGCCGGTTACGACCTTGGCGCGCGCGCGCAGCAGATTCGCGATGATCTCTTTGCAAAGCAGCGCTTCAACGAACGTGATCTGCTTGCCATCCAGCTCGACAATCGCGCCGTGCTGCTTACGCGTTGGTGGCACTTGCTGCGCAGGGTGGTCGACCACAGCAAGGATCCGGCGCTGCAACAGATCGCCCTCGTCACACGCGATTGGGATGGGCATGCCTCCAGCCAGTCGGCCAGCTATCGCATCGTGCGCGAATTCCGTACCAAGACCATCGATGCCGTGGAAGCCGGCCTGCTGGCACCCGCCCACGCCGCACTCGGCGAGGATTTCTTGATGCCACGTCGCGCGCAGCTGGAAGGCATCGTCTGGCCGTTGCTGCAACAGCGCCCGGCCAACCTGCTACCGCCAGCCTTCGCAAGTTGGGATCAATTGCTCAGCGATGCCGCGCGCAACGCGCAATCAGACGTGATCGCAGAAGACGCACAGAGCGAGCACCGCGGCCAACACACCTGGGGCCAGCGCAACACCGCTGCCATCTGCCATCCCATCGCGCGCGCATTGCCCGCCCTCGCCAAGCGTTGGCTGTGCATGCCGCCGGATCAACTACCGGGCGACCGCGACATGCCGCGCGTGCAAGGCCCGGCTTTTGGCGCCTCCGAACGCATGGTGGTCTCGCCCGGCCACGAGCAGGACGGCATCGTGCACATGCCCGGCGGCCAGAGCGGACACCCGCTATCGCCGTTCTGGGGCGCAGGCCACGACGATTGGGTGCATGGAAGACCAACACCGTTTCTGCCCACTGCCACGCGCTACACGCTGCAATTGCGTCCGCAGTAAAAGCGGCTAGCCCCTCTGCTACGCAGCGGCCTGAGAATGGAAGAAGGACGAAGGCGATCAAGCATCGCCGCTCCGCAAAAGCCCCTCCCCCTCGGGAGAGGGGTTGGGGTGAGGGTACGGCCATCACGCAGCATTGGATTAGTGCGCAAGGTGGCCCTGCCCTTAGTCATTCAAAAACGCTCGGCACACAAGCGCATGAGACTTCGCACGTACCCTCATCCGCCCTTCGGACACCTTCTCCCCCATGAAGAGGACAATGTCCCAGCGGGAAAAGCGAGACCACGCTCTCGTACGTTCTGCTTTGCCTGCTCTGCCTTATTTGACTGCCTTACCCGCCTTGCCTTCTGCATTTTCTGGCTTCTACGACTCCGCGTCTCGCGTGCATACCTCCGCACCTGTACGTGCATTTGCGCACAGCACATCGCACCTCCACTACAAAGCCTCGTGCCCATCATTGCAGCGGCCTCTGCAATTCAACGAACACACCATGCTAAGATGCATTTGATAACCATTCCCATTAGTGACCAATGCGCCCCACGCTTCTTGTCACCGCGCTCGCCGCTGCGCTCGCTCTGCATACCCAGCCTGCCTTCGCTCAACATACCGCCAGTCCCGCCGTAACCGAGCTGGACGGCGTGGATGTCGTCGGCCGTGCGCAGACGCTCTACAAATCCGAAGACGCTGCCGTTGCCACGCGCACCGATACGCCATTGGCGCTGGTGCCGCAGTCGGTGCAGGTGTTGCCGCGCGAGTTGATCGACGACCAGGCTGCGCGTCAGATCACCGATTTGTATCGCAGCATCAGCGGCATCAGCTTCTTCAGCTATGCCGGTGTGACCTTGCGCGGTTTCCGCCAGGAAAACGTGCTGTACGATAGTCTGCGCGGCGACCCGTATGCCGGCTTCTCAGTGCCGCAGCTGTTCAACATAGAGCGCGTGGAAGTGCTCAAAGGCCCGGCCGGCGCGCTGTATGGCGGTGGCGAACCGGGCGGCGTCATCAATTATGTCACGCGCAAACCCGGCCATCAGGCTGAGCGGCGCATAGAACTGCAGGTCGGCAATCAATCCTTCGGCGCGGCCTCGTTCGAAGCCACCGGGCCGGTGCGCGAAGATGGCCGTGTCCGCTACCGCATCGGCGCCTATGCCGATGGCGAAGATGGGTTTCGCTGGAACACCGATAGCCAAAGCCAGATCGGCGATGCGTCAGTGGCCTTCGATATCGGCGACACTGGCGAGCTAACCCTGCAGTACACCGACATCACCCAAAACCTGGGCGGCAATCGCCTGCGCGGGGTGCCGGTGGATAACGCCGGCAACTTCCTTACCGACCGGCGTTGGAATCACAACGAGCCCACCGACTTCCTGGACATGCGCGCAAAGGTGGCGTTTGCGCAGTACCGGTTCGCACCGTCCAGCGCGTGGGAGGTGGACATGGCGCTGCGCTGGTTCAAGAACGACGAGCATCAGATCTATCACGAGCCGATGGGCTTGATCGACCGCGATCGCGATGGCACTGCCGAATGGATGACCCGACAGTTGCGCAATCAGTACCGCGACAACGATGCGATCTCCAGCAATGTCAATGCGGTGTTCCGCACCAGCACCGGTGCGATCGAGCACAAGCTGCTGATGGGCGCGGACTACTACCGCCTGGATGCTGATTTCCGCGCGCAAACCGCTAATACCGCCGACACCGGCCGCGTACGTGGCCCAGTGCCGGGTATCGATCTGTTCAACCCCGTGTACGGGCGCAGCGGCTTCTACGATTACGGCTTGGACACCTTGCCATGGCGCGCAACCAGCACGCGCGGTCAACGTTATGGCGCATATCTGCAGGACGAACTCACACTGACCCCGCGCTGGTATGCAATGGCCGGGCTACGCTGGGATGGCTTCAGGGACGACAACCTGCTGGACGGCTCACGCGTTACCGGCAACGATATGAGTTGGCGCGTCGGCAGCACTGTCGTGCTGCGCGAGGGCATCAATGCCTACGCAAGTTACGCCAGCGGTTTCTTGCCGCAGGACGCCGCCAATCAGGACAGCAGCGTGGGCGGCCCGTTCGACCCGGAACGCAGCACGCAATGGGAAGTGGGCCTGAAGACTGCCCTCAACGACGGTGGGTTGACCCTCCACACGGCGCTGTATCGCATCGAGCGCAGCAACATCGTGCAGGCCAACGGCCGCATCGTCGATGGCGTCAATCAGCTCTCTGCACTTGGCCTGGTGCGCAGCGAAGGTCTGGAAGTAGACCTGCTGGCCGATCTCACCGAGCGCTGGGTACTTAACCTCACCTACGCTTACAACGATGCACGCGTGCTCGATGCAGGCACCGACGGCATCACCAATGCGGCCGGCGATCGCTTCGCCAATGCGCCGCGCAACACCTTCGGTTTATGGACACGCTACGACCTGCCGGTGTGGCGCTCGGCAATCGCCTTTGGTGCCGACTACGTGGGCGAACGCGTCAGCCTGGACGGGCAGCGCGTCAAACCGTATGCCATTTACGACATCAGCTGGCAGACGCAATGGGACGCGTGGAAACTGCAGATCAACGTCAAGAACCTGTTCGACAAGGTGTATGCGGTGAGCGGTTTCAACACCCGCGCCGGGCATTTCCCTGGCGAGCCGCGCCGCATCTATGCGCAGTTGGCATACAGCTTTTGACGGTGGCGCAGCTGGTGTACGCGCTGCATCCGCCGGCACCTGCGATGTCAGCAAGCATCACGCATCACGCGTGCGATACGCATTGACGCAGCACCGGCATGACGCTCGCTTCAGGCGTCGAATAACGCACGGGCTGCGGCTGGGCGCATGCAGACGCATGCGAAAACAGCATGCAAACACTGCACCACGACTGCCAGCACCGTTGTTCGATAGATGATCGCGCAAATCACCTTGTTCCGTCAGCACTGTGACGCACGTCAACCGATGCGACTGTGTGCTATGGCCAATGCAGCCTCGGCTGCAGCAGTGGAATGAACCTGTACCGAATCGCGCAGGCACATGTGGGCTGGAATTTAACGTCCGGTGGGACACACTAGAGCCCGTCGCGATGTCGAGCCTCGCTCCACACATCGCCCTCTTCCCCCCACTGACCGGAATCCGCATGCCTTCGCTTGCCCGCTCCGTTTCCGCCCTGTTGCCACTGATGTTTGCGACTGCCTGCTCTGCCGCGCCGCCAGCCAAATCCGGCCCGCCGGCTGCGCCTGTGGCTGCATGCACCGCCAAAGCACGTCCTGGCCAGGACCTGCAAAAAGCCATCGACAAGTTGCCGCAAAGCGATACGCCGGCGGTGTTGTGCCTGGAAAAAGGCGAGTTCCCGCTTAATGGCCTGGTATCGATCCACCGCGGCAACCTCACCCTGCGCGGTCAAGGCCCCAGCACCATCGTGCGCATGGCCGACGGCGTGCAGCAGCCGGTTCTGGTGGTCGGCGATTACGAAAACCAGCAGCCCACCGGCGTGATCCGCAATGTCAGCATCGAAGACATGCAGATCGTCGCCAGCACTGGCGACAAAGAATTCATGCCCGAGCGCCCCTATCTAAGCAATAGCGCAGTAGTGGTGCGGTCCGGGCAAGGCATCCGGCTTGCCGGCCTGCAGGTCAACAAGTGCCGTAGCGCGTGCTTGCTGAGCGAGTATGACACTCGTGAGATCACCATCGAAAACAACGATGTGTCTGGCGCAATCTGGGACGGCGTGTCGTTCAACCGCACCGCCAAGGTCACGATGGTCAATAACTACATCCACGACAACGTGGCTGCTGGTTTGACCACCGAACACCTGGAAGACAGCGAGATTCGCAACAACCGCTTCGAGCGCAATGGCAGCCAAGGTATCTATCTCTCGGATGCACGGCGCAATCGCTTTAGCAACAATCAATTCGACGGCAACAAAGTGGCTGGCGTGTTTCTGGCCTGCGCGATTCGTTATCGCACACCGGAAATTTTGTGCTGGGACAACAGCATGAGCCAGGACAACGTATTCGAGAACAACCGTTTCGCCAACATGCCGTTCACCTACACCATCGGCGTGGACCGGGCAGCCAACTGCACGGCGGCCGACTTCAAGCCGAATCTATGGCGCAACAACCAGGCCGACATGGCCGGTGTGGATATCGATCCGCAGCGCTATGGGTACTGCGTGCGTCTGGAGCAATGAGACGCGTGCACTAAGAACAGCGGCCAGGCGTGCAGCAATGCACGCCCGGCCGCTGCAGTTACGGCAGCCTTACGAGGCCAGCGCCTGCTCGTGCACCCCGGCAATTGCGCGGCCCGATGGATCTGCCATCGCGGCAAAACTCGCATCCCAGGCGATCGCGGTTGGCGACGAACAGGCGATCGACTTGCCACCCGGCACCGTTTCCGCCGCCGCCTGGCTGGGGAAGAATTGCTCGAACAAGGTGCGATAGAAATACGCTTCCTTGGTCTGCGGCGGGTTGACCGGATAGCGTCGATCGGCAGCGGCAAGTTCGCGATCGCTCACCTGCGCTGCGGCGTGCGCTTTCAATCCGTCGATCCAGCCATAGCCGACGCCGTCGCTGAACTGCTCCTTCTGACGCCACAGAATCGATTCCGGCAGATAGCCCGCGAATGCTTCGCGCAGCACGCCCTTTTCCATGCGCGTGGCGCCGCTGCTGGTCTTGTCGATCATTTTGAAACTGGCGTCCATGCGCATTGCGACATCCAGGAATTCGCGGTCCAGGAATGGCACGCGCGGCTCCACGCCCCAGGCCATCATCGACTTGTTTGCGCGCAGGCAATCGTAGTTGTTGAGCGCCTCGAGCTTGCGCACCAGCTCTTCATGGAATTCACGCGCGTTCGGCGCCTTATGGAAGTACAGGTAGCCGCCGAAGATCTCGTCGCTGCCTTCGCCGGAGAGCACCATCTTGACGCCCATCGCCTTGATCCGCCGCGCCAACAAAAACATCGGCGTGGAAGCGCGAATGGTGGTGACGTCGTAGGTTTCGATGTGGCGAATGACGTCGGGCAACGCATCCAACCCTTCTTCGAAGGTGTATTCGAAACCGTGGTGCACGGTGCCCAGCGCTGCGGCAGCAACTTCCGCCGCAGCCAGATCGGGCGAGCCTTTCAAGCCGATCGCGAACGAATGCAGGCGCGGCCACCACGCTTCGGTGGTGTCGTTTTCTTCGACGCGGTGACGGGCGTAGCGCGAAGCAACTGCTGCAACCAACGAGGAATCCAGCCCGCCCGACAACAACACGCCGTACGGCACGTCGGTCATCAGCTGGCGGTGCACGGCACGCTCGAAGGCTTCGCGCAATTCCTGCAGTTGCACCTGCACGCCTTCCACTTCGGCATATTCGCGCCAGGCGCGTTCGTAGTAACGGCTCAGCACCCCGGTGGCGCTGTCGTACCAATGACCCGGCGGGAACTGCGCCGCGTCGGCGCAATCGTCCACCAGCGATTTCAATTCAGATGCCACCCGCAGGCGGCCTTCGCGGTCGTGCCCCCAGTACAGCGGCACCACACCGATCGGGTCGCGCGCGATGATCACCCGCCCTTCCGTCTTGTCCCACAGCGCGAACGCAAAGATGCCGTTGAGGCGGTTGAGATACGAGGCCGGCGCATCTTCGCGATACAGCGCATTGATCACCTCGCAATCGGAGCCGGTCTGGAAGGCGTACGGGTGCAGCAGTTCGGCCTTGAGTTCGCGATGGTTGTAGATCTCGCCATTGACCGCCAAGGCGAGCTGCCCGTCTTCGGATAGCAGCGGCTGCGAGCCGCCGGCCGGGTCGACGATGGCAAGGCGCTCGTGCACCAGAATGGCACCGGTATCGACGTAGACGCCGCTCCAGTCGGGCCCGCGATGACGCTGCCGCTGCGAACATTCCAGTGCCTGCCGGCGCAGCGCCTGCAGATCGTCACCGGGTTGCAGGCCGAAAATACCGAAGATGGAACACATGGAGACACTCCTGAAAAACTGCGGGGGTTGGCGGCCGGTGAGAGACCGTGCTGCATGAAAATGACACCCAAAAAAAACCCGCATCGGCCGATGCGGGTTTTCTGATTCCTGGGCGATTGGTGGATTTCGCCTAGTCGCAGACCCGCATCGGCCGCGCACGATTATTCGTGCGCAGATTGTTGCGGTTGGCGTTATTGAGGTTGGCAAAGCGAATGACCATGTGGCCGACGCTAACCGTTCGGTTTCATCGGCGCAACTGTTTCAGCGGCAACGACGGCGTGCACGTGACCCGATCACCCGACCAGCAAGCGCTCGATCAGCGTGCGATACAGCGCCGGCAGCGCCTGCAGATCGGCCACACGCACGTGCTCGTCGACCTGATGGATGCTGGCGTTGACCGGGCCGACTTCGATGCACTGCGCGCCCAGCGGTGCGATGAACCGCGCGTCGGAAGTACCGCCACCGGTGCTCTCTTCCGGCGGCGCACCGGCGAACTCACCCAACACCTCACGCGCGACACTGCGCAAGCGCCCTTCCGGTGTGTAGAACGGCTCGCCGCTGCGATGCCAGCGCAACGCATAGTCCAGCGCATGCCGATCGAGCAGTGCAGTGATTTCGGCCTCCAGGCGCGGCGCGTCCCAGTGGGGCGTGTAGCGCAGATTGAAGGCCACCTGCAGCTCGCCGGGGATCACGTTATTGGCGCCTGTGCCGGCGTGGATATTGGAGAGTTGCAGACTGGTCGGCGGAAAACTTTCGAAGCCATCGTCCCATTGCCGCGCGACCAATTCGGCCAGCGCAGGCGCTGCCAGATGAATCGGATTGCGCGCCTTCTGTGGGTACGCCACGTGCCCCTGCACGCCCTTGACGGTGAGCGTACCGGACAGGCTGCCGCGACGACCGACGCGCAACAGATCACCCAAGCGCTCGGTAGACGATGGCTCCCCGGTAATGCACCAATCGATCGCCTGCCCGCGTTCGCGAAATAGGTTAGCGACACGGCGCACGCCATCGATGGCATCGCCCTCCTCATCAGAAGTCAGCAACACTGCCAGCGTGCCGGCATGCGTGGGATGCGCGGCAACGAACTGCTCTGCGGCAACCACGAACGCAGCGACGCTGCCTTTCATGTCAGCCGTACCGCGCCCATACAGCACGCCGTCGCGGATCTGCGGATCGAACGGATCGCTGGTCCACACTTCGCGCGGGCCCGGCGGTACCACATCGGTATGCCCCAGCAGCACCAGCACCGGCGCGCCACTGCCATGCGTGGCCCATAGATTGTCGACCTCGCCCAGTCGCAAGTACTCGCAAGCAAAGCCGGCGGCAGTCAAGCGCTCTGCAAGCAGCGCTTGGCAACCAGCATCGTCAGGGGTCACCGAGGCGCGTGCGATCAGATCGCAGGTCAGCTTCAGCACATCGTTCATGTCGTCAGGCCTTTTTGATCACACGGTTGATTTATGCGTCGCTGGGGCAGCATCCGGGCCATGCCACTGCATCGCCTGCACGCGCACCGCAAAACGCTCGTGTCCCGGCATACGGCCGCCGTGGCGGCCGGTGATGCCAAAGCCGCAGCGTTGGTAGAACGCCAGTGCCGTGTCATTTCCTTGCAGCAATTCCAGCGAAAGGACGTTCGGGCGGTCCTGCGGGACCGCTGCAACCAGCGCTGCGCCCACGCCGCGTCGTTGCGCGTCCGGCGCCACAGACAGCCAGGCGAGTTCCTGCGCATCGTAGGCCACGCATCCCACCACGCGTCCGTCGAGCTCGCCACGCGCAACATATAGTCGAACGGTGACTCACGCTCGGCGGCGATCGGCAGGGGTAGAAACGCTTTCGGCAAGCCGGCCGCCCGCAGCGCCTGCTGCCGCGCCGCATCGTGTACGGCACACAGCGTGAGCCAGTCCTCGGCCTGGTAGGGCCGCACGTTCACTCGATGTCGAACCGCTTCTTGAAGCCGTTATCGGAGAATCCTTGGCTCAACGCGTCGTCGTCGGTGACGACCACGGGCCGTCGGATCAGCTGCGGATACTCGCGCAGCAGCAGCTTCCATTCGGCCTGCGAGCCAGGCGTCTTTTTGTTGTCCGGCAACTGGCGCCAGGTGGTCGAGGACTTGTTGATCAATGCATCGAATCCGCCGGCCTGTTCGGCCCAGGCGACCAGCGTTTCCGGCTCGGGTTTTTGCTCGCGGTAATCGACGAACGTGTAGGCCACGCCGAAGCGATCCAGCCACTTGGTTGCCTTCTTGCAGGTGTCGCAATTCTTCAATCCGTACAGCGTGGTCATGGTGTGCCCTTCTGGACTGCGCGGCGCACGCTTGCGCTCGCCGACAGGGTGTTTGCCAATTGATGGTGTTCAAGGCCGCGTGCGGGGAGAAACACGACATCGGCGCGTTCGCCATGGAATTTCAGCGCCATCCGCAGCGGCGGAACGAGTGCAGGCGCCAGCCAACGCAGAATGTCCAGCTGCTGCGGAATGCCATCGCGCATCAGCGAGCCGGCGATGTAGACCGCCACCCATCCCAACCGGAGGGTCGGGATGCCCCAACGGATCCAGCCACCGGGCGAACGCGACAGCATGGCGCCGACAGGCTGCGTGGCACTCAATCTGCCAGACCGCGCAGCAACTCGTTGACGCTGGTCTTGCTGCGCGTCTTGGCATCGACCTGCTTGACGATCACTGCGCAGTACAGCGAGTGCGAGCCGTCCTTCGAGGGCAACTGGCCGGACACCACCACGCTGTACGGCGGCACGTATCCATAGGAAATCTCGCCGGTGGCGCGGTTATAGATGCGCGTGCTCTGTCCGATAAACACGCCCATGCCGATCACGCTGTGGTGGCCGATGACCACGCCCTCCACCACTTCCGAACGTGCGCCGATGAAGCAATGATCTTCGATGATGGTGGGACTGGCCTGCAGCGGTTCGAGCACGCCGCCGATGCCGGCGCCGCCGGAGAGATGGCAATGCTTGCCGATCTGCGCGCACGAACCCACCGTGGCCCAGGTGTCGACCATGGTGCCTTCGCCGACATACGCACCGATGTTGGTGAAGCTCGGCATCAGCACCACGTCCCTGCCGAAGTAACTGCCGCGACGCGCCACCGCACCCGGTACCACGCGCACGCCGGCCTTGCGGAATTCGGCTTCATGGAAGCCGGCAAAGCGCGATTCCACCTTGTCCCAGAACGGCGCGGGCTGGGCATCGATCACCGCCATCTCGTTGACGCGGAAATACAGCAGCACGGCTTTCTTCAACCACTCGTTGACGGTCCAGCCGCCCTGCCCGTTCGGCTCGGCGACGCGGAACTCGCCGCTTTCCAGGCCGTCGATCACGCGCGTGACCATTGCGCGCGTGGAGCCGTCGATCTCGTCCATGGTCAGCGTGGCGCGACGTTCGAACGCGCTTTCGATACCGAACTTGAGTTCATCGTTGCCGACCTGCACTGCGGCGCTGTGCACGGCCTGCTCGGCAATCGGCAGCTTCTTTGCCGCCGCCGCCTTCTTTGCGGCCGGTGCAGCAACCACCTTGGTCGGCTGCTTGGCCACGCGCGGCGCAGCGGCAGTCGCGGTCTTGCCGACTATCTTCTTCTCAGCGGTCTTCTGGCGTGCTGCGCTCGATGCAACGGCCTTGTTGCCGGCAGCGCCAGCGGCATTCTTCTTGCCAGCGCCGGCGACCGGCTTGGAGGCGGCCGCAATGGGCGCCTTCGCAGCCTTGCCGCTTGTGGCGCTCACGCGCTTGGGCGTTGCGCTGGTGGGAGTGGTCGCGGTGGTCGCGCTCTGCTTGCGCGCGGTCTTCTTGCTGGTGGCCATGGGGTTCTCCGGAGTGCTAGACAGGGTCGAGGCAGGCACACAGCGCATCGCGCAGTGCCTGCCGGGCGGATTCGGACAACGGGCGGTCGTGCTCGTCGGTGATCTGGAACTGGTCTTCGGCGCGCTCGCCGAAGGTGGCGATGCGCGCATCGTGCACACGCAGGTGCTGGATGCGCAGCACATGCGCCACATCGGCAAGCAGGCCGGGACGGTCGGGCGCGACCAGGCTGATGCGGGTGCGGCGGCCGCCGGCGCTTTCGCTGAACTCCACCCGCGGTGCAAAGCGGAAATGCCGCAGCTGGCGCGGCACTGCGCGCCGTGCCGGACGCACCTTCTGCAGGTCGCCGGCAAGCACCTGGCGCAGCGTTGCCGCCAGCCGCTGCGGGTCGCCGTCGGCATACGTTTCCTGCGGCAGCACTTCGAACACGTCGAAGATCGCATCGTGCGGCGCGTCCAGCACGCGTGCGCGGTGAATACCGTAGCCCTTGCGATCGAGCGTGGCCACGATGGCCGCAAACAGTCCATCGCGGTCCGGCGAATACACGAACACTTCCAGTGCATCGTTGTCCGGCACCGCACGCCGCGCCTTGACCAGGGTCTGGCCGATGTCCACTTCGATCAGCGACGCTGCCTGCCAGGCCAATTGCTCGGGACGGAAGCGCAGGAAGTTTTCGTCCGGCATGCCGGCGAATTGCCGGTCGATGGTGGCATCGTCATGCCCTTGCGCCTGCATCAATGCACGTGCGGATTCGCGTGCTTCGCGTAGACGTTCTTCGCGCGGCGGCGGATGTTCCAGGCCTTCGCGCAAGGCGCGGCGTGCAGCGAAATACAGATCCGCCAATAGCCGGTCTTTCCATGCATTCCACAGTTTGGGACTGGTGCCGGCGATGTCGGCGCAGGTGAGCAGATACAGATAATCCAGACGCTCGCGTGTGCCGACCAGAGTGGCGAAACGATGGATCACTTCCGCGTCGGAGATGTCCTGCTTCTGCGCGGTAACCGACATGCGCAAATGCTGCTCCACCAACCAGGTCACCAGTTCGGTATCACCTTCGCTCAGACGATGCGCAAGGCAGAACGCGCGCGCATCCACCGCGCCCAGTTCGGAATGATCGCCGCCACGGCCTTTGGCGATATCGTGAAACAGGCCGGCCAGTAGCAGCAGTTCCGGCTTGCGCAGACGCGGCCAGACTTCATGCGCAATAGAAAAACGCTCGTCGGCGCGGCCGGCGGCAAACAGCGCGATGTTCCGCAACACCATCAGGGTGTGCTGATCCACCGTATAGACATGGAACAGGTCGAACTGCATGCGCCCGGAAACGCTGGCGAATGCCGGAATCCACTGCCCCAACACACCGAGCCGCGCCATGCGATTGAGCGTTTCCACCGCACGCGGGCCGCGCAACAGCGCCATAAAGCGCTCGCGGGCAGTGGCATCTGCCACGTCGTACGCCGGCAACTCGCGCAGCACCTCGGCCAGCGCGCGCGCAGTCAACGAATGCAGGCCGCGTACCTCGCGGTGTGCCGCCCATTGCGCGAACAGTGCAAACACCTGCAACACATCATCGCCCGGCCAGCTGTCCGAGTCGGCAGCCAAATAGCCGCGGCGCAGGCTGAAGCCGTCGCGCAGCGGTTCCGGTGTCGCTTCGCCATCGAACTGTTCTTCGAAGCGCTGCAGCAGCCGGTCGCTGATGCGACGAATCAACGCAGCGCTGCGATAAAAGCGCTGCATCATTTTTTCCACACCCAGGCTTTCCAGGTCGTCAGCAAACCCCAGCCGTTCGGCGAGGGTCTTTTGGTAGTCGAAACGCAGGCGCTCTTCCGGCCGATTGGCCACGATGTGCAGACCGAAACGCAGGCGGGCGAGCTCTTCGCGCTCGCGACGCAATGCGGCGGCTTCGTCGAAACCGACATGGCCCAGCCCGACCAAGGCTTCCAGATCCTTGACCCCGAACGCACGCAGCGCCATCCAGCCGAGCGTCTGCAGATCGCGCAGGCCGCCGGGGCCATCCTTGATGTCGGGTTCCAGGTTGTCGGCGGTGTCGCCGAAGCGCTGATGGCGCGCCAGTAATTCCTCGCGCTTGGCCTGGAAGAAATCGCGCGGCGGCCACACCTGTGGCGGCGCGATCGCCGCGGCCAGTGCAGCGCGCGCGGCGGCATCGGCCACCAGCGCGCGCGATTCGATCAAGGCAGTGAGCACGGTCTGGTCGGCCGCTGCCGCCGTGCACTGCGCTGGCGAGCGCACCGCATGACTGATCGGCAGGCCCACATCCCACAGCAGCGCAAACAAGCGCGCCAGGGCCTGCTCGTGCTGCTGCTGCGCGACGCTTTCGCCCAGCACCAACACATCCACATCCGAGCGTGGGAACAGTTCGCCGCGCCCATAGCCGCCGACCGCATGCAGCGACAAACCGCTATCGGCCGGAATGCAGCGGGTCCACGCATTGCGCATCAATTGGTCGACCGCGCGTGCGCGCAGAGCGACCAGCCGCTCGATCGGTTCGCCCTGATCGAAGCGTTTGCATAGGCGCATGTCCGCATGCACCAGCAGCGGACGGGCCTGCGCGGCCCATTCCGCGTCGCCGGCGACGCCCGGGTCGGGTCGCTCCGCCGGCGTCTCCGTCATACCGGCGCTGGCGAATTGGCCGACAGCGTCAGCACATCCACGCCGTCTTCGGTGACTGCCACCATGTGTTCCCACTGCGCCGACAACTTGCGGTCCTTGGTGACCACGGTCCAGCCGTCCGGCAGCGTCTTATGGTGATAGGTGCCTTCGTTGATCATCGGCTCGATGGTGAAGGTCATGCCCGGCTTGAGCACCAGCCCTTCGCCCGGACGGCCGTAATGCATCACCTGCGGCTCGTCGTGATAGACCTTGCCGATGCCGTGGCCGCAGTAATCGCGCACCACGCTGAAGCGCTCGGATTCGGCGAACTTCTGGATGGCATGGCCCACATCGCCCAGGGTGGCGCCCGGCTTGACCGCGCGGATGCCGCGCCACATCGCTTCATACGTCGTCTCGACCAAACGCTTGGCCATCACCGACGGGGTGCCCACGTAGTACATGCGGCTGGTGTCGCCGTGCCAGCCATCCTTGATGACGGTGACGTCGATATTGACGATGTCGCCGTCCTTCAACACCTTGGCGGCGCTCGGAATGCCGTGACAGATCACGTTGTTGACCGAGGTACACACGCTTTTGGGGAAGCCGCGGTAGCCGACATTGGCAGGAATGGTGCCCTGCACGTTGACGATGTGGTCGTGGCAGATGCGGTCCAGCTCGGCCGTGGTCACGCCCGGCTGGACGTGGGGGCCCACAACATCGAGCACTTCGGCGGCCAGGCGGCCGGCGACGCGCATCAGTTCGATTTCTTCTTTAGTTTTTAGATTGACGCTCATGGCCGCGATTATCGCCGATTCGGGCTAATCTGAACGACCCGCGTCTGGGTTTTTTGTAGAACGCATCAGCTGGGCGCACGCGGACGGAACGGCAGAAAACCGTCGCGCTCGCCTATTCATGTGTGACGCAGTCCATTTAGCGTCAAAACTTGCATTAACGGAGTCATCCGTGGGACATCGCAATTTCACGAAAAAAACCAGCTGAGGCAACTAGATAGCATGTGAATTCAGCGTTATGTTTGGCACAGCTGATGCATTACAGGCGATGCGACGAGTCGTCGCGTCATCGATGACCAGAACGGTCAAGGAAATGTCCATGCGCACTGTCCGCCCTGTCCTGTTGTCCCTCGGCCTCCTCTCGACCATTGGCATGGCGAGCGCGGCAGATACCACCACCTTCAACGTCAAGATCGCGGTCACCAAGGCCTGCACGATCACCGCCGCGTCCGCCACGGACGTCGACTTCGGTTCGGTGCTCTCCACCTCCACCACCAACGTCGACGCCAACGGCAGCGTCACCGCGCAATGCACCGCATTGACGCCTTACAACATCGCACTGAGCGCCGGTGGCAATGCCGGCACTGCCAATGACGTCACCACCCGCCGCATGAAAAATACGGACCCGCTGGTGACCACCAACAACTTCATCGCCTACCAGCTCTACCAAGACTTAACTCGCAGCACGGTTTGGGGCAGCACCACCGGCACCAATACGCTCAGTCGTACCGCCACCGGTATCAACCAGGTCTACCCGGTCTACGGTCGTGTGACCAACCCGGCAGCCAGCAATGCCGCGACCGGTAGTTACCAGGACACGATCACTGCCACGATCGTTTATTGAGCACGCGCATGCTTGTGCATCACCGCCTGTTGTCACGCTTCCCCGCCTGGCTGACGTCAGCCGGACTGGCGATGACGCTGGTCATGGTCAACGGCGTCTTGCTGACGCCGGCACACGCCGCCAGCTTGCAGCTGGCGCCGACCTCGCTGAGCCTGAACGCGCAGCAGGCCGCCGACGGCTTATGGCTAAGCAATAGCGGCAGCGCGCCGGTACAGGTGCAGACCCGCGCGTATCGCTGGACCCAGCGCGATGGGCAGGATCAGCTGGAACCCACCCAAGACCTGCTGGTCAGCCCACCGATGCGCACCCTGGCCGCCGGCGAGCGCCAGTTGATCCGGGTGATCCGCGCCGGACCTGCGCCCACCGGGCAGGAGCACTGTTACCGCATCATCGTCGACGAGCTGCCCAGCGCCGATGCCGACCGCAAGGGCATGCAGTTCGTGCTGCGTTATTCGGTGCCAATCTTCCTGCTGCCACCCGGCACCACCGAACCCACACCAACATTGAGCGCGCAAGTGGTTGCCGGCAGCGATGGCAAGGCGCAGATCCAGATCAGCAATACAGGCAACGGACATGCCCAAGTCGCCGACCTGCGGCACCAAATCGATGGCGCGACCAAGACCACATTGAATGGTTTGGTTGGTTATGTGCTGCCCGGTCAGACCATGCGTTGGTCGCTAGGTGCGCCGCTGGCGCAGTTCGGCCGCGGCACCATCATCGCAAGGATCAATGGTGAGGCTGACGAACGCACTCTGTTGGCTACGCCGACGGCGCCGTGATGCGGTTCGGCTGGCGATGACGCTGCTGGCGACCGCCACCTGCCTGGGCACCGCCGCAGCCGGCGATCTGGCCGATGTGACATCGCTTCCCGATCAGCCGCCGCCAGGCGCCACGCTACAGGCGCAAACACTGTATCTGGACGTCACCTTGAACCAGGCCGACCGCGGCCTGGCGCCATTCGAACTGGTCGATGGCCGGCTGCGCGGCTCGGTGGAAACTTTGCGCAAACTCGGCTTTATCCTGGCCGACCGCGCGCCTGCCGACTTGGTCGATCTGGACCGCCTGCCCGATGTGGAAGTGCGTTACGACGCCGCGCTGCAGCGGCTCGCGCTGCAGGTGCCACTGGCGCAGCTGTCGCTGTCCACCACGGTGCTGAAAGCCGAACAAGTGGCCCCGCCCAGCGCCACCGCATCGCCGGGCCTGCTGCTCAATTACGACCTGTATGCCACCCGTAATGCCGGCACCAGCAGCGCGTCGCTGGCGACCGAACTGCGCGCCTTCGGCATTGGCCGCGGCATGGTCGACACTACCGCCATTTTCCTGGCCTACGACCGCCCAGAGGACGAACGCTGGCGGACCGAAGCAGTGCGTCTGGACAGCGCCTGGCAAATGGATTTCCCGGACAGCGCCACCAGCCTCAGCGTGGGCGATTTCTATAGCGGCTTTGTCGACTGGAGCCGTTCGCTCCGCCTGGGCGGCGTGCAGATCGGCCGCAATTACGCCTTGCAGCCGTATCGCGTGCTGACGCCGACGCCGAGCTTTCTCGGCGAAGCGACAGTGCCCTCCACCGTGGAGCTGTACGTGGACGGGCTGCGCCAATACAGCGGCCAGGTGCCGGCCGGCCCATTTCAGCTGGCAGCGCAGCCGGGCATCAGCGGCACCGGTCAGGCGCAGATCGTGGTGACCGATGCCTTCGGCCGCGTGCGCCGGCTGGATTTCGCGTTCTATGGCACACCGCAGTTGCTGGCACGCGGCATTTCCGAATGGTCGGCCGGCATCGGCCATCTGCGCCGCGAATACGGTGTGCGCTCGTTTTCCTATGATCCACGTCGTGTGGCCAGTGCCACGTTTCGCAAAGGCCTACGCGACGATTTCACGATCGAAGCGCATGCCGAAACCGGCGGCGGCGTGATCAATGCCGGCGCAGGCGGCGTGTGGTTGCTGGGCATAGGCGGTGTGTTCAATGCCGCCTACGCGCACAGCCGGATGGACGCGCTGCGTGGTGGCCAGTACGTGCTGGGCTACGGCTGGAACAACCGGCGTTTCAACGTCAATCTGGGCACCCAGCGCACCCATGGCGATTACCGCGACCTGGGCGCGTTGCAAGGCGCATTGCCGGCGCGCGTCAGCGACCGTGCAGCGCTGGGCGTCAACGTCGGCCAGATCGGTTCGCTCGGCACCAGTTATGTGCGGCTGAGCTATCCGCAGGGCGATACCTCGCGCTATGCCAGCGTGTTCTGGTCGCGCAACTTCGGGCGCAACTGGGCTGCCAACCTGTCGGGCAATCAGAATCTGGATGTGTCCAGTGATCGCAGCCTGTACCTGTCACTGTCGACCACCTTCGGCGAACTGCGCCAGGCCAGCGCATCGATGCAGCGCAACGGCAACCGCACCGGCTTTGTGGCCGATATCAGCCAGCCACTGCCCGGCGATGGCGATCTGGGCGGCATTGGTTGGCGCCTGCAGGGACGTGCCGGCGACGATGCCAGCGGCGGACTGGCCGAACTGGGCTGGTTGAACCGGGTCGGCCGTTACAACTTCGGCGCAGCAACCCAGGACGGCGACAGTTTCGGCTATGCCAGCGCCAGCGGCAGCCTGGTATGGATGAACGGACGCGCCTTCGCCGCGCGCGATATTCAGGACGCCTTCGCGGTGGTCTCCACCGACGGCCAGCCCGGCATTCCGGTGCGGCTGGAAAACCGCTTGATCGGGGTCACCGATGCACGCGGCACCCTGCTGGTGACGCCGTTGCAATCGTGGCAGCGCAACCAGTTATCCATCGATACCCTGACCCTGCCGGCGGACCTGCGCGTGGACCGTGTCGACACGGCGGTGACGCCGCGCCAGCAATCCGGCGTCGCCGTGCACTTCGGCATCACCCGCGTGCGCGCCGCCATCGTCGTGCTGCACGATGTGCAGGGCGCGCCGCTGCCAGTTGGCAGCGTGGTGCAGCGCGACGGCAGTTCCGAACGCGTCGTGGTCGGCTACGACGGCGAAACCTATCTGGACAACCTGCAACGCGACAACCGCATTCTGGTGGACCTGCCGCAGGGCCGTTGTGTCGCGCAGTTCGCGTATCCGGTCGACCCGGGCGGCATTCCGCGGGTAGGTCCGCTGCCGTGCATCCTTGAGCAGACAACGCCATGAAGATGTCCACGCTTTGGCACCTGGCGCTTGCGCTGATGATCGCGCTGTCATGGCTCGCGCCCAGCGAGCGTGCGCACGCGGACACCACGTGTACTGTCACCCTCGGCACTCCACTGGCCTTTGGCAACGTGGCGGCCAACGGCACCACCGATGCAGTGGCAACGCTCACTGTGTCCTGCGCGACCGCCGCGCTCAGCGTGCTGGGCTATGCACAAGTGAGCCTTTGCCTGGACCTTGGCCCGGGCAGTGCCAGCAGTGGCGTGTACGCACCACGCCGCATGCTCAACTCCACCAGCGACGGTCTGGACTTTCAGATCTACAGCGAGGCAACGCGTACGCAGATCTGGGGCGCCACCGGGTCAGCAGCACCCTCGCCACGCACGCTGACACTTTCCTATAACGTCCCGGTGATCACCGGCGGCTCGCAGACGGCCACCATTACCGTGTACGGGCGAATTCCGGCCAGCCAGATTCTGTCGGTCGGCAACCACACCAGCAACTTTGGCGGCGCCGACACCGTGCTGCGCTATTCCTATAACGAAAGCATCACCGGTGTGCCGCTTGCGCCGAGCAGTTGCACAGCTGGCGGCAGCGGCTCCAAGACTGCCAGTAACGCATTTCCGTTCACCGCTTCGGCCAACGTGCCGGCACGCTGCGATACCTACGTCACCACCGACCTGGATTTCGGCAGCATCGCCGGCACCATCGACGCCGCCATTGATCGCACCTCCACCATCAGCCTGGCCTGCACCAACCGCACCGCCTGGAATATCGGGCTGGACAATGGCAGCAATGCTACCGGCAGCGTCCGACGCATGCGCCACGCCAGCAGCGCCAATTACATTACCTACGAGCTCTACAGCAACGCCGGCCGCAGTACGCGGTGGGGCACCGTCACCGGGGTGGACACGCTATCGGGCACCGGCAATGGCACGGCGCAGACAGTCACGGTCTACGGCCGCGCGCCGGCCCCACAACTGCCCATTGCCGGCGCCTACACCGACACGGTGACTGTCTCGATCACTTACTGACAATTAATAAAGTTCACATCGGGGGCGTCGCTATTTGTTACGTCTCCAATGCAAACGATTGCTTTCATGACGCTGGTCACCTTACTGAAGCGCCTGATTCTGGTTGCCCTCGCTTGCGCCGCTACCTCGACTGCAGCGAGCGCGACCACCGCGAAGGGGCCGGAAAACTCCACGCTGCACATCGGCCTGCGCCTGCTCAGCGGCTGCGAACTGCGCACCACGCCGCCGCGCGCCAGTTGCTCCAGGGGCACGCCGATGGCAATCGCCGCGCCGGTCGGCAGCAGCGAAGCCCCCTCTGTCACCAGCACGGGCCAGGACGCCAGCGCACTCGCCGGGCCGGCGCCCGCCGGCAGCGCGCGCATCACCACCATCGCGTTTTGAGCATGGCCGCGCCCCGCCACCTTCGCGCCCTGCTGACCTCGCTCTTGGTCATGGCCGGTGCGGCAGGAAGCGGCGCCGCCGGCGCTGCCGAGATCGCCATCGCCCCGACCACCGCGCATATTCCGGCTGACAGTGACCAGGCCACCGTCTGGCTCTACAACCAGGCCG
The DNA here is from genome assembly GCF_000772705.2 of Xanthomonas vasicola. Lineage (GTDB taxonomy): Bacteria > Pseudomonadota > Gammaproteobacteria > Xanthomonadales > Xanthomonadaceae > Xanthomonas > Xanthomonas vasicola. The sequence goes on from NZ_JSBW02000027.1 coordinate 219,587, forward strand.
CGCAACCATGGCGTGCCGATGCCAAGCTCTACCGCTGGCGTCAGGACGGCGAACGCGAACTGCTTGAGCCGGCGACCGGCATCACCGTCAGCCCGGCGCATTTCGAAATTCCGTCGCAAGGCCGGCAGCTGCTGCGCGTGATCCGCCTCGGCCCCAGCCCCACCCAGGCCGAAGAAAGCTACCGCCTCGTCGTCACCCAGCACGCCATCGGCAACGAGACCGAACTGCTGCGCTATTCCACCCCGGTGTTTGCACAGCCCAGCCAAGCCAGCGCACAGCAACCGGCACTGCAGGCCACCCTCGCCGGGAATGGTAGCGACCGCACGCTGCGCATCTACAATCCCGGGGTCAGCCATGCACGCCTGGCCGATCTTGCCTATATCGACGCCGGCGGCACCCGCCGCAGCATCCGCAACGACCTGGCCGGCTACGTCTTGCCCGGCCAGACCCGCCAATGGGCCCTGCCCGCCAACCTGCCCGCAGGCAGCGGCCGCTTTGTCGCGCGTATCAATAGCGATATCGAAACCACGCTGGCGTTGGAGCCCTGAGGGCTGAGATCGGGAATCCGGGATCAGGGATTCGCAAAAGCGTTGCTGGCCTCACCGTCCTTCGGCTGTGCGACACAACCGGTCATTCGCGATCCGCTCTAAACCAATCTCTAATCCCGACTCCCGAATCGCCCAGCGATCACTGTCAGCTGCCTTAGAACCAGGCCAATTGCACCAGACCACGCCGCCCGCTATACTCCGCCGGCTGTTTTGCGTCTCTCACGCACTGCGTCGTTTACGTCGGACGTCACCGACGAATTCACACCTGCTGCCGCCATCCGCGCCGGGGTGCCCTCACAAAGGGTTCGTCGCGGAGGCAACAGGGAAGCCCAACCCCGGAATCGTGTGCGCATCCTTATCGCAAGGGCCCGCACATCCATGTGCGGACTCTTCAAAAAGTCAGGTCCGCGCATAGCGATTCCGCTCTCAGGAGTTACTGCAATGCCCCAAGTCACCATGCGTCAGATGCTGGAAGCCGGCGTCCATTTCGGCCACCAGACCCGCTACTGGAACCCCAAGATGGCGCCGTACATCTTCGGCGCGCGCGGCAAGATCCACATCATCAACCTCGAGAAGACCGTTCCGCTCTTCAATGACGCGATGAACTTCCTCTCCTCGATCGCGCAGAAGCGCGGCACCGTGCTGTTCCTGGGCACCAAGCGCAGCGCGCGCGAGTCCATCAAGGAAGAAGCCGAGCGTTGCAACATGCCGTTCATGACCCAGCGCTGGCTGGGCGGCACGCTGACCAACTTCCGTACCGTCAAGCAGTCGGTCGCCCGCCTGAAGGAACTGGAAGCAGCCGAGACCGATGGCACCTTCGAAAAGCTGGTCAAGCACGAAGTGCTGGGCCTGCGTCGCGAGCGCGAAAAGCTGGACGCCTCGCTGGGTGGCATCAAGGAAATGAACCGTCTGCCCGACGCGATCTTCGTGATCGACATCGGCCATGAAGACATCGCCATCAAGGAAGCCAAGAAGCTCGGCATTCCGGTGATCGCTGTGGTCGATACCAACTACGACCCGGCCCTGGTCGACTACGCCATCCCGGGTAACGACGACGCCATCCGTGCCGTGCAGCTGTACGCACGCGCCGCTGCTGATGCCGTGCTGGAAGGCAAGGCTGCTGCGCCGAACTCGGCGTCGGTGCGTGAAGAAGAGTTTTCGGCCGAAGCCGCCGACGAAGGCAAGGGCCGTCGCGCTCCGGCCAAGAAGGGCGAGAAGAAGGCAGACGCTCCGGCTGCCGAGTAATCGGCATGCAATGCGGCCGCACCATGCTGTGCGGCCGCAGCCCCGACGGCGCCCTCGCGGCCCGTCGCTGAGGCCACTGACTACATCTACGGGGGCGGCGGCACGCTGCACCGTCTCCTACTGGCGGAAACACTTCCGCCGCACGCATTCGTCCATATGAGGTAATTCCATGGAAATCACTGCTTCCCTGGTCAAAGAGCTGCGCGAGCGCACCGGCGCCGGCATGATGGAGTGCAAGAAGGCACTCGTCGAAAACGCAGGCGACATCGACGCCGCGGCCGAGTGGCTGCGCAAGTCGGGTCTTGCCAAGGCTGACAAGAAGGCCGACCGCGTTGCCGCCGAAGGCCGCATCGCCACCGCACAGGCCGGCGGCAAGGCCGTACTGGTCGAAGTCAACTCCGAGACCGACTTCGTTGCCAAGGACGAGAACTTCCTGGCCTTCACCCAGGTTGTGGCCAATGCCGCACTGAACTCGGACGCTGCCGATGCCGAAGCGCTCAAGAGCGTCAAGCTCGACAGCGGCGAGACCATCGAAGAGCGTCGCGCTGCGGTGATCGCCAAGGTCGGCGAAAACCTGCAGGTGCGTCGCCTGGTCCGTATCGACAGCGCCAACAACGTCGCGGCCTATGTGCACGGCGGCCGTATCGGCGTGCTGGTCGAGCTGAAGGGTGGCGATATCGAGCTGGCGCGCGGCATTGCCATGCACATCGCGGCGATGAACCCGCCGCACGTCAAGGCCTCCGACGTTCCGGCCGAATTCGTTGCCAAGGAAAAGGAAATCGAACTGGCCAAGATGTCCGAGAAGGACAAGTCCAAGCCGGCCGAGATCCTGGAAAAGATCATCAGCGGCAAGATCAGCAAGATCGTCAACGAAGTGACGCTGTACGGCCAACCGTACGTGCTGAACACCGACCAGACCGTCGAGCAGGCAGTCAAGGCCGCTGGCGCCGAAGTGATAGGCTTCCAACGCCTAGCCGTTGGCGAAGGCATCGAGAAGGTGGTGGAAGACTACGCCGCCGAAGTGATGAAGCAGGCCGGTCTGGCCTGATCTTCGCCACTCAGAAAAAACCGCGGCATGCCGCGGTTTTTTTTTGCCTGCACGTCACGCATCCGCAGCGCGGCGCGATCCTGAAGCGAACGCGTCCGCCACGCCATCACGCGCCCCCAACTCTACAGATGTGGTCGGCGTTGCCGTTACCTCAAGACACCGACCAGGCTTTGAGCGTCCATATTGCCGTGTGGCAATGGCGGAGCATGGCGCGCCCCACTCAACGACCGCAGCTGTATGCTTGCGGTCACTGTCGGCGATGACTCAATGCAACCAGATCTTCAGGCCGCCCTGCACTACTGCCGTAACCTGCCATCGCCGCCCGGCGTTGCGCTGCGCATCATCGAACTTGCGCAGGACCCGGACGTGGACATGACCACCACGGCCAACGTCATCGGCATGGATATGGCATTGAGCGCGCGCATGCTGCGGGTGGCCAATTCGCCGCTGTACGCCAGCCGACGTCGCATCGACAACCTCGGCCAAGCGCTCACCATGCTCGGCCTCAACGCAACCCTGAGCCTGGCACTAGGGTTTTCGATGGTGCACGGCGTGCGCAGCACCTTCATCGCGCATCCATTGCATGAGCGTATCTGGCGTCGCGCCGGCCTGTGCGCGCTGGCCAGCCGCATCCTTGGCCAGGCTTACGGCATCCGCAAACCCGAAGAATTGATGCTGGCCGGGCTGCTGCAGGACATCGGCAAGCTAGCCCTGCTGGAAGGCGCGCCGGAACTGTACGGACCGCTGCTGGAACAGGCGCCCGACAACGCCTCATTGCTGGACGCCGAACGCGAGCACCTGGGCGCCACCCATGCCGAAGTCGGCGCGTGGCTCGCGCATCAGTGGCAATTGCCGCCGTATCTGCAGAATGCGATCGCACAGAGCGAAGAAGAACCGGCGGGTCTGGAGCCTTTTATGGCCTGCGTGGCGCTGTCCGGACGCTTGGCCGATATCTGGCTCTCGGCCGGCGCGGTCACCGCCACCGAACATGCGCAGCGGCAGGCACAGGATGTGCTGGAGCTGGATGCCGAGCGCTTCGAGAAAGTGATCGAACGCATCGCCGAATCGCTGCCGGAACTGGAAGCGCTGTTCGACATTCGCGTGCCGCAACCCGAGCACATCCAGATGATCTTCGAGCAGGCGCGCGAGCTGGCAATGCTGCGCAATCTGCGTGAATTGCAGGATGTGGCAGAGGCGCGCCGGCATGCCGGCGAATCGGAAAACCGCATGCGCCATCTGGCCGAACAGGCCAGCCGCGATGCGCTGACCGGGGTGTTTAACCGGCATCAACTCGGCACCGCGCTGACGCATGAATTCGAACTGGCCTCGCGCCAGGGCTGGCCGCTGTCGATCGCCTTCATCGACCTGGACGACTTCAAGCGCGTCAACGATGCGCACGGGCATCTGGTCGGCGACGAAGTGTTGCGCAACTTCGCGCAGACGCTGCAACGCATGGTCCGCACCAGCGATTTGGTTGCCCGCTACGGCGGCGAAGAATTTCTGGTGATCCTGCCCAAGACACCTGCAGATGCGGCACTGATGGTGATCGAACGCATCCTGACCGAAACCGCACGCACGCCGATGGCGCAACTGCCGGGCGGCCCATTGCACATCACCTTCTCTGCAGGCCTTGCCACGCACGGCGGTGTTGAGCGCCAGTTCGAAAGCATCGACCATTTGTTGCAGGCGGCAGACAGCACGCTGTATCGCTCCAAGCATCGCGGCCGCAACCGCGTCACTGCGTACGATGCGAACGACGTCGCCACACCGCCAAACTCGCGCGCGCACTGAGCAGCCGATCACGCCGCTGCCAACAAAGGAATTTTTACCACGCCAGGTGACGGGCTTCCGCTAGAATTGCCGGCGTTTGCAGATCCCCTACCCCGAGGCCTCCCCATGTCTGAACTTTCCTATCGCCGCATTCTTCTCAAACTTTCCGGGGAGGCGCTGATGGGAGACGGGGATTACGGCATCGACCCGAAGGTGATCAATCGCCTTGCACACGAAGTGATCGAAGCCCAGCAGGCCGGCGCGCAGGTGGCACTGGTGATCGGCGGCGGCAACATCTTCCGCGGCGCCGGCCTGGCTGCCAGCGGTATGGACCGCGTCACCGGCGACCACATGGGCATGCTGGCCACCGTGATCAATGCGCTGGCAATGCAGGATGCGCTGGAAAAGCTCGGCGCCAAGGTGCGCGTGATGAGCGCAATCAAGATCAACGACGTGTGCGAAGACTTCATCCGTCGTCGCGCAATCCGTCATCTGGAAAAGGGCCGCATCGCGATCTTCGCCGCCGGCACCGGCAACCCGTTCTTCACCACCGACTCGGGCGCAGCGCTGCGCGCGATCGAGATCGGTGCCGATCTGCTGCTCAAGGCAACCAAGGTCGACGGCGTGTACGACAAGGACCCGAAGAAGCACACCGACGCGGTGCGCTACGACAGCCTGACCTACGATCAGGTGATCATGCAGGGCCTGGAAGTGATGGACACCGCCGCCTTCGCACTGGCACGCGACAGCGACTTGCCGTTGCGCATCTTCGGCATGAGCGAGCCGGGCGTGCTGCTGCGCATCCTGCACGGCGAACAGATCGGCACGTTGGTGCAGGGCCGTAGCTGAGGTTCGGGTTCGAGAGTCGGGATTGGGATTCGTAAAAGCGTGGTGCGATGCACTGCGCTGATGGCTGATCAAGATCGGTAGCCGCTGTGAAACGCTGCTGCAAGTGAACCGGCTGCCCAGGTCCTGGCGGCTTGCGAGTCGGGAACCCCAGTCCCGGCTATAATCCCCGGATTCAGCTCCACACGGATTCCGGCGATGCTCAACCAGATCAAACAAGACGCGCAGACGCGCATGACCAAGAGCATCGATGCTCTGCGCCATTCCCTGACCACCATTCGTACCGGCCGTGCCTCGCCGGCGCTGCTGGACGGTATCAAGGTCAAGGCCTACGGCACCGACACGCCCCTGAATCAGGTCGCCAGCATCAGCGTGTCCGAAGGCCGCTCGCTGGTCATCAGCCTGTTCGACAAGGGCATGATCAAGGACGTGGAAAAAGCCATTTACGCCTCGGATCTGGGCCTGACCCCGACCGTGGTCGGCACCGTGATCCGTCTGAACCTGCCGCCGCTGACCGAGGAGCGCCGCAAGGAGCTCAGCAAGTCCGTGCATGGCGAAGGCGAAGACAGCAAGGTGGCCATCCGCAACATCCGTCGCGATGCCAACCAGCAGGTCAAGGATCTGCTCAAGGACAAGGCCGTCACCGAAGACGAAGCCCGCGGCGCCGAAGACGATATTCAAAAGCTCACCGACAAGGCCATCAAGGATGTGGATGAGGTCGTCAAGGCCAAGGAACAGGAATTGATGACGGTCTGATCGTGGCATCGCCTGCCATGCATCCAGTCCCTTCTGCCGCAGACGTACCGCGCCACATTGCCATCATCATGGATGGCAACGGGCGTTGGGCGCAGCGCCGGCGGCGTCCGCGCGTGATCGGCCACCGTGCCGGCGCGCGCGCGGTCAATCGCACGATCGATTTCTGCCTGGAAAAAGGCGTTTCGGCGCTCACCCTGTTCGCGTTCTCCAGTGAAAACTGGGGCCGTCCGCAGGATGAGGTCGATGCGCTGATGAAGCTGTTTCTGCATGCGCTCGACCGCGAGGTTGAAGAACTGCAGCGGCGTGGCGTGCAGGTGCGCTTCATTGGTGACCGCAGCCGCTTCGCCGCACCCTTGCGCGACCGGATGGCTGGCGCCGAGCGCAGCACCGCCGCCAATTCGCGGCTGGTGCTGAGCATCGCGGCCAGTTACGGCGGCCGCCAGGACATTGCCGCGGCTGCCCGCGCATTGGCCGAAGACGTGGCCGCCGGCCGCTTGCAGCCAGAGCAGATCGACGAAGCGCTGCTGTCCAGCCGGGTCGCGTTGGCAGACCTGCCGGCGCCGGATCTATTCATCCGCACCGGTGGCGATACCCGCATCAGCAATTTCCTGTTGTGGCAGCTGGCCTACACCGAGCTGTGGTTTACCGAAACCCTGTGGCCGGAGTTCGATGCCGGCGTGCTGCAGCAAGCGCTGGACGACTATGCCGGGCGCGAACGCCGCTTCGGCCTGACCAGCGCACAGATCGCCGACAAGGCGACGGAGACGTCCTCCGCATGACCAAGACCCGCGTGATTGCCGCGCTGATCATGGCGCCGCTCGCGATTTGCGCGATCGTGCTGCTGCCCACCCAATGGCTGGCAGCGGTGGCGGCGATCCTGTTCCTGACCGGCCTGTGGGAGTGGCTCAAGCTCTCCGGCATCGACGACAGCCTGCCGCGCACCGTGCTGCTGATGCTCAATCTGCTGCTGATGGTGCTGATGGTGTGGGCCTCGGCCGGCTCCATGGTGCTGTTCCAGATTGCATCGCTCGTGGGCGTGGCGTGGTGGTTGCTGGCGCTGCTGTGGCTGCGCTTTTTCACCTTCGGCGCCGATCATGGCAACGGCCAGGCACGTGCGCTCAAGCTGGCCGCCGGCACTTTGGCGGTGCTGCCGGCATGGGCGGCGCTGGTGCTACTGCATGCCAGCCCGGACAAGGGCAACCTGTGGCTGCTGACGTCGCTGACCATGGTGTGGGCGGCCGACTCCGGCGCCTACTTCGCCGGCCGCGCGTTCGGCAAGCGCAAGCTCGCGCCGCGGGTCAGCCCCAACAAGACCATCGAAGGCCTGCTCGGCGGCCTGCTCGCCGGCGTTGCGGTGGCCTGCGCGTTTGGTTGGCTGGCCGGGCTGACGCTGGCGCATGTGCCGCAGCTGGTGCTGGTTTCCGCGCTGGCAGTGCTGGCATCGGTGCTCGGCGACTTGTTCGAGAGCCTGCTCAAGCGCCACGCCGGCGCCAAGGACTCGGGCACCCTGATCCCGGGCCACGGCGGCGTGTTGGACCGTATCGACGGCGTGCTCGCCGCCCTGCCGGTGTTCGCGCTCGGCAAGGAGATTCTCGGATTCTAGGCATGACGGGCACTTCTCTTCGTCAGGTCGCCGTGTTCGGCGCCACCGGCTCGATCGGCGCATCGGCGCTGGACGTGATCGCGCGCCACCCCGAGCGGCTGCGCGCCAGCGTTCTCTCGGCCGGCAGCAAGGTCGATGACCTGCTGGCCCTTTGCGCCACCCACCGGCCGGCGCATGCGGTGATCGCCGAGGCGTCGCTGTATCCGGCGCTGCGCGATGGCCTGCGCGCGCTTGGCCTGGCGACGCAGGCGCACGCCGGCGCCGAGGCGCTGGACGCACTGGCCGGCAGCGACGCCTGCGACACCGTGGTGGCAGCGATTGTTGGCGCGGCCGGGCTGCCCTCTACCCTGGCCGCAGCGCGCGCCGGCAAGCGCCTGTTGCTGGCCAACAAGGAATCGCTGGTGCTGGCCGGCGAGCTGCTGACCCGCACCGCAGCCGCCGCTGGCGCTGAAATCATCCCGATCGACAGCGAACACAGCGCCATCTTCCAGTGCCTACGCTCCTGCGACGCCAGCCGCGGCGTGCGGCGGGTGATCCTGACCGCCTCCGGCGGCCCGTTCCGCGGCTGGGACCGCGCCGCGCTGGCAGCGGTCACGCCTGCGCAGGCGGTGGCGCATCCCAAGTGGTCGATGGGTCCGAAGATTTCGGTGGATTCGGCCACCCTGATGAACAAGGGCCTGGAAGTGATCGAGGCGCATTACCTGTTCGGCCTGCCTGGCGAGCAGATCGATGTGCTGGTGCACCCGCAAAGCCTGGTGCATTCGCTGGTGGAATTCGTCGACGGTTCCACCCTGGCCCAGCTTGGCCTGCCGGACATGCGCACCACGTTGGCGGTAGGCCTTGCGTGGCCGGAGCGGGTCGAATCCGGGGTCGGCGGGCTGGACCTGCTGGCCCAGGGGCGACTGGATTTCGAGGCGCCCGACACCGCCGCATTCCCGTGCCTGCGCCTGGCCTGGGACGCATTACGCGCTGGCGGCACCGCGCCGGCAATACTGAACGCGGCCAACGAAGTGGCGGTTTCAGCGTTTCTTCAGGGCCAGGTGGGTTTCCTAGCGATCCATGCGTTGATCGAACACACGCTGACAACGCTGCCGCGGCACAATGCCGACACCCTCGACACCCTGCTTTTTGCCGATGCGCAAGCCCGGCAAATCACTGAACGCGCCCTCGCCCACCACGCCCTTCATGCCTGATCGATCCACGTCCGCGAGCTGCACACATGGGTGACTTCATCGGTTCGGTCTGGTGGATGATCGTCAGCCTGGGCGTGTTGGTGACTTTCCATGAATTCGGGCACTTCTGGGTCGCGCGACGCTGTAGGGTCAAGGTGCTGCGTTTTTCGGTGGGCTTCGGCAAACCGTTGTGGATGCGCCGCGACCGCCATGGCACCGAGTTCGTGGTTGCCGCGATTCCGCTGGGTGGCTACGTCAAGATGCTCGACGAGCGCGAAGGCGACGTGCATCCGGCCGAGCTGGACCAGGCCTTCAATCACAAGACCGTGTGGCAGCGCATCGCCATCGTTGCGGCCGGCCCCATCGCCAACCTGTTGCTGTGCATGGCAATGCTGTGGGCGATGTTTGTGGTGGGCAAGCAGGATTATTCGGCGACCGTTGGCCGCGCCGATGGTCTGGCCGCCGCAGCCGGGCTGACGCCGGGCGAGCGCATCGTGCGCATCGACGGCCGCAGCGTGAGCAGCTGGAGCGATGCCAGCATGCAGCTCACCACCGCGGCGATGGACAAGCGCGATGTCCGCGTCCTGACCGCTTCCGACACGGCAAGCAGTGCCGAACACACTCTGCGCCTGTCGCAGCTGCCGGCGGGTTTCGACGAGCGCCGCGTGGCTGCGCTTGCCGGCATCGGCTGGCAGTTCATGCTGCAGCCGCCGGTCGTGGACAAGGTGGTCGCCGGCTCGGCGGCAGATGGCCTGCTCAAGCCCGGTGACCGCATTGTGGCCATCGACGGCCAGCCGATCCGCTCGGCCAGCGACGTGCCTGCCCAACTCCAGGCGCTGGGCACACACGGGGGCGCCGGCATGATCGAGGTCGCACGTCAGGAGGACCGGCTGGCGCTGGAAATCGTGCCGCGCAAGTCGCCCGAAGGCCAGTGGATGCTGGGCGTGGGATTTGCGGCCACTGTGGCCCCGGAATACGACACCCGTCAGCAATACGGGCTGTTCGCCGCCGTGCCGGCGGCGATCCGCGAAACCGGCAGGATGACGGCCGATTCGCTGGGCATGATGAAGCGCATGCTGACCGGCCAGGCCTCGGTCAAGAACATTTCCGGCCCGGTCACCATTGCGCGCGCCGCCAATGCCTCGGCCGAACGCGGGCTCGACTGGTTCCTGTATTTTCTGGGATTGCTGTCGCTCAGCCTGGCGATCATCAACCTGATGCCCATCCCGATCTTGGACGGGGGGCATCTGCTGTATTACCTTATCGAGTTGATCAAGGGCAGCCCGATCAGCGAACGGGCCATGATTGCCGGACAATACGTCGGCCTGGCGGTCCTGGCCGGGTTGATGGGACTGGCGTTCTACAACGACATCCTCGGCTTGGTTCCACGATGAAGCTGCTCCACTCTTTCCGCCTGTTGTCGTCGTCATACGCCGGCATCCAGCAACACCCGAATACGACTCCAACCGGATGTGACATGACGCGTCTTCCCACTCGCCGCCTGCTTGCCCTCGCTCTTGCCGCCGGCCTCAGCCTGCCGGCCGTTGCCCTGGCCGCCGAGCCGTTCGTTGCCAGCGACATCCGCGTCGACGGCCTGCAGCGCATTGCCTCCGGCACCGTGTTCACTTATCTGCCGGTGAACCGCGGCGACACCGTGGACGATGCCAAGGTGGCCGACTCGATCCGTGCGCTCTACCGCACCGGCTTCTTCGAGGACGTGCAACTGGACCGCCAGGGCAACATCCTGGTGATCACGGTCAAGGAGCGCCCGGCGATCAACAAGCTCACCGTAACCGGCAACAAGGACATCAAGTCCGAGGAACTGCTCAAGGGCCTGGGCGACATCGGCCTGACCGAGGGCGGCACCTTCGACCGTCTAAGCCTGGATCGCGTCACCCAGGAATTGACCCGCCAGTACAACAACCGCGGCAAGTACAACGTGGAGATCACTCCGACGGTGAGCCCGCTGGACCGCAACCGCGTTGATGTAGCCATCGCGATCAAGGAAGGCAAGGCGGCCAAGATTCGCCACGTCAACCTGGTCGGTACGGAAAAGTTCGCCAACGAGGACATCCTGGACAACTGGGAATCCAAGGAGCACAACTGGGCTTCGTGGTACCGCCGCGATGACCAGTACTCCAAGGAAAAGATGTCCGGCGACCTGGAAAAGCTCAACTCCTGGTACCTGGACCGCGGCTATGTGGACTTCAGCATCGACTCCACCCAGGTTTCGATCAGTCCCAACAAGCGCGACATGTTCATCAGCGCCGGCGTCACCGAAGGCGAGCAGTACAAGATTTCCGAGATCAAGGTCACCGGCGACACCGTGCTGCCGCAGGCCGACATCGAGCGTTTGGTGATCCCCAAGGCCGGCGACATCTTCTCGCGTGCGTTGCTGGAGTACAGCTCCGATGCGATCACCAACACGTTGAGCAACGTCGGTTATGCCTTCGCCAAGGTCAACCCGCTCCCGACCCCGAACCGCGAAGACCGCACCGTGGCGGTGAACCTGCAGGTGGTGCCCGGCCCGCGCGTGACCGTGCGCCGCATCCTCTACAAGGGCAACAGCCGTACCTCCGACGAAGTGTTGCGTCGCGAAATGCGCCAGTTCGAAAACACCTGGTACTCGCAGGCGGCGATCGACCGTTCCAAGATCCGTCTGCAGCGCCTGGGCTACTTCGAAAGCGTGGACGTGGAAACGCCCGCGGTGCCCGGCAGCAACGACCAGGTCGATGTGGTCTACAGCGTCAAGGAGACCACCTCCGGCAGCTTCTCGTTGGGCCTGGGTTACTCGCAGAGCTTCGGTGTGACCACCTCGGTGCAGTTGTCGCAAAACAACTTCCTGGGGGGCGGTAACCGCGTGGCGGTGGAGGCCTCGCGCAGCAGCTATCAGCAGCGCTATGCGTTCTCTTACACCAACCCGTTCTTTACCGACGACGGCGTGTCGCTGGGCTACAACCTGTCCTGGCGGTCGCTGGATTATTCGGACTTCAACACCGCGCAGTACAACAGCAAGAACGGTTCGGCACAGGTGGTATTCGGCGTGCCGATTACCGAGAACGATACCGTCTCGGCGATGGTCGGCATCGACAGCAACCAGATCAACACGTTCCAGGGCCAAACCCCGCAGTCGATCATCGACTACATCGATGCAGTCGGTTCGCGCACCTTCCATGCCTGGCGCACTGAGCTCGGCTGGGCGCGCGACACCCGCGACGAATTTTTCATGCCGACCCGCGGCATGTATCAGCGCGTGGGCCTGGAAACCACCCTTCCCGGTTCCACCATCGAGTACTACAAGCTCAATTACCAGATCTCCAAGTATTGGCGGGTTATTCCGGCGCTGGTGTTGAACACGCGCTTCGAACTGGGCTATGGCGATAGCTATGGCAGCGACACCACCCGCGTGTTCACCAACCCGGATGGCTCGACCCGGACCGTCACCGCCAGCGGCCTGCCGTTCTATGAGAACTTCTACGCTGGCGGTACCAACTCGGTGCGCGGCTTCGAAGACAACACCTTAGGCCCACGCTCGGAGCGCACCATTAACTACAGCCGCGGCCAGCCGCTGGGTGGTTCGTTCAAGACGGTGGGCTCGGTGGAAATGTATTTCCCCAAGCTGTTCGATAGCCCGTCGGCGCGCATTTCCGCGTTCTTTGATTTCGGTAACGTGTACAGCGGCGTGGACAATTTCAAGGCCAACGAGTTGCGCGCCTCCACCGGTGTGGCGCTGTTGTGGCGCGCACCGGTCGGCCCCATTTCGATCAGCTACGCGTTCCCGCTGAAGAAGGAAGACAACGACGAGATCGAGCGTCTGCAGTTCACCTTCGGCGGCCAGTTCTGAGACTTGCGGCAAAGTCCGCATACGAGCTGAGCCGTAGATTCTCCTCGCTACATCCGTAGCGAGGAGAATCATAAGGTGAAGACTTACTTATCTGTTGTTTCAGTTTGTGGGCTTCTAGCATTGAGTGGTATCACATCAAACAGCGCCCAAGCCGAGAAGCTTAGCTGCTATGACTACTACAGCAACTGTCGCGCAAACCCAGGTGGTTTAAATTGCGAAGCTAATTTAGCCTACTGCTTAGCTCACAAAGGCGGGGATATGGTTATGGGGAGCCGGGTCACTAGCGCCCCAGAAGAGCGCTCTGACCTTACCAACCGCTAAGTCATTGCCCCACGAACTCACCTTCGCAGCGCATCGCTGTGGAGGTGAGTTCTAAGTTCATAGTGATAACTCACCCCCGCTTAACCACAAGCAGAAGCCGCTGTATCAGTGCCTCAACAAACTTGACCAGCGGCCTTTTACCAACACATCAACTCACGCTCGCCGTTCTCAGACGCAACCGATAAGCGGCAGTGCCGCTTCATGGCCTGAGCCTGAACTGGGGCGATGTCCGTTGGCGCTGACGAGGAGTCATTACTAACGACGCCTGTAAATTCATTTGGTAATATGGCGCCTACAGATGCATGGACAAGGCGCATCGTGAGCATAAACAACAGAGGCGGCTCGCGTAAGCGGGCCGTAGGTTTATTAATATTTGCACCTTACCGATTCATTCACCTGTTGAACGGCGAGGCGATACCACCGCACGGGCAACTGAAAAATCTAGCAGCCCGCAGCAGCAGAATGCACACCTCCTATATCTTTGGTTCCCGCAATAATCGAACGCTGAGCCTGACGTTGGCGACTCTGCCAATTGAGTCAAGCTTCTTGAATGGGAGCCTGTCATCATCATTCGTAGTTCGACGTAAAAAGGCGTGCGCACGAAATTTTCGTGCGCACGCCTTGACTATATCCGAGCAATTTAAGGACTATGGTAGGTTTACCAGATGCGTCTGACCGCCAGCGAGATAGCAGAACAATTTGGCCTGACCCTGGTCGGCGATGGCGCTGTCGCAGTGAGCGGGGTATCGACGCTGGCGCATGCCGGACCGGGGCAGCTGAGCTTCCTGTCCAACCCGCGCTATCGCCCACAACTGGCTGATACCCACGCCGCTGTCGTGGTGTTGCGCGCCGACGATGCCGAGGCCGCCAAGGGCACTGCGCTGGTTGCAAAAGACCCATACACCGCGTTCGCCAAGATCGCCGCGCTGTTCGATGTCGCGCCGGTGCGCGAACCGGGTATCCATGCGTCCGCGGTGATCGACCCGACCGCGCAGGTCTCGGCCAGCGCGCATGTCGGTCCGTTCGTCAGCATCGGTGCGCGTAGCGTCGTGGGCGATGGTTGTGTGATCGGTACCGGCAGCATCATCGGCGAAGACTGTGTGGTGGACGACGGCAGCGAGCTGCTCGCACGCGTCACCCTGGTCACCCGCGTGCGGCTGGGCAAGCGCGTGCGCATCCACCCGGGTGCGGTGATCGGCGCAGACGGTTTCGGCCTGGCGATGGATGCCGGCCACTGGATCAAGGTGCCGCAGCTCGGCGGCGTGGTGATCGGCGACGATTGCGAAATCGGCGCCAATACCTGTATCGACCGCGGCGCGCTGGAAGACACCGTGCTGGAAGAAGACGTGCGCGTGGACAACCTGGTGCAGATCGCCCACAACTGCCGCATCGGCGCACACAGTGCGATTGCCGGCTGCACCGGCATTGCCGGTAGCGCCAAGATCGGCCGTTACTGCCTGCTCGGCGGGCATGTCGGCGTAGTCGGCCACCTGGAGATCTGCGACAAGGTCGTCATCACCGGCAAATCTGTCGTACGTAATTCCATCCATGAGCCGGGCGAGTATTCGTCCGGCACCCCTCTCACCGACAATCGCACGTGGCGCAAAAATGCCGCGCGCTTCAAGCAGCTTGATGTGCTCGCTAGGCGCATCCTGGCTGTGGGCAAGGAGAAAGAATGAGCCATCCCGTTTACGACCTGCCGATCGACGTCAATCAGATCCAGACGCTGCTCCCGCACCGTTACCCGTTTCTGCTGGTCGACCGCATCCTCGAACTCGATCTTGAAACCAAGTGGATCGTGGCGCAGAAGAACGTCAGCATCAACGAGCCGTTTTTCCAGGGCCACTTCCCCAACCGCCCGGTGATGCCCGGCGTGCTGATCATCGAAGCGCTGGCGCAAGTCGGTGGCTTGATGACCCAGCTTGGCCTGGGCCGCGATGCCTTGTCGCAGCTGTTCTATATGGTCAAGGTCGATAATGCCCGCTTCAACAAGCAGGTGGTCCCGGGCGACGTGCTGATCATGGAAGTGCAGATGAAGCGCCTGATCCGCAACGTGGGATGCTTCTATGGCGAAGCCAAGGTTGATGGCGAAGTGGTGGCCAGTGCCGAGGTGATGTGCGCCGGCGCTCGGTAATCACCCGCTTTCGGAGTAAGACACGATGCGTGATTCAACACCTTTGATTCATCCGACGGCGGTCATCGATCCATCGGCAACGCTGGCCAATGACGTGCGCGTCGGCGCCTTCTCGTTGATCGGTGCCGATGTGCAGATCGGGGCGGGGACCGAGGTGGGGCCGCATTGCTCGATCCACGGCCCAGCGCGGATCGGTCGCAACAACCGCTTCATCGGCCACGCCGCGATCGGCGGCGAACCGCAGGACAAGAAGTACGCCGGCGAGCGCACGGAACTGGTGATCGGCGACGGCAATGTGATCCGCGAATTCGTCACCATCAACCGCGGCACCGGCGGCGGCGGTGGCATCACCACGGTCGGCAACGACAACTGGATGCTGGCCTACACGCACGTGGCGCACGACTGCCATGTGGGCGACCACTGCGTGTTTTCCAACAACACCACGCTGGCCGGCCATGTCACCGTGGGCGACTACGTGATCATCAGCGGCTTCGCCGGCGCGCATCAGTTCTGCCGCATCGGCGCCCACGCCTTCCTGGGCATGGGTGCGCTGACCAATGGCGACGTTCCGCCATTCACCATGGTTGGCAGCGAGTCGCTGGGTCGCCCGCGCGGTATCAACAGCGAAGGGCTTAAGCGTCGTGGTTTCGATGCCGAACGCATCAGCGCAATCAAGCGCGCCTACCGCACGCTGTACGTTGCCGGCCTGCCGCTGGCGGACGCCAAACTGCAACTGGCCGAACAGGCCAAGAGCAGCGACGATGTGCGCGGGATGCTCGAGTTCATCGAAGCAGCAGAACGGCCGTTGTTGCGATGACCGGAATCGGAAATCGTGAGCCGGGAATCGAGACAGGCGTGCATGATCGCGCGCCTGCAGACGGCGACCCGACGGCGCTGCCGATTTCCCATTCCCCCATCCCCATTCCCGGCGCACATGCGCGCCCTCCCCGCATCGCTTTGATTGCCGGCGAGGCCTCTGGCGACATCCTCGGCGCGGGGCTGATCAAGCAGTTGCGGCTGCGCTATCCGAATGCCGAATTCGTCGGCATCGGCGGCGATGCGATGCGTGGAGTCGGTTGCCAGACCTGGTTCGATGCCAGCGAGTTGGCGGTGATGGGCCTGACCGAAGTGCTGCGGCATTTGCCGCGCCTGCTCAAGCTGCGTAGCGCGTTCAGCGAGCGCGTGCTGGCGTGGAAGCCTGACGTGTTCATCGGCATCGACGCGCCGGATTTCAATCTGCCGGTGGAGCGCTGGCTCAAGCAGCGCGGTATCAAGACCGTGCACTACGTCAGCCCCTCGGTGTGGGCATGGCGCGAGAAGCGTGCCGAAAAGATCGGCGTCAGCGCCGATCTGGTGTTGTGCCTGTTCCCCATGGAGCCGCCGATATACGCCAAACACGGCGTGGACGCGCGCTTTGTAGGCCACCCGATGGCCGACGATATCGCCTACCAGGCCGACCGCGAAGCTGCGCGCGCCAAACTGGGCATTTCTTCATCCAGCACCGTGCTGGCAGTACTGCCCGGCAGCAGACATGGCGAAATCAGCCGCCTTGGCGACACGTTTTTTCAGGCTGCCTGGCTGGTGTCCGAACACATTCCCAACCTGCACGTTCTGGTGCCGGCGGCCAACGCGGGCTGCAAGCAGCTGCTGGCCGAGCAGCTCTCGCGCTCGTCGCTGCCAGTGATGCGCTCGCACCTGCTCGACGGCCAGGCGCGTACGGCGATGTTGGCCGCCGACGTGGTGCTGTTGGCCTCCGGCACCGCCACACTGGAAGCCATGCTGGTCAAGCGCCCGATGGTGGTGGGCTACAAGGTCGCCCCGCTCACCTACCGCATCGTCAAGCTGCTGGGCCTGCTCAAGGTCAACCGCTACGCCCTGCCCAATATCCTGGCCAATGACGACCTCGCCCCCGAGCTGATGCAGGACGACTGCACGCCTGAGCGACTGTGCGTGACGCTGCTGGACTGGTTCAAGCACCCCGACAAGGTCGCCGCGCTGCAACCGCGCTACCTGGCCCTGCACGCCGAACTGCGTCGCGATGCATCGGCACGCGCGGCCGATGCGGTGGCGGGGCTGCTGACGCAGCGGGAATCGGGAATGCAGAATCGGGAATCGGCAGGAGCCGGCCCATGAGACGCTCCACCTCCAACGGCGCGGTTGTCGTTCCGGCGACGCAGGACGGGTTTTTCCACGATTCCCCATTCCCGAATCCCGATTCCCGTCTCGTCGCCGGCGTCGACGAAGCCGGCCGCGGCCCACTCGCTGGCCCGGTCGCTGTGGCCGCAGTGGTATTCGACCCCAGCAAGCCGCGCATCAATGGGCTGGACGATTCCAAGCAGCTCACCGCCGAGCGGCGCGAGCAGTTGTATGCACGCATCGTCGACCGGGCGCTGGCGTGGTCGGTGGTGTTGATCGACAGTGAGGAGATCGACCGCATCAATATCTACCAGGCGACCATGCTCGGCATGCGGCGCGCGGTGGAGGGTGTGGCGCATGTGGCCGGGTTCGCGCGTATCGATGGCAACCGCGTGCCCAAGGGGCTGCCCTGCCCGGCCGAGGCACTGATCGGCGGCGATGCGCTGGACCGCGCCATCATGGCCGCCTCGATCGTGGCCAAGGTGACCCGCGACCGGCTGATGCACGCACTGCACGCCCAGCACCCGCAGTATCGCTTCGACCAGCACAAGGGCTACAGCACGCCGGTGCACCTGGCTGCATTGCAGACCCACGGGCCATGCCCGCAGCATCGGCGCAGTTTTGCGCCGGTCCGGCTGGCGCTGGAAGGCCGCGAACAGGGATCGGCCGCGGTCAGAGACCCGGAGCAGTTGCAGGTCGGGCAGTTGGTTGCGCCGCTGTAACGAGGCCAAGCAGCCCGTACCCGGCTTGCCTGGCTGCTTCCGATGCTTCCGATGCTTCCGAGGCCACAACAGCTGAGGCAGGAACTGACTGCCGCCGCTGTCGAAGGTGCAAAGGTGCAATGATCCACACCCCGCCGTTCTGCCTGCTTGTCGGGATCAGGAGATCAGGAGAGCTACCAGCCGTCCAACCAGCCAAAGCCGTTGAAGTCATACATCGTGTCACCTCGGCCTGCCTTCGCGTATCAGGACCGGTCACAGGCGCGAGTTGCAGGATGCGCGGAGCCGTTCAGGGCACAGATCGTTCCACGCGCACCAGCCCGACACTCACCGACACACCGGGACGCAGACCCATAACGCCCCCAGCGCCCGGGCGCCAAGCGATTCACCCACATTAGAGCGGCTAACAAAACCTAGCGAGCGGCTCTCTGGTGGGCGCGGACGGCGCGCTCAGAACCGCAATGTACGAGTGGTCGACGCCGATTCCGAGCACCGGCCGCGCCCGCCTGGCGGCTGCGCAGTCGTTTTGTCAGCTGCTCTTGGGCACCACGCGCTCGGCTCCGAGGTGTCACCCCGACCCCGCCGCCCCAGCTGTCAAGCCTTGTTCGTCCCCGCCCCCGCCGGTACCCTGACCGCGCATTATTCCGGTCTCGCATGTCCACTTCCCGCTTCGTCCATCTGCACGTCCACACCGAGTTCTCGCTGGCGGATTCCACCATCCGTGTGCCCGAGAAACCGGATCAGGCTGACCCGAAAAAGGCCAAGCAGGCCAACCTGCTGAGCCGGGCAGTCGAACTCGACATGCCCGCGCTGGCAGTCACTGACCTCAACAACCTGTTCGCGCTGGTCAAGTTCTACAAGGCCGCCGAAGGCGTCGGCATCAAGCCGATCGCCGGCGCCGATGTGATGATCGCCACGCCGGACATGACGCCCTGGCGCATGACCCTGCTGTGCCGCGACCGCGAGGGCTACCTGAGCCTGTCGCGACTGCTCACGCGGGCCTGGATGGAAGGCCACCGCCCCGAGGGCGGCGTGGCGATCCATCCGGAATGGCTGCAGGCCGGCCACGCCAACCTGTTTGCGCTGGCCGGCCGCGACAGCCTGGCCGGGCGGTTGTTCAGCGAAGGCCGCGCCGACCTGGCCGAGCAGCAACTGGCCGATTGGCAGCGCGTGTTCGGCGATGGCCTGCATCTGGAACTCACCCGCACCGGCCGCGACGGCGAAGAACGCTTCAACCAGTTCGCCCTCAACGCAGCAGGCGTGCGCGGGCTGCCGGTGGTGGCCAGCAATGACGTGCGTTTTCTGTATGCAAGCGACTTCAACGCGCACGAAGCGCGCGTGTGCATTTCCTCGGGCCGCGTGCTCGACGACCCCAAGCGCCCGCGCGACTACAGCGACCAGCAATACATGAAGTCCAGCGAGGAGATGGCGGCGCTGTTCGCCGACATCCCCGACGCGATCGACAACACCTACGCACTGGCGCAACGCTGCAACATCGAGATGCGCCTGGGAACCTACTTCCTGCCCGCCTACCCGGTGCCGGAAGACGAGACGCTGGACAGCTGGATCCGCAGCCAGTCGCGCGACGGTCTGGCCGCACGTCTGGAAAAGAGCCCGCTCGCGCCCGGCAAGACGCGCCAGGACTACGTGGACCGGCTCGAGTTCGAACTGGACACCATCATCAAGATGGGCTTCCCCGGTTACTTCCTGATCGTGGCCGACTTCATCCAATGGGGCAAAAACCAGGGCATTCCGATCGGCCCGGGCCGCGGCTCCGGTGCCGGTTCGCTGGTGGCCTGGGCATTGCAGATCACCGATCTGGACCCGCTGCCGTACAACCTGCTGTTCGAGCGCTTCTTGAACCCAGAGCGCGTGTCGATGCCCGACTTCGACATCGACTTCTGCATGGACCGGCGCGACGAAGTCATCGACTACGTGGCGCGCAAGTACGGCCGCGAGCGGGTCAGCCAGATCATCACCTACGGCACCATGGCCGCCAAGGCGGTGGTGCGCGATGCCGGGCGCGTACTCGGTTTCACCTACGGTCTGGTCGATAGCGTCGCCAAGCTGATCCCCAACATCCTGGGCATCACGCTGAAGGATGCAATGGGTGAAGGCAAGGACTCGGAGATGGCCTCGCCGGATCTGATCCAGCGCTACCAGGTCGAAGACGACGTGCGCGACCTGATGGATCTGGCGCGCCAGCTCGAAGACCTCACCCGCAACGCCGGCAAGCACGCCGGCGGCGTGGTGATTGCGCCCGAGCCGCTGAGCGAGTTCTGCCCGCTGTTCGCCGAACACGACGAAGACGGCCGCGGCAAGAACCCGGTGACCCAGTTCGACAAGGACGACGTCGAAGCGGTGGGCCTGGTGAAGTTCGACTTCCTCGGCCTGCGCACGCTCACCATCATCGATTGGGCGGTCAAGGCGATCAATGTGCGCCACGCGCGCGCCGGCATCGACCCGGTCGACATCACCACCATTCCGCTCGACGACATGCCCACCTACAAGGGCGTGTTCGCCTCGGGCAGCACCGGTGCGGTGTTCCAGTTCGAATCCTCGGGCATGCGCCGCCTGCTCAAGGACGCGCGCCCGGACCGCTTCGAAGACCTGATTGCGCTGGTGTCGCTGTACCGCCCGGGTCCGATGGACCTGATCCCGGACTTCAACGCGCGTAAGCACGGCCAGCAGGAAATCGTCTACCCCGATCCGCGCACCGAAGCCATCCTGAAAGACACCTACGGCATCATGGTGTATCAGGAGCAGGTGATGCAGATGGCGCAAATCGTCGGCGATTATTCGCTGGGCGGCGCCGACCTGCTGCGTCGCGCGATGGGCAAGAAGGTGCCGGCCGAAATGGCCAAGCACCGCGAAATCTTCCGCGAAGGTGCGGCCAAGGGTGGCGTGAGCGCAGCCAAGGCCGACGAAATCTTCGACCTGATGGAGAAGTTCGCCGGCTACGGTTTCAACAAGTCGCACGCCGCCGCCTACGCGTTGGTCAGCTACCAGACCGCGTGGCTGAAACGGCATTACCCGGCCGAATTCATGGCCGCGACGCTGTCCTCGGACATGGACAACACCGACAAGGTGGTCGGCTTTCTCGATGAGGTGCGCAACCTCGGCCTCACCGTCAAGCCGCCGCGGGTCAACGAGTCTGCGTACATGTTCGAGGCGGCCAGCCCGGACACCATTCAGTACGGCCTGGGCGCGATCAAGGGCGTCGGCCAGGGCGCCTGCGAGGCGATCGTCGAAGAACGCCAGCGCGGCGGCCCCTACACCACGCTGCTGGATTTCTGCACGCGCGTAGGCACCGCAAAGCTCAACCGGCGCACGCTGGAAGCAATGATCAATGCCGGTGCGATGGACGGACTGGGCAAGAACCGCGCCTCGCTGATGCTGCAGTTGCCCGAAGTGATGAAGGCCACCGAGCAGATGGCACGCGAACGTGCATCGGGCCAGAACTCGCTGTTCGGCGGGCCGGACCCGAGCGCGCCGGCGATGCGTTTGGACCTGCCCGAAAGCAAGGAATGGCCGCTGGGTCAGTTGCTCACCGGCGAGCGCGAAACGCTGGGCTTCTACCTCAGCGGCCACCCGTTCGACCCGCACCGCGAAGAGGTCCGCGAACTGGTCGGCTGCGACCTGGGAGCGCTGGAAAAGATCCTCGCTTCGCAACAACGCGGCGGCGGTGGAGGCGGCGGCGATGGCGAAAAACGCGCCTGGCGCCCGGAAGTCAGCGCCATCGTTGCCGGCCAGGTGATCGGCGTGCGCCGCAAGGGCGACAGCCAGGTGTTCGTGCAACTCGAAGACGGCCGGGGCCGGGTTGAATGCAGCGCGTTCTCCGATGCGATGGCCGAGTTCGGCCACCTGCTCACCCGCGACCGCATCCTGATCGTCAAAGGCGGCCTGCGCGAGGACGAATTCAACGGCGGCTACAGCCTGCGCATCCGCCAATGCTGGGATTACGAGCAGATCTGCGCCGACCACGCGCAGCGCCTGTCACTGCGTCTGGACCTGCGCGAAAAACAGGCCTTCAGGCGCATCGACGCCCTGCTGGCCAAGCACCGCCCCGGCAAGACCCCCTTGCGCCTGGACCTGCTGCTGCGCGGCCAGAGCGGCGGCGTGGCCGGCATGCTCGATCTCAACGGCAGCCACTCGGTACGCATCGACCAGCAGCTGATGGACAGCCTGCGCGCCGACCCCGCGGTACGGACCTTGAAGATCAAGTACAGCCCACCGTGGGCGTGAGAATGGGAATCGGGAATGGGGAATCGCAAAAGCGCGGCGGCCGGATACCTTGCTCTGATTCCCGATTCTCCATTCCCGATTCCGCTCCCAACGCCCCCGTACGGGCCGAAGGCAGCGCTTCAGCTACACTCCCCGCCTTACGTTGACGACGCCATTGCATGAATCCTAACTACCTCGACTTCGAGCAACCCATCGCCGATCTGGAAGCAAAGATCCAGGAACTGCGCAAGGCCAGTACCGGGCCTGCGGTCAACGTGGAGACCGAAGTGCGTGCGCTGCGCGACAAGCTGCGCGTGCGCACCGCGCAGATCTTCCGCGATCTGTCCGCCTGGCAGGTCTCCCAGCTGGCGCGCCATCCGCAGCGCCCGTACACGCTGGATTACATCGACACCATCTGCGACGAATTCCAGGAACTGGCCGGCGACCGCGCCTATGCCGACGACAAGGCGATCGTGGGTGGCCTTGGCCGTATCGACGGCCGCCCGGTGGTGATCATCGGGCACCAGAAGGGCCGTGACACCAAGACCAAGGTGGCGCGCAACTTCGGCATGCCGCGTCCGGAGGGCTACCGCAAGGCGCTGCGCCTGATGAAGCTGGCCGAGCGTTTCCGGCTGCCGCTGCTGACCTTCATCGACACTCCCGGCGCTTATCCGGGCATCGGTGCCGAGGAGCGTGGCCAGTCCGAGGCCATCGCGCGCAACCTGCTGGAAATGGCCGAGCTGAAAATTCCGGTGATCTGCACCGTGATCGGCGAAGGCGGCTCCGGCGGCGCACTCGCGATCGGCGTGGGCGACCGCACCCTGATGCTGGAATACGGCACCTATTCGGTCATTTCGCCGGAAGGCTGCGCCTCGATCCTGTGGAAGGACGCGAGCAAGGCCAAGGACGCCGCCGAACAGCTCGGTCTCACCGCCAAGCGCCTGAAGGGCCTTGGCCTGGTCGACAAGGTCATTCGCGAACCCACCGGCGGTGCGCATCGCAATCCGGAACAGATGGGCAAGCGCCTGAAAGCCGTGCTGCTCAATGAGCTGGACGCACTGGAAAAGATTCCGGTGGATGCGTTGCTGCAGCAGCGTTACGAGCGCCTGCGCAGCTACGGTGCCTACGAAGGGCAGTGATCTGCGTGCATGATGACGGCCGCGCCGAGTGCGCGGCCATGGAAAGGACGCCACACCCGCATGTCTCCGCTTCTGCTGATCTCACTGCTGCTGCAAGCCGCCTGCTGCGTCCACGTCGTGCGCAGCGGGCGGCCCTTGTATTGGATCTTCCTGCTGCTGGCGTTTTCGCTGCTGGCGGTGCTGATCTATGTGTGCGTAGCGGTCATCCCCGATCTGCGTAACGACCCCAACGCACGCCGTAGCCTCAAGCGCGTGCGCAGCACCCTGGATCCGCAGCGCGAACAGCGCCACGCCTCACGCCGCCTGGATGTGGCCGACACACCGGAAAATCGTCGCCAGCTTGCCGAGACATTGCTCGCACAAGGCAATTACGCGCAGGCGGCCGAGCACTATCAGGGCGCCTTGCGCGGCTTGTATCGCGACGATCCGCATCTGATGCTCGGCCTGGCCAAGGCCCAGTTCGGGCTGGGGCAGCCGCAACAGGCACGGCAGACCCTGGATGCCTTGATTGCGGCCAACCCCAGCTTCCGGTCGCATGACGGCCATCTGCTGTATGCACGCGCGGTCGAAGACAGCGGCGACACCGAGGCGGCCCTGCACGAGTACGAAACGCTGGCACAGGGCTATCCGGGCGAAGAGGCACGTGTGCGCTATGCACAGCTGCTGCAACGCACCGCACGCACCGATCAGGCCAAGGCGATCTACGAACAGGTGCTGCGTCACTCCGCCGCCTCGCCCAAGCATTACCAACGCGAGCAACGCGCCTGGGGCGACCTGGCGCGCAAGGGTCTGCGCGAGTTGGATCCTAGCGCCTGATTCACTCGTCACTCGGAGACATCTGCGCAGTTGCGCGCGGCATGCATTGAATCGATCGGCAATCTGATCAGGGCGGCCACACCATGCAGAGAAAGCCGCAAATCGAGGCGGGTCTCAGAGCCGAGATCGATCACTTGCTGGAGCAATCCGCGCAGATTTTTCGCGCCGGCACCCTGGCGGAATCGCTCGCCCTGGGATGTAGGTCTTGGCGCTGATCCCCGAGCCCAAGCAGCACGGGGATTACTACCCGCAAAGCCTGTCTACGAGTTTCGTAGAGGATTACGCAGACCTGCACGACAGAGACAACGTGTGCAGTGGATCGAGGTGATGGCGCGGATGTAGGACGACCCGGACCACACCGACCATCTTGTCCTGATGACCGAATGCGATGCGCTGCTGCAGCTGGGAGATGAAGCACGCGTCAGCGCTGTCTTGGGCAAGATTTACGCGTTGTACGGCAGGAAGGGATTTGCCGGACACCAGAAAACGTATCTGGAAATGCTGCTCAAGCAACAGCCGACAAGCGCATCACCTCGCCACGCCTGACGCGCGCGTCAGACATCACCTTGGAGATGTAAAGCAATGAAGTCGTACAACTCTGATGGCGTACAAAGCCCTATGCCACTTACCGCTGAAACAGCGACGCTCGCCATGCAGGAAGATCGCATTGATCGCCTGACTGTCTCGGACAAATGGAAGAAGCGTTTCAAGGTGATCACCAAGGCCGGTGGTCCAAGGTTGCCAGATTTTCGCTCCCTGCCGATTGCCGAACGGAGAGGAATAAACTTCAACTGGCTTGCCTTCTTGCTGGGGCCGTTCTATTTCCTGGCAAAGGGGCTGTGGCGTCAGGCCATTGTTTACGTGCTGCTTGCGATTGCCTTGGCAACCCTCTTGGAGCTCGTCGGCCTCGGTAGGTTCGGGAGAGCAGTAGGCTACGGATTCGCCGCCATCTACGCAGTCCGAGCTAACGTGAGCTATTACGCCAACGTTGTGCAAGGCCAGGCGCCGTGGGTCTGATGTTTCACACTGCAGTCAAACCGACGCCGCTCTGCGGCGCAGTCTGACTCAAGCGTTATGCAGCCACTACCGGACGTGGCTGCATCGCTTACGCAGATCGATCTGCCTGATCAGTCGCTGCCCGCCGACCGACAGCAGCGTGATGCTTCACAACAGGAGGTCTGCACGCAGATCCGTCAGCAGAAACAGCGTCCTGCCTGCGACACCGAACCGCGCAGGCGCGTTTTCGGCGCAGTGCGAAATACGCTCAGAACGGCTTGGCCAGCACCAGCCAGATCACGCCGACCAGCAGGAACACCGGTGCTTCGTTGAACCAGCGCAACGCCCGCCCACTGGGCACTGCACGCCCCTGTTCGGCGCCTTTGACCCAGCGGCCGGACACGATGTAGTGGGCAAGGATCAATGCCACGGCAAACAGCTTGGCGTGCAGCCAGCCGCCCGTCACCATCGTCGGGAAATCCGGGATCACCCGGTAGCCCTGCCACAACACCGCGCCCAGCAGCAGCGCCAGGCCAAGCATGCTGTGGCCGAATTTGTACAGCCGCCGCCCCATCAACACCAAGCGTGCGCGTACCGCGGTGTCGTTCCCGGCTTCGGCAATGTTGACCAGAATGCGCGGCAGATAGAACACCGCGGCCATCCAGGCGATCACGAACAACAGATGGAAGGTCTTGATCCACAAATACAGGGTCATGCGCTGGCTCCACTGGCTCGCGTAGGATGACCCGCATTTTCACCTATCCGCGCACGCGAAAGCAGCTGATGTCCATGCAGTACTCCGATTCCAAACAGTACGACGCCCACTATTTCCGCCGCTGGTATCGCGATGCGGGCCTGGCCGACCCCGCGCGCCTGCGACGCAAGGTCGCACTGGCCGTTGCCCAGGCCGAGTACTACCTGGAACGGCCGATCCGCAGCGTGCTCGACGTCGGTTGCGGCGAGGCGGCATGGCGTGCGCCGTTGTTGGCGTTACGACCGAAGCTGAGCTACCTAGGCTTCGACAGCAGCGCCTATGCGGTGCAGCGCTATGGCCGCAGCCGCCAGATCCACCCCGCCCGCTTTGGCGATTTCGCCTGGCTGCGCCCGTGCGCGCCGGTGGACTTGCTGATCTGCTCGGACGTACTGCATTACGTGCCCACCCGCGAATTCAACCAGGGCCTGCCCGGATTGGCCGAGATGTGCGCGGGGGTGGCGTTTCTGGAAGCCTTTGCCGAAGAAGATGCGTTCGAAGGCGATCACGACGGCTTCCAGGCGCGACCGGCGCGCTGGTATCGCAAGCGCTTCGCCAGCGTGGGTTTTGCTGCGCTGGGGTCGCATTGCTGGTTATCGCCGCAGTTGGCCGGAGCCACGTCTGCGTTGGAACGTGGCTAACCGGAGTGTGGACAGCCCAATAATTCAGGAACAGGGGCGTGATCCCCGCCAACCCATCTCACGCCGGCGCGTTTGTTGCCACACTGCATATGACGGCCTCAACCGTCCGCAGCCCCATTAAGGTGCAAATGCGCCAAAACCGGTATGCTGCGCGGCAGCAAAACCGCACGGATGGGTGGAATGCTTTATCAACTGCATGAGCTGACCCGCAATCTGCTAGCCCCCTGGGTGCATCAGGCCCAGGCCAACTCCAAGATGTTTTCCGACCCGGACAGCCTGTGGGCTTCGCTCCCGGGCGCCGAGCGCATGGCCGCCAGCAACGAGTTGTTCCACCGTCTGGGCAAGGAATACGAAAAGCCCGCCTGGGCGCTCGACGATGTCGAGGTCGATGGCCATTCGCTGCCGATCATCGAACGCGAAGTGCTGAGCAAGCCGTTCTGCCGGCTGCTGCGCTTCAAGCGTTTCAGCGACCACGTCGAACTGATCGGCAAGATGAAGGAGCAACCCGCCGTGCTGGTGGTTGCGCCGTTATCCGGCCACCACGCCACGCTGTTGCGCGACACCGTGCGCACCCTGCTGCGCAACCACAAGGTCTACGTGACCGATTGGGTGGATGCACGCATGGTGCCGCTGGAAGCGGGCGCGTTCCGGCTTGAGGACTACATCACCTACATCCAGGAGTTCATCCGCCATATCGGCGCCGAGCCTCTGCATGTGGTGAGCGTGTGTCAGTCCACCGTGCCCGTGCTGGCGGCGGTGTCGCTGATGGCGAGTAATGACGAACCCACGCCGCGTTCGCTGGTGATGATGGGGGGGCCGATCGACGCACGTCGCAGCCCCACCCAGGTCAACAACCTGGCGACCGAAAACGGCATCGAGTGGTTCCAGAACAACCTGATTCACGCGGTGCCGTTCCCGTATCCGGGCCATGGCCGCCAGGTGTATCCGGGCTTCCTGCAGCACGCAGGCTTTCTGTCGATGAACCCCAACCGGCACGTGATGTCGCACTGGGATTTCTACACTGATCTGGTCAAGGGCGACCTGCAGGATGCACAGGCGCATCGGCAGTTCTACGACGAATACAACGCCGTGCTCGACATGCCGGCCGAGTATTACCTGGACACGATTCGCGTGGTGTTTCAGGAGTTTTTGCTGCCGCAGGGCAAGTGGAAAGTGGATGGCCAACTGGTCAAGCCATCGGCGATCCGCAAGACCGCGTTGCTGAGCATCGAAGGCGAATTAGACGATATCTCCGGCCTCGGTCAGACCGAGGCGGTGCACGATCTGTGCACCGGCATCGATGCTGCACATCGTCGCCATCTGGTGGTGGAAGGTGCCGGTCACTACGGCATTTTCAGCGGCCGTCGCTGGCGGGAAGTGGTGTACCCGCAGGTGCGCGAATTTATCGCCCGCTACGATGCGGAC
Source organism: Xanthomonas vasicola (assembly GCF_000772705.2). Taxonomy (GTDB): domain Bacteria; phylum Pseudomonadota; class Gammaproteobacteria; order Xanthomonadales; family Xanthomonadaceae; genus Xanthomonas; species Xanthomonas vasicola. The sequence continues at coordinate 247,721 of NZ_JSBW02000027.1, forward strand.
CCGGTCGGCAGCCGCGACCCTGCCACCGTGACGCCGATCCGCAAGCGCAGTAAACGCGCCTGACAGACGCAATGAAAAATCCCCGGCACGGCCGGGGATGTTTTTATCGTTCTCTATGTGCAAGCGCTCGGGCAAGGTCATGTGCCGCGGCAAGCGCCGGCATCGACGCTGCGCACGCCGACGTCTCGACAAGGCGCATCACGCACCCGCCTCACCACTTCTGACCAACAGCTGCTTGGCGAACATACCATGCAGCTTGCCGAAGGCGCGTGCCACATGCAGCGTGACGAATAACAACAACACGCCCACCGCGAACAACGGCAGCGTCAGCCAGCCGCTGGTCATATCCACGCCATCCCAGGTCAGCACTGCGGCGTTGTCGAACATCGTGCCAGCGGTGACGCGGCCAGACCCAACGACAGCGACAGCAGCGTGCAAAATACGGTGAAGTAGATAACGCCCAGCGGCAGCATCAACAGGAAGTACAGCATCGTGCTCCAGGTGCGCACGTCGGTGAACATCGCACCGATGCGTTGCAACCAACCACCTTGCAGACCCGGATGTGGCGGGCGACGCGGCATGCGCACACCGAGCAGCGTTTCGACCACGCGACCTTCTACCAGAGAAAGCACACGCACCGAGCCGAAAAACAGCACCAGCAACGGCACCCCGATGATCAGGATCATCAAGCCGATCGACAGGCTGGCGCCGGTCACGACCCAGGTGAAACAAAACACGCCGGTGAGCAGCAACAGCAGCATGTAGAACAATGCGCCGTTGGTGCGCGGGTCGGCGGCCACGCCGAAAAATGCGCCGATCCACGATGCCCGCTTGGGTGGCACCGGTGGGCGCAACGCACGGGTCACGGTGACTTCGGTTTCGCGATAGATCTCGGCCACTTCCTCTGGCGCGCCGTAGCTGCTGGCGACGCCTGCAATGACCTCGGCTTCGCTCTTGCAGTTCTGCTCTGCCAGTTCGGCACGCAGATATTCTTCGGCGTCGTAGAGCGCGTCCTGAATCATCGCCGGGTCGGCCCCGGACAACGCTTGGCGCAACTGCAACAGATAATCGGGAATGGTGGTCGGCAGCGGATGTGCCTGTGCAATCGTGTTCATACGTGGGTCCCCTCCAGCACTGAATCAACGGAATCTCAGGTGGCACGCCAGGCGGCGGTCCAGTCGCGCAGGCAGCCACGCCCGCTGTCGGTAATGCGGTAATACCGCCGCGGCGGACCGGAGGCCGATGGCTCGATATGGCTTTGCAGCAACCCGGCCCGTTCCAGATTGCGCAGCACCGGATACAAGGCGCTCTGCTTGCCGCTGAGCACGCCTTCCGACGCTCGAGACGTTTAGCGATGAGATAGCCATACAGCGGCGCATCGGCCCGGGCCAGCAAGGCCAGCGACACCGTGCCCGCACTCAGCTCCTTCTGAAATTTGCGTAGGTAGATATCCGGCTCGCTTATCGGCCATCTCTGCTAGGTCGAAGGTGATGCTATGTAGAACCTAGCTATAGCGAACGTGCCGGTCGTCATGGGCGGGAATTGGGGATTCGGCATTAGGGATTCGCCAAAACGAAAGACAAAGGCGTGGTCGCCAGCTTGTTTGAGCAATTGTCAGCATCGCAGCGAGCTCCACCGCAGAACGCAACGCCGCCGTTGCGAATCCTCAATGCCCAATCCCCAATCCCCGTCCCACTAGCGCCCGCCTGCGCAAATCCCAGTGCGTTCATTAGCTTAGAACCTTTGGGTTACAGCCTTTCTGGCGCCGCTTTACTACAGTCGGTGTCCCCGTGCCGATAAGCTTCGCTCAGGGGTTTTCACTTTTCGATGGGGCAATGCAATGCAAATGACACGCTTGGCGCAGCCGGCCATGGCCGATATTTCCTTTGGTGCCACCCGGCGCCTGTGCCTTGCGATCGGGTTGGCGTTGCCGGCACTCAGCTTTGCGCAGGTGCAAGCGACTCCCGCCAATGCCGAGCAGGCCGTGGCCGAGCCGGCGAAAGCGCCGGTCACCGCCGCACCGGCAACGGCCAAGGGCTATCCGCTCGAAGCACAAGGCTGGGGGGCCAAACAGGGCGGCAATCTGTGGCAGGTGCGCTGGGCCGAAGACTGGTCGTATCTAAAGGACCCGTCCAAGCGCAAAAGCCCGTTCGATCCGCTCAAGTTCATCCCGCTCAATCAAGACGGCGATGTGTATGTGTCGCTGAGCAACGAGCTGCGCATGCGCAGCAACACCATCACCAATCCGGGCCTGGTTCCCGGTAGTCATTCGCAGCAGCAGTATCTGCTGCGCGCGTTCTTCGGCGCGGATTTCCATGTCAGCGAACACTTCCGTCTGTACACGGAGTTGGCGCACGGCAGCCTGGATGGACGCAACGAGGGTACCAAGACCGGCACCCAGGAAAACAACGCGATCCTGCAGCAGGTGTTCTTCGACGTGAAAGGCCGTATCGGCAGCGCTGACACCGGCTTGCGTGTTGGTCGCCAAGTCTTCGTCGATGGCCCCGCCACGTTGATGGCGTTGCGCGACAACACCGATATTTTCGTGACCTTCAACGGCGCGCGCGCCTGGGCAATCGGCGACAAGACACGGGTTGACGTGTTCGATTTCAATTTCAACCTGGATGGCACCGAAGGCCTGGGCGACGATCGCATCGACCGCTCGCGGCACTTCCGCGGCGTGGTCGGCGGCTATCGCTTGCCGACCGCCAAGCCGATGTATCTGGAGCCGTTCTTCTACCAGTTCCGTAACGACAACCAGGTCTGGGGCCGCCAGACTGCCGAAGAAAACCGCAATTACTACGGCCTGCGCCTGTGGGGCAACGTGGGTAAGCTGCGTACCGATTCATTTGTGACCGTGCAGCGCGGCAGCTTCGGCGGACGCGATCTGCGCGCCTACATGGCCAGCACCTCCAACGCGTGGTCGTTGAGCGAATCGGGCTGGAAGCCGCGTCTGGGCTTCCATAGCGAAATCGCGTCCGGCGGCGGTGGCACCTCCGGTACCGGCACGTTGCGCAACAACAACTTCCTGTACGGCAACACGATCTACTTCAGCTGGGCCACGTTCTTCGGCCCGGTGAACCTGGTCACCGCCGCACCGACGTTCACGTTCTCGCCGACCTCCAAGATCACCGTGAATCTGGAATGGGAAACGCTGTGGCGCCAGACCACCAGCGATGCGATCTACAACAATCAGGCACGCGCCTACGCACGCACCCAGAACACCGGCCAACGCCGTATCGGCACCATGCCGCGCATCAATGCCACCTGGAATATCGACCCGAATTGGTCGGTGACCTTCCGCGCCGAACACCTGATGGCAGGCCCGGCGTTGGAGAAAGCCGGCTACGGCGACTCGACCTTCGTGATGGGCTGGTTGAACTTCCGCTTCTAAGCGCCAGGTACTCGATGCGCCTGCGCGCATCGGGTCGTTCTGCCATCGCTGTTATGCATGCATGCCGCGTCCTGTCTGGGGCGCGGCATGTTGCGTTTGGGCATTGCGGCTTAGGCCATTGCGTTGCGCCAGGCGTGCACTCAACAGCAGTGGCGAGCGCGCCGATTCGGCGAATATCGGCCAAGACAATCAGCTGCAAACTTATTGGAGCGATGCGTTTTTCCCGCGACACATCCGATGGATGCATCGTGCCGATGGAGCATCGCCGGCTCTATTGAATGGCATTGGCCTGACGTTGTTCTGTGATCCGACTGGCCGGCAATGGCCAGCGGTACTCCGCCGCCCCGTCTTCGCGGCGGGCGTACTGAGCCAGGATCAGATGCTTGCCGTCGCCATCGACTTGCAGCGGGCGCGTCTGCCCACGCAGCGCAAGCGGTAGTGCGGCAAGTCGCTGCGTCAACGGCGTTGCGTCGGCCGGGTGATCGCGCAACCACAGCATCGTCGAAACAGTCCGCAATGCAGCGGCAGTGTCCTGCAGCTTGTGTTGGTAATTGGCGTAGTCTGGACGCGACACGCTTGCCAACAGGCAACCGCTGGCATTAGCCACGCAGGTCACCGATGTGGTCTCGGGCACCGGAACGCTGTCTTGCGGTAACGCCTGATCCTGCGCCAGCACTGCCAGCACCGGCGCGCTGCAGGCCCAGGTAAAGGTCGGCGCCAACAGGGCCTGGGTGCGCTCGCGGTCCAGCAGCTGTGGCCCTACGCGCTCCAGCCCGCCACGATCATGCGGAGCAGGCGCGTCCTGCAGCAGCGAGAACACCATCCGCGATTCGCCATGCAGCGCATGGCAGAGCGAGATCTCTTGCGTCGTCGCCGGTGCGAACGCCGCGGCACAATGCATAGGCAGCGACTGCTGCGCGGGTAGCTCGGCCAGCATGTCGGCAAACAGTTGCGCATTGCCACGCAGCATCGCCGCGCCGATCATCGTGATCGCCAGATTGTCGCTGCTCCGCATCAGCACACGGGCAACCTGCCCATCGGTGCAGACGCCGGACAAGGCCTGGGTGGTGCGCCCCTGGACGAAATCCAGGGCGCTGGCCGTCATCGACAACGGCATTCGCGGCAATTCGGGCAACGGCGTATCGCCCCGTGACCGGAATGGGCTGCGGTAGTCGGCGTAGTTCGCCAATGCCCGCATCCTTGCCAACATCGGAGCCTGTGTCACCAGCGCATCGGCATAGGCCTGCGGATCTTCGCGCACGCGCTGCAAGCATCCGCCTGCGCTGGCCGTGCACAGCGCGGGCGCGGTGGAGGGCCAACGTGGCAAACGCGGATAGCCCGCTGCGGTGCTTTGAAATGGCACGCGATCTGGCAGCCGATTGAATCGTTCCACGTCCTGGGCCAGCACTGTCTCGCGCTGCGCTTCCGGGATCGCGTACGACAGCGACCACAGCGCGCCGAACATATTGGACCCGCGCAACGGTGGCAGCGGCTGACGCAGCTGCGCCAGCGCCTGACGCTGCGCTTCGGGAATCGGCCAATGCCTGGAGACCGCGTACACCGCCACTGCGGCCGCGAACAGAATGCAGAGGCCGAGCAAGGCCGCTTTGAAAAACTTGGCAATCATGTGCATACATCCTTCCCAGGTGCCGCGCATCTTAGTGCCATCGGCGCAGGCCTGCGACGGGCAGACGCAACCGTGTCGCCGCAGGACATTGTGCGATCTGCAGACGCGCATGTAGGCAAGCACAAGGCGTTGCGGTGCCCAGCCGCACGCGAAGCATTTTTGCCAATCCCGAATGCACGCAGCCAAATCCGCGCGACATTGCCACCGAGCGCGGCCGAATGAATACACTATGCCGATGTCCGAATCCCCCACTCCGCATGCACGCCCTTCCCTGCAACGGGTCTTTCTGACCGGATTGCTCACCTTGCTGCCTGTCTGGTTGACCTGGGTGGTGGTGAAGTTCGTTTTCTCGCTGCTCTCCGGCATCAGCAGCCCCTGGGTGGTGCCGTTGTCCGAACGCATCGCGGCCTCGTTCCCCGATTATCTGGGCTGGTTCAAGGCGTTATGGGTGCAGAACACCATCGCGCTGATCGCCACGGTGGCCGTCATCCTGTTTGTCGGCATCCTGAGCCGGCGCGTGATCGGCCAGCGCCTGCTGCACTGGTTCGAAGCGATCATGCGGCGCATTCCGCTGGCCAGCGTGGTCTACGACAGCGCGCGCAAGCTGCTCGATATTTTGCAGACCCAGCCCGGCAGCACCCAGCGCGTGGTGCTGATCGACTTTCCGCATCGCGATATGAAGTCGGTAGGTCTGGTCACCCGCGTGATCAAGGAGCAGGGCACCGGCCGCGAGCTGGCGGCGGTGTATGTGCCTACCACGCCGAACCCCACCTCCGGCTACCTGGAAATCGTGCCGGTGGAACTGCTCACGCCCACCGACTGGAGCGTGGATCAGGCGATGAGCTTCATCATTTCAGGCGGCGCAGTGGCGCCCGAATCGGTTCCCTTCACCCGAACTGCAGATCGCTAAGACCATGACACAGGTGCGTACCCTAGACGATCGTGCGGTACGCCTGTTCATTGCACTGGCAGCCTTCTTCTGCGTCGATGCGGCGCTGGCCGAATTCATCGGCGTCAAGATCTTCGCGCTGGAAGACACGCTCGGCATTGCGCCGTTGAACTGGAATCTGTTCGGCCAGAGCGGCTCGCTCAGCTTCACCGCCGGCACCTTGCTGTGGCCGGTGGTGTTCATCATGACCGACACCATCAACGAGTTCTTCGGCAGCCGTGGGGTGCGCTTCATCTCGTGGGTGGCTGTCGTCCTGATCGGCTACGGCTTCGTGTTCGCATTCGCGGCTATCGCACTGGCGCCGGCTGGCTGGTGGGTCACTGCGGCGCAGAACCAGGGTGTGCCGGATTACCAGGCCGCATTTGCGGCGGTGTTCGGGCAAGGCCTGTGGACCATCGGCGGCTCGCTGGTGGCGTTCCTGTTTAGCCAATTGATCGATGTCTCGGTGTTCCACCGCATCCGCGGCGTCACTGGCGAAAAACACGTGTGGCTGCGCGCCACCGGCTCCACCGCGGTCTCGCAGGTGGTGGACAGCTTCGTGGTGATCTACATCGCCTTCGTGCTGGGCCCGCAGCATTGGTCCATTGACCAGTTCCTGGCGGTGAGTACGCTCAACTACATCTACAAGATGGGCTTTGCGGTATTGCTGATCCCGCTGTTGTATCTGGCGCGCCGCGGCATCACCGCATACCTGGGCGCCGAGCGTGCTGAACAGCTACGCGAAGAAGCCGCTGCCGACTAAGCCGTGCGGCTCCGGCCAAGGTCATCGCCCCGCAATGTGTTGCGGTGACACCACCTGACCGCCAGTGGTCTTCATCATTGCGTAGCAGGCGAGCGCAGTGTGCGCTCTGGCCCACGCGCGGCATTTCTCCACATGCCGCAGCGCACCACACCACGCAGGTGCAGCACCGCGCCCATGCGCCGCATGAATTGCCGATAGGCGGTATGACTCTAATGGGTGGCCGTAACCGTGCGGATCGGGCAAGCTCCCCGCTCGCTTGTTTCCGGAGCCGGTAATGCCCCTTCGCTTTTCCCGCCTGCTGTCCCTGGCCATGGCCGTCCTCTTAAGCCTGTCGCTGGCGGCGCCGGCCGACGCGGCCAAGAAGAAGACCGCCAAGGCACAGACAACGCAAACGCGCGCGAAGGCGAGCAAAGGCAAGAAGACCGCCAAGCCGGCAGCCAAGAGCACCAAGGGCAAGGGCAGCAGGGCCGCTACGGTCAGGCCACGCGCGGTTGCCGCGCCGGTGGTGCTGACCAAGGCGCAGCAGCTCAACCTGTTGTACGACCAATACTGGGACGCCTCGCTCAAGCTCAACCCGCTGCAGGCCACCTTCCAGGGCGAGAGCCGCTACAACGACCAGTTGCCGAACTTCCTGTCGCCGGCGTTCCGCCAGCAATCGCATGATTTCACCGTGCTGTGGTTGGGCAAGGCCGAGGCACTGGGGCCCGATGGGCTAAGCGGGCAGGATCTGCTCAGCTACCAGATCTTCGTGCGCGATGCGCGCAGCGCGCTGGCCGCCGAGCAGTTCCCCAGCTGGATGCTGCCGATCAACCAGTTCTACAACATCGCCAGCATTGCAGTGGTGTTGGGCTCGGGTACCGGCGCGCAGCCGTTCAAGACGGTCAAGGATTACGACAACTGGTCGCGGCGTGCGCTCGGCATCCCCGACCTGTTCGAGCAGGCCATCGCCAACATGCGTGCCGGCATGCAGGCCGGCGTGGTGCAGCCCAAGGTGCTGATGCAAAAGGTGTTGCCGCAGCTGGACGCGATCATTGCGCGCAATGCCGAGGACAGCCTGTTCTGGGGCCCGGTGCGCAACCTGCCCGCCGACATGCCCGAAGCCGACAAGCAGCGCATCACTGCCGAGTACAAGCGCATGATTGAAGTGCGCATCATGCCGGCCTACCGTGCATTGCGCGGCTTCATCGCCACCGAATACCTGCCCGCCTGCCGCGACAGCGATGGCCTTGCCGCCTTGCCGAATGGTGCGGCCTGGTACGCCTACGACGTACGCCAGAGCACCACCTCCGACCTGACACCGGAGCAGGTACATCAGATCGGCCTGGATGAGGTCGCTCGCTTGCAGAGCGAAATCCAGACATTGGCCAAACAGGTCAAATTCCGCGGCACCCTGCCCAAGTTTTACAAGTTCATGCAGACCGACCGGCGCTTCAGCTACCGCAGCGACACCGAGTTGCTGGGCACGTACCGCAGCCTGCAGGGCCGCGTGCAGCTGGCGGTACCGCGGCTGTTCAACACTCAGGGCATGCCGGCGCTGGAAGTGCGCGCGGTGGAACCGCAGCGTGCGCAATCGGCTGCCAGCGGCTCGTACATGCGCCCCAGCGGCAACGGCAGCACCCCGGGCATCTTCTACGTCAATACCTCCGACCTGCCCTCGCGCAAAACCTGGGAGGCCGAGAGCCTGTACCTGCACGAGGCCGTGCCCGGCCATCACTACCAGCTCGGGTTGCAGCAGCAGCTGACCGATTTGCCCAAGTTCCGCCGCCTGGGCGGCGAGACGGCGTACATCGAAGGCTGGGGCCTGTATGCCGAATCGTTGGGCCGCGAGCTGGGCCTGTATCAGGATCCATACAACTATTACGGCTATCTGCAGAATGCGTTATGGCGCTCGGTCCGCCTGGTCACCGACACCGGCCTGCACAGCAAAGGCTGGACGCGGAACCAGGCCATCGACTACATGGTGGACAACTCGGCCATGACCCGTACCGATGCCGAAGCCGAGGTGGATCGTTACATGGCCATCCCCGGTCAGGCGCTGGCCTACAAGGTGGGCGAGATGAAGATTGCGCAGTTGCGCGAACAGGCGCAGCGCGAGCTGGGCCCACGCTTCGATGTGCGCGCCTTCCACACCGAAGTGCTCAAGGACGGTTCGGTGCCGCTGGATATATTGCAGGACAAGATCCAACGCTGGATCGCTACACAGAAGGGCTGAGGCAAGCGGTCGCGGTCGTTAGACGGCGCTGACGTCGGCAGGCGCTGGTTAGCGTTGGCTTTGAGGCGGATTTGCCTTGTGTGGTCTCGTGCAACGCCGGCACCGCCTCGCAAGCTGCTTTCTGCGGGCAAGCCCCAGCTTCCCAGGTTGATCGCAAGATGGATTGTGAGGGCGTTTACAGGCCCGGTCAGTCCGCCAAACGTGCCGCCGCCAATGCGGCGATATCGCGTGGTGTGGTGCGGCAGCAGCCACCGACCAAGCGCGCGCCGGCCGCCAGCCACTGCGCATGCTGGTCGGCCAAGGTGAGCGCAGTTCCGTGGCCGGCATGCCAGCGTTTGTCGCTGGCGTCGTAGTGCTCGCCGGAGTTCGGGTACACCACCAGCGGTAACGCGGTCAGCGCCGACAGGCTGTGCAATGCGTCCGTCACCTGATCCAGCGCAATGCAGTTGATACCTATCGCGATCACCTGTGTACAGGCATCCAGGGCCGGCACCACCTGCGCCAGCGGCGTGCCATCACTCAGGTGCGCGGCGTCGCGCAAGGTGAAGGAAAACCACGCATGCAGCTGCGGAAACTCGTGTTGCAGCAACCGCCGCAACGCCACGATTTCGCCGGCCGCTGGCAATGTTTCGCAGGCCAGCAGATCTACGCCCGCCTCAGCCAGAGAAGCAATGCGCGGGCGATGGAAGTCCATCAACTGCTCCACCGGCAGCACGTAGTCGCCACGATATTCCGAACCATCGGCCAGATACGCGCCATACGGCCCAACCGAGCCGACCACCCACAACGGCGCGGCCTGCGGCTGCGCGTGCAGATGGTCGGCACGTGCCTGCACCGCCAGTTCCACGCTGCGTGCGATCAACGCCTGTGATTGCGCAACATCCAACCCGCGCGCGGCAAACCCCAGCGGCGTGGCCTGATAACTGGCGGTGATCGCGCATTGCGCACCGGCAGCGAAGTAATCGCGATGCACCTGATAGATCAACTGCGGCTGCTCCATCAGCACACGCGCCGACCACAGCGTATCGTTGAGATCGCATCCGCGCTGTTCCAGCTCGGTGGCCAGCGCGCCATCCAGCACCACGTAACCGTCGTGCTGCAAGGCCTGGCTGAAAGGGGCGTTGGCGCGCGGATGGCGTGGAAGAATCGTCATGCGTGCAGTCTCCGGGTCGCAAGCCATTGGGTGAGTGCGTAGGCGCCATAGCACAGCGCCACGAACGGAATGCCGCACCACAACGCGATGCGCTGCTGCGGATCGAATGCCAGCCCGATGCAGGCCAGCAGACACAGCGAAAAGCCGAGGATCGGCGTCCATGGGTACAACGGCGCGCGATACGCCAGCGTTTCCGGCGCAACGCCATCGCGCAGCAGTTGGCGACGGAAGCGGTAATGCGCGGCGCAAATGCTCAACCACACCACCACCACCGCAAACCCCGAGACCGCCGAGATCGCAACGAACACGGTGTCTGCCGCATACACGCCCGTGAGCAGTGCCAGTAACCCACCCAACATGCTCAACGACACCGCACGCAACGGAATGCCGCGGCCGGTCAACCGCGCCAAGCCCGACGGCAAGGTGCCTTCGTTGGCCAACGACCACAGCATGCGCGCGGCGGCATACAAACCGGAATTGGCCGCGGACAGGATCGCGGTGAGGATCACCGCATTCAAGATGTCTGCCGCGTACGGAATGCCCAACAACTCAAATGCGCGCACGAACGGGCTGGTCTCCACCGCCGCCTGTTGGGCAGGCAGCAGCGCCGCCAGCACCAGCACCGTGCCGACGAACAACACCACCAACCGGACCAGCGTGGTGCGGATCGCCAGTGGAATCGCGCGCGTCGGCTGCGCGGTTTCGCCGGCGGCCACACCAATCAACTCCGTCCCGGAAAATGCAAAATTCACCGCCACCATCGTCATCAAGATCGGCAGCGTGCCGTGCGCGAACCAGCCTTCGGCGCGCAGGTGGCGCATCCCGGGTGCGGGCGACCCATCGGCCAGTGGCAGCACGCCGATCACCGCCGCACCACCCAGCACGATGAACACCAAAATGGTGACGACCTTGATCAACGAGAACCAGAACTCGCCTTCGGCAAACCAGCGCGCCGACACAGTGTTCAAGCCAAAGATCAGCGCGCAGAACAGCAGACACCACGGCCACGCCGGGCTGTGCGGAAACCAGTACTGCATGCAGAACGCGGCTGCAGTCAGGCTCGAGCCCAATGCCACCGTCCAGGTCAGCCAATACAACCACGCCACCACGTAACCGGTGGCCGGACCCAGATAACGCGCGGCATACACATGAAACGCGCCGGTCTGCGGCATCGCTACCGCCAACTCCCCCAGGCATTGCATCACCAGGTACACCACCAACGCGCCGAGCAGATACGCCAGCACCGTGCCCAGCGCGCCGGTGCTGGCAATGATGTACCCGGTATTGAAGAACAAGCCGGTACCGATCACGCCGCCCAGTGAGAGCATCACCAGATGGCGCACCTGCATGCTGCGCTGAAACCGCGGTGCAGTGGTGGACGATGGTTCGGGCATGGGCGCGCGTGATCGGGGGCGCTCTATCCTGCCACGCGCACGCAGACGGGCACAGCCGTACGCAGGCGAGCTGTGACGCAGGGCCTGCTGCTCAGTCGCTGACGGTTATGCTGCCGATTGGTTTTTGCTGACTCTCCCCATGCCACACCATCGCCGTGCCGCCTTGCACACATCGTTTTGCCGCCTCGCTAGCCTGAACTGGCCTGGGCGCTCACCCACTCCACATAGCGCAACGTGCGCAGGCACTGCTGACCTTGCTGCGCTTTACATCGCAGGCACGCGTCTGCGCTATGCATGCAGGCAGTGGTCTAACACCTCGATATCCTCCGCATTGCCGATGGCGCTACTTCGGAGCGCCGCATGATGCTCGCTGGAATCCACCACGTGGCAATCATCGCCGGCGACTACGCGGTGTCCAAACAGTTCTATTGCGAGATTCTGGGCTTGCGTGTGCTCGATGAGCATTACCGACAGGCGCGCGACTCGTGGAAGCTGGATCTGGCGCTGCCCGACGGTGGGCAGATCGAGCTGTTCTCGTTCCCCAACGCGCCACTGCGGCCCAGCCGTCCGGAAGCGCGCGGCTTGCGCCACCTCGCCTTTCGCGTCGAAGACCTGGATGCCGCCGTCGCGCATCTCAACGCACACGGCGTAGCAACCGAAGACATCCGCATCGACGAATACACCGGCCGCCGCTTCAGCTTCTTCGCCGACCCGGATGACTTGCCGCTGGAGTTGTACGAGGTCGGCTGAGCTGGCGTGCAAAACCCGGCGGTGCTGCGGCAATCTCATGCGTGCCGGGGGCATCGCACTTGTCAGGCACCGCGTCAACTCTTGGCGCTGACGGCGGACACTCCCCAGCTGCCAGGACTGTAGGACCTCAGCCACCGGGCGCCGCGTGAACGCACCCTGCAGCGCGTCTTTCCCGCACCATACTCCACGGTATACATTCGCGATCAGGCCGCCGACGGTGGCCCTAGCAATCCCTGGGAGGGGAATCATGCGCAAGACCTACAAGACCCTGATGCTGGCCCTGCCGCTGGCCGCCGCCTCGCTGCTGGCCCAGGCTGCCGAGTCGCCGGTAGGCCGCTGGACGACCATCGACGACGAAACCGGCAAGCCCAAGTCGGTGGTGCAGATCGAGCAGGCCGCCAACGGCACGCTGACCGGCAAGGTGATCGAGATCCTGCAGTCCAACCATGGGCCCAACCCGACCTGCGACAAATGCGATGGCGCGCTCAAGGGCAAGCCGATCAAGGGCATGACCATCCTGTGGGGCCTCAAGCCCGACGGCACTGCGGTATGGAGTGGCGGCTCGGTGCTCGACCCGGCCAAGGGCAAGACCTACAAGTCCAAGATCACCCTCACCGACGGCGGCAAGAAGCTGCAGATGCGCGGCTATGTCGGCATCGAAGCGCTGGGCCGCACCCAGACCTGGGTGCGTGAGTAACCGGGAAACGGGAATCGGGAATCGTAAGAGCGGGCGCCCTTTTGGGCGCCTTTTTTTATGTTCGCCAGATCAAGACCCTTGCGAGAGGGACGGCAGTAGCGCTGGAAGCGATCGTGCCTACACGTGCCAAACGCCGGAACGCATCAGCGGCACGGCAACCGACCGCTGCAACCGATTCCCGATTCCCAACTCCCCATTCCCACTAATGCGATAATCGCGCGTCCCCCGCATTACGCCTGCCATGACCCGCACCGCACTCGTCACCACTGCCCTGCCCTACGCCAATGGCCCGCTGCATCTTGGCCATCTGGTCGGCTATATCCAGGCCGATATCTGGGTGCGCGCGCGCCGGTTGCGCGGCGACAAAACCTGGTTTGTTTGCGCCGACGACACCCACGGCACGCCGATCATGCTTGCTGCCGAGAAGGCCGGGGTGACCCCGGAAGCCTTTATCGCCAGCATCCAGGCCAGCCATGAGCGCGATTTCGCTGCGTTCGGGGTGACCTTCGACCATTACGACTCGACCAATTCGCCGGTCAATCGCGAGCTCACCGAGGCCTTCTACACCAAGCTGGAGGCTGCCGGTCACATCAGCCGCCGCTCGGTGGCGCAGTTCTACGACCCGGCCAAGGGCATGTTCCTGCCGGACCGCTACATCAAGGGCATCTGTCCCAACTGCGGCAGCGCCGACCAGTACGGCGACAACTGCGAAGTCTGCGGCGCGACCTATGCACCGACCGAGCTGAAAGAGCCGAAATCGGTGATCTCCGGCGCGACGCCGGAGCTGCGCGATTCAGAACATTTCTTCTTCGAAGTAGGCCATTTCGACGGCTTCCTGCGCGAGTGGCTGGCTGGCGATGTGGCGCTGCCCGGCGTCAAGGCCAAGCTCAAGGAATGGCTGGATACCGAGGGCGGCCTGCGCGCCTGGGACATTTCGCGCGATGCGCCGTATTTCGGTTTCCAGATTCCCGGCCAGCCGGGCAAGTATTTCTACGTGTGGCTGGATGCGCCGATCGGCTACCTGTGCAGCTTCAAGACGCTGTGCGCGCAGATGGGCGAAGACTTCGCATCGCATCTGCGTGCCGGCACGCAGACCGAGCTGCATCACTTCATCGGCAAGGACATCGTGAATTTCCACGGCCTGTTCTGGCCGGCGGTGCTGCATGGTACCGGCCACCGCGCGCCAACCCGCCTGCACGTCAATGGCTACCTGACCGTGGACGGCGCCAAGATGTCTAAGTCGCGCGGCACCTTTGTGATGGCGCGGACCTTCCTGGATGTCGGCCTGGAACCCGAAGCGCTGCGCTATTACTTTGCGGCCAAGTCTTCCGGCGGGGTGGACGATCTTGACCTCAACCTGGGCGATTTCATCGCGCGGGTGAATGCGGACCTGGTCGGCAAGTTCGTCAACCTGGCCAGCCGCTGCGCCGGTTTCATCGGCAAGCGCTTCGACGGCAAGCTGGCCGAGGCACTGCCCGATGCAGCGCAGTACGACCGCTTCGTCGCCGCACTGGCGCCGATCCGCGAGGCCTACGAGCGCAACGATGCCGCCAGCGCGATCCGCCAGACCATGGCGCTGGCCGACGAGGCCAACAAATACATCGACGACACCAAACCGTGGGTGATCGCCAAGCAGGACGGCGCCGACGCGCAACTGCAATCGGTGTGCACGCAGGGCCTGAACCTGTTCCGGATCCTGGTGGCCGCGCTCAAGCCGATCCTGCCGCGTACCTGTGCCGAAGCCGAAGCGTTCCTGTCGGCACCGATGACCAGTTGGGAGGACGTGATCCGCCCGCTGACTTCGCACACGATCCAGCCCTACACCGCCTTGTTCACCCGTATCGACCCCAAATTGATCGACGCCATGACCGACGCTTCCAAAGACACCCTCGCTGCACCGGCTGCAACCAGCACCAAGCCAGCAGCGGCCAAGGCAGATGCAAAGCCTGCTGCACCCGCCAATCCCGAGTCCCCAATCTCCACTCCCAGCTTCGTCGGCATGGACGACTTCGCCAAACTCGATCTGCGCATCGGCAAGGTGCTGGTCTGCGAATTCGTGGAAGGCTCGGACAAGCTGCTGCGCTTCGAACTGGATGCCGGCGAGCTAGGCAAGCGGCAGATTTTCTCGGGCATCCGCGCCAGCTACGGCGAGCCGGAAACGCTGGTCGGCCGCAGCGTGGTGTTCATCGCCAACCTGGCCCCGCGCAAGATGCGCTTCGGCATCAGCGAAGGCATGATTCTGTCGGCCGGCTTCGACGGCGGCGCCCTGGCGCTGCTGGATGCCGATAGCGGCGCGCAGCCGGGCATGCCGGTTAGGTGATGGGATTGGGGATTGGGGATTGGGGAATTGGGATTCGTAAGAGCCGGTTTGCTCGGTCTGCAAGATCTGCCAATTGCGAGTTTGAAATCGCAGCACTCACCACTCCAAACATGGCATTAGGCTTGAGGGCGGTTGACAGAACCTGCTGAAAACACGAAATAGTTGGGCAGGTGCGGCGCCGCGCGCTATTAAGCCCCCTCTGCTCGCGGGAGAGGGTACGAGCGAAGCCACACGGGACTGGCAACTGCACGTGGCTTCGCCTATACCCTCATCCGCCCCTGCGGGGCACCGTCTCCCTCATAAAGGGGGACAATGTCCCAAATGGGAGAAGGAAAATCAGCAACACCGCTTCAACCCATCCCCAATCCCCGCCCCATGCACCTAGCCCTGTTCGACTTCGACCACACCATCACCACCTGCGACACCTATGAGCGTTTCTTGCGCAAGGTGGCGACGCCGGCGCAGCTGGCGGCGGCGAAGTGGCAGGTGCAACCGTGGGTGCTGGGGTATCGGATGGGCCTGGTGGCCGCAGCAGCATTGCGCGCGCGGGTGACGCGATTGGTGTTCAGCGGCCGCTCGCTGGATGATATTAGCGCGCATGGTGCCGAGTACGCGCGCACTGCGCTGCCGGGCGTGCTGCGTCCCGAGATGATGCAACGCATCGACTGGCATCAGGCACAGGGACATGAAGTAGTGCTGGTCTCGGCATCGCTGGATCTATATCTGCAACCGTGGTGCGCAGCGCATGGGCTATCGCTGATCTGCAACCGGCTGGAACATGCTGCAGGCGTACTGACCGGACGTTATGCCGAAGGCGATTGCGGCCCGCACAAGACGACGCAGATCAAGGCGCGCTACGACCTGCCCGCGTATGCATGCGTGCATGCGTACGGCGACAGCCGCGAAGACAAACCGATGCTCGCGCTTGCGCAACAGCGCTGGTATCGCGGTAATTTGCTGCCCTGAGATGGCCGCGATGTCCGCCCCTGCCCTCGATCTGGTCGAGCGCCTCGACCGCCTGCTGCCGCAAACCCAATGCGGGCAATGCGGGTACGACGGCTGCCGCCCGTATGCACAGGCGATGGCAGATGGATTAGCCACGATCGATCACTGCCCACCCGGCGGCGATGCGGGGGCACGCGCATTGGCGCAGGTGCTGGGCGTGCCGGCATGTTCCTACGATCGCAGTCGCGGCACGCACAAATTGCCGCAGGTGGCCTGGATTGTGGAAGCCGATTGCATCGGCTGCACCAAGTGCATCCAGGTCTGCCCGGTGGATGCCATCGTCGGCGGCGCCAAGCACATGCACACGGTGATCGCGCCGCTGTGCACCGGCTGCGAACTGTGTCTGCCGGCCTGCCCGGTGGATTGCATCGAGTTGCACCCAGCCGGCTGAGTGCGATGCTCAGCGCGATGCCGCGATCTGTGGACGCGTGCGTGGCCACCGGTTCACGCATATCGCGTCACGGTCCCACGTTGCGCAAGCCAGATCTGAGCGAGCGCGAATTGGAGATACGCCCCCGATCAACCAGCTGATCTGCCGCATCCGGCTAGGGAATGCCAGAAACAGGGCATCTACGACACCGCAAGCGGACCAACATTTGATCGAAACCCGGGTTGTAACCGTGTTTGGCTGCGCACCATCTACATGCGCCACGAAGATCTGCGCATAGACAGAGCGATGCGCCAAGCTGCGACCGGAAACATCCATCGAGCTCACGGGTCCACCATTCCCTGTGCATGCCACTTGATTGCGGCGCCCGCATGCGCCCACCGGCGCTGCACCATGGGCGCTTGCCTGCGCGTATTCATCACGCGGGTTGCCGCTGTGCTCACACATCGCAACAAGCCCGCCAGAACCAGCGCGCGCCATGCAGACAGCGGGCATCCAGAGCGCTTCATGCGTCACGCCGGAGTCGAACCACACATCCCGTTGCCAGCGACCCCAGGCCATTCGCCCCGGCCCTCCAACCCACGTGCTGTCAGAAACGTCCTGACGCAACCGGCGCATCCGTGCTGCGGCCGCGCCCGTATTGGTAAGCACTCCCATCGAGGATCTGCCGATGCGCCCACTTGCCGCTGCCCTCACTGCGCTCAACGTCCGTTGCCGGCCAATTCCGCCGGTGCTGCTGGTGCTATGCAGCCTGCCACTAAGTGCAGCGGCAGTGACGCGGGTGGATGGCGATGCCTTCGACGGCGACAGCGGCGCGTTGCGGTACCGCGAATCGCATTGGCTGCTCGACGACGGTGGGCGGCTGGTGCTGTACCGCTGCCCGGACGGGCGTGCGTTCGCGCGCAAGCAGGTCGACGGCGGCGGCACTTCGCCCGATTTCAGCCTGATCGATGGGCGCGATGGGTATCGCGAAGGTGTGCGCCAACGCGAAGGCGTGCGCGAAATGTTTCAGCTCGCACCCGGCAAACCCGAACGCCGCACCACGCTGCCGCCGAGCGCCGGCGCACGGGTGATCGATGCGGGGTTCGACACCTATCTGCGCAACCAGTGGGATGCCATCGCAAGCGCGCCGCAAAAGGTGGATTTCGTGCTGCCCAGCCTGCAGCGGCAGCTGGGCTTCCGGGTCGAACGCATGGGCGATGCTGCAGGTCAGCGGCGCTTCCGCATCAGTCTGGATGCCTGGTACGGCGCGGCGGTGCCCTCGCTGGAGGTGCGTTATTCGATCGCCGACAAACGCCTGCTCGAATTCCGCGGGGTCGGTAATCTGCGCGATGCGAACGGCCGCTATCCGCGCGTGCGCATCGTGTTTCCGGACACCGCTGCGCGCGCGGCCAGTGCCGAGGAATTGCGCGAGGCGCGCGAGCAGCCGCTGGCCAAGTCGTGCAGCGCCCCGTGAGCCAGGCCCGCGCCATCTTCACGTTCGACCACGCGCCGGTGCGTACAACGGCCCGGGCACCCATTCCCCGCACTGGAGCACCATCGTGGCAAAAGCCTATCTCTGGATCAATGCAGTGCTCTACGTCGCCCTGGCGGTGTGGTGCACGCTCTCCCCGGCCAAGACCGCAACCGCGGTGGGCTATACCCAGCTCTCGCCGGCCGGGCAATCCGAATACCTGGTCATCTACGGTGGCCTGCAGCTGGGCATGGCGTTCCTGTTCGGCTATTTCGCATGGACCGATCAAGCCCGCACTGGGCTGGTGGTCGCCCTTGCGTTCTATGTCCCGATCGTGCTGTTCCGCAACATCGCGCTCGCGCGCCTGTGGCCGGTCTCTGCACCCACGGTTGCGCTTGCCGGTGTTGAGATCCTGCTGCTGCTCGCCGCAGTGCTGTTGTGGGTCCAGCGTAAGTGAAGGACACGCTCGGCCCAGTCCGGTAGCATCGCCCCCACCTAAACCAACGCCCGACCGCATGAGTGCCATTCCTGGCCACGACGACGATGAGACCGGACGCCTGCTGACCGCCACTGCGGGCGGCGACCGACATGCTTTCGAAGTGCTGTACCGGCAGACCTCCGCCAAGCTGTTTGGGGTGTGCCTGCGCATGATCCCGCAACGCGCCGAAGCTGAAGAGGTGCTGCAGGACGTGTTCACGCTGATCTGGCACAAGGCCGGGCAATTCGACCCAACGCGCGCACGCGGGCTGACCTGGCTGGCGATGATCGCGCGTAACAAGGCAATCGATCACCTGCGCGCCAACGCGCCGCAGCGCCGCAACGTGGCGCTGGACGATGCCGGCGAACTGCGTGCCAGCGATGCCTCGCCGCTGGAGCGCACTGAGCGCGCCAGCACGCGTCGGCGCATCGATCATTGTCTGGCCGAGCTGGAACCACCGCGCAGCGAGTTGATCCGCACTGCGTTCTTCGAAGGCATCACCTACGAAGAACTCGCCGCGCGCACCGACACACCGATCGGCACGGTCAAAAGCTGGATCCGTCGTGGTCTGGCCAAACTCAAGGCATGTCTGGAACGATGAGCACGCCCCTTCCCATCGACCAGGAACCGCCGCGCGACGTGCTTGCCGGCGAATACGTGCTCGGCCTGCTGAGCGCCGAAGAACGTCTTGCGGCCGAACAACGCGTTGCCACCGACGGTCAGTTCGCTCAGGCCGTCTTGCAGTGGCAGGAACTGCTGGCGCCACTGCTGGAAGAAATCGCGGCGGAAACGCCACCGGATCAAGTGTGGGCACGTGTGCGCCAGACGCTGGGCTTCGATACGCCCTTGCGTGCAGTGCCGTCTGCGGCGCCGGTCAGCCCCAATGCGCCGGCAGCACCGTTGTGGAACAACGTGCGGTTCTGGCGCTGGGCCAGCGTCGGTGGTCTGGCCACTGCAGCGGTCTGCGTGCTCGCCCTGCTCAACCTGCGCACGCCGCCGGCACCGGTGCAGCCGCCGCCGACCGGCGAGGTGGTGCAGACCCCAGTCACCCCGCCAGCCACAAATCCGCCTGTCGCAACCGGGATCGCCATGACCTCGACCCTGGCTACCGAAGACGGTCGCCCTGGTTACGTGGCCTTGATGGATGCCGACAAGCACACCATCACGGTGACGCCGCTGGACCGCACTGCCACCGTCGGCAAGGTACCGGAGCTGTGGCTGATCACCCCCGATGGCAAGGCGCATTCGATGGGCACGTTCGACGATCAGCGTGCACGGCGTGCGCAGATCCCCGATCAGTTGATGCCAATGCTCAGCAACGAGGCGCTCCTGGCCGTCACGCTCGAACCGCCGGGCGGCGCACCGGGTGGTGTTGCCACCGGCACTGTGGTTGCGAAGGGCGGCATCAGCACGCTGGCAATGGCGCCCTGACTCAGTGCGCCTGACCTCGCTTGCGCGCGCGTCGCAAGCGGGGCTTTCTTGGAAACAGCCTCATCCGCGCCAGCACATTCTCTGGCGCGGGCAATGTGTGCGCAGTTGCGCGATTCATTCGCGACGCCAAGCGAACCCCGCTCATGCATGCGACGATCAAGCGGCCTGGTGCATCTGTTTGCCGGCAGCGTCCGTATTGGGCCACGACTAACCATGGAGAATCACGCGTGCCGAGCACTGGCCTCGACCCTCGCGCCGCAGCGCCGCAGCCCGCAGCCACGCCACCGCGTAGCGGGTTGGCGGCGCGCATCGGCAGCCTGCGCCGCTGGGTGGATTCGCAAACCGACGAGCCCCTGGACGAAGCGCGCGCCGATCGCATCGACTGGCTCCGCGCACTGCCCTTCATCGCATTGCACCTGGCCTGCCTGGCGGTGTTCTGGGTAGGCGCGTCCTGGTTTGCGGTGGGTATGGCGGTGGCGTTGTATGCGTTGCGCATGTTTGCGCTCACCGGGTTTTATCACCGCTACTTCTCGCACCGTGCGTTCAAGACCTCGCGGGTGCTGCAGTTCGTCTTCGCCGCCATCGGAGCCACCTGCGTGCAGCGCGGGCCGTTGTGGTGGGCAGCGCATCATCGCAACCACCATCGGCATACCGATACCGGCCGCGACCCGCATTCGCCGGCGCAGCACGGCTTTTGGTGGAGCCATACTGGCTGGTTCCTGACCCCGCGTAATTTCCGCACCGATTGGGAAGTGATTCCCGATCTGCGCCGCTTTGCCGAACTGCGCTTTCTGGACCGCTTCGACATCGTGATGCCGTTAGTGCTGGCGCTGGGCCTGTACCTGCTCGGCGACTGGCTGGCGGTTGCGGCGCCCGCGCTGAAGACCAGCGGTGCGCAATTGCTGGTGTGGGGCTTTGTGATCTCCACCGTGGCGCTGTTCCATGCCACCTTCACCATCAACTCGCTGGCGCACCGCTTCGGTAGCCGGCGCTTCGACACGCGCGACGACAGCCGCAACAACTGGCTGCTCGCCTTGCTCACCTTCGGCGAAGGCTGGCACAACAATCACCACTTTTTCCCCGGCTCCGCGCGCCAGGGCTTGCGGTGGTGGGAATACGACGTGACCTGGTACGGACTCACCGCGATGTCGTGGGTGGGGCTGGTCTGGGACCTGAAACCCATGCCGAAGAAGCTCACCCAGCGCGCCGAACGGGTGACGCGATGAGCGAGGGCAGGATTGCCGTGGTCGGCAGCGGCATCGCCGGCCTCGGCGCGGCGTGGCTGTTGTCGCGGCGCTACGAAGTGACCTTGTTCGAGGCATCGGATTATCTGGGCGGCCATACGCACACGCACGACATCCAGTTGGAAGGTCAGCGTCACGCAGTGGATAGTGGCTTCATCGTGTTCAACCCGCAGCATTACCCACTGCTCACGCGGATGTTCGCCGAGCTGGATGTTGCCGCGCAGCCGACCACGATGAGTTTTTCGGTACACGATGCGCGCAGTGGGCTTGAATACAACGCCGGCAGCCTGGGCGGGTTGTTCTGCCAGCGCCGCAATCTGCTCAGCCCACGGTTCTGGGGCATGCTGGCCGACCTGCGCCGCTTTTATCGCCAGGCACCAGCGGTGCTGCACAGCGGCGAGCGTTTCAGCACGCTGGGTGCGTATCTGCAGCGGCACGGCTATTCGGATGCATTTCGCGACCAGCACCTTGTACCGATGGCGTCTGCGCTGTGGTCTTCACCCTCGCAGACCATTCTCGAATTCCCCATGGGCCAGCTGATCGGCTTCATGGCCAATCACCACATGCTGCAAGTGAGCGGGCGTCCGCAGTGGCAGGTGGTGCGTGGCGGATCCAACAGCTATGTGCGTGCGTTGAGTCGGAGCTGGCAGGTGATCGAACGCCTGTCCACACCGGTGCGGTCGATCCGTCGCACGCCCAATGGCGTGGTGCTGGAGGCATCGCGTTGCGAGGAACACTTCAACCACGTGGTGCTGGCCTGTCATGCCGACGATGCGCTGGCCTTGCTCAGCGATGCCACGCCAGCCGAGCAGCAGATTCTGGGCGGCATCACGTATCAGGACAACGATACCGTGCTGCATACCGATGCCAGCGTGCTGCCACGCGACCGACGCGCCTGGGCAGCATGGAATGCGCATGTGCCGGCCGACCCCAATGCCGCCTGCACGGTGAGCTATTGGATGAACGCACTGCAGTCGATCAGCTCCCCGCAGCAGTTCATCGTCAGCCTCAATCGCGATCACGCTATCGACCCGAGCAAGGTGCTGCGGCGCATGCGCTATCGCCACCCGGTACAGAATGCAGCCGCACTTGCAGCGCAGACGCGCAAGGCCGAGATCCAGGGCGTGCAGAACACCTGGTTTGCCGGCGCAGCGTGGGGCTTTGGTTTCCACGAAGACGGCCTGCGCAGCGGTGTGGATGTCGCGCAGGGCCTGGGAGTGCAGTGGTAATGCAGCTGCTGCGCGAAGCCCACACCGACGCGGCGCCGTTGCCCTCTGCCGAGGGCAGCGGCGCCGGTCGCGTGGTGGAGCCGTTGCGCAGCGCGATCTACACCGGTTGGGTGCGGCACCGCCGATTCATGCCCAAAGCACTGCAATTCCGCTATCGCCTGTTCCTGATGTATCTGGATCTGTCCGAACTGGATCAGGTGTTTGCGCAGCGCTGGTTATGGTCGGTGGGGCGCGCCAACCTGGCGCAGTTCCGGCGCAGCGATTATCTAGGCGATGCGAATATTCCGCTGGACCAGGCGGTGCGCGATTGCGTGCAGGCGCACACCGGCGAGCGCCCTGAAGGCGCGATTCAGCTGCTGACGCATTTGCGCTACTTCGGCCACGTGTTCAATCCGGTCAGCTTTTACTATTGCTTCGATCGCCACGACGGCTTGCGCTGGATCGTGGCCGAAATCACCAACACGCCCTGGCAGCAGCGTCATACCTATGTGCTGCCGGTTGCGCAGGCGCGCACGCATCGCGATGTGCACGCGTGGCGCTTCGACAAGCGCTTCCACGTTTCGCCGTTCATGGGCATGCAGCATCGCTACGACTGGCGCTTCAGCGTGCCGGACGCGCAGTTGCGCGTGCACATGGACGTGCTGGACGCCGTCGGCGACGATGCCGACGGCGCCATCGACAACAGCGGCACGCGCCGCTTCGACGCCACCTTGGTGCTGCAACGGCAACCGCTCACCGCGCGCAACCTGGCGCGTACGTTGCTGGCTTACCCGTTGATGACGGTCTGGGTGGTGATCGCTATTCATTGGCAGGCCTTGCGCCTGTGGCTGCGCGGCAATCCTGTCCACGACCACCCTCACCCGCCTGTGCGAGAACCCCGATGAACGCCACGTCCCTGCCCGATCACGCTGCGCCGCGCGCGGCTTCCTGGTCAGACCGTCTGTTGCGCAAGCGCCTGTTGGCAACGCTTGGCGAATTGCGTGACGGGCAACTGCAACTGCATGAAGGCGGCGCTGTCACCACGCTAGGCACGGCCACTGGCGCGGACGCCTTGCAGACGCAGTTGCGCGTGATCGATCCTGGCTTTTATCGCCAGGCTGCGCTCAACGGCAGCGTCGGTGCGGGCGAGTCGTATATGGAGGGGCAGTGGCAGTGCGATGACCTGGTTGCGTTGATGCGGCTGCTGCTGCGCAATCGTGAGCGATTGGATGCAATGGAGACCGGTACCGCGCGCCTGGGTGGTTGGGCCATGCGCAGCCTGCATGCGTTTGCGCGCAATACCCGTAGCGGCAGCCGGCGCAATATCGCTGCGCATTACGATCTGGGCAACCCGCTGTTCAAGCTGTTTCTGGATGAAAACCTGATGTATTCGTCGGCCATCTTCGTCGATGGCGAAGAGGCGCTAGGCGAAGCAGCGCTGGAGCGCGCGGCCACCCGCAAGCTCGAACGCATCTGCCAGAAGTTGCGCCTTGGCCCGCAGCATCATGTCGTGGAGATCGGCACCGGCTGGGGTGGCTTTGCGCTGCATGCTGCACGCGCACATGGCTGCCGCGTCACCACCACCACCATTTCGCGCGAGCAATTCGATCTGGCCACGCAGCGCATCGCCGCAGCCGGTTTGAGCGATCGGGTGACGGTGTTGTTGCGCGACTATCGCGACCTGGAAGGCCGCTTCGACCGCGTGGTGTCGATCGAGATGATCGAAGCGATCGGCCACCAGTATCTGGACACCTATTTCGCCAAGGTCGGCAGCCTGCTGGCCGACGATGGCGAGGCGCTGATCCAGGCCATCACCATCGAAGACCACCGCTACAAACAGGCGCTGCACTCGGTGGATTTCATCAAACGACATATCTTCCCGGGCAGCTTTATTCCGTCGGTGGCGGCAATGACCGGTGCGATTGCGCGTGCCAGCGATCTGCGCCTGTTCAATTTGGAAGACATCGGCCCGAGCTATGCGCTGACCTTGCGCGCGTGGCGGCAGCGCTTCATGGCGCAGTTGCCGCAGGTGCGTGCACTGGGCTACGACGAACGCTTCATCCGCATGTGGGAGTTCTACCTGGCGTATTGCGAGGCCGGCTTCCTGGAACGCTCGATCGGCGATGTGCATTTGTGGCTGAGCAAGCCCGGTGCGCGCCCGCCGCAGTTCGTGCCCGGCCTTGCCGCCGACGCATGAAGCAGCTCGGCAACTACCTTGGCCTGCAGGTGCTATGGCTGGTGGCCGTCAGCGCCGCTGCGCATGCGCGCGTCTGGCCAACGCTGCTGGCGCTGGCGGTGTTTGCGCTGTATCAGCTGTGGCCATCGCGCCGTGCGCCGGGCGATGTTCCGTTGATGATCGCGGGGTTGTCGCTGGGATTGCTGCTGGATACAACGCTAGCCGCCGCCAATTGGGTGCGCTACGCCGCGCCGTGGCCAGGCAGCCTGCTGGCGCCGCCGTGGATTTTGGCGCTGTGGCTGGGCTTTGCACTCACCCTCAATCATTCGCTGGCCACGGTGATGCAGCGGCCGTGGCTTGCAGTGTTGCTCGGCGCCATCTTCGGTCCGTTTTCGTATTGGCTGGCGCAACGCAGCTGGCACGCGGTGGAATTTCAATCGCCTTACCTGCACGCCGTGCTCGCCACGGGCATCGGCTGGGGCGTGGTCTGCGGCGTGTTGTCGCTGTATGCACGCCGGCTGGCGCGACCATCGCCTGCGCACCTCACCGGAGAACTGCAATGAATGTCTGGCCGCTGCTGCATGTAGGCGTGTTCGCAAGCGTGGTCATGGTGATCGGCTGGCTGTGGCAACGCCGCAGCGGCAACGCCGGCCCGGTCGATGTGTTGTGGGCGAGCTGCCTGGCAGTGGCTGCACCGTATTGCGCGTGGGTGTCCGATGGCGCCGTGCTACCGCGCGTGCTGGTAGCGGTGCTCGGCGGCATGTGGGGTGCGCGGCTGGCGCTGCATCTGGGCGTGCGCGTGTTCGGCGACCCGCACGAAGATGGCCGCTATCGCGCATTGCGCGAGCATTGGAATGGCAGCCAGAGCAAGTTCCTCGGGTTTTTCCTGGCCCAGGCGGTAGTGGTCGTGCTGTTCGCCGTGCCGTTTCTCGCCGCTGCCAGCAACCCGCGCCCTGACTGGAGCGTGTGGACCACCATTGCCGCTGCCCTATGGTTGATTGCCGTCGGTGGCGAAGCGTTGGCGGACCGACAGTTGTCGGCGCACAAGGCCAACCCGGCCAATCGTGGCAAGACCTGCCGCACGGGTTTATGGCGGTACTCGCGCCATCCCAATTACTTTTTCGAGTTCGTGCACTGGTTTGCGTACCTGGCGCTGGCCGTGGGTGCCGGGCCCTGGCCGGTGGTGCTGTGCGCGCTCGGCCCGGTGGTGATGTTCGTGTTTCTGTATCGCTTCACCGGCATTCCTTACACCGAGCAGCAGGCACTGCGCTCGCGTGGCGAGGATTACGCCCAATACCAGCGCAGCACCAGCGCGTTCTTTCCGCTTCCCCCTTCGTCCTGAATTGCCTGGAGAGTTGCATGTCTACCGTTATCGTCCCGCCCTCCTCGCAGCCTGAAGAATCCTTCGCCACCCGGCTCGCCGAATCCGGTGTACTGCCCGACGCCGCGTTGCGCTACGGCATCCGTCGCCTGTGCGCGCAGCGCCTGCGCGATGAGCGCGGCAACGATGCCAATGCCAATGGCGAACGCCAGCGCGCCTTCATCGACAGCCTGCGTGCCAGCGCGATCGCGATCGAAACCGATGCGGCCAACCGCCAGCATTACGAGTTGCCGCCGCAGTTCTTCACCCTGTGCCTGGGACGACGGCTCAAGTACAGCAGCTGCTATTGGGACGCCAGCACGCCGAATCTGGATGCGGCCGAAGAACGCATGTTGGCGCTGTACGGCGAGCGCGCCGAACTGGCCGATGGCCAGCGCATTCTGGAATTAGGCTGCGGCTGGGGTTCGTTGACCTTGTGGATGGCCGAGCGCTATCCCAATGCCAGCATCACTGCGGTGTCGAACTCGCGCCCGCAGCGCGCGCACATTCTGGAGCAGTGCCGCGTGCGCGGGCTGGGCAACGTGCAGGTGATCACCGCCGACGTCAACGCGCTGGCGCTACCACCGGGGGGCTTTGATCGCGTGGTGTCGGTGGAAATGTTCGAGCACATGCGCAATTACCGCGAGCTGCTCGCACGCGTCGGCAGCTGGCTGGCGCCGGGCGGCAAGTTGTTCGTGCACATTTTTTGCCACCGCGACCTGGCCTATCCATTCGAAGTGGCCGGCGAAGACAACTGGATGGGCCGGCATTTCTTCACCGGCGGACTGATGCCGGCGGCCGACACCCTGCTGCATTTCCAGCAAGACGTGGTGATCGAACAACGCTGGGTGCTGTCGGGCGAACATTACGAAAAAACCGCCAATGCCTGGCTGGAAAACCAGGACCGCCACCGCGACCAGATCATGCCGCTGTTGAAGCAAACCTACGGCGACGACGCACAGCGGTGGTGGCAGCGCTGGCGCATGTTCTGGCTGGCCTGTGCGGAACTGTTCGGCTACGACCAGGGCCGCGAATGGGGCGTGGCGCATTACCGCTTCGTCAAGCGCTGACGCCCAGCCGCCGCGAACACAACAACGCACGGCCGGAATACCTGCGCGACCGCGTGCCGGCGGAAGCGATTCACGGCAGACGCCGCGCTTCCGCCTGCATCTGCGCGATCTGACACGCAGCAGCAGCGTTTTCGCAGCGATGCGGTGCGTGCAATCGCGCGCACCGCATGTCGATCGTTTTACTCGTTATTGCGATCAACCCGCCGCAGCGGTGACCACGATTTCCACCTTCCACTCCGGCCGTGCCAACTTGGCTTCGACGGTAGCGCGCGCAGGCGTGAAACCATGCGGCACCCACTCGTCCCAGGCCGTGTTCATGCCATCGAAATCGGCGATGTCGGCAAGGTAGATTTCCGCGCGCAGGATCTTGGTCTTGTCGCTGGCCGCCAGTGCCAGCAGCTTGTCGATCTCGCCCAGCACCTGGCGGGTCTGCCCGGTGATGTCTTCGCTGGTGTCCTCGGCAACCTGGCCGGCCAGGTAACACACGCCGGCATGAACGGTCATTTCGGACATCCGCGGACCCGCATCGAATCGCTGCACCATTTCTGACTTCCTACGGTTGATTGACGCCCGCATTGTCCCGCGAATGCGGCAAGCGTGCAGCCCCGTCGCGCACGCAGCGTGCCAACCACGTGCCTGCCAGCACCATCCAGACCACGATCAGCACGATGGCGATCTTCTGGCTGATGCCCAAGGGCGCGCTGGTCACGGTGACATGGAACAGCAACGCCGCAAACGCGGCCCAGCCCAGCAGGAAGGCCACGGGAAAGTGCGCGCGCCACAGCGGATCGCGGCGGAAATACCACGACTGCAGCAACACCGCCGCAATCACGCACAGAAACGTCATATCTGCCGACAACACATGCACCATCGCGGCCGCCTGCGGCGCCAGCTCAGGCATCCAGCTGTCGCCGATCGACACCATGCACAGGCCCACGCCCGCCATCCAGAACAGACCCAGCACGGTGCGGCTGCGCGCAGCCGGCGCCAACGCCGCATACAACCCCAGCGCCAGCCATGCCATCGTGGCGGCCAGCAGGCAGTAGGCGGTACGTAGCAACAAGCCGTACGGGCCGTGCAGATAGGCGCTCAGTTGCGCATCTACCCACCACAGATCGCTGCGCAGCCATTGCAGCGTCAGTACCAGCCCGATGAAGGCCAGGCCCGCAGTGGCGGCAGTGCGGCCGGCATAGCCGCTCCAGCGCGGCGGCGGGGTCTGCGGCGGGTACGCAAACGTCGGGGAATCGGGTGGATTGCGCATCAGCAGCCTGTGTGCCTTCCAACTGTCATGGCGGTCCTGCCGTGTCCGTGCGGCACGTGTGTGCGGGTTTGCCCTATGATGCGCGCGGCCGGCCCGCACAGGCACTATGTCGGTATGACCGAACCACGCGCTCACTTGATGTCGGCACCTTTGCAATCATGCTGCATGCGCCCTCAACCCGACCGGCACATGCACTGCAAATGCGCGCGCGGCACACCTTGTGCATGCACCCTCCTTCCCTTTCAGCAGATCCCGTTGCCCTCATGACGGATACTCCCGCCTCTTCCGAAACGTCCGCCAGTGGTTGGCGTCGCGCCCTGCCGGTGATCATCAGCCTGGCCATCCTGGCGATGGCTCTGCATGCGCTGTCTTCGCAGTTCACCGACCACGGCTATCGCCAGATTCGGCATGCGTTCCGTGCGCTGGGTGCCGGGCAGATCGCGCTGACGCTGCTGCTCGGCCTGAGCAGCTACGCGTGCCTGGTGGGCTTCGACTGGGTGGGGCTCAAGCGCACCGGCAAGCAGCTGCATCCGGCGCGGGTGGGCATTACCGCCTTCATGGCACATGCGGTCGGGCAGACCTTGGGCTTTGCCGCACTCACCGGCGGCGCCGTGCGTCTGCGCGGCTATGGCAGCGTGGGCCTGACCCTGGCCGAGATCGGCCAAGTGGTACTAATGAGCACGCTTGGCTTCATCTTCGGGGCCTGGGTGCTGCTTGGCCTTGCGTTGATGTTGGAACCGGAAGCGGCCGCACGCGCCTTGCCGATCACTGCGCAGGCTATCCGCATCGCCGGCATCGCCTTGCTGGTTGGCTATGTCGCCATGCTGGTGCTGGTCGGCAAACAGGGCCGCGAGTTCGGCATCCGCAGCCATCGGTTCTGGTTACCAGATCGCACTACCGTGCTGGGCGTCACCGCGCTCAGCGTGGTCGAGCTGGGCCTGGCCGCGGCTGCGTTCTATGTGCTGCTGCCGCCTGACCCGGGCACCGGCTACTTCGGTTTCATCGGCATCTGGCTGGTGGCAGTGGTGGCCGGTCTGATCTCCACCGTGCCGGCCGGCCTGGGTGTGTTCGAGTGGAGCCTGCTCAAGCTGCTGCCGCATGTCGCCCCTGCCGCGGTGCTGGCGGCGGCGCTGGCCTACCGGGTCACGTATTACATCGTTCCGCTGCTGATCTCGGTGGCGATGGCAGCAGCCTCCGGGCTGCGCGCGCCGGTACGCGTCAGCGCCAGCACCGCGCGCACCATGTGGAAGGCCTTGCGCCCCTGGCTGCCGCAGATTCTGGCGCTGGCGGTGTTTGCGGTAGGTGCCGCGCTGGTGATCGACGGCACCCTGCCGACACCGCGCGCGCGCCAGGAAGTGGCGCCGTTGCCGCTGATCGAGACCTCGCATCTGCTGGTCAGCCTGGGCGGCATGATGCTGCTGCTGATCGGCCAGGGCCTGCAGCGCCGCAGCCATGCGGCCTGGATGCTGGCCTTGGGCGTGTGCTTGCTGCTGCCGCCGCTGGCGCTGCTGCGCGGCAGCCACATCTCGGTGTCGTTGTCGGCAGCGCTGGCTGCGGTTGCGCTATGGGCGGCGCGGCGCGAGTTTTACCGCCAGGGCGCCCTGCTGGACGAAGCCTGGTCGTGGCGCTGGCTGAGCAACCTGGGCCTGGTATTGGTCGCCACGTTCTGGCTGCTGTTCTTCGTTTACAGCCATGTCGAATACAGCAACGACTTGTGGTGGCAGTTCGCTACATCGGCCAATGCGCCGCGTGCGTTGCGTGCCGCGCTGATCCTGTGCGTGGGCGTGATCGTGTTCGGCATGGCGCGCCTGCTGCGTGGCGGGCGCCGCCCGATGCCCGCTTCCGACGCCCAGATGCTGCAGACGCTGGCGCCGATTCTGGCCACCAGCACCGATACCCAGGCCTGCCTGGCATTGACCGGCGACAAGGCGTTTCTGTTGGATGAGCAGAGCAGCGGCTTTGTGATGATGCAACGCTATGGCGGCTCGCTGATTTCGATGGGCGACCCGGTCGGCCCGCCGGAGGTGGCGCGTGCGCTGATCTGGCGCTTCCGCGAAGAGGCCGACCACATGGGTTTGCGCCCGGTGTTCTACCAGGTTGGCGAAAAGTACTGGCAGACCTATCTCGACATGGGGCTGACCCTGGTCAAGCTGGGCGAAGAGGCGATCGTGCCGCTGGAAGGTTTCACCCTGGAAGGCCGCGACCGCGCCGACCTGCGCCAGGCCTGGAACCGCGGCAAGCGCGGTGGCCTGAGCTTCCGCATGCTGCAGCCCGAGCAGGTGAACGAGGTGCTGCCGCGGCTAGCCGAGGTCTCGGACCAGTGGCTGGAAGAAAAATCCGGCGAAGAGAAAGGCTTTTCGCTGGGCAGCTTCGATGCGGACTACCTGCGGCGCTTCCCGGTGGCAGTGGCCGAGGCAGAAGGCCAGATCGTGGCGTTCGCCAACGTGTGGTGGGCGCCGGCCGGCGGCGAGCTGTCGGTGGACCTGATGCGGCACAGCACAGAGGCACCGAAGGGCACCATGGATTTCCTGTTCATCGAACTGTTCTTGTGGGGCCAGGCCAATGGCTATACACGGTTCTCGCTGGGCATGGCGCCGTTGTCCGGCCTGGCCGAGCATCGCCTTGCTGGGCGCTGGAACCGCTTCGCCAGCCTGGTCGCGCGCCATGGCGAGCGTTTCTATGGCTTCAGCGGTCTGCGCCGCTTCAAGTCGAAGTTTGCTCCGACCTGGCGCCCGCGCTATCTGGTCGCCCCCGGCGGCATGCACCTGCCGGCCGCGTTGCTGGATGTCACCCGCCTGATCTCGGCGGATCCGGGACGGCAGGAGTAAGACCGTGCGGAACACTGGCGCCAGACCTGCGGGTCTGGCGGGCACTGGTTAGCCGCTCACCAATGCGATGTCGAAATCTCTTGCGCATTCCAGCCCCTGAGATGTTGGCTCGGCAAGAAGTTGCCGCACATCGTGGAAGCGCGGTGTGCCATTCGGGGCGGACCCGTGTGCCGGCCTGGATGCCGCCACCGAGCTTCCAGAGATTTACAGCGTGTCCCGCCACCGGATGCGGCACCGGGCCGCTGACCAACGCTGCGTTTGATAACTACAGTTCCCGAGCGAAAGCATCAGTTGCTGCGGTCGCTCGCACGCGTGCCATCGTCAGCGGCTAAGAGAAGAGCAGCGACTGAAAGAACGGCACCGGGATGGAACAATCGACGTCTGTACGTTGCCTTTGACAGCAACGCACAGAGTCGAGACGCCGACATCGACACGTCGGCGCGCAAATCACAGCAACCGGTGTTGCGCGCCTTACTTCGACAGCGCGTGCATCTGGTCCATGATCGTCTTGGCCAGGGTCGTGTAGTCGCCCTTGAAATGGTGATCGCCCGGCAGCGCCACCCGCTTGGCCACGTTTGCGGGCAGGATCGGGCAGAGCGCGTCGTCGTCGTCCTGGCCGTAGATGCACACTGTGGTCCCCGCCGGCAGACGCTGTACTTCCGGAGCGATCGGCAGGCCCTCGTCGTCCGAGCCCAGCCAGTTGCTGACGTGGAATTCGTAGTCGGCCAGCTTGCCGACCGACAACAGTGCCGTCATGCGCAGGTTCTGCTTGGTCGCAGCGGGTAGTTTGTTGATGGCCGCCGGCAGCACGTCGGCGCCCTGCGAAAAACCGATCAGCACCACGCGCTGACGGTCCCAACGTTGCGCATAGATGCGGGCGATGCGATCCAGGTCGTCGGCAAAGCCCTGCGGCGTGCGCTCGGTCCAGAAGTAACGCAGCGAATCCAGGCCGACCACCGGAATGCCCTGCGCCGCGAGTGCGTCAGCCACTTCTTCGTCCAGCCCGGCCCAACCGCCATCGCCGGAGACGAAGATCACGAAGGTGTCGTCGTCGCTATCGCCGTCTGGCTTGGCCGGCAGCTCCACCACCGGCAGGTCGGCCAGACCGCCTGGCGGCGGCGGCAATGCTACGCCCTTCTGCTCGCCCAGCGAGCGCACCGCGGCGCGCAGGCCAGGCAGGATGTCGCCTTTCGCAGACCGCCGGAAGGTTCGCGCCTGCGGCACCTGCTTGAGGAAACCCTCTTC
This sequence comes from Xanthomonas vasicola, assembly GCF_000772705.2. Lineage (GTDB taxonomy): Bacteria > Pseudomonadota > Gammaproteobacteria > Xanthomonadales > Xanthomonadaceae > Xanthomonas > Xanthomonas vasicola. Next base: position 280,106 of record NZ_JSBW02000027.1, read on the forward strand.
GGCAGCCGCGGGGCAGCGTTTGTCCTGGCTGGCGGCAAGTACCCAGGGAATCTGCAGCGGTAGCGGCAGCAGCGTGTTGGTGCCCGGGCTGACACCCGGCTGGCAGATCGCCTGGTTGGACACGTTGGTTGGGCACAGCCCGTCGGTCAGCACGCCGGCCAGCACATGCGGCTTGGATTGCGCAGCGATCGCATAGGCCAGCGCCGCGCCATCGCCATCGCCCACCAGCAGCGGCAGGCGGTAGGTGGGGATGTGGTAGAAGGCCTGCATGTAGCGCGAGAAGTTTTCCACGTCGCCAACCGAGAACGGGCAGGTACCGCCGGCCTTACGCAGCACCGCGTACAGGTGTGCAGTATCGACCACTGCCACCATCGCACCGTCGGCGCGCAGGCTTTCCGCCTGGGCCTGGCGCTTGGCGGCATTGCCGGCACCGGCCAGCCAGATCACCACCCGTTGCGGCTCGCCCTTGGGCATCAGCACCGGCACCTGCTCGAAACGACCATGGCTGACCGGTTCCGGCGCCTGCGCGGCGGCCATGCCCGACAGCGTCAACATCGCCGCGCCGCAGAGCGCGCTCCACATATCAAGTCGTCGCATGTCGCACCATCGGGAAAAGTGGTTCAAAGATAATCGTTCCAGGCGGCAGAGCGAAGTGCAGGAATTCGCTCATTGCGCCTTTGGCCCGCTGACACCCGGCTGGCGTGCTTCCCATGCCGCCAGGGCTTGGCGGTATCGCGTCAGCTCCTCGGCATACAGATCGTGCACGCACAGCGGGCAGCCGCTCTCGCAGCATTCGTAGGGTGCAGGCGGCTGTGGGGCGATCGGGCGAGGGTCGGGGCTGGAAGCAGCGCTGTCGTGCATGCGGCCATTGTAGCGTGCGCATCGGCCTCATCCGGGCCTACCGCCCGGACGTTACGGGTTCACTCAGCGCCCCAGCCGCCGGCGCAGATTGGCGCGCGCCGCAGCGTCGTGATGGGTGTGGAAGTAGTCGCTCAGGAAGATGCGCGGTTGTTTGAGCACACCGGCCAGGAAGCGGCGGCGATTGAGCTTGAACAGCAGGCGGGGCACGTGCCCGCGATATTCCTCGGCGATGGCCGCATCGTAGGCATCGAACACTGCCGCGGGCGCGGCCAGGATCGCCATGTCGCAATCCAGAAACAGCGCGGCCTCTTCATCCACATCTTGCGGTTGCAGTTGCCCATGCCGGGCGGTGAGCAAGATCAGCGCCTGCACGCGCTCAACATCCAGCTGCGCCTGCGGCCACCAGCATGGAATGGATTCGGCCGCCATCAATGCCGATTGCGCCTCGTTGTCGCTGCGTCCGGGTTGATAGATCGCATCGTGGAACAGCACCGCCAACCAGACCTCTGCCGGCTGCCGCCAGCCCGGCCCGGCGGCCACCTGCGCATAGTGCTGCAGCACCGCGCGCACGTGGCCGAAGTGGTGGTAGGCGCGCGGCGGTTTGGCATAGGCCTGCTCGAGTGCGGTCAGGTGGTCTGCGTGCAACGGCAATGGCGAGGGAATGTCCATGCGCGCAGGCTACCGTGCGCGCGCGGCCGTGCACATCAGCGCAGCGACCAGCGGCCTTCGATCTGGTAGCGCGACTGGCCAAGGAAGCTGCGCACCAATGCAAAGTCGCGCACGGTCCAGGCAAGCGCATCGCAGCGCCGTTGTGGCACCGCCTGATTGCAGTACAGCAGGGTCATGTGTGGCGTGTACTGCGCATCGCCGGCAATGCCGACATGCGCAAGCTGCTTTCCCACTGCGCCTTGCAGCTCGTATAGCCCACGCACCTGCTCTTCGCCACGCAATACGCAGGGAAGTTGCGAGCGCCTGCCACCGAAGGTGCCAACGCGGTCGAATTCCACTGCGAACGCATCCATCGCTACGCGCGCCGCGGCCTGGCTGGCGCGGCTCACCAACGATGGCGGCAGACCACCGGCGTAATCGCCCAGATGATGCAGGGTTACATGTAGCCGTTCGCGCGCCAGCGGCTTGCCTTCCGCGTGCCCGCCTTGCAGCAGGCTGTCTGCAATTCGCGCCGCATGCTCGGCAGTGGGCGCATCGGCCATGACCGCGAAGAACAGCCGTTCAGTCGTCTTCTCTTCCCCAAGCCCAAGCGACAATTGCGCGTCGGCCGATGACAGGTACAGGAACTGTTGCTTCATGGGTGGATGCCACGACCGCGCAACGCGGGCCTGCCTGAAGAAGGGCGGCGGATACTAGCAGACCCGCTGCCTGCCGAATATGCCGTCGTGCGCATCGCCGACGTGAAACGTGTTGCGATGCGTGGAACCGCGATTGCAGCATTAGTTCGCGCTGTGGCGCGTTGTTGCAACACAAAAAGAAACGGGCAACTCGCGCTGCCCGTTTCCGCCTTTATCGTTTTACCCCGGAGCTGCATCGGATCGGTGACGATGCACTTCGGTCAAGCGCGCAGGTTATGCGGCGCTCTTCATTGCATGCTTGCGGTTACGCATGACGTCGTGGCAAGCGCGCACTTCCGGCAGCAGGCGCAGCGCGGCTTCGCGTGCAGCAGCCGGAGTGTCCTGGTCGGCAATGGTTTCGTCAAAGGCCTTAAGCAGGCGGTCTTCCGATTCTTCCAGCTCGGCCACGTAACCGTACTTGGTGTCACCCAGGGTTGCGCGCACCTTGCCGTAGAACTGCTGCATGCTGCCCACCATGGTGCCGTGCTGCTCCGGCGTACCACCAGCGGCGGTGACCACACTGCTCAGGCTGCTGACGATGTCGGTCTTGACGCCTGCAATGCGACGGAACAGCGTCGCAAGCTCTGCATCGCCCACCTTGGCTGCGGCTTCATCGTAGAAGTCCTTGCCGTCGCGCGAGATGGCGATGAGGTCGTTGAGACTGTGCTCGGTTTTGCTCTGAATGCTCATGTGTGGCTCCTTGTTAGATGGACCGACGCTGCGCTGTGCGATGACTGTGCCTGCGGCGGTTGAGTCAATCGATGGGTTGATTGCAGTGCCGTTGCGTTGTGTACGGCCTCATCCTCGCGTCGTTTGCATAATTGAAATGTGAGCGATGCGAGCATCATCCTCACGCCACATTGCAAGCGATGAATCGCAATTCATCCATGCCAACAGCGGGTCAAGATTACTTCGGCTGACGGCTGGCCCACATGTTGTCGACCAAATTCGGATAGGGCCGCCCCGCCTCTTCAGCACGCTGTTTGGCAGCCGCTTTCTGCGCGTCGGTCAACGGTGTCGACTTCGCCTTGCCTTTGGGATTCGGGCGCTTCCACGGCGGTGGAGTAAATTCAGTCATGACACTGTTCGGCTCGCTTGATTGAGCGCACAGTCTCGCCGGCAGGCTGTGAGATGGCTGTGGTGATGCAACACGCGCATCGCTGTACAACTGCACGGCGAGGCAAGTGTGCGAGCACTTGGCGCGGCATTGCCGCACCAGATGCGCACGACCGGATTGGCGTGTGCCACCTCACCAGTTCGCCAATACCGTGCGCTGCTGGCGACGCTCTTGCCACACTGCTAGTGCGTACACCACCAACCCGCCGAGCGCGGTGACCGCGCCAACGTAGCCGGTGGAGGTCCAGCCCCAACCCGCCGTGATCGCCATCCCACCCAGCCATGGGCCAAGCGCATTGGCCGTATTGAATGCTGCGTGGTTCGATGCTGCGGCCAGGGTCTGCGCGTCTGCCGCCACATCCATCAAGCGTGTCTGCAAGGCAGGCGCCAATGCCCCCATGGTGCCGACCGCCACGATGGATACGAACACCCATACCTCTGACTGCGCGGCCAGCGGAAACGTCAACATCACCACCACCGACCACACCAGCAATACCGGCACCGCACGGAACTGCATACGGTCGAACAACCAACCGCCCAGGATGCTCCCCAGCACCCCGCCTAAGCCAAACGCCACCATTGCCAATGGAATGCGCGCTGCGGTCACGCCGGTCACCGCAGTCAACGTCGGCGCGAGGTAACTGAAGACGCAGAACATGCCGGAGAACCCAACTGCACCGATCGCCAATGCCAGCCACACCTGTGGCTGATTGAACGCCCGCAATTCGCGCAGCGGCTGCTGCCGCGGCTCATCGGGCTGCGGTGGCAGCAGGATCGCCACAGCTGCGACCGTACCCAGCGCAATCACCGACACCGAGGCATACGCCCAACGCCAGCTCACAATTTGCCCCAGCCAGGTCGCCAGCGGGTTGCCCACCAGCAGCGCAACGCTCAAGCCCAACAACACCCGCCCCACTGCAGTGGCACGTTGATTGGGCGGGCTGATCGATGCGGCGACCAAGGATGCAACGCCGAAGTACGCGCCATGCGGCAACCCGGCGATAAAGCGGCACAGCAGCATCGTGTGGTAGCTCGGCGCCAAGGCGCTGGCCACGTTGCCAAGCGCATAGAACACCATCAACAGCAGCAACAAGGTGCGCCGCCGCCAGCGCGCTCCCAAAATCGCCAGCAATGGCGCACCGACCACCACGCCCAATGCATATGCGCTGATGACGTGGCCGACCTGCGGCTCGCTGATCTGCAAGCCCTGCGCAATCTGCGTCATCAGGCCCATGGTGGAGAATTCGCTGATGCCGATCGCAAAGCCGCCCATCGCCAGCGCAAGCAGGATCAGCACGTAATCGCGCCGGGACACGCGTGGCGAAGAAAGATCGGTATCGGTCATGCCCGACTCCGGTGATGGCGGGGCGGTCTATTATTGTGCAATGCAATAGAGCAGGAAAGCGCGACACCAGGTCGGTTCAGCGCAATCGCCCAACCCATCACAGTTACATCGCTTTCAACGCGATGGGGACGCTGTGTCCTATCTGCATCGCTCGAAACTGCATGAGTGCGCCACCATCGCTATGGGGCACCGCGATCGACGCGGCGTCGCGCCTGGCGCGTGATCAAATCGACTGGTTGCTGATGTCCAAATCCACTGAATCCCCCTTGTTCTTCCCGGTGCGCCTGGGCGCGCTGGATCTTGCCAACCGCGTGATCATGGCCCCGCTGACGCGTAACCGCGCCATCGCCGGTCAGGTGCCCTCGCCGCTTGCTGCCGAGTATTACGGCCAGCGCGCCACCGCCGGCCTGATTGTGGCCGAAGGCACCCAGATCAGTCCGCTGGGCCAGGGCTACCTCGACACGCCCGGCATCTACACCAAGGAACAGATCCAGGGCTGGCGCGCCGTCACTGACGAAGTGCATCGCCGCGGCGGCAAGATCGTGCTGCAGCTGTGGCATGTGGGCCGTGTCTCACACACTAGCGTGCTGCCGCCGGGCGAAGTGCCGGTTGCGCCCAGCGCCATCCGCGCGGAAGGCAAGACTTTCACCAAGAACGGCTTTGAGGATGTGTCCGAGCCGCGCGCACTGGCATTGGAAGAAATCCCCGGCTTGATCGAGGACTACCGCATCGCGGCGCGCAACGCGATCGATGCCGGCTTCGACGGCGTGGAAGTGCATGCGGCCAACGGCTACTTGCTCGACCAGTTCCTGCGCGACAGCTCCAACCAGCGCACCGACGCCTATGGCGGCGATATCGAAAACCGCACCCGCCTGCTTGCCGAAGTGGTGCAGGCAATCGCCGATGAAATCGGTGCCGACCGCACCGGCGTGCGCTTGTCGCCAGTGACCCCCGTGTATGGCGCGCACGACTCCGACCCGCAGCCGCTGTTCGAGCGTGCGGTCGAGCGCCTCAACCTGATCGGCGGGCTGGCCTTCGTGCACGTGATCGAAGGTGCCACCGGCGGCCCGCGCGACAACATCGCTTTCGACTACGCCGCGTTGCGCGGCAAGTTCGACGGCGCCTGGATCGCCAACAACGGCTATGACCGCGGCATGTCCGAACACGCCATCAGCAGCGGCTATGCCGATGCGATCGCCTACGGACGTCCCTTCATCGCCAACCCGGATCTGGTGCGTCGCCTGCGCGAGAACGCGCCGCTGGCCGAGCTCGACCAAGCCACGATGTACGGCGGCGGTGCCAAGGGCTATACCGATTACCCCGCATTGCCGGAGTGATCGTTTGATCAGCCGCTGACCACGCGAACGCACCTTGCCAGCCGGCACGGTGCGCTCTCTATGCGGCATGGCACATGCACTGCATGCTTGCTGCTGCCGGATACGTAGTTGCTTGCCTTGCAAACAGACCGCTCGTAGCGCCTTGCACATGGGCGCTATGACATACCCTCAGCGTTCGTGAAGTGGGATGTATTTAGAAGCCTGCATGCCGCATCGCGTATCCGGCGTTGCGTTTTTTTCCTTTCGTTTTTGCTGATTGCCATGCGCGACTGACACGCGTCGCCACTGCGCCTCTGATCTTCACCGCGAAGCACCACATCACCACTCGCGGTTCGCCGCAATGCACGCTACCGTCGCGATTACCAGCACGCCAACGCGGGCGGATGATGCAACAACCTCATTGCCAAGGATGTGCGTGATCGTTGCAGTTCTGCTCGGTAGCACGGTTTTTGGCTGTGGCTTGCCTGCTGCATCGGCACCAATGCAGTGACCAGTGGCGCCCAGTGCCGACTGCCTGGACGCACGCCAGGTTGCCGAATTGCATCAGGCCGACGCGCGTATCTTGGCAGTTGCCGAGCGCGATGGACGGCTATTCCGCCTGCAGTTGTCGCAGGACTGCCCGCAACTGGCCGCACAACCGGATGCCAGCCTGTTGGCTGCAAACGGCTGGGTCTGCAATGGCGCACAAGCGTATGTCAGCACCGGTCAGCAGGGTTGCGCGATCGACCAGGTCGCCCCACTCACCGCACGCGACTACGCCAGCCCTGGGCGTCAACACGACCACGACGGCGTGCCAACGCTGGAACGCATCAGCGTGCGCGAGGCGCGCCGCCGCAATTTCGCCGGTTCCTCCAGCTACTGCTTCAATCCCAGCATGCTGCGCTCCTGGTCGTAAACGGCCAGGGCCTGGTGGTGGAAGTGTCGCCGCGCCATCCTGGCACACACCGTCATTACCGGGTTGAATTGATGGACAGCTGTCGTGAACTCAGCGGCGCTCCATCCATCCGCTTCATCTCCGGCATGGGCTTGTATGCGATCTGCGGCAATCCGGGCGACAAGGTCGATGTGCTCGACGAAATCGGCATCGCCGGCGCACGCGTGGGGGCTGGTGCGGAAGGTGATCTCAGCAGCATGTGCGGCGGCATGTTGTCGCGCATGTGGCAGAACTGCATGGTAGCAGCGGTGTATCCGCGCGATTAGCGCAGCCGGCCTTCACCACCCATCTGCGAGCGCCCGCCATTCGGAGCGACATCGCACGTTAACGGCGAGCCGCCGCTGGATGCAGTGTTACCGAGAAGGCCGCATCGCGCGCATGCGCGCTCCTACACTGGCAAATCGCGCTTCGCCGCTTGAGGCAGCTACCAGTAGGGATAAGGCAGTCGTCAGCTAAGCATGGACGGCGTCCAAGGGCGCAACCTGCGAGTGGACCATGCCGTACCGAGCACCGACCGCGGTGCCTGGCGGTAAGCGCAGTCACTGAGACACACTTACGCCTTGCGCAGGAAACAGGTCTTCAACACCAGGCCCTTGATCTTTTCGGAATTACCTTCGATGTGCTCGGCATCGTCTTCGACCAGGCGGATATTGCGGATCACCGTGCCCTGCTTGAGCGGAATCGACGAGCCTTTGACCTTCATATCCTTAGAGCGGCTAACAAAACGTAGCGAGCAGCCGTCAGGTGGGCGCGGACGGCGCGCAGGAACCGCAGTGTACGAGTGGTACATGAGGATTCCGAGCACAGGCCGCGCCCGCCTGGCGGTTGCGCAGTAGTTTTGTTAGCTGCTCTTAATCACGGTTACCGTATCGCCGGCCTGCAGCACGTTGCCGTTGCTGTCGCGCACCATCGTCGTGTTTGCCTCGGCGTCGCCGGCGCTCCATTCGAAGCCACAGTCGGCGCAGATCGACATCGCACCGTCGAGATAGGTGTTCTCCAGGCCGCATTGCGGACAGGCGGGGACGGTGGACATGCAATTCCTTGATCGAAGTGGGCGTGGATTGTAGCCGCCCAACCGCGCGATCACGCACCCGGCACGGCGATAGCGCGATAGTGCGGCGCTTGTCGAATACCCCGCAGGTCGCGCGTGTCAAATCAGCCAGCCCCCAATCCCCCGCGCGCAACCGCAGACTCCGGTAACGCCCACGATGCCGCCGCGGCTGCAAGCGGCAAGAGCCCAGGCAAGCCCAAAGGCTCGCATCTGGTTGTCTACGTGGCGCTGGCCGGCAACCTGGCCATTGCCGTCGCCAAGTTCATCGCCGCCGGCATTTCCGGCAGCTCGGCAATGCTCAGCGAAGGCGTGCATTCGCTGGTGGACACCATCAACGAAGTGCTGCTGTTGTATGGCTTGCGCCGCGCCGCGCAGCCGCCCACACCCACGCATCCATTCGGCTACGGACGCGAGCTGTATTTCTGGAGTTTCATCGTCGCGCTGTTGGTCTTCGCGATGGGCGCTGGCGTGTCGCTGTACGAAGGCATCGTGCATCTGCGCAACCCGGAACCGGCCAAGAGTCATCTGCTTGCCTACATTGTGCTTGGCGTGTCGATCGTGTTCGAAGGCATTTCGTGGGTGGTGGCGTTGCGCGAATTTCGCTCCAAAAAGGGCCGCATGGGCTATTTCCAGGCGTTTCGTCAAAGCAAGGATCCCAGCACCTTCACTGTGTTGCTGGAAGACAGCGCTGCGTTGATCGGCCTGCTGATGGCGCTGCTGGGTCTGGCCGGCGCGCAGCTGTTCGACATGCCAGAACTCGACGGCATCGCCTCGATCGGCATTGCCGGTGTACTGGCATTCACCGCCTTCCTGCTTGCGCGCGAAACCAAGGGCCTGCTGATCGGCGAACCGGCGCATGCGCATGTGACCGACTCGCTGCTGCGCATCGCCGCCAGCGACCCGGACGTGCGTGCTGCCAATGGCGTGCTCACCATGCAAATGGGGCCCAACCAAGTGGTTGCTGCATTGAGCGCCGAATTCGAAGACAGCCGCACCACGCCGCAAATCGAGGCCTGTGTCGGGCGAATTGAAGCGGCGGCCAAACAGCAGCACCCCGAACTCACCGCCCTGTTCATCAAACCGCAAACTCCGGAAACCTGGCGTGCCAGGCGTGCGCAGATCGAGAGCGGCGCGAAGACGGACTAAGCGACGCAACGGCGTGTGGCCATGAGCCGTCTGCACACGTGTTTTTTCACACGTCAGGCGCGACATGGTCAAGCACCCATGCTGCCGCGAATGATCGATGTAGCCGCGATTGGTAGCCGTGCCCACATCACCTCTACTGCTTTTGCGGACCGGCATAGCCGAATGACGCATGCGCTTGTGACAGTGACTGCACCAAACTGATCCCCGCCTCAACCGCAATCCCGGCTGCGGTTGCATGATCCAGTGCGATTGCCTACGGTGTGGGTGCAGTATCTCTTCGCATCGTGAATGAGCCGATGCATTCCCCTTGATCACCGTCATGGAGGTTTCCAATGGAAATCAGCCAGGGTCGCGTTGCGACCATTCACTACACCCTTTCCGGCGACAGCGGCCAGGTCATCGACCGCTCCACGCCCGAGACGCCGCTGAGCTATCTGCATGGCGCCGGCAACATCGTGCCCGGCCTGGAACAGGCGCTGGAAGGCAAGCGGCTGGGCGACACGCTCACTGCCGACGTGATACCCGAACAGGGCTACGGCCCGCGCCACGAGCAGCTCATCCAGCATGTGCCACGCGACGCGTTTCCAACCGATGTCAAGGTGGTACCCGGCGTGCAGTTCGAAGCGCGCACGCAGCAAGGCCCCGTCTTGGTCACCGTGACCGAAGTTGGCCCGGACAAAGTTACCGTGGACGGCAATCACCCGCTGGCCGGGCAAGCCCTGCACTTTGCGGTGGAAGTGGTGGCGGTGCGCGAGGCCACCACTCAAGAACTGAACGACGGTCACGTGGCCGACCTGGCGGCCTGACCCAACACGCGCCGCACGCCTGGATGGCTGCGGCGCGGTGCTGCCGTGCTTGGGTAGTAACGCGCGTCTTGATGCCGGTCTCGACGGCCGGTGCGGTCGCCGTAGTAAAGTGCGCGGCCCGCTCTCCAGGCCCGTCTGCATGAAACTCGGCATCGACTTCGGTACCAGCAACTCCGCCGCCGCGGCGATCGTCGATGGGCACGTGGTGCCGGTACGCTTCGGCGAGGCCTTGCAGTTCCGCACCACGGTGTACTTCCCGGAGACCATGCGCGACCCGGACGACTTCAGCCTTACACCAGCGCTGGAATACGAAGTAGAGCGGCTGATCGACTCGGGCCGCCGCGATGCAGTGGCCGCTGGCCGCACTCCCAACAATGACAGCTTGCGCCGCGATGCGATCCGCATCGTGCGACGGCAATGGATGGAGGAGCAGGTGCGCGAGCCACGCAGCTCCGCCGCCCTGCTGCAAAACGCGGTCTATGGCGACGAGGCGCTGGACGCCTATTTTCTCGAAGGCGAAGGCAGCCTGGTACAAAGCCCCAAGTCGATGCTCGGCTACAACCTGCATCCGCGGGCGCGCCAGACCATCACCGGTATCGCCACGCATGTGCTGGAGCACATCCGGCTGACTGCCTCGCGCCAGTTCGACATCAACATCCGTCACGCCACCCTGGGCCGCCCGGTGCAATTTCGCAGTTCGATCGGCGAAGCCGGCAACGCGCAGGCGCTGGAAATCCTGCAGACCGCCGCGATCGCAGCCGGTTTCGACAGCGTGGATTTTCTCGAAGAACCCGCAGCAGCCGCGATGCATTACCACGTCAGTCACGACAGCCGCCACGACACCGTGGTGGTGGATATCGGCGGCGGTACCACCGACGTTGCCCATGCCAGCGTGGGCGGCAGCGCTGCGCCGCAGGTGCACCGGGCCTGGGGTATCGCACGCGGCGGTACCGATATCGATCTGGCACTGAGCCTGGCTGCCTATATGCCGCTGTTCGGTCGCGGCATCACCCGCGTGCCGACCCACCATTACGTGGAGGCGGCGATGGTGCAGGACATGACCCGCCAGCGCGAATTCCGTCTGCACAAGTATCAGGACGTTCCTGCCCCCTTCGACAAGCGCCTGCAGGCCTTGCAGGACACCGGCAATACCGCGCGTCTGTATCGCGGCGTGGAGGCCTGCAAGATCGCGCTCAGCGAGCTGGACCACCACCAGGCGCCGTTAGAGTTCATCGAACGCGGGCTGGGTGTGGAGGTGCAGGCCAATGCACTGGTTGCGTCCGCTTCCAACTATCTCGGCGAACTGGAAAGCCTGCTGGCGCAGGTGCGCGCTGACATGACCACCGCACCGGCGACGGTATTCCTCACCGGCGGCATGTCGCGCGCCGGTTATATCCGCGACACCGTGGCTGCCGCATTCCCGGAATCGCGCCTGGTGCATGGCGACCCGTCCTTCGGCGTGGTCCAGGGCCTGGCCTGGGCAGCCGCGCAGCAAGCCCGTCTGTCGGACGGTTAACACACCCGGGCATCAGACCCCCTATAATGCGCGGTTGCTGCTTGACGCACCGCCGTCTTGTCTGCAACGGCACGCACGCTGTGCCACCGCGATTGCGCACCGAACGCCGTCGCACTCTCGACACCGCTTCCGCGCGCGCCACCCTAGCCGCACGCGGTGTCACCGCACTTCCCCGCTACAGGAGGCCACATGGCACGTCCCGCGACCAAGCAGAAATCCCAGCCCAGCATCGCTCGCAGCGAAGGCAAGTCGCAGCCGCTCAGTCGTGAGCGCATCGCAGCCGATATCGCCGCGTTCCGCAAGACCGGCGGCCGGATCGAAGTGCTCACCACCAACTTCGGCCCGGCACGCAACGACGGCGACAAGATCGCTTAAGCAGCGAAGGACACGCGGCAAATGGCCCTGAGGTAGGCGTGGGTTCCCAGCAGCTGCCGCGTGTCCACAGGCCATCGCGCCGCAGTGGTGTCAGCCGCCGTTGAGTATTGCCGCAAAGCTGGAGTGTTGTACCAACGTGCCACCGCAAGGTGGCACGCTCTGTTTGCGGACTTAGTTGGTGTAATCGATACGCACCGAGCCCGAATGCGACTCCAGTTTGACGTCGCCATTGCCGGCCCCCAGCGTCGCCTTGAGGTGTTTGCCGGGGCCGTACTCCCGCCGTTCCACATTGCCCGCGACCGAGCGGATATCGCCGCTGAAGACATCGACATCCAGCGCTGCCGACAGATTGCGCGGCACCCCCAGCGTCATCGTGCCACTGACACTCTCCGCCGCAATGCTGCCGCCCGGCGCCAGCCATGCCACGGTGAGCGCGGTTGCCCCGGACACGCTCTGCGCACGCAATTGCGATACCTGGCCGGCATCGAGACGGATATCGCCGGAAACGGACTCGACTGCTACCAACCGCTGGCGCCGGCCGGCGCATTGAGCTGCCCGCTCACCGTGCCCAAGGTCATCCGCCCGCTACTCACCGTGCTGCGCAATGCGCCACTGACCGTTTCCAGCTGCGCCTCCTTGGCACGCCCGGCAGCCACCACGTCGCCACTGACAGATTTGAGCTGCAGCCGCGCCAGATCGACCTGATCAACATCCACCGCAGCGCTCACCGCATCCACCTGCAGCACCGCGCCGCAACTCCAGTTCGGCGCCTTTTCTGTTGCGGCTATTGCGCGGGTAGATTACCTCGAGGTGCAGCCGGTTGAAGCTTTCGTCCACCTGCAGCCGTTGGCCTTCGCCCAGGCTGCCGGTCAAGGCCACCTCATCGCGATCCCAGCCGCGCACGCGGATGCTGCCGGCGATGTTTTCCAACTCCACACGTCCGCCGCGCGCCAACGGATGACTTTGCTTGACCGCCGTTTGCGCCGCTGCGGGCATCGCGCAGAACGCTGCCAGCAGTAGCAGGGAAAGATGGGCATAACGCATGGCGGTGCTCCTCAGCTTGGAAAGGATGCCTCGCCTTCGCAGGCGAGACGGGTCAGTTGCAATCGTTTCGCGTAGGCGCGCTGCAATTGCGACAACAAAAATGCAGAACGCGGGCTCTGCGCGATGGCGCATGGATGGCCTGCGTGCTGCGATCCAGCTCATCGAGTGCCGGCAGTAAGTCGACGGGTACCTGCTGCACCGGTACATCGGCGATGGCCTGTTGGTAATGCTCGGCCAACGCCTGCGCTTGCGTCACCAGCACTGGTTGCGCTGCAGCTGGCGGCGGTGCCTGCCGATCGATACCCGGTGCGATGGCGACGAGCGCCACTACAGCGGCCAGCGCCAGCCCCGCTGCCTGCAGGATCCAGCCGCGCCGACGCATCGGCACCAAGGCAATCACATTGGAGTGGTCCGTCAACGCAGGCGCGATACGCTCCCACATCTGCGGCGGTGGCGGGCGCTGCGACGGGAGTGCCTGCAACTGCGCGAGCAGGCCGGCATCGTCTTCCTGGTCGCGATCATGCTGTGTGTGATTCATGCGTTGTCTCCAAGCCGCGCACGCAGCAAGCTAGGCGCGCGATGCAGGTGTGCCTTGGAATTGCCAACCGCCATGCGCAGTTCGTCGGAAATTTCCTGATGTTTCCAGCCTTCGATGTCGTGCAGCACCAGCACGGCGCGCGCTCGTGGCGGCAGCGCTTCCAGGGCACGCTCCAGGTCCATGTGTGTCGATTGGCAGCGACTGGGGCCGGCCGCTGCCGCGCGTCCGTCGCCGTCGGCGGCGTCAACCATGTGGTCACTGGATGCCGAGCGCGCGCATAGCTTCATCAACGCAGTATTGACGGCCAGGCGATGTAGCCAGGTGCCCAGCGCGCTTTGGAAACGGAACTGCGCAATGCCTTCCATGCCGCGATGAAGGTGTCCTGCAGCACATCATCGGCGCGGGCTGCGTTGCCGCCGCAAAGGCGCCACACCAGCGCATACAGGCGTGGTGCGTGACGGCGATAAATCGCCTCATAGGCAGCGCAGTCTCCCAGTGCCGCCGCACGCGCCAACGTCACATCGTCGCGGTCGGCGGGACTCTCGCTGGATGGGGCATCGATGGGCATGGAGATGTCGAGCATATCCACTTGGATGCCTCGGACGACGAATAGGTTTAGACCTGAGCGGAATTTTTGTGTTGCTGCCGGAGCCAGCTTCTGAAGGAAATGCGCCCCCGCTCGCTCGTGCATTTCAGCATTGCCTGCATTCGCAGATGAGTAGGTATTTACCCTGCGCACCTACAGCACAAGGGACGCCCCGTTACAATGGACGCCTCTTCGACCCTGCATGATGTGATGTCCGCGCCCGACGCCTTGCCCGCCATGATCCGCAGCCTGTTGCCCCCCTGGAATCCGGAGTGGCTGGCGATTGCGGAACCCACGGTCAAGATCGTGCTGATTCTGGCTGTTGCCGCGTTGGCACGGCTGCTGCTACGGCAACTGCTGCGGCGCCTGTGTGCGCGTTACAGCGTGCCTGCCGAAATGATGATCGGTATCCGCCGCGTTGGTAGCTTCATCATTTCGGTCAGTGCCTTATTGATGGTGCTACGGGTCCTCGGTTTCTCGAGCGGCACCTTATGGACCGCATTTACAGGGTTTGCAGCCGTCGGCGCAGTGGCGTTCTTCGCCGCATGGAGTGTGCTTTCCAATATTTTCTGCACGTTCCTGATCATCACAACGCGCCCGTTTCGGCTGCATGACCACATCGAGCTACTTGAAGGTGGCGACAAACCGGGCTTGAAGGGACGCGTGATCGATATCAACGTGATCTACACCACGCTGGAAGAAACCGGCGACCGTACCGGCAGCGTGTTACAGGTACCCAATAGCCTGTTTTTCCAGCGCACCACGCGCCGCTGGCGCGAGACCAGCAGCTTCAACGCCAAGTAGATACAGGCAACAACGCGCTGTTTGCAGCGGCCAGTTCGCTACTGACGAACGTCAATTAGTCGCCCCTGAAAAACCCCAACCACCCAACGACCGCAAGGCCTTGATGTCTGCACCGGCGTGCTAAAACTACCAGTGTTCGCTACGCTGAAGGCTGGTTTCTTGCAATTTCCGCCCATGCGTACACGCCGTCCTGCTGCCGAAGACAGACCCGCCGACGAGTTGTTCCGTTCGCGTCTGGAGAATCAGATCGATCTGCAGCATCCGCTGGCGCAGCTGAGCCAACGGATGCCGTGGACGGCGTTGGAGCAAGCACTTTCATCGCGCTTGCCGGCCACCCCGGCCGGTGGCGGTCGGCCGGCATTGCCGGTGCGGCTGATCGCTGGTTTGCTCTACCTCAAGCACGCCTACGACCTGTCCGATGAAGCGGTGTGCGAGCGTTGGCTGGAAAATCCGTACTGGCAGTTTTTCACTGGCGAGGTCGTGTTCCAGACGCGCTTGCCGTGCGATGCCAGCTCGCTGACGCGTTGGCGGCAGCGGCTTGGCGAAGCGGGGATGGAAGAGTTGCTGGCGCACACCATCAACGCCGCGCATGCCATGCAGGCGGTGGACGCACGCGAGTTGTCGCGGGTGATCGTGGATACCACGGTGCAGGAAAAGGCGATCGCTTATCCGACCGACAGCCGTCTGCTGGAGGTGGCCCGCAAGAAGCTGGTGCTGCTGGCCAAGCGGCATG
>NZ_JSBW02000028.1 GCF_000772705.2 Xanthomonas vasicola
CAGCGTATCGCGCAACAGGTGTGTCATGCTGCGGGTGATCTGGTCGCGGTTACGCACGGTGCGCAGGCGCACCACCTCGTCGGCTTCCACGCGCAATTCCAGCGTATCTTCCAGCGTGATGACGCGGCCGGTAACCCGGCCCATTTCGTACAGGACTGCATTGGCGAACGTGGTTTTCCCGGTGTTGCTGCCGCCGACGATGACGATGTTGTCGCGCTCATGCACCGCCTTGACGATGATGTCGCGCTGGCGCGGCGTCAGCTGTCCCTTGGTCACATAGTCGTCCAGCGTGAGTCGCAGGTTTGATTTCTTGCGAATCACGAAGGTGGGGCCATCGGGCGATTCGGGTGGCAAGACGGCGTGGAAGCGGTAGCCCGATTCCGGCAGCTCGGCCGGGAAGCTGGGATTGTCTTTGTCGGCAATCTCGCCAACGTGATCGGCCACGATCTTGATGACGCGTGCGCGTGTGTTCACGTCAAGCGTATCGTCGTGGCAGATCCTACGGCCGTCCTTGGCATACCACAGGCGGCCATCGGGGTTGACGCGCACTTCTTCAACGGCCGGATCGTCCAGCAGCTCGCCAATGGCACCGCCGAGCGCGGACTTCATCATGTCCAGCAGCCGGCTATGCCGGGTAATGGTCGTGGACACAGACGGATTGGCGTTCATGGGGTGGCCTCAGGATCGTGGTCGGCGGCGTCGGGCTGCCCGGCCGCTGCGTGCAGGGCATCGAACTCGCTATCGGTTTGGGCACGCAGCAGCGAGCCGGTCAACTTGTCCAGCAGCGGCGTGCGCTGGCTAAAGACCCGCTCCACGGATGCAATCAGGGCGTTGTAGAAGCCCTCTCCCGCTGCATTGCTGGCCGGGGTCGCGGCCGGCAGGCGTGCAAACAGGTTCTTGGTCGTGAGCGTGGTCAGCTCCACCAGCATTTGATTGCCGAAGTGCACGTTGCGCACCTCGTTGCGCAGCGATCGCAGCTCCTTCAAGACCAGCATTTCTTCGGCTTTGGCGTGCTCGGGGTCGTAACGCTCGGCCAGCGCGGCTTCCACCACAGCGCGCAACGGGATGCGCCGCTCGACGGCTTCACGTTTTGCGAGCTGCATGAGCCGGGTTTCGACTTGGGTGTGCAGAATGGTCTTACCGTGAGACTTCTTCATGGGAGCATGTAGTCAATGTCGTCGTCGGCCGCATCCATGCCATCGGCTTTGGCGGCGGGGCTGACGGTGATTTCATGGGTGTCGATGTCGGCATCGGCGCCGATGTCGTCATCGAGCATGGGCGCGGCCTCGAAGGCCACCTCTGGTGCGGGCGTCGGCTCAGGGGTGGCGTCCAGGTCGCGGGAGTCTTGGACGGCCGGTTGCAGGGCGGCCGCCACCGCAACCGGCACCACAGCGGGGGTGAGCTTGGTCCAGGGGTTGGCGGCGACGGGCGGACCATAGGGGTATGGCCTGGCGCCGGTCTTGGCGACCGGCGCGTACTTGTGGGTCGGGTCCAGCACCTTGCCGCGCGCATCGGTCGGCGGCACCAGGTCGCGGAACTTGGCGTCGCTGTAATACTTGATTTTCACTGCCATGATCGGTGGCAGGCCTGCCACCACGATGATCTTCTTTGACGGGTCCATTTCCCGCACTTCGCCTGGCGTCATCAATGCGCGGGCTGATTCCTGGTTGGACACCATCACGTGCCCCAACCACCCAGACAACCGGCCTCCGGTGTAGTTGGTCTGCTGGTGAATTTCGGTGGTCATGCCAAGCGAATCGCTAATGCGCTTGGCCGTTTCGTCGGTGTTGGGCGCATACCACACGTGGATGTGCGCACCGTCCATCACCGTGTTGCTCGGACCGTAATACTTAACGATCTGGTTATAACTCTGGTTGATCATCATGCATTTGATGCCGTAGCCGGCCACGTAGCCCAGCCCTTCCTCGAAAAATTCCAGCTTGCCCAGCGATGGGAACTCATCCACCAGCAGCAGCAGCCGGTGCTTGTTGCCCTCCGGGTGCAATTCCTCGGTGAGCCGGCGGGTGATCTGTTGCAGCATCAGCCGGAACAGCGGCCGCAAGCGCGACTTGTCGCTGGGCGGGCTGATCAGATACAGCGAAAGCGGGTATTTGGCGCGCATCAGGTCCGTGATGCGAAAGTCGCTCTCGCTGGTCGCCGCGCCCACGATGGGGTCGTAGTAGAGGTTGAAGAAGCTACGCGCCGTCGAATGCACACCGCTGCGCTCGTCGGCGCTCTTGTTGAGCATGGCCCTGGCTCCGATCGCAACGACCGGGTGCACCTTGCCGTTGCGGTGCTTGGTGTCGAGCATGTATTGCAGCGTGGCTTCCATCGTCCGTTCCGGGTTGTCCAGGAACATCGCGATGCCGGCCAAGGTCTTGTCCGGCTCGGCGTAGAGGACATGCAGCACCACCGCCAGCAACCACGAGTCGGCCTCCTTGCTCCAATGGTCGGGTTTTCCCTTGCCGTCCGGGTCAACCAGCATGTCGGTGACGTTCTGGGCGTCCTTGACCTCGTTATCACCTGGTCGAATCTCGGCCAATGGGTTGAACCGGCAGGTGTCGCGCTGGGTCGGGTTGAATTTCAGCACGTAGCCGATCCGGCTCCGGTAACCCGATGTCAGTTCCCAGTTCTCGCCCTTGATGTCGTTGACCACCACGCTGGCCTGCCAGTTCAGCAGCGTGGGCACGACAACGCCCACGCCCTTACCCGACCGGCTCGGGGCGGTGACTTCCAGATGCTCTGGGCCGTCATGGGTCAGGTAACGGCCGTCCTCAGTCATGCCCAGCACCACGCCAGCCTGCCCCAGCAGGCCCGATTTTTCGATTTCCTTGGCTTCGGCCCACCGCGCCGAGCCATGCGTCATGACTTCTTCCTGGGCGCGGGTGCGGTAGATGGCCACCGCTACCATGACCACGAAACCCAGCACCGCCGACGCGGCAACGATGTAGATCGCCCTGGTGAAGATGTCCGGCGCGTAGGCGTTGTAATCCCACAGCCACGGGAAATATGACCAGGGCGCATAGATGCCGTGCCCTGCGATTTGGAACCAGGGCGCGCCGAGCTGGGGCTGGTAGGCCAGGGCATAGGCCACGTACTGGCCCGCCGCCCACACGCCCAGAAAGATGCACGCCAAGCAGGCGACGATGGGACCGCCGCGCAGTCCGCCCGCGTGGCGCGTTTTCTCGCGTTGTTTGCTTTGTGGTGCCATCGGTTTAACTCCGTGTGAGTCCTAACGACTTGCCCTTGTCCAGCACATCCATTGCCGCGAAGCGGATGCGCACCGACTGGAAGGCTTGGTTCATGCTCTGGCCCTTCGCCAGCTGCACCGCGACGGTGTTGCCGAGCTGGCTTTGCAGGCCATCCTTCGCCGGCACCACCGCAAACGTCCCGTTCTGCACAATCACGGCATGGGGGCCGCTGGGCAGGTTCTCGATAGCTTCCACGGTGCCCTGAAAGCGGCGGGCCACATCGAGATTGACCGGCTGGCCGTACTTGGACGCTAGCCGTTTCTGTGCCTCGCCCAGCTCCATGCCGCGCATGTCTTCGTCAAAGCCGGCCTTGAGGCGCACGCCCACAGGAGTGCGCTCGGCCATCCGCAGTGCGACCAAGCGGTCGGTGCGGGCTTCCAGCGCTTCCAGGAACTGTGCTTGCGTGCGGGTGCGGCTGGTGGCGCCCTTCATCTGCTCAAGGCGTCCAGCGGCCAGCTGCTCGTCCAGGAACGTCCGGGCAATGACCTGGCTCTGCTGAGGCAGCGGCCCCTTCCCAAGCACGTCCAGGCGCACGAAGGCGCGCTTGGGGTCGCTGAGTGTGGGATCGGCGTTGACACGCTCCACCAGGTCGGCCGGCACCTGGAAGGTGCCGTCCTCCAACTTGGTCACATGGCCTCGGTGCGCCAAGGCGTCCATACGCCGCACGTGCGCCTCGATGTAGGACTCTGGCGTTGCGTTGCCGGGCAGACGTTTCGGGTCCCATTCCTTGACCTCTTCCAGGTGTGCCTCGGGGGAATAGATCTCATCCTGCAACCGCCGCAGCACGTTTTTGTCTGCCGCCGTGGCGACCGGCGGCGTGTAGCTGTCGAGGGTCACGGTGTCACCGATTTGCCCGCGTTCGACAAGGTGCCGCTCCGACGGGGCACTGAGCGTTGCGTAATGCACCTGGCCGTCGAAGCCGGCGACGATGACGTATTCGGCGCCCGATCGTTTGTCGGCTTGCCCACGGTCCAGAATGACGCCCTGGACCGGCCCAGATGTCTCTAGGCTCTTTTCGTCCGCCAGTTGCCCGCTCTGGCTCCGCTCGGCTCGAAGATGCGGCTTCAACAGTCCCGCGACCTGGTGCTTTTGCACCACCGCGCGCTCCATGTCGCGCAACTCGTCGTCAAAGCCGGCCTTCAGACGCACCCCAGCGGGAGTGCGCTGGGCCAGCTGCAACTCAACCAGGCGGTCGGCACGCGCCTCCAGTGCGTCTAGGAGCTGCACCTGGGTGCGTGTGCGGATAGTGGTGTTCTTGAGCTGCTCAAGGCGACCAGCGGCCAGCTGGTCGTCAAGGAACGTTCGCGCGATGACCTGGCTCTGGCGGTTGAGCGAGCCTTGCGCCTTCACGTCCAGACGCACGAACGAGTTTTTGTCACGGGCAATGGCTGGATCGCCATCGAGCCGCGCCAAGAGGTCTGCCGGCACACGAAACGTGCCGTCAGCCAGCTTGGTGACGTGTCCTCGGCTCGCCAGTGCTTCCATGCGGTTGACGTGCGCATCAATGTAGGACTCCGGCGTTGCATTCGCAGGCAAGCGCTTCGGGTCCCACGCCTTCACCTCGGCCAGATGCGCGTCTGGGAGATAGACGCCGCTCTTCAAGCGCCTTAGCACGTTCTTGTCCGCTGACGTGGCGGCTGGCGGGGTGTAGGTGCCCAGCTCCACGGTGTCGCCGATGCGTCCGCGCTCAGGCATGTGTCGTTCTGAGTGCATGCTAAGCGTCGCGTAATGCACTTGGCCGTCGAATCCGCCAACGATGATGTATTCGGTGCCTGACAGTTTGTCTGCCAAGCCGCGATCCAGGATGACACCCTGCACGGGTGCAGCCTTCAGGCTGTCCTTGTCGGCCAATAGACCACGCCGGCTCCGTTCGGCATCAATGTGCGGCTTGAGTTCCGTTGCTAGCCTGCGCTCCTGCGCCATCGCACGCATCGCCTCCGGCGCGTTCGCGTGGATCTTCCAACGACCGGGCATCTGTTCGGTGGCTAAGCCGTGGTCACGCAGGATCGCCAGCCGCTGTAGCCGCAATTGCCGCTGTGCATTGCGGAACGGATCTGCATGCACCTTGCCGGCATAGATTAGGCCGCTTTCGCGGCTCTGCTGCTCCCGAAGCATGGACGCATCCAGACCCGTCCAGCGCTCTTGCGTGACCTCCTTCGCAGCAGAGCGATAGATGTCGATATCGCTCCGATATCCCAGCTCACGCGTTGCCAGCTCACGTGCCCGCTCGCGCATGCCATTGCTGATGTAGTCGCGGCTAATCACCAGGTCGCCGCCCTTGTCATCCACCCCACGCACGATGATGTGCACGTGCGGGTTGTCGGTGTCATGGTGGGCGACGGCCATCCAGTCCAGTTTTGTCCCTAGATCCTGCTCCATTTGTTGCATCAAAGCGCGGGTGTAGCCTTCTAGATTCAAGCTCGCGCCATCTTCCGGCGAGACGATGAATCGGAACGAATGCCGATCAGGTTCTGCCCGGTCCACGAACTGCGATGTCTGCTCGCGCGTGAGTTCGCCCGTGTCGGTAAACGGACGGGCCGGCCCACCATCCTTGTCTACGCCGTGGCGTTGGGCATAGTCCACGTGCCGCTGCATGGCGGCTTTTGCTCCGACCCGTGGTGCTGCAACCACACGGGCCTTGATGGTGACGCGCTGCTGTCGGCTTCCAGTGTTGATCCTGACGCCAGCGCCGCGCCCAGCATGGTGCGTGGTCGCGCCGGAAATGCGCCCGGTCCGTGCCGCCCGCTTGGCAGCACTTTTGACACGGCTGATGACTTCATTGACCTGGGAGTTGTTACGCGCCTGGCGCCCCTTGGACAGGCGAACGCGCAGCGGCTTGTCGGTGCTGCTTGCACCCTGACCGCCCTTCCCAGCGCGCTGGTCTGGCCCTGCTGAGCTGCGCTTTTCACTACCGACCACGGTCGTCTCCCGGCCCTTAAAACCATGTTGTAGTTTACAACAACATTAAATGTTAATGTGGTACAAAAAATCTAATAGAAAGAGTCAGTTGAAACCCACATACCACACACACTTTTATCTTGCCCTTCTTTTTCCGCTTCTCCGCTTTTGCCTTCCGACGCCCTCACCCTCTCCGATCACACCCACCCTTCGCAGAAACCACAATGCCCGCTCTGGCTCTGCTGTAGCGCGTCTCGGAACCGTCGGCCTCGACCAAGCCCCACCCTATCGGACGCTACCCGCACAACGCCGCACAAGCGGTCAGCGTGGCCTCGGTTGTGCAGCCTTCGGCCCGGTCCCTGCAAACCCTGTGGGCGCGGCTGCGGGCGACATCACGGGAACAGCATTGGCTTGGGCTTTGGTGGACCGGCGGCCGCTCGCCTTCCCGCTTGCCGGGAAGTTCACCGCCACCCCAGCTGCTTGCGACACCCAGCTCACGTAACCATTGCTCAATCCGCGCGACTCGTTGCCGGTGTTGTACATCGACAAGGCGCCCAGCAGCGCAGGCTTTTCGGCGCGATATTTGGCCCATGTTTGGGCGTAGTTCCGGGCCAGAATGGTGGTGCCAAGTCGGATGTTTGTGCATGGGTCTAGTAGGTCAACCGGCGTCACTCCGAACCTGGTCAGATGCTGCGAGTTGATCTGCATCAGCCCGATATCGGTACTGCGACCGGCCCGCACCTGTTCAACTGCGATCCGCTGGGCTTCGTCAAACCGGGTCGGGTAAAAGCTACGGACCTGGTTGTTGATGGCATACGGATTGCCGCCACTCTCATGCTTGATGATCGCCTGTACGGTTTGCGGATGTACGCCGATAGAGCAGGCGAGAATCACTGACATTAGGTCATTCATGATCGACTCCCATCGAGGGTGCTTGCGTCCACAACGGTGTGATGCCTCCGGCGACTACTGACAGCGGAACGAACCCGTAATAGCGGCCGTCAAAGCTGTTGGCGAGACCATCACCGATGGTGAAGATGTGCCCCGCTGGGACTCGCGTGCAGCCTTGTAAGACGTGAGGCAATGCCACGCCTGTTCGGTCGGTGGCAGCGACCGCGCCCACACGCCGATAGGTGGCTGGGTGCCCTGCGGCTGTTGGGGTTGCAATGCTGACTTCGGTGTTGACGCATACCGTGTCGCCGGCAACCGCACCGACACGCTTGATGTAAAGACTTCCGGGCTTCATCCAGCCGCGTTCAAAGCCATAACGCGCTGCCGCATTATGTGGGGAGAAAGCGACCAGCTGGCCCCGCTCTGCGCTACGTTTATTGCGATTCAGGAGGTACAGACCTTGCGCCACGCTTGGCGAAAGGTTGGCAATTACGGTGAAACCTAGCGAGGCCAGACTACGCGCACTTGCCCATCCAAAGGCGGGGGCAATCACTGCTAGGCCTAGGCCGAGTGCTAGCCCTTTGATGAGCTTCTTTCGTGTCACAGACATGCCGCTAACCTCGCCTTTTGCGGGGGAGTTTGGCTCTCACGTCGGCGGTTAAAACCTTCAACCGCGCCAGTGGCATGCGCTGGAAAAACTGTTCGATACGCGCCAATTCTAGCCGATTTAGGGTGTCAATTTTTGACCGATTCAGGGCTAACCAAGCCACATAAGCGCGCACCCGCGTTGCCCCTGTGATGTCGGCCAGAATGGCGACATCTGGGCGCACTGCCGGCACGCTTTCGCCCACCTGTCCATAAGGTAATGCCTCGCATAGCACAACCCGCCATCGCGTTGTGCCGTAGTCATTCTGCTCCCATAGATCGAGCGCAAACCGGTCACCAGGTTCGAAGCTCAGAAGCCGGCGACGGGTGCCATCTTCGCCGATCACCCAGCGGCCAACCTGGCGCGGCTTGCCGGCCAGAATCCGCCGGTTCGTCCAGCCCTTGGCGAACGCTTCGATAACCTGGGCGGCCATCATCAGGCCTGCATGCACGCATGCTTGACGCCTTGCATGCAGACGATACAAGCCTGGCCAACGCACCACTGCATGCAAGCTGCTTTAGCGGCTTGCAGGCTTGCATGCACCTTGCGGAAACGCATGCAAGCCAACTTGCATGCGTGCATGCACTGTGCGGTGCTGACATGCATGCGTAACTGCAAGATTGCACGCATGCATGCCTGCGTGCAATCTTGCATGCAAACATGCATGCAACTAAACATGCAAGCTGCGTTGCATGCGCACATGCGTTACTCGGCGTCGCCGGACATGGCCGACAGCGGAGCAAGACCCATCGAGGCGAGGAACATCGAGATGCCCTTGATGGTGATGTCTTGGATGGTCATGTTGTGGGTGTAGCGGAACTCGGACAGCCGGCGCAGGTCATCGTCGGTCAGGTGACGGATCGTGATGGTGCGGGTAGCGCCGACCTTGGGCGCGCTCTTGGCCGTGCCGGCCTGGCGCGCGGCGGCCTGGGGCTTGGATTCGGCTGGTGCTGCGCGCACCGGCTTATCTGGTTGGCTCTTGGTCTTGTCCAGGGCGGCGAGCTTGCCGCTGAGTCCGGTGTTCATACATGGGTTCCTTTGGTTGCGCCGAGTAGCGTATGCACTTCGCGCCATAGAGCGCGAATCTCAAAAGCGGCCTTGCCGGCCGGCTCAAATTCGCCCACGGCCTGGCCGTAGGCGAGGGCGCGCCGGTAGGCCGTTCGATCATGAACGACCGTTTCCAACACTGGGATGCCGGTGCTTGCCAGCTCCCGTTCCACTTCCCGTGTCTCACTGGCGCGGATCGGGGCGCTAGACAGGATGAACGCCCCCGGCTTGCCGCTGGCCTGCAATAGTCGGATCGAGGCCGGCGCGGCGGCAAGATCCAACAGACTCGGGCGCACAGGCATCAAGGCGAGATCCGCATGCTCAAGCGCGGCCGCGATGCCGGCTGACGCATGGGGGGGGGTGTCCACGATCAACAGGTCATAGCCTTCCTCGGCTGCGGCCTGGACCGCTGCGCCGACGTTGGCAGAAGTGATGGCCACCACTTCGAGCGTGGAGTGCTTGCGAGTTTCGGCCCACCCTTTGGCCGAGCCTTGCGGATCGGTGTCGGCCAGCGCAACGCGCAGACCGGCTTGCTGCGCGGCCACCGCGAGGTGAACGGCGATAGTTGTCTTGCCGGAGCCGCCCTTCTGGACGGCGATGGCGATGGTTTTCATGCACTGCGCTCCTGGTGGAAGTCGCTTGCTTGAGGGCAAGTGTGCAATACCCTAGCAACATGCATGCACGCATGCAAGCTGATTTAGATGCACGCATGCATGGTTGCAAGGTTGCATGCATGCTTAACTGCTGCCACGCCCGCGGGGCTTGGCCTGGCCGGCCTTTGGCGAGGCGGGCGAGGTGGTCACCGACTCAAAAGCTGCCAGCCGGCCCCGTAGGTTCGCCGCCTCATCGCGGGCCTGGCCGGCAGCGTTGCGCTGCGCTGGGGGCAGTGCAAAAAAAGCGACCGGTTGCCCGGACGCCTCTGCGATTGCAGACTCTGTAGCCATGCCACAACCAGCCCATCGTTTTCAGCTCCTGTGGGCGCGTCGTTTGAAGCGGCGGAATTGGCGGGTGAGTTGGGAAGTCCCTGTCCAGGTGCAAAAGGATCGAAGAGGGTTCATCGACCTGGTGGTGACCAACGACCGATGGACCGTGGCCGTCGAGCTGGACAATGTGGCACCACGCGAAAAGTCGATCCGCAAGCTAGCGTTGTTTCAATGCGACCGTGCCTACGTGGTCTGCCGGAGCGGGATCATTCTGCGGGTCCAGTGAACCGCTGCCGCTTTGTGTGCGCGTAGCGCACGGTGACCGCTCTTCAACGCAGGCGACCCGAAGCCGACAGCCCTTCTAGGGTCATGGCCTGCCTCGAAGTCCGGTTAATTACTCCCTGCCGACCCGCTTTTGCTGTTTGCGGGAGGGGACCGCCGTCGCTGCGCCTTCATGTTGGTTGGTTTTCCAAGTGGGCTCATGCGCAGCGGCGGTGGGAGGGGCGCAGCCCCTCTATTCAGCATCTAACGCTGTCGTCGCCGCGAAGCGGCGGCGACGCCGATCTCGCTGTTGAGCGCTCTATTGCCTGTGTTTTCAACCAAAGGTTGACTGGTTGGCCTCCCAATTAAATGGGACAAATAACGCTACTTCTCCACAGGCTTACCCCCAGCTGCGGTGGATAACTCGCTTTGGCGTGAGGTGTTGAGGTGGAGACGTCGGTGACCGAGGGCGCCGGAGGGTCCAGAAATGTCCTCGGCTCGACCGGGTTTTCGCTGTGCAAACCTGTTTTCAGGCCGTTTCAGACCATTGCGCAGGGGCTGGCCTGCCGGGCCGGCTATTTGAACAGGGCGAGGATGTCGGCGATGTGCCGGGTGGCGCTCTGTGCGCCGCTAGGCGGGTCGCCAGTTGCGCGGAACGCCGCAGGGCGGTCGCCGCCTGTGCGCGGCCTGGCGGCCTGCTCTTGGCGCGACTGGCGACGTGTTTGGGCGTCAGTGAAGGATGCAGTGCCGGCACCACGCACCTGGTCGGCGTGCTTGCGGTCGCGCTTAAGTAGCCAGCTGGTGCCCACCATGTCACACAGCCGCTGGAAGTTGATCCGGCGCACGCCGGCCTCGCTGCACCACAGGTCGCCGCCGTTGGCGTCTTTCTTGTGCCGGCGCACTTGTTTGGTGGGGAATGCCCACCCAAGGCTCACCATCATGTCGAGCGAGCGCCTGGCGCGCCGCAGCTCGGCGTCGGTCTGTCCGCCATAGGCGAGCTGGGCGAGGTCGTGCAGGGTGTAGCGCTGCCAGCGCCCGCCGCCCTGGCGTGGCTTGCCCACAAATCCGGTGCGCACGTCGGCCAAGTAGAGCAGGGCCACGGACATGGCCAGCAGCGAATCGGCCCCATCCTTGCGCAGTGCGCGCACCCGCGTCAGCGCCTTGTCCAGGGCATAGCCGGCCACGATGACGTTGCGGCTAATCCGCATCCACAGGGAGCCTTGCCGCTGCTCCAGGCCGCGCACAAGCCCGTCGCGGGTCGCGTCCAAGACACCCGGCCGGCGCTTCTTGCCGGCGAGCGGCTTGGGCTGACGCCAATGCACACGCTTGTGCGGCCGGCCGCTGGTGGCGGTCGGTTCGGGGCCTGGCGTGTGGGAGCCTGGATCTACTGCTGACATGTCCCGCGCCGATGAACGGCAGCGGGGCAAGGTGGTCGGCGTTTAGGCCTTTGCATCCTTTTCCCTCTTGCACGGCTTCGCCGGCGGGATTAGGATGGGGGTATCGATTAGTGCCCCATTGACTGGTGATTCCCGCCAGCCCAGTGATGAAAAAACCGCCTCGCCAAAGGCGGTTTTTTCGTTTTCGGGGGTCTACTGCGCCAGCAGCTGGCCCACCCGCGTTGTCATATCGCTGCCAAGTATCTGCGCGCGGCCCTTAAACCGCAAGCAATCCCCGTGTGCACAACCATTGCACACCATGCCCTGGCGTGCATTTTGCCAGCATGCGATCCCTTTGCCGGCGTGGCTGCAACGGTATGTGAGCGCGCCAGCGTCGCGCTACGCGCCGTCGAACTCCGGCGGCGTGCGCACGGGCAGCGCGAAGTCGGCCGCCAGCTGGGCGGCCGCTTCCAGGGTCAGCACGTAGTGACTGCCGGCGATGACCAGCGCGGCCAGGTCGGCTGACACCGCAGCCGGCGAACAGATGAAGACATCGAGCGCGGCCAGGCCACATGCGGTGCTATAGGCCGGGCCTGCCACGTCGCCAACGTGTGGCGCGAGGTGGACGCCGAATTGCGGCTGTCCGTGTTGGACCTGGTGGCGCACGTGCAGCAGTAGCCCGGCATGGACGCTGGGATAGCTGCCGGTGCGCGCGGTCGCTGCACTGGATCTAGGCTTGGTCATGTTCGGTTCCCTCGATTTGGTAAAGGTGTGCATAAACATTGCACACCATTGACGTTAAAAAAAGCTGCCGCCGCAGCTTCAATGGAGTAGATACAAGATCCAGCAGAGCCATGCGGTAGCGATGCAGGCCGACAACCGGTTGACAAAATGCAGTGCTTTCTGCTCGTCCATCTTGACGCCCTCTCCTGTCATTAGCGAGACCTGTACGCGATCCAGAAAAGCCCGCCCAGCCCGCAAACCACGCCGACCAGGTAGATCAACCACGCGTTGTCGTTGATTGGACTGCTAAATGCGGCATTGGATGCGGTCGGCTCAAAGGTCGCAAGGCCGTGGATGCCAAAGCCGACAAGTGCGCAGCTCAGGACCAGGAGTACAAAATAGTGCCGGATGGCGTACAGAAGCGAGTGGCGCAATTTCATCGTGATGGCTCCAAGGGTGAATAACAGCGGCGGCGTGCCGCACTAGGATAAATTAAGCGTAGCTTGACCAGTATTGCGGGCGGCCGTCCCAGGGGTGGGCATAGCTGCTGCTGGACAGCTTGACGCCATTGCGCGGATTCACGCGCTTGCGGATCGGTTCGGCCTTCGTGTATTGGCCTGGAACCGGGGTGGTGGTGCCGGACATGTGGCCGGTGTCCTGTCGCTCCTGGACCAGCTCGCGCAGGGTCACGGTGCGATTCTGCACGGCGACGACTTCGTAAAAATCCACGTTTGTCTGCTCGTAGCCGTAGCTGGACACCAGCACGGTGCCCACTTCCAGCGTGTGCGGCCGCTTGGCTTCTGCGCGGCGTTCGGCGTGGGCGTCGGCCAGCTGCTGCCGGCGGGTGGTGAACGTGGCAATGTCGCGCTCGGCCTCGGCTTGCGACCGGAACCACTGCCGATCGATCTTCAAGCTCTTGCCGTGGAACTTGGTCACGACGATGCGGCCGGCTTCCTCGGCGAGGTAGTAGCGCGAGCCGTCGGCCAAGTCGTGCGGCTGCTGGGCATAGCGCGGGGTGGTGAGGTTATCGCGCCATTCGGCACGCTCGGCAGCGGTAAGGGAAGCGGGGTGGGGCAGCTTGCGCATGGTGGTGTCCTGGTCAGTGCTGGAGAGTGGTGGCCAACAGCGCAGCCGCTGCGCTGCCGTGGTTGGATCGTTGCCTAGTGGTGTGCAATACCATTGCACACCACTAGGCAAAAAAGGGGGTCAGTCTTCGGTGGGCTGCATGATGGTGATGACCGGCTCGGCATCGTCGCCGGGGCCGATGTGCATGTGCAGGGTCACAATGCGGGCCTGGTGGCCTCGGCCCTCACGGGGCACCCGGTGCAGGGCGAACGGCACGCGGTTGGCGTCACCGCCACGGGCGGCGAAGTGGCGCGCCATGAACAGCACATCCCACAGCCGGCCTTGCTCGTCCTGCGGCACGTGCTTGCGCTTGGTGTCTTCATGGCTCCATGCCACGCAGTCGGCCCAGACGGCCCGCGTGACGGCAACCGGCACCTTAAAGCCAGCCTCGCGGGCGAGGGCAGACACGTCCACCAGGTCGCCATCTTCCAGGAGGTCGGCGCGAGTGTGGGTATGGATGATGTCGGACGCTGTGAACATGGCGATGTCTCCGGTAGTTGTATGGTGTGCAATGTCTTGGCACACCTTCATAATACCGCTTTGCATGCTTGCATGCAAGCATGCAAGCTGTCATGCATGCAAATCTACGTTCTGCCACTGGAACATCACCCCCCGCATAAATGCAGGGGGTTGGTGCATGAGGTCGCTCGTTATGGGTAGTCCCCGGCCACGCTTTGCCCAGACCACAGCCCGAAGCTCGATCACACGACAACGCTGGCATGCCTGACCTGGCCAGCACACACCACCATGCAAACCCGCTTTTGCGGGTACTCGTCGTTGGCAGCGCAGCCATGTGCGCGCATGCAACACTGCGGCCAATCACTGGCTAGGCGATATACATGCAAGAGCAAGATGCTCCCGATGACGAATGCCCAATGTGCGTCGGGGAGGGGGGCTGGCCCGGCCTCACTGAGTGGGTGACGTGTAAGCCCTGCAAGGGCACCGGCAAAAGCATGTTGCCGCCGCCCGGTGCTTGGGTGGATCTTGACGAATGAGGCACAAAAAAAGCCACCGGGATCTTCGGCGGCTTTTTACCGTGTATGGCGCGGTGACGCCGGGCGATCTAATCCGGCAAGTTCCAATCTTCGCCTTTGTCACGCGGCTCGCGCTTGCGCACGATCAGCGTTATTTCGCCATTGATGGCCACCGGCACGGTGCGTAGCTTGAGGGTGAAGCCGCCGCTGCGATGGGGAAAGGCAACACCGCACCGGAACCACTCGGTGCCGGTTTCGCCGTCACCTTTGGTGTAGCTATGCGGTGAAACGACATCGAAGCGATCGTGCGTGGAGGTCTGTACGGGGGCAGCTGCTGCGGTGGAGTCAGATTTAGGCATCGTCGTCGCGTCCTCGGCGTGTGGTTTGGTGCGCGTGCAATCGCACGCGCATGGGAAGGTTACACCGTGCAATACCATTGCACACCAACGCCGCCGATGCAGTATTGTGGACTGCGACGCAGGCCGCATCGGTGGCCGCTTGCTGGCGGCCACAAAGCCACATGGCCGTCCACGCATGCTCCACGGCCAGCGCGCAGCGCTGCCCGTCGCCGTGGGGGATGGGTGTATCCATCCCCAGGCGTCGGGGGAGCGGTGGGGCATGGGTGGGGCGGGCCTGCCGGTTGCAGCTCGTCCCCGACTTGTCCACGGGGGCGGCCAACGGCCGACGCTGACCTGGTGGTGCCGTCCACCTGGTCAGCGCCACGGTGGGCAAGTGGGGGGCGAGCTGCCGGCCCTCAGTCTGGGCAGGGTGGGTAATAGACGGATCGGCCGGGATCATGTCTTGATCTATCCGGGCGGGTGGCGTGCTCTCGCCCGGCCTGCTACGCAGGCGGCATTGCCTGCCGTCTATTACCCACCCCATACAGCCCTGGATCGGTGCGGAGCGCGCAGGGGCGAGGGGAGGGCGGGCCTTCCGATTGCAGCCCGTCCCCGGCTTGTCCATGGGGCCGGCCAACGGCCGACGCTGACCTGGTGGTTCCGTCCACCTGGCCAGCGCCACGGTGGACAAGTGGAGGGCGGGCTGCCCGCCCTCCTGCAAGGGTGGGTAATAGACGGGTGAGCCGGGATCAAAGGTTGATTTCCCAGGGTTGGGATGTGCTATCGCCAAGTTTGCTACGCAGGCGGCAGCGCCTGCCGTCTATTACCCACCCATACAGCTCTGGATCGGTGCGCAGCGAGTCATGCGGCCGTCCACGCATGCTCCACGGCCAGCGCATAGCGCTGCCCGGCGCCGTGGGGGATGGGTGTATCCATCCCCAGGCACCGGGGAAGCGGTGGAGCATGGGTGGCGGGCCTGCCGGTTGCAGCTTGTCCACGGCGGCGGGCGGTGGGCAAACGGGGGCGAGCTGCTGGCTTGGCGCTGGTGATGCCGGCGTGCTGTTGCTCTTTGTGGATGCAGCGAAGCGAAAAACGGGGCTTTCGCCCCGTCCCTGCTTAGTTGAGTTTTTCGACCACCGCCGCGATGGCTGTGACCAGCGTCGCCAGGGCCGTGATGATGGCCGGCAGATTTTCCAGCACCGTTGCGAGGACTTGCTGCGTGCGTTTTTTCATAGCGCGTTCCTTTCGGCGCGGGGTTATTGATCGCGCACCGATCAGGCGCATGGCGGATAGGCAGACGTGCAAGGGCAAACCCGGAAGCCGCAGCGCAAGCGACCGCAGGGAGTGCGAACGGGTGAGGATTTGCCCTTGCAGGGCGGCCGAGCCATGCGATGTTCGGGGCAAGCTGGCGATCAATAACGCTGCGTCGATGCGAAGGAAGCGCACTATGAGCACGCAGCGAGGCCGGGGTACTGGATGCCGGCCATTGGCCCTGGCGACGCTGGTCATCGCGGCGGTGGTCGGAAAACGGCGTGCTGGACGGGGCACGGTTTTGCTTCTGCAAGCGGAGCGCGCAGGGGCGAGGATTAGGGCCGACTGGCGATGACGCGGCACGCGGCATCGGTGCGCAGCACCCCAAGCCGGTGACCGCTTGCGGTCACGCCCCCGCCTGGACTGGATCAGACGCACGGCACAGGCTCGTTTTCGCATGTTCTGCGACATCGGCATGGGTAATCTGACGCATGGGTAACCGCAAACGACCTCGACTAGACCCCTGGCAATTCGGCCCACCTGGCGTGTGCGACGCATGCGGGAGTCCCTGCGGCACGATGGATCAAGCTGGAATCGTCTGCTACGTGTGCTCGGCCGGCGTGTTCATCCAGCGCGGATTCTGGCAATTTGCTCGCTGCCCGAACTGCAAGGGCGCAGACCCGTTTTGCACAGACTGCGGCGGCCGGGCTTACGTTGCGACACCGCGCGAAGACATCGATATGAGCGAGCTAGAAGGTGCATGGGCGGCAGCGGTGGCGCGCCACAGCGCATACGGAGAAGAGTTGCCCGCGCCGATTGCAGACCTGAAACGCTTTCTCTGACGCCGGCACGGGAAGTTGCGACTATTTCGAGTTGAACGCGTCGGCCGCTCGCCTGCTCTTTGCACGCGCGGCCACAATTTCGGCCCATTCTTTCCCGCGCCCAGCCTTACGGTCGGCAACCAGGTAGGTGCGTCCGTTGCGGTGCCAACCGCCACCGCACACGGCTACAACGTCGTCGCCGCCGCGATGCCAGACAAGGACGGGGCTGCAAGAGTTGCGCCCAGCTCTGCGCCACTCATCGGCTCTGTAGTCGCCGTCGGTTGCCGTGGGTTCGCCGAGCTGCGCGACGAGCGCAGCGGCAACCGCTGGATACGCCTCCTTCGAGAACTGGAACTCCACCACCTCGATGCGCCCAGTTTTCTCGTTGAGGGTGATGTCGCTGTCGATAGACACCGCCCCGGCGAACGTGAGCGCGGTAGGTGCTTTGCACTCGACCGCCTCATAGGTGGCTTTGCAATTTGCTAGGCCAACCTTGCGTGCGGCTTCTTTCCCCATGCCGGGGTGATAGCCGGCGATGGTGGTCCAGTTGCCACCGCTCGGCGGCACTGCAAGGGCAGTGGACGCAATACACGCGGCAAGCAAAATGGAGAGGTTTTGAATTGGCATGGTTAGCTCCCACGGCCCTTGGCCAAGGTCTGCGCCACGTAGTCATTCAGATGATTGCCTGCTCGCAAAATCGTCGCTTCCTGACGTTGAAATTCGGATTTCAGAAATGGCCTGACCCACTGGGGAGCGTGATCGATCCCATCATAGGTGAAGGCGTGGATGCGCAGGCCGTGCTCTTCTTCGGTGAAGCTGATCGCATAGCCAATATCGACGATGCTGCGGTGTTTGCAATGGTTGTCGAGCGCACAGAGGTACTTGAAATCGGCATGCTCATGCAGCGCATCCAACTCCGCTTTAACGGCGGCCGGGATCAATTTTTTACGGACAGTCTTCCACGCAATGTCCCGTTCGCTCTGGATGCAGGTCGCCGCATCGCGATTCATTCCGGTGGCGTAATAGACTAAGTGCACCAAGTTATCCGCCACCGAGCGCATGCTATGCATGCAGGCAACGATGTTGGCGTAAGCCGTAAATCTGGCATCTTCAAATGAGCCTGTGTCGTTGTCATCGACTCCCATCATGATCGGCCACAGTTCATCGGCAGGCCGGCCGTCCACCTTGGCGGCAATGATCCGCATGGCCTCCTGGTAGTGATAGGCACTGAACCTGCGCCGCTCGGTCACGGACCGGATGCTCTGCGCTACGAGACGCCGCTGGTCGGGGCCAAACGCTGCCCTGACGCCATCGCGCAAGGCTCCCAAATCCCACGGCATGCTTTCCTCCGGGATGGTGCCGCTCATACGCCGGCACCCACGGTGCGGGCGGTCTTGCGGGTGTGCGGCAGGCCGGGCAATTTCAGCTGCGCCCGGTCGCTGGGCAGGATCTTCGCGGCGGTGGCGACCGCCGCCGCGCCGGCCGGTGTCTTGGCCGGCGTGCGTTTGGCGGGTTTGCCCTCGCGCTGGAGCTTGGCCAACGCCTTCAACGCGGCCGGGCGGCCGCGTCGGTAGACCTTGGGCGCGCGCACGTAGTTGGCCGGCAGCACCTCGAACACCATCACGCCCAGCGCCAGCAGCTGGGCGGCGGCGGTGTCGAGCGAGGCAAACACGCGTGGCTCGCCACGCTGGCCGGTCAGTTGCTTTTCGGTTTGGCCCACGCGCACCATGACCGCGTAGCCGCCGACCTGGCCGACCAGCTGCACGGTGCGCAGCGCCCCGGCACTGGCGAGGGCGGCGAGGGTGGCGATGGAAATGGGGGATGGCATGATCGACCTGTCAAACTTCGATGTTTGATGGTCAATCATTTGAACCTGACGTGCAAGCCCTAGTGCGGCGAGGCCGGCTGCGCACATAACGCGAAATTCCACGCACTGGCGCGGTGCCTCCGTGGCCCAGCAGGGCGGTCGGGCAGTCGCATGACGGGGTTTATGCATTCTTGCATCGCCCGGGCGCATCCGCTATTGTGCACATGCACCACCGACCGGACCCTGGAGACAGGTGTGGTGCCTCGATAGATCGATAGCTTAACCCGATCTATCCCTTGCCTGGAGCGGGATACGGCAGAAATGCCCAAAGAGCCTACCGAGTAGTGAATACCGAAAGCGCTCCAGCGATGGGGCGCTTTCTTTTTATAGGGCAATGGTCTGTTCGGCCAAGCGCCGCCGGTACACAGTCTCAACCTTGTAGAGCTTCCCGCGCGGGAGTTTATGGATGGTTGTCCCGTCGACGGGGTAGCAGGAGATGACCCGGCAATTGATGGTGTCATCTGCACGCTCATCCTTGTGAATGGCGCAAAAAAACACCAGATGGCCTAGATCGAGCGAGTAGAACTGCTGCTCTTTCTTTCTGCTGAGGTACACACGCACGCAACCGTCTGAAAACTTGCCGGTGCGGATGAAGTGCACTGCCTCGTGACTGACTGCCCACCGTTGCCGGCAGAAATAACGCCCGTGCTCAAGCGCGCACCCATTGGCCTTTTCATCGGAAAAGGTATGCGGCCAAAACGAATAGCACACTGTGATAGTCCGCCCATCAAGTTGCTCTTGTGCGTCGAAGGAATCCAGGTGCGACATGTCGAATGTCCGCCCTCCATCCAGGATGTTGTTCCACCGTGTCACGCTCACTAGGCCCCGTTGTGTATGTGGTTACTGCCGCTGCTGGTGAGCAACAGCGTGACGCAAGCAGGCATCGTCAAACAAGGCTTGATAGGTGTGGATGTGCAGGCGTGCACTTATGTAAGGGTCGGCGGCACAAAAAGCCCCGCGCGGGGCGGGGCATTGGGACGACTAGGCCGGAACCTGGCTACAGGATCTGCCCGTGATAGATCGCATATGCCGCCCACAGGCAAAAACCAGCGCACACGAAGCTTCCCACCGCCATCACCAGGCGGGGCCATGTGTAGGACCACATGCCTGAGCTGCGCAGCCAACTTAGAAATTTCATGATCTCGTTCCTAATTGTTTGGGAGGGATGTTGGATGCCGCCTGTTTAGCTGGCTCTCATCTCAACGCCTGAGATCGGTTCGGCTTTTTCCAGCTGCCACATCGAGGCGGAATAGTCTGGAAATGCGGTGCGCCGCAATTCGGCCACTGCTGCACGGTGCAGCTCGTGCGGATCGTCGGACGCACTGGCCACGTCCACATAGCCGTCGTATTGCGTAAACATACCGCTGCGAGTGCGCATGTGGCAGCGGTAGCGTTGGAATGATTGCTCTTGCATGTCGTCGTCGTGCATGTCGTGGCTCCTCGGCTTCTTGCAGTGAATAGACGGGGCCGCAGCCCCGTCCAGTGCCAGTGTTAGTTTTCGATGTCGTACTCGGCAGCCTCTCGGGTGCGATACAGGTAAAAATCGTCCCTCTCCCGACCGTTCTTATAGGTCTTGCGGATGATCCACCAATCCGGCTCAGTGCCGGCAGGGGTGTCACGAACGGCAGGCTCATCGTCCAGGTCCAGAAACTCAGTCACGCCGACGGCACGAAGCGAGACCAGCTCCCATCCTTCTGCGTCCGCCTCGTCCATAAACTGACGCTCATCAGGCTCGGCATCTAGCCAACTGGAGGGCTGCTTTTCATGCTCTTGGCTTGGGTGATTCATGACATCTCTCCGATGTAGTGTGCAATGTATTGGCACACCCACATAATACCGATTTGCAGTCATGCATGCAAGCATGCATGACTGCTTGCATGCAATTATTGGTTCTGCCCATGGAACACCCTGGGTAGGTCATCGCTCAGACACGCGCGCCGGGGTGTAGGGGCCGCGCCCCTACGGACAACGCCTCACTCGCGCACGGAAAAGATCGGCGCCGGCAGAAATGATGCGCCGTCATCACCGCCGCAAGATCCCTCTACCACCACACTGCTGACCGCTTTTGCTGACGGCTTGGCGCCGGCGATGCCGGCGTGCTGTTGCAAGCGGAGCGCGCAGCCGGCATCGCCGGCGGAGGGGCGAGGATTAGGGCCGACTGGCGATGACGCGGCAGCGGCATCGGTGCGCAGCACCCCAAGCCGGTGACCGTAGGTCACGACCCCGCCTATGCGGAGAGGCAGCGCCGTAGCCCATAAAACCAACACTGATTGGCAGCTTAGACGAACAACTGCTTGATCGATTCCACAGTCACATCGTGGTTGGTCTCGCTGTTGAGACTTGGCTGAGAAATCACTTTGTCCAGAATGACCCTGGCCCGGCGCCTGAGTTCTTGGTCGTCCAGGTTGTCCAACAGAAAGATCCTGCTGGCGATGGCATGGCTAAGGTTTTGCGGGCCGCTACCGCCGTAGCCCCATCCATATCCGCCTTCGTAGTTGAACAAGTCCCTACGCGATGGCAACAGTTCGGCCGTACTTGTGTCCTTGTGTCGGTAAAGCGCAACGCTAGCGCCCTCGACGATGCGCAGCAAAATATGGCTGATGAGGGCATCTTCTTCGCCATGACGCACGAATTTGACTTCGTCAGCGTCGCGCGTGTAAGACTCAAGTGTGATCTGTTTTGCTGGTTGCATGTCGTCATCCATTGTCTGGCTCCTAAGCGTCTCAAACTTGAATTGAGGTAGTCCGTTATCGGCGGCTGCGTTCTGGAATGACAGCGGCCCATAGTAGGTGCCGAACGCGACGCGCTCGGCTGCTTGCGCCGTGTCTGCTCCTGGGAAATACAGTGGCGAGTCTCGCGCGATCAAGTGCACAAACCCTTCGTCCACGTCCACATCCACAATTTCCGCAGCCGAGCCATATTGATCAACGAACCAATAGTAGCCGCTGCGCATCGGCCGGGCCGACGCCAAGCCTGAGTCATCCTGATGCACATTCATTGAAGCAATCTCCACGTCAGACAGCAGGGGGTGTGTTGACCCGATGCGTGCGCCAGCTCGCCAGCGTGGCGCGTGCGATCACGCGCCCGATCAATGGGCCAAGCACTGCGAACAACAACGCGAACAACACGCGTCCAATTGACCACTCTCCCGTTGTCACCATCGGATACAGCAGGGGCAGGGGCGCAAGGCAACACCCGACGGCTGCGATCATGCCGTTGACCAGCGCCACCACGGGGTGACGTAAGACCTTCAAGCGCATGGTCAGTCACTCCCGGTCGCATCGGGCGCGGCAAACATGACGTAAAGCGCTGAGATGGTAAGGCAGACATACCCAAGCAGCAGGCCGAGCAGCGAGTGCGACAATAATGCCACTAGGAGAATGGCCACCGCTGCCAACAAGGCCCACGCCCCCGAACTGCGAATCCAACGAATAGCGTTCATGTGGATCTCCTGCCCTTGGTTAGTGTGCAACGTATCTGCACACCCGGATGATAACCAAATGCATGCATGCTTGCTTGCATGCATCACGCTTTTGCTTTCCGCTTCTTAGTGGCCTTGGTTGCTGACTTCTTGGCTGGGGCCGCTTTCTTGTCGGCGTGCAGGTCCAGGAATGCACCGAGCGCGGCGCGGGAGCGGCGCTGCTCATCTGACAAGGCAACGCCTTTGTCGGTGGCCAGCTTCTCGGCGTAGGCCAGTTGCTTGTCGCTCGGCGGCAGGTTGCCGTAGGTCTCGCCGTGCGTGTCTAGGAACGCCTGTACGGCCGCGTGCGAGGTTTCCGCGCCCGCCGGCAGCGCTACACCCAGCGCCACCGAGATTGCCTGCGCATAGCGCAGCTGGCCTTCGCTCGGTGCCCGCGTGGCCGCAGCTTTGGCCGCATCGCCGCGCACGGCCTCGATGATGCGCGTGACGTTGGCGGCGACCTTGGACACGAACCCGTCGCGCGCCTCGACGGGGACGAGGCCGCGCCGCAGTTCGTCCAGCTTTTCCTCCCACAGCGCGGTGGTCGCCGCGTCTGTGATCGGGGCAGGCAGCATTGCAATCAGCTCACGCGCCAGCGGCGTGCTAATGATGAATTTGCCCTTGGATTCCAGGTAGCCGCGCTCGCGTAGGTTCTTGATGATGGTGCCGCGCGTGGCTTCGGTGCCGATGCCAGCGTTTTCCTTGAGGCGCTTGCGCACTTCCGGGTTGGTGGCGAACTTGCCGACATCGAGCATGTCGGCGATAAGGTCGCCTTCGGTGTAGCGCTTGGGTGGGCGCGTCTTCTTGGGCCGCAGTGCGGCCGCAGTGACTGTGCTGTGCGTGCCGTCCTTGATGTCCGGCAGCACGGGCGCTGTCGTGTCCTCCTCGTCCTCGCTGTCCGGGTCCGCGCCAAACACGGACTTCCACCCTTGATCGACCGGGATACGAGCGCTGGCGGTGAATGCCACGCCGCCAGCTTCCAGCGTCAGGCGCGTTTCGTTGAACGTGTAGTCCGGCAGCAGCGCAGCAAGGTAGTGCTGCGCGATCAGCAGATAGGCGGTCTGCTCGTCATCGCTGAGCGTGCGCCCGGCGAGCGGCGCGCCCGTCGGGACGATGGCGTGGTGTTCTGCATGGTCTTTCGCCATCTTGGCACTGTTGAACACGCTTGGCCGGATGGTGGGTTTGTTGACGGTCAATGCCGCCACGTGGCGCGCCAGGCCGGGCACCTGCGCAAGGGTTTCCAGCACACGGGGGATCTCTGCTTCCTGTTCGTTTGGCAACAGTGCGCACGGGGTGCGCGGGTAGCTGGTCAGCTCCTTGTCGTACAGGCTCTGCGCAATTTCCAAGGTCTTATCGGCACTCCACCCGAACCGACGCGACGCCAGCTGCTGAAAGCGGGAAAGCGTCATCAGTGAGGGCGGTTTCTGCGCTTTGGTGTCGTTCGTGACAGCGAGCGGGCCGCTGGCTCCGGTGGCAGCCGCAACGATGGCTTCGGCGTCGGCGCGGGCGAAGATCCGGCCCTCATCCGTTGGCGCATGCGTCAGCACCACATTGGCGCCGGTCGCTGTTTGAGCGGTGATTTCGATGTCGTAGTAGGTTGCCTCGCGGAACGCCTCGATGGCCGCATCGCGGCGCACGACCAGGGCGAGGGTGGGGGACATCACCCGTCCTACATGGCGCGGCCCTTTGCCGCCAGCGGCGCGGGATCGCAGCGTATAGGCGCGGCTTAGATTCATGCCCATCAGCCAGTCGGCGCGCGAGCGGGCTTGACTGGCCCAATACAGCGGTTCGCTGCTTTCACCTGGTCGCAGACTGGCGATGGCCTTGGTGAGGCTTGCCGCATCAAGCGCGGAGTACCACAGCCGGCGCACCGCCCCGCGATAGCCTGCATGGTCCAGCAGCTCACGGGCGATCGCTTCGCCTTCGGCTCCGCAGTCAGTGGCGATGATGATTTCCGTCGCCTTGGGAATATTGGCCAGCAGCACGGCCAGCTCGCGTTCCTTGTCGGGGGTGGGTTGGTGCTTCCACACGCTTGGGATCATGGGCAGCACATCGAAATTCCAGGCTTCCCATGCCTTGTCATAGCCTGGCGGTGCGACTTGTTCCAGGAGGTGGCCACGTGCCCACGTGACACGGCCATCGTCGGTGTCGATATAGCCCTGACCAGGTTTCGGGTTGCCCAGCAACGGCGCGATGTTCTTGGCCTGGTCGCGCTTTTCGCAGATCCATAGGCGCATGGTCAGCCCTCCGAGTCGTTGGCGGCGGTGTTCGGGTCGGCCGGCGGGTCGGTGGGCAGCAGCAGCCAGAATGTCGCCAGCGAGACAAACCCGATGGCGACGGCGGCGGCCGGAATCGACAGCCAGAAAAATACGATGGCAGCCAGCATGCCAACGATCACAATGCTGGCGCGGGCTGGGCGTGACCACTGCGACATGGCGTAGAGCATTTCGCCGATGCGGTATCCCAGGCTCTTTTCGGGTGCGTTCATGCGCTAACTCCGGCGGTTGTCCGATGCGGCCACGCGAGGTGGGCCGCACAGACTGAGTGCGTCACGGTGTGGTCATGCAGCTGGCTTGTTCTGCTCGGCAAGGTACTTGTTGAAGTCACGGTTGCCATCGAGCGCATGCTCGATCAGGGCAACGGCGGCATCGTTCCAGTCAGGTTTTGCGCCCACGGTCTCGGCGTAGAAATCGCAGAAGGCCTCAACACGTTTGATGAGGTTGGGATCGAACTGCAAGCGCTTGGTGACGCGCTCAGTCTTGACGGGGATCTTCGGCAGTGCGGATGGTTTGCGGGCCATGTTGTTGTTCCTAGAGCGGGTAGCGATTGGCTACAGCGGTGGTGATAACGACGCTGATCGTGACGCCCAGCTTCTTGGCGTACTTGTTGACAGCGTTGTGCAAGGGCACGGACAGGTGGAACCGTAGGCGTTCGCGGTCGAGCTTGCGGTAGATGCCGCCGGGAACCAGGGTGGTGGGTTGAAGCAGAAATTCTTCCATGAGGTTTTGCATAAACATGCGTCGGCTTAATCCGGCGCGCTGTGCATCGCGGTCAATCGCTTTCATCTGCTTAGGGGCCACGTTCGCGACAACTTGTCGCCGTGCGGCTTTTGCAGGCATAGCTTTTGGCTCCGTTGGGTGGTTGGTAAAGCCATCGGAGTTTACTGATATTGCACACGTTAGATCACGCTCACGGGCCATAGGGCGACAGCGCCAAGTCTTTGTTGACCATCACTGCAACCCGCTGGCCGGGCCTGATTTCCAGGGTGGGCTGCACGTTGATGCTGCGCTGGAGCAGCTGGGCGCCGGCTTGGTTGATCTGTTGCGCCGCGCCCTGGGATGCAGCCTGACCAGCGTCACGCTGGAAAGCGGAAAAGCTGTCACCTTCTGCCGTTGCCACGGCGGCGGCGACCGTACTCGACAGCAGCACGCTCGACAGCACCTTGCCCCAATGGTTGTTCACCTTATCGCTCACGCCGGCATAGCCGGACAGGTCAACACCGGCCATGCCCTCAAGGTCCAGGCTGGAGCCGTTCGGGAAACGCAGGCGCTGCCAGACCAGCAGCACGCGGTTCTGCCCGAAGGTCACCCGCGAGTCGTAAGCACCGATCAGCACCGAGCCTTGCGGAATGAT
The DNA here is from genome assembly GCF_000772705.2 of Xanthomonas vasicola. GTDB lineage: Bacteria > Pseudomonadota > Gammaproteobacteria > Xanthomonadales > Xanthomonadaceae > Xanthomonas > Xanthomonas vasicola. The sequence continues at coordinate 25,486 of NZ_JSBW02000028.1, forward strand.
CACGTGGCGGCCGGTCGGGGTGTCGTAGACCGGCTGCGACACCTGGGCGGTGATCTGGCCGGGCAGGTCGCTGTTGATCCCGGTCAGGAAGAGGGCAGGGATCAGCGTGCCGGCACTCACGACGGTGGGTGTGGCCGGCAAGGTCAGGCGCGATTGCAGCGTGCCGGTATCGCGTTTCTCGTCCATGAACTGCCGCTTGTCGTCCTGGCGGTTGGCATCGTCGCGGGCGGTTTTGTCCAGCCCACCAGCTGCGGCAGCAGCAGCGGCTGCTTGGGCAAGCAGTTGCTGCTGTTGCAACGCCTCGGGGGAGTTCGGCGGCATCCCGCCAAATCCAGCCTGCCCGCCGAACTGGCCCGGGTTGCCCGCTCCACCAGCTCCGCCGCTCTGTTGGAAGCTGGTTTTTGCGTAGCGGGCGTTGGCGGCCTGTTGTAGGCGCTGTAGATCCTGCTGGGCGGCAAATTGCTGGGCTGCTGTCTGCGCTTGCCCGCTGCCGTAGGCTCGCGTGCTGGCCTTCTGTTGGGCCGCGTACTGCAATTGACCCGTTTCCCCTGGCATGGGTGGCCCCAACTTGGGCACGCGCTCTGCACGCTGCTGAGCGGCCGTGGCGTAGTCGCTGGGCAACGCATTGAAGGCCTCAGGCTTGTTAGACATGTTGGCCGTCGTCGCTTGCTCCTTGGGCTTGTTCTGTTTTGGCTTCTGCATGAAGGCCTGGACGAAAGCGAATGCGATCAACACAAACGCGATGCCGGCGATGATGCCGACCTTCGTTTTGTCCAGGGTCTTGATCTTCGGCTTTGGCGTTGCCAGCGGGATAGGTGCGTCCTGCGGCGGCTGATAGCCTTGGCTGGCCGATTCGCCAGTGACCGGATCGCGTTCGTCGTCAGCCGGGGTTCCGTTCGTGGTCTGCATGCGGCACCTCTGTGATTAGCGACGGCGGATCGTGATGGTTTGCTTCGCACCGACGCGCAGCTCGGCGCGATCAAACACGCGGTCCACGATGTAGGTCGGTCCGCTGGTACCGTTCGCCACGCCCTTGACGCGGTAGTTCACCAGTAGCGGTTCGCCCTTCTCGATCAGGAACAACGCCGGGGCATCGGTCGCGTTGAGCGTGGCTGGCATGCGGATATAGGTCTGCGCGCCATCATCGAAGACCTGCATGGGCTTCCAGGCGTATCGCCCGCCCTTGATGTCGTAGTTGAAGTGCAGCGCGTCTGGGGCCACCGCCACCGGCTCGACGGCTTCGCGCTTGGCTGCCACGGCTTGCTGTGCCTTCCAGGTGTCCATCGGGTACTGCCAGGACACGCTAGGCATGCTCCAATCGGTCACGCTACGCGCGGTGACCAGGTAGGTGCGACGATTGGTGGCAATGAACAGGTCGTTGGTCAGACCTGGCTCCACGGCTTTCAGCACCAGGTGCACTTGCTCACCGGCATCGGTGCCGCTGGTGACCTGGCTAATCAGCCAGCGCACCGTATCCGACCCGTTGACCTCGCCGGTCAGCTGCTCGCCGGGCTGGAAGTCGATCACGGTCTGACGGCCGGCGCCGACATAGATCGTGTAGAGCGCACCAGGCCTATAGGTGAAGACCGTCTGTCCGCCGATGTTGGCGGTGCTGCTGCTCGTTGGCGCTTGACGTGCTTGGCCGACGTATTCGGCGACCTGGGCGCGTTGCTTGCTGTCGAAGTCGGACCGCGCTTTGGCAACACGCGGGGAGACTCGCTCAGGCGTTACTGGCGGCGGCACGTATGCCTGCGCGGGTGCGGGTGGGTTGTTCGCCAACGGCGCTGCGTTGGCAGCTGCGGTGCTGTTGTCGTTGAGCGCGCTGGTGATCGCCGGCACTTGTGGCGTGCTCTGCGCATTGGCAATGCCGGCAGACAACAGCAGCAGGGGCAGAAGAGAGGTCTTCATGGTTTGCATAGTGTTTGCACTCTTAGGCGAAAAAATTAGGGGGTGCTGCCGATGTCGCGCTGCCAATTGAAGTCCGTGATGAACAGGCCGAGCGGGTTTATCAGCTCGATCTTTCGATCAGGTTGGCTTTGCTTGACGGTGAACGTGGACGTCCACGTTGACCGCTCTTTGACCTGGCCCTGATCGGTGAAGCTCGTTTCGATCCACCGCACCTGATAGCTGTCGGCCGACACGGGCACCACGGAAGTCACTTGCGTGGTGACAGTTTCTTGGCCGACCTTGCTCATGGTCGAACCCGGCACGCGCGCCTCGGCGTTTAGCTTGTTTGCGGAGGCCGGCGTCATGAAGTTGTAGGCCTCATTCCAAGCCGACTTCACCACCACCGGATCGAGTGGCACGGTGCGCACCAGCTCCACCCAATGTTTCAGGAAGTAGCGAATCTCCGCCTGACCGGGCGTGTAGTTGGGGGTCGCGTAGCCCACAACCTGCGCCGCACCATCTGCATTGATGCGCGCAATGAGCGGCTTCGGTGGCGGTCGATTGCTCACGGCAATAAGACCGCCAGCCAACATGACCGACAGCGCGTAGCCGCCAACCGCAGCCCAGCGCCATGCGCGTTTGTCGCTCTCCGATTTTTCCAGTTTGTCCGTCCAGCCTTTGCGAGCCGAGTCGTGGTGCGGCGACATCGGCGGCGAGCTGGGACGCTGGCCGACGGGTGTTTGGAGAAGGTCTTTGGTGCTGCTCATGCGTGGTTAGCTCTCGTCGTTGGTTGGGGCAATCGTCGGGTTGCCACTGCCGCCACCACTGGTGGTTGTGGCTCCTTTGATGGCAGTCGTTGTTGCCTTGGCGACCGTTGCTGCGTCACTGAATCGCTGTCTGCCGGCTTCCAGTCGTTCCGGGGACGGAGTAGGTGTCGCAGGCGGTGGCGGCGCAGCTGCCGGCTGTACACCGCCGCTCATCGCGACGCCCTGGGACCAGGCGTCCTTCACCGCTGCGCCGGCATTGGTGATCGGTGCAGCGGCCATCCGGCCAACTTCCGACGCACCAGCGGCCGCATAACTGGCGCCCGCTGAGACGCCGCGATCAATGTTTGCAGCGGCGGCCGAGCCGAACTTGATTGCGGCCTGGCCGAGCCGGGTGCTTGCCGCGCGTTGAACGCCGGCTGCAACGGCCTGGCCGGCCGGTGTCGTGCTTGCCGCCATCAGTCCACCAATGACGCTGCCACGAACACCGGGATTGCTCAGTGCAGCCGCAGCGGCACCCGTGCTATTTGCGGCAGCTGCACTTCCGGCGCCGTGGATCTGCCCGGCGGCGGTGATGGTCTTGGCCGCACTGGCGGCGCCCATGCGGCCAAGCGCGGCGGCACCGACACCCGCACCGATGGCGGCAGCGCCGGCACCAATGGCGACACCGGCCGCGCTACCGGCGGTCAAAGACGGCGAGCCTGATAGCAGGCCTCCGGCTACAGCTGGGGCATGTACGGCCAGGATGGCCATCACACCAGCCGAGACAGCTGCGAGATAGGTAACAAGGATCTCGGGGGCTGGCGGCACAGTGAATGTCGCCATGACGTTGCCGTAAACCGCCATGATGAAGCTCAACACCATCAGCTTCACACCCTGGGCTATGACAGCGCCTATCGCTTTCTCAGCTAGGAACGCAGTGTGATTGCTGATACCCCAGGGAACCAGAATTAGGCCTAAGACCGACACTAGATAGAACTCGAGGACGGTCAGCATGCACGTGACTGCTAACACTGCGAATGCAGCCAGGATAAACAGCTCCGCAATCGTGTACTGGACAACTACTGCGAGCATCGCAACTTTGTCCATCCACCCGCCGCGTTGCATGTCCTGGATCTGATCATCGATTGGTTTGATGACCTCCATTGCTCTATCTAGGATTGCGCTGGGGTCTTTAATTAATGTCGAGGTACCACCGCCCGCCAGGGTTCCGATCTGTGCGAGTCCGGTGGCTACTCCATTGGTCAAGGTCGGCCATGATGCGACCAGGAAGGCAAAGAAGCCGATCCTTAGGAGCTTTCTAAGGAACGGTGCAGTGAAGTCTTCACCGCGCAGCGCCCAAAAAAGCGCAGCTAGCGCTACTTCGATCGCTGCGAGCGTGCCCAATATTGCGGACGCACGTGGTGTCAGGATTCCGAACCCGTTGGAGAAAACGTTGACGAAATTGTTGAGTAACGCGGTTAGAAATCCGGTGGTGGTCGGGTTCATAGCGGCCTACCTTTGGTAGTTAGAAGCTCGTTTTAGCCGGAGGCACGGTGGACTTCGCCGGAGAGCCGCGTTTGTCGCCACAATTCCCATAAGCGCGGCATGTTTTCAGCTTGATCCGTGCGTCATCGCCGGCGCCAATGCCGTATGCACTGTCGATCTGGTTCGCGCACGTCTGGTCGAACGTGCCAACCTGCTTGCACTTATCTGGCAGGCCCAACTTCTCAAAGATCGGTATCACTGCATCGCCGGGAATAGTCCCGTTAGCTGGCCCTCTGTCGGGAACCGACGTGGCACGTTCGCCGCAACCTACGAGGGTTACGGCGACGGCAATCACTACAAGGCGGATGGTATTTTTCACTTTAAGAACTCAATGTTGGCCGGTGCGACCGTCGATTTGTCGTAGGCGCTGCTGCCGTGAGCTTTGCTGAGCTTGACGTTGTTGGCTTGGTCGGATGCAAATTGCCGAGCCTGTTCCTCAAGCACGGCTTGGTTCATCGCCGCCGTTTGTGCGTTGAGCTTCATCATTTCCTGGCCGACCAGCATGTTGATCTGGTTACCGGCCTGCGTGGCAGCTAGGGCACCTGTCGCTGACTGCGAGGCCTGGCCCATCGTCTCGAACTGCTGGTTGGTGCTGTCCAGGGTGTCCAGGACGGCGGCGCCGCTGTAAAGGGCGTCCTCTACGTTCTCGCGGCCCTGCGATTGCCACTGATCAACCATCGTGGAAAGCTGCTGAAAGGTCGCGTCATCGGTCACTTGGGGATAGCGTTGGGCGAACAGGTCTCGTGTGTTTTGTAGGTTCGCCATGCTTCCGCGCAGTTGGTTGATGCTCTGCTTGTAGGAGTCGTAAACCCGCTGGTACTGACCGAACACATTGCTCGGCAACGAGGCCAGATTGCGGCCTTCGTTGGCAACCTGCTGGATCTGCAAGTTCAATTGATCCAGCTGGGTTTTGTATTGCTGCACCTGCTTTGCATAGGCCGAAATCTCCTGACTCTGCTGCAACAGCTGGGTCACCAGGTTGCTGCAATTGGCGCACACCAACGCTTGCGCCGGGGGTGCATAGACGGCGGAGCCGCCGGCAACAGTGATGCCGATGGCGACGGTGAGTGCTGCGGTAACGCGACGAATGGTCATAGCGTTCTCCATGCGGGGTTAGGCTTGGACGGGGGTGTTGCTCGGCGCTGCGGGACTGCTTTCAACGGAGCGCACGAAGTCGAGCGCCCATTGCAGGGGCGACGCTGTGCGTTGGTTTGCCGGCTTGGAGGCCTGCGCCTGGTCGTGCTTATTGACCAGGTGGGCTAGGTAGGCCTCGTTGAACTGCACGGTGGAGCTGGTGGTCTTGCGGATGGCGATGGCGTCCCGCTGCGCTTCCTTGCCGGTTGCACCACACACAGCGAGCGCCAACGGCCCCATGCCCAGCGAGAACAGACGATTGCCCTGCGGGCTGGTCAGGTAGTAGTCGCGCTTGGGCGTGCTGCTGGCGAGGATGTCCAGCTGCTTCTCATTCAAACCGAACATCCGGTAGAACTTGGCCACCTCGTCGTTGCGGGCGCTGCTGTTGGGCAGGAAGATCTTGGTCATGCATGCCTCGATCAGCGTCGGCATGATCTTGGATTGCGCCACGTCGGCCAGACTCTGTGTGGCGAACCACACTGCGACGTTGGCTTTACGCAGCACCTTAAGCCATTCGCGGATCTTGGCCGAAAACGCCGGGTGGTCCAGGAACAGCCATGCTTCATCGAGCACCAACATGCTTGGCCGCTTGGCGTCGAAGCGTTGCTCCAAGCGGTGAAACAGGTAGGTCAGCACAGGCATGACCACCTGGGGGGTGTTCATCAGTTCTTCCATTTCAAACGCAAGCCAGCTGCCCAGCGACACGTCATCGTGCGTTGCATCGAGCAGGTAGTCGTGCGCGCCGTCCACCGTGAACGGGTGCAAGGCCTGCTTGATGTCTGGATCTTGCACCAGCACGGTGAAGGCTGAAATGGTGCGCTGTTCCTCCGGGTAGTTCAGGCCGCCCATTTCGTTGAGCGCGTCCCAGATGGCGCGCTTACGCTGGGGCGTCATTTCGACGCCTTCACCCACGATGATGTCGATGAGCCATTCTTGCGCCCACGCCCGCTCCTGGTCGTTGTCCACGTGGGCAAGTGGCTGAAACGCCGGGCTGCTGTCGCCGCCTAGGTCGTAGAAGCGGCCACCCACGTGGTCGGTGGTAATGCGCGAGCTGCCGCCCTTGTCGAACACATACACCTGCGCCGCTTCGTAGCGCCGGAACTGTGTTTCGGCCAGGTTGAGTAGCACCGACTTGCCGGCACCGGTTGGGCCGATGACCATCGTGTGCCCAACGTCGCCCACATACGTGCTGAATCGGAACGGCGTTGTCTCCCCGGTGACCACGAACATGTGCGGCGGGGAGTGGTCTAGGTGCTGATTGCCTGGGAATAGGTCGTTCTGGCAGTAACGCGGCCCGGCCCACACGCTGGAACTTGGCATCGCGTGGGCGAGGTTGAGCGTGGACACCATCGGCCGGCGGATATTGTGCTGGGCGTTGCCTGGCACCGCGCCGAGAAACGCATCGATTGCGTTGCCGTCGCGGGCCTCGTCCAGAGTGACAAAGCCAAGGCCGTTGATTTCGCGTTCGACGGCGCGCAGCTTGGTTTCCAGCCGACGTGGGTCGGTGTCCAACACAATCAGCGATTGTGTGAAATAGCCATAGCCCACCGCCTCGGCCGCGATTTCCTGCATTGCCGCATTTGTGTCGGCCGCGTTGGCAAGGGCTTCGGGGTTTTCCAGCGCTGACTCTGACTTGCTCAATAGCTCCTTCAAGATGACCATAAAAGACTTGCGGCCGCTGAACCACTCGCGCTGGATCTTCTTCATTTCCTTGTCTGCGGTGGCCTTGTCCAGGGCCACCCAGCGCGTCACCCACCGGTAGGCCATGCCCATCCGGTTCAAGCGGTCCAGGATGCCGGGCGTGGTCTGGGTCGGGAACTGGCGCACGGTGATGATGCCCATGTGGTGCTTCCCCAGCTTCGGCTCTTTGCCACCGATCAGCGGGGTGTCGGGCAGCACGCGGCACAGTTCCTGAGATACGTCACCCGGCACCACCGGGTGACGCTTGGTGCTAACGGTGTCGTGCAGGTAGGTCAGCAACTCGGTGTCATCAAGCGCGTGGACCTCGGGCAGGATGGCCGAGAAGGCTTCCAGCAGCCGCACGCGTTCCACCACGAATTTGTCCACCCAATCGTTGATGGTCTGCCGGTCACGACTGGCCGCGGTCTTGCGCTGCCCGTCTGGGTCGGTGAAGAACCAGGCACGGGCAGCACTCTCGCGCGCCTTGGGCGGCAGCCATCCAAGCGTGAAGTAATAGGTGGTCTCAAAGTGCACGCCCGTCTCGGCGATGCTGCGGCGCTCTTCGTCGATCAGATAGGACATCGGGTCGGGGAAGTGCTCGCCGCTGGGGTAGCTGGTGCTGGGCGCACGTTGTGCGTCGATCTGGAAATACCAGCCGTCCCCAAGGCGACGGAACAGGTTGTTCATTTGGGCTGATACGGCGATCAGTTCGTGCTTGGTCGCCGAGTCCAGGTCTGGCCCGCGATAGCGCAGCGTCGTGATCAACGACGCGTTGCGGTTCAGCACGACGCCGGGGGCGACCAGATATGCCCACGGCAGCACATCACCGATGTCTGTAGGTTCGTTGCTGTATTTCGGAAGTCGCTGCATGGGTTGGCCTTCACTGAGCGCTACCGGCAGTGGTCGGCGTTGGCGGACTACTGCCGGTAGCCCGCTATGCGCGGTAGTGGTTTTTTAAACGGAGAGCGCGTCGCAGCGCCGCCGGCCATTGCGTGTCGTACTTGGTCATCAGGACCAAGCCGATGTGGATCACCAGATAGAGCGGCAAGCTCCACCACGATTGCAAGCCAAATATCAACGCCGCTGCCATCGTGAACGACACAACAGCGATGTCACGAGGGATTCCAGCAATGAGGCGAGGCGTGGACAGTGCACGGTGAACAGGAACTTCATAGCCATCGGGATTGGCGTTCTCGTCCATGTCAGAACACCGCGCCGCCGCCAAAGCCGAGGAAGTTCAGGAAGAACGTGGAAGCCGTGAAGGCGATCGACAGACCGACAAGGACATACATCAGTTTGCGCATGCCCGAGCCGCCCTCGGAAAAGGCGATGCCCACGCCACAACTGATAATGGCAATCACGCCGAGGGCCTTTGCGACAGGGCCGCTAATACTATTCAGGATCTTGTCTAGCCAGCCTTCCCACGGCATGCCGGTACCGCCTGCATAGGCGGCTGCCGGCAATAGGAAGACCGCCAGCGTCAGCAACTGGAGGGTGCGAGTGTTACGCAGCTTCATCGTCATATCCCTGGAATGGGTTGGGGGAATTGATATCGTTCCTTCACATGGTTTGCAAAACCATTGCACACCATGCCACGAAATGTAGCTGACAACGCATACACCTGCAATGTCAGCTACCCAACTCCATCGTCCGTTCTTTGACGGGCATCGCAGTCAGTGATTTCCTACACAACGCGTAGGAAAACAGCACCGAAGCCGCTCCGTTCAGGTCACGCAGCCGGCACCAGTGCGTAGACGTTGCCTTCCGGCGTCTGCTGGACGCCCTTCACGCGCAGCACTTCACGCACGCGGCGCACCGCCTTGTGGCCGCCATCGGCGTCTACTGTCTCGAACCCGATACTCACGATGAGCTGCACTGTGCGGGCGATCTTGCGGGGAACCGGCAGGAACCCGCCTTGCACTAGCAAGTCCTCGATGCGCTCCAATGCTTCGTTGGCGCTGTTGGCGTGGATGGTGCATAGCCCGCCTGGATGGCCGGTGTTCCAGGCATCGAGCATGTCCATGACCTCCGGGCCACGCACCTCACCGACGATGAGGCGGTCTGGTGTCATACGCAGCGTATCGCGCAACAGGTGTGTCATGCTGCGGGTGATCTGGTCGCGGTTACGCACGGTGCGCAGGCGCACCACCTCGTCGGCTTCCACGCGCAATTCCAGCGTATCTTCCAGCGTGATGACGCGG
>NZ_JSBW02000029.1 GCF_000772705.2 Xanthomonas vasicola
CTGGATACCGTGCGGACACCCAGGGCCAGCAAGTACAGATGCAGAGCCGATCTACGATACAAGCTCGAAGCTTCAGGAGCGCATGGGCTTCTTGCATCTGCTCCGATGATCAGTCGGAAGACATACCGCTGTTCGGGGGTGGTGTCCAGATACAAGGAGCGCACCTGGGCGCGATGAAGCGTTATCGGTAAAAGCTGGTCGCGCCCGGGTGCGCTCCTGACGAATGCAGGGCTCCGGCATGTTCTCTTGCGCTGATAGCCAGCACATCACGCAGACATCGCCATCGCGATGCTTGCCCCCACCTGGTCAAAACGAGATTCTCCACATGGCGAGCCGATGGATCCACGCAGTGCTCTGCGCGCTGCTGCTGACCGCATGCAGCAATACTCCGGCAACCAGGCCGGCCGCCGCGGCGAACGCCGCGCAAACAAGCGCCGACGCTGCTGCATGCACCGCAAAAGGTGGCCAAATGCGCCCGGTTGGCCGCATGCAGATTCCGCGCTGCATCGTGCCGTATGCCGATGCCGGCAAGACCTGCAGCGACAATGCGGACTGCAGTGGCGACTGCCTGGCCACCAGCATCGTGCCCACCGGCGCCGCGACCACCGGCACCTGCCAGCGCGACAGCGATCGCTTCGGTTGCCGCCAGGAGGTGGTCGGCGGCAAGGGCCAGGTAGCGTTGTGCATCGACTGATGTCCGCGTGAGGCTGCCGATCTGATCCGGCGTTTCGAACACTCGCTAAGCCAGCACCAGCGTCAACTGGTGCGGAGCGACATCGGCATCGCAGATCATGGCGATGTCGATTCGCCGCCCTGTCGCACTGCGTCGATGTCTTCGGCCGTGTGACGCAACCCGCCGGCACCCAGACGCGAAAGGTCGAGCAGGCCGTCGAGTACTTCTTCGGTGCGCGGCGACGCATCCACGCGTTCGTGAAGCTGCGGGGTAACAGGCCAATACGTGCACACACATCGTCGCCATCACGGCGACCGCGCTGGACGCCGATATCGGTATCGCACTCGTCTGCGCGGGCTTATGCTCGGCGTTCTCTACGGATAACAGGATGCACGCATGAGCCAGACGCTGTACGACATTCCCGTGACCCGCATCGAAGGCGAGCCGGCCACCTTGGCCGACTACCGCGGCAAGGTTTTGCTGGTAGTCAACGTCGCCTCCAAGTGCGGCCTGACCCCGCAGTACGAAGGGCTGGAAGCGCTGTATCGCGACAAGCGCGCACAGGGCCTGGAAGTGCTGGCATTTCCGGCCAACGACTTCAACGGCCAGGAGCCGGGTAGCGAAGCGGAGATCGCGCAGTTCTGCCAGCTCACTTACGACGTCACCTTTCCGATGTTTGCCAAGATCGTGGTCACCGGCGACCAGGCGCACCCGCTGTATCAGACACTGACCAGCACGCATCCGCACACCACCGGCGACGGCCCGATGCGCGAGAAACTGGCCGGCTACGGCATCGCACCCAACCCCGCGCCCGGCGTATTGTGGAACTTCGAAAAATTCCTGATCGGCCGCGACGGCAAGATCATCGACCGCTTCGCCCCGGACATCCCCGCCGACGATGCACGCTTGCGTGCCGTGATCGATGCGGCGTTGGCGGCATAGCGGCACAGGTCGAGTTGCCATGCTGCGCAAGGTGCTTCTTCGTGCCAGTGTTCTGATGCTTGCCCTGAGCAGCATTGTTGCCTGCGTCACCGCTCTGGCGCTGTGGTATTACAGCCGGTTGGTCGGTCCCTGTCCGACCGGCACCGTACCCAATAGCGATCCTGTCAACTGCTACTACCGTGTCGAATGGATGCCAGACCGGCCAGCGGCTGCTGTCGTATTTTTCGCTGGCGCGTCGTTTTGCCTATTGGCTTCTTGGGTGTCATTCCAATTCAAAAAGACCGGATAGGCGGGCTGAAACGCTTGAGTTCTTGGTCGATGTCTCCCGGCTGCTTGTCGAGGTAACTCATCGAACGATCAGCGGCACTGTCGTTGATCGATGCCCGGCACTGCAGTATGCGTAGGAGAGGGTGACGGTCAGGACCTGCAATATCGTTCCAGCTTTGGATACGTGTTGTTCCACGACGTTCGTGAAAGGTTTCCGTTGCATCAACTTGCATTGCGCACATCGTCAGCGCGTCGATCACACAAGACCAAGATCAACAAGAAAGCCCGGGATCACTCCCGGGCTTTTTACGTGCATCACTCACCAAAAACCCAACCGGTCAACGCACCCAGTTCGGGATCGGCATCGCATTACCCGGCACGGTGTTGTCCTTGTCCTCGCGCAGGTAGTCCGGCAGCTCGTTGTTCTTTTCGTTGTGGCTGCGCAGATCGCGGGTGATCTGGTAATTGCGGCGCTGCATCCACGCATCGCGGGTCAGCGCGTATTCGTCCGGTGCCTGGTCGCGCAGCGAATCCAGCGACATCAGCTGCGCGCGCGTGTCCACCAGCTGCAAGCCCTGCAGTGCGAAGCGCGCACCGCTGTCGTCCACATGGCGAATCCACGACAGCGGAATATCGCCAGCCAGCCCGAAGGTGTCGCGCACGGTGCGCGGCCCGAACAGCGGCAGCTCGAAGTAGCGCGAGTTGCGCCAGCCCCACGCGCCCAGCGTCTGGCCGAAGTCTTCGCTACGCCGCGGGATGCCGGCCGCCGAAGCGGGGTCGAATAGACCGGCCACACCCAGCGTGGTGTTCATCACGAAGCGGCCCAGCGACTGCGCTGCATAGACCGGGTGGCCCTGCAGCAGCTGGTTGACCATGGTCAGCGGCGTGCCGAGGTTGTCGAAGAAGTTGGTCACACCAAGACGGGCCGGGCTCGGCACCACCTTGGTATAGGCCGTCGCCAACGGACGCGCCACGCCACGGTCCACCGCCATGTTGAAGCGGTGCATGCCGCGGTTGTAGCGCTCCCACGGGTCGTAGGCCGGCGCCGCGCCTGGTTGCGCCGGTGCGCCATTGGCACCTGCTTGCGGGGTCGTCGAGCCATACAACGCGTCGAAATCGCTTTCGGCATCGGTCGGCGCGCCTGCAGCGGCGGTGTCGGTGCCCGCAGTGGCCTGCGGATCGGCAGGAGCAGCCGCGCTGGCCGGCATTGCGTCCGGGGCGGCCATACCGGCGGTGGCCGGTTGCGCGGTTACCCCAGCGTCGTCGCGTACGGGTGCATCGGCAGCAGGCGCGATGGCAGTGCCGTCCGACGGCGGTGCGGATTTGGGTGCCTGGCTGGCGCACGCACCAAGCAGCAGGCAGGCCAACACTGGAAGAGAACGGAACTGGGTCATGGGGTGGCGCTCAGGCCTGAAAATCGAGAGTGGGGGACAACCGGTAGGCAGCGCGCAATTCGTCCAGACCGGACGCCTCGCCCACTACCGCGCCGCTGCCGGTTTGGCGTAACCGGGCAGCTAGTTCGGCCAGCATTGCAACGCCGGCACTGTCCAGACGTTGTACACCCGCCAGGTCCAGCGCGCGCGCGCCATCCAGTTGCGCAATCGCCTGCGGCCAGGCCGCAGTGACTGCCGCACGGTCGAGCACGCCGGTGATGACCAGCGTGTCGCCCGTACGTTGCACGGTATTACTTGCCATTGGCCGGTGCCGCACCGACCTGCAGGTTGCCGCTACGCAGCTCGGCGGCGACCTTGGCGATGCCCTTCTCGCGCAGCGGGCCGTCGAACTGGGTCTTGAAGGTCTGCACGTAGGAGATGCCTTCGATCATCACGTCGAAGATCTTCCACTGGCCACCGACGTTACGCATCATGTAATCGACCGGGGTCGGGTCGTTGCCGGCGCGCAGCAGGTCGGTGGAGACCTTGACGCCGCGGTTGCCCGGCAGCGCACTCTCGGACTTGGCGCGGAAGGTCGGCTTGCCTTCGAAGTTGAGCAACGCGGTGCCGTAACGCTGCATCAGGTTGTCGGCCAGCGCATCGGCAAACAGCTTGACGTCCGCATCGGAGGCGCCGCGGCCGTTCACGCCCAGCACCAGACGGGCCGAATAGTCGCGGTCGAAGGCCTTGTTCAATTCGCCATTGATGAACTGACGCAGCGCCGCCGGGTTGCTGCGGAACTCGGCGCGGCGTTGGTCCAGCGTGCTCAGGATGCGGGTGCTGCTGTCGATGACGGTCTTGGTCGCCGCGCCCTGCGTCGGCGCGCTGGCAGCCGCCGGCTGGGCCAGCACGGTGGCCGGTGCGCACACCAGCAGGGTCGAGGCCAGGACAGCGGAAAGCAAGGTGGTTTTCATTGGTGTGGTTCCGTAGAGGGAGGAGCGGTCTGGGCAGGCGCGGGCGCCTGGCCATTGGCGGCGGCCGGGGCATTGGCACTGCTGCCGCTCCCGCCACCACTGAACATGTATTTGCCGACCAGCTGCAGCAGATCCACTGCCGGCTGGGTAAAGCCGATTTCGTCGCCCGGTTTGAGGGTGTCCGGGTCGCCGCCCGGCTGCAGCCCGATATAACTCTCACCGAGCAAGCCGCTGGTGAAGATGCCGGCCGAGGTATCGGCGGGCAGATCCTTGTATTTGGTGTCCAGCGACAGGGTCACGATCGAATCGAATTTGGTCGGGTCCAGGCTGATGTCGGAGACCTTGCCGATGGTTACGCCGCCGATCTTCACCGGCGCCTGCGCGCGCAGCTGGCCGATCTGGCTGAAGCGGGCGGTCAGCGTGTACTGGCTGGAGCCAAAGCCCCAACGCTGGTTGGTCGACGCCACCGCCAGCACCAGCAGCGAGGCCAGGGTCAGCAGCAAAAAGGCGCCGACGGCGAATTCGAGTCGTGGTCCACGCATGGCCATAATTATTCCACTCACCTAAACAACATTGCAGAAAGGACGAAGTTGAACATCAGCACCAGCAACGAGGCATTCACCACCGCGCGGGTGGTGGCGATCGAGGTGCCTTCGATGGTCGGTTCGGCATGGAAGCCCACATAGGCGGCGACCAGTGCGGCGGTGCCGCCGAAGATCGCCGACTTGAGCATCGCCACGCCGAAGTCGTCCCAGAAGTCCACGCTGTTGCTCAGCCCGGACCAGAACGTGCCATTGTCGATGCCTAGCACGTGCACGGCTTCGAAGTAGCCACCGGTGATCGCCAGCGAGCAGAACACACCGGTCAGCAGTGGCACCGTCAGCACCGCCGCCCAGAAGCGCGGCGCCACCGCCTTGGCGACCGGGTCGATGGCCATCAACTCCAGCGCCTTGATCTGATCGGTGGCACGCATCAAGCCGAGCTCGGCAGCGATCGAACTGCCGGCACGGCCGATGAACAACAACGCAGTCAGCACCGGCGCCAGTTCGCGGTACAACGACAAGCCCAACAGCGTGGACAACGCATCCGACGCGCCGTAGGTGGTGAGCGTGCGGTAACCCTGCAAGGTGAGCACCAGGCCGACGAAGGCGCCGCCCACGGCGATGATCGGCAACGAGCGCGCACCGACCTTGTAGATCTCGCGCACCAGCTCGGCAATGAAATCGCGCGTGGGCAGCGAGCCGCGCAGCACCGTGAGCGAGAACAGTCCGGCTCGGCCAAAGGCGCGAACGAAATCGGCGAAGGCCATCAGGCAGCACTCCGGTCGCGGCGCGGGGCGGCATCGAAGGCGATTGGGCCATCCGGCTGGCCATGCAGGAATTGCTGCACCAGCGGGTCAGTGCTGTCTTGCAGCTGCGTGGGCGTGCCGGCGAACACGATGCCGCCATTGGCAATCACCACCGCCTGGTCGCAGATCGGCAGCGTCTCGTGCACATGGTGGCTGACGATGATGCTGGTCAGGCCCAGGCTGTCGTTGAGGCGCTGGATCAGGCTCATGATCACGCCCGAGGCGATCGGGTCCAGCCCGGTCAGCGGCTCGTCGTAGATCATCAGCGGCGGGTCCAGTGCCAGCGCACGCGCCAGTGCAACACGCCGCGCCATGCCGCCGGACAACTCGCGCGGCCACGCATCGGCTGCGGCCAGCAGGCCCACTGCATGCAGCTTCATCTGGACCAGGCGCTGCAGCACAGGTGCCGGCAACCGCGTGTGGGTGCGCAACGGCAGCGCGACGTTGTCGGCCACGCTGAGGTCGGTGAGCAGGCCATTGCCTTGCAGCAGCACACCGACGTTGCGGCGCATCTCCAGCAGCGCGCGGCTGCCGCTGGGAATTGCATTGCCGAACAGGGTGACCGTGCCGGCCACCTGGCGCAGTTCGCCGGTCAGCGCCGCAAGCATCGTGGACTTGCCACTCCCGGATGGACCGAGCACGGCCGTAATGCTGCCGTGTGGCACATCCAGCGAGACATCGCGCAGGATCGTGCGCCCGCCGCGATCGATGCGGACACCGGACAACTGCACGACAGGGGAAGCGGAAGCCGTCATCGGTGCCTTTAACAAAATTCCAACGCGATAGAGTAGCCCGTGCACCGCTGAATATAACCAGACTGGCGCGTGCAGTATTGTCGCATTGCGAAGCCTTGAACACCGTGCGTCGCAGTACGTTTCTGCGCAACACAGCATGCCGTGCCACACGCTGTTCTCGCCGGTTACGACTGCCCTGCGGCATCATGTGTTGATGACGCCAGCGCCCGATTTCCGTCTCTATCCATCCAACGCGCTGGATACCTTGGCTGCCTTGCTCGCGCAGGAGTTGCGCCGGCCGGTGCCTGGGCAACCGTTGCTGCAGCCGGAGGTGGTGCTGATTCCGCAGGTGGCGATGCGGCGCTGGCTGCAGTCCACGCTGGCGGCCGAGCACGGTGTTGCGGCCAATCTGGAATTTCTCACACCCGGCGAATTTGTCGCGCGTGCGCTGGAGCGCAACCTCGGCGCGGCCGACGACGACCTGGACATGGCCACCACGCAGTGGCGCTTGTACGCCGCGCTGCAGACCGACCTGGGCAGCGATGCGGCCCTGGCGCCGCTGGCCGGATACCTGGCCGATGGCGATGCGCTCAAGCCGTGGGCGCTGGCCGGCGAGTTGGGCAGCGTGTTCGAAAAATACCAGGCATGGCGACGCGACTGGCTGCTGCGCTGGGAAGGCGGCGCTGATCCGGATGACCCGCAAGCCCGGCTGTGGCGCGGTATCGCCAGCGGCCGGCAATACCGCGCGCGCCGCATCGGCCAGTATCTGGATCGCTACGCGCGTGCCGATGGTCCGGTGCCGCAAGGTCTGCCGCAGCGCTTGTTCGCCTTTGCCATCTTGAATATTTCGCCGGATGTCTTGCGCGTGCTGGCCACGCAGGCGCGTGTGGGCACGCTGCATTTCTATCTGCCCACGCCCACGCAAGGTTACTGGGGCGATCTGCAGACCTTGTGGCAACGCCGGCGCGAAGACGGCGCCGTGCAGCTGTTCGCCGAGCAAGTACAGGAAAACCCCTTGCTGCAGGCCTGGGGCGCGGCCGGGCGCGATTTCATGGCGTTAGTGGGCGATTACGAAGTGGTGCACCCGCTAGCCGAAATTGCGGCGTATGCCGACCCGATCGACTCCGGCCGTCGCACGCTGGCAGATGGCGGGTTGGGCGACAGCTTATTGCGACGCATGCAGAGCGATCTGTTCCATCGTCGCGCACCGCTGGTGCCTGCGTTGTTGCCTGCGGTGAATCTGCACGACCCCAGCCTGCAGGTGCACGCCTGCCACACCCGGCTGCGCGAGTTGCAGGTGTTGCACGACCAGCTGCGCGCGCTGCTCGACGACACGCGCTTCGATCCGCCACTGCAGCCGCGCGAGATTGCGGTGCTATCGCCCAACATCGACCCGTACGTGCCATATCTGGACGCGGTGTTCGGCAGCCATGGCAACGACGACGCGCTGCCCTATGCATTGGCCGATGCCAGCCCATTGGCGAGCGAGCCACTGGCCGAAGTGTTTTTGACCTTGCTCGGTTTGCCGATTGCGCGTTTTGGCCTGCATGAAATTCTCGACCTGCTGGCCAGCGCGCCGATCGCCGAAGCCGCCGGGCTGGATGAAGCCGGGCTGGAACGCCTGCGCAGCTGGCTGCACGCCGCCGGTGCGCGCTGGGGCCTGGATGCCGCACATCGGCGCCAGCACCAGGCACCGGGCGACGATGCCTACACCTGGCGCTTCGCGCTGGACCGCCTGTTGCTTGGCCATGCCAGCGGCGCCGACGTCGATATCGATGGCGTGGCGCCGTGGCCGCAGCTGGAAGGCAGCGCGCTGGCCGCGCTCGATACCTTGTTGCGGCTGCTGCGCGTGCTCGAACGCCATCAAGCGCTGCTGGCCGAAGCGATGACGGCGGTGGAGTGGCGCGAGCGTTTGCTGGGCCTGCTGGAAGCATTGATTCCGACCACGCCCACCGCGCCGCGCGCACAGCGCGCGCTGGATCGCTTGCGCACCTTGATCGACCAATTCGCCCGCGATGCAGTGCGCGCCGAGTACGCCGGCAAGGTGCCGGCCGAGGTAGTGCGTGCGCATTTCGCTGCGGTGCTGGGCGAGTCGGACACGCGCGCGCCGCTGCTCACCGGCGGCATCAGTTTCGGCCGCATGGTGCCGATGCGCTTGCTGCCGTTCCGCGTGATCTGCCTGCTTGGCATGAACGATGGCGACTTCCCGCGCCGCGACCCTGCCGCCGGGCTCAATCGCCTGACCGCAGAGCTGGGCACCGACCGTCGCCGGCATGGCGACCGTTCCACGCGTGAGGACGACCGCTTTCTGTTTCTGCAGTTGTTCGCTTCTGCACAGGAAGTGTTCTATCTCAGCTATCTCGGCGCCGATGCGCGCGATGGCAGCGTGCGCGAGCCGTCGGTGCTGGTCAGCGAATTGCTGGCAAGCGCCGCGCAGTATCACGTTGCCAATAACGCGCTCGACACGCTGGTGGTGCGGCATCCGTTGCAGCCGTTCGCCGCTGCTGCGTTCGGTGCGCTGGGCGATAAGAGCGGCGACGGCGCCGACCCGCGCCGTTTCAGTTATCGCCGGCAATGGCGCCCGGCGGTGGACAGCTTGGTTGGTCAGCGGCAGCCGCTTGCGCCTTGGGTGGCCGGTGCATTGCCGGCCGACGACGTTGCGGTGCCGGCCAGCGTGTCCATCGGAGAACTGCGCCGGCTATTTGCTGATCCGGCCGGGCAGTTCCTGCGCCATCGCCTGGGCATGCGCTTGCCCGACCCGGCCGGCGAAGACAGCGATCTGGAACCGTTGCTTGCACCCACCCGCGGGCTGGATCAATACGGTTTGCAGCAGCAGGTCTTCGAGGCCGCATTGGCCGGCGACACCGAGCGCCTGTACGAGCGTCTGCGCGCGCGCGCGCTGCTGCCATCCGGCCCGTTGGGGCGGCGCCAGCTCGACGAACGCGTGGCGCAATTGCGCCCGTATGCCGACGCATTCCGGCAGTGGCGCGGCGAGTCGCCGGCCGAGTCACGCCGGCTGCAGGTGCAGATCGGCGATATCGAGCTGCACGGCCGTGTGCCGGGCTGGTATGCCAGCGGCGTGGGGCGCGTGCAGGTCGGCGCGCTCAGCGGCCGCAGCGCCATTCGTCATGGTTTGGAATGGCTGCTGTTGCGCGCCGCCGGCGAGCACGCGCCGTACGTGCGTTTCTTTGAACACGACGATGGCCTGGGCCCGCATCCCATCGATGCGCAGCCGCTGTCGCAGCCGCAGGCGCAGACCGCGTTGGCCGAGCTGCTGCAGCTGTATCGCCATGGCTTGCAGGCGCCGCTGGCGTTCGCGCCCTACAGCAGTTGGAAATACCACCAGGCTGCGCGCGGCGACGACTTGGACAAGGCCATCAAGGACGCGGCCGGGCAGTGGCATTCCAGCTTCGGCTGGAGCGAATCGCACAGCCCGGAACTGCGCCTGGTCAACCGCGGCCGCGACCCGTTTGCCGATGCGCAACGCTTCGCCGATTTCGCCACCACCAGCCATCGCGTCTACGCACTGCTCGAACAGGGCACCACCGGCGCACGGCTGGATGCCGAGCGCTTGATCGACAGCTGGCGGCATTGGCACGGCGCGCAGGAAGAGGCCGAATGAGCATCAGCCCCGTCACCGACCCCTACCTGCAGTTGCCGCTGCACGGCGTGCGCCTGATCGAAGCCAGCGCCGGCACCGGCAAGACCTTTACGCTAGCCACGTTGTTCACCCGGCTGGTGGTCGAACGCGGCTTGCGCATCGGCCAGATTCTCGCAGTGACGTTTACCGAAGCGGCCACGCAGGAACTGCGCCGCCGTATCCGCGAACGCCTGGTGCTCGCCGCAAGCCTGGTGCCGGATGCACCTGTAGGAGCGGCCTTGGCCGCGACCGAGTGGTCCGCAACCCAGCCGCCCGACGCCCCATCAGCTTCTGTAGGAGCGGCCCCGGCCGCGGCTGAACTCGCCGACGACCCGTCGCGGCCAAGGCCGCTCCTACACGAAGCGCCCGACGCACTGCTTACGCGCGCCATCCTCGCCACGCATCTGGCCGGCGGCAACGAAACGCCCGCCGCCTTGCGCCGCCGCCTGCAGCAGGCGGTGGAAGAAATCGACCTGGCCGCGGTGTTCACCATCCATGGTTTCTGCGCGCGCGTGCTGCGCGAACACGCGTTGGAAAGCGGCCAGGCCTTTGCCGCGCCGGAACTGCTGGCCAACGACCGCGAATTGCTCGGCGAAGTGGCGGCCGATCTGTGGCGGCAACGCGCCGCCGATGCTGCAATGGCCGAAGACCTCATCGCGCTGTGGTCGGGCGGCCCCGAGGCATTGGCCAGCGATCTGCGCGCGCTGGTGCGGCATCCGCAGTTGCTACCAAGGCCTTCAACGCCAGCACCCGACCCAACACCAATCCGCCAAGCTACCGCGCAAGCCTTGGTCGCTACCCTGCGCGCGCACGGCGACACGGCTTACGACGCCATCGCCTCCGCATTCGACAACAAGGTTTTCGATGGTCGCCGTGCGCGCCGTGCAAGTTTTGACAAGGCTTTTGAAGAGTTGTGGAACGGTAGTGCCGATGCTCACTGGATACTGGACGAGAAGGCACATCTAGACAAATTGCTGCCTACACGCATGCGCGAATTTTGCAGGGATGGGGCGCACGATCGCGTACCGTGCTCACCCTTGTTCGATGCGTTACAAGCGTGGCGACAAGCTGACATACACGTACAACAATGGCAGCAAAACCGCCGTATCGCATTGCTGCACGCGCTACGCGACGACGCCATCGCACGGCTCGCGCTGCTCAAACGGCAACGCCGCGTGCAGACCTACGACGACCTGGTCGATGGTGTCGCGCACGCATTGCAAGGCGCGCAGGCTGACGCGTTGGTTGCACGCCTGCGCATGCAATACGCCATCGCGCTGGTGGACGAATTCCAGGATACCGACGACCGCCAGTGGTCGATTTTTTCCAACGTGTTTGGCGAAGGTCCGCTGGCACACGCCGCAGGACTGGAGCCGGCGCTGTTTCTGATCGGCGACCCCAAGCAGGCCATCTACGGCTTCCGTGGCGGCGATGTGCGCACCTATCTGGCCGCCGCAGTCACCGCCGAACTGGCGCCACCGTTGAGCCACAACTTCCGCTCGCGCCCTGGCGTGCTGGCCGCCATTGACGCGCTGTATGCGCAGGCCGGCTACAGCGATGCCTTCCTCACCGACGGCATCGCCTTTCACCCAGTGCAGGCCGGCACCAAACGCGTTGATGAAGACCTGCAACGCGATGGCGTCACTGCTCCGGCGTTGACGCTGTGGCGCGCACCGGAACCGCCGCCGCCACCTGCCGCGGCAGCGGCAAAGACCAAGCAAGCAGGCAAGCCCAAACCCTGGAGCGCCGGCCGCGCGCGCGAGCTGGCCACCGCCGCCTGCGTTGCGGCGATCCGCGGTTGGCTGGCCGGTGGCCGCGACGGCACTGCCACCATCAACGCGCGCCCGGTGCAGGCCGGCGATATCGCCGTGCTGGTGCGCAGCCACAGCGAGGCCACGCGCATCCAGCAGGCACTCGGCGCGGTGGGCATTCCGGCCGTCGCAGCCGGCAAGCAAAGCCTGTTCGCCACCGACGAAGCGCTGGAATTGCTCGCCTTGCTGCAAGCCTTGCTCGACCCGGGCGACGACAGCCGCCTGCGCGCCGCCTTGGCCACGGTGTTGATCGGCGAAGACGCCATCGCCATCGCCGCACTTGAACGCGACGGCGAGCATCACCGCCGCTGGCAGCAAAAGGCGTTGGACTGGCGCGAACGCTGGCAGCGCGGCGGCCCGCTCGCCTTGATCGGCGATCTGGGCGCCACGCACGGGCAACGTCTGCTTGCCTTGATCGATGGCGAACGCCGCCTCACCAACTATTTGCAACTGGCCGAACAGCTGCAGGAAGCCGACGCCCGCGCGCTCGGCCCGCATGGTTTGGTCGACTGGCTGTCGCGGCGTATTGCCAATGCCGACAAAGAAGACGAAGCCCAGCAACTACGACTTGAATCGGACGCGCGTCGCGTGCAGATCGTCACCCTGCACAAGAGCAAGGGCCTGGAATATCCGCTGGTATTTCTGCCGTATATCGGCATTGGCCGCGGCGACAAGGGTGCCGGCCGCCATTGCGTGGTGCATGCGCCGGAGATCGGCCGTCAGCTGCATTGGAAGACAGAACGGGACGACCCGAGCTGGAGCGCCGCCGAAGCCGCCTGGAAGCAGGAACAACGTGCCGAAGACGCACGCCTGCTCTACGTTGGCCTCACCCGCGCCGAGCACGCGTTGTGGATCGCCAGCGGCCCGTTCCATCAGCACGAACGCACCGCACTGGCCGGCATGCTGAGTGCGCTCGATGCACTGCAGGGCGCCGCGGGCGAGGGCGCTGTGGTGATCGACACGTCCACGCCGCCCGCCAACCTGCCGCGGCTGCCACCACCCATCGAAGTCCAGGTGCCGCCCGCGCGCAATCCGCAGCGACATATCGCCCCCGAGTGGTGGGTCTATAGCTTCACCCAGCTGGCCAATGCCGACGCCGGTGCGGCCACCGACCCGATGGCCAGCGCCACCGTCGTCGGCAGCGGCGGCAGCGACGAACCGTCCGGCAGCGAGGCGGTCGCCGTGGCCGTGGCCACCGAAGCCGAGCCGTTCGATCCGCGCTTCGCCGGCAACCGCTTCGGGGTGGTGATGCACGACGTGTTCGAGCGTTGCGACTTCGCCGCCTGGCATGCCTGGCGGCCGGGCCAAGCCGCACCCGACGGCCAGGCCGCACCCATCCTCGAGGCCCTGCAACGTGGCGGCTACGCCCAGGACGAACTCGACGACGGCCTGCGCATGCTCACCGCACTGATCGGCCACACCCTCACCGTGGCATTGCCCGAAGGCATCCGCCTGGCCGATGTGCCGGAACCGCAGCGCCGCAACGAAATGGAATTCCACTTCGCCATGCGGCCCACCCGCGTCGATGCGTTGCTCGCCTTGCTGCATCGCTTCGGCCTGGTCGGCGACCGCCAGGCCTTCGGCGCGCGCCAGCGGCTGGAGGGGCTGATGACCGGCCTGATCGACCTCACCTACACCGTCGGCGGCCGTTGGTACGTGCTCGACTACAAATCCAACCGCCTGCCCAGCTACGACGCCGACGCCCTGGCCCGCGCCATGGCGCACAGCGAGTACGAGCTGCAGGCGCTGATCTACACCGTGGCCCTGCACCGCTGGCTGCGCTTCCGCCTGGGCGCGGCCTACGACTACGCCCGCGACTTCGGCGGCGTGCGTTATCTGTTCTGTCGCGGCGTGGATGCGGGGCGTAGTACGGTGGTGGCTGCCGCGTCTGAATTCGTTGTCGAAACCGTTGGCACGTCCATGGCGGACCAGCGCACGCCCGAACCCGCCCGCGACGCCACGCTGGACAGACCCGACGCAGCTCGGAACCCTGGCGCCACGACAGCTGGCGCCCCATCAGCGCCCTTGGGCGATCCGGCACCCGGCATCCACGCCTGGCGCTTCGAACCCGCGCTGGTGCAAGCACTGGACGCCTTGTTCGCTGGCAAGCCTTCCGATGCGCTGTCCAACCAAGTGCTAGATCAACTTTCCGCCAACGGAGTCGAGCCCCTCTCCCCCCGGGAGAGGGATTGGGGTGAGGGTACGTCCGCACCAGGAACGCCCACCCCATGAACCACTGCACCACGCCACTCGCATGGCTGACCAGCACCCCATCCAAGCCTCTCAGGGATCACGCCGACAAGGCACCGCCTGCCTGCCACTGGCGCCAACGCGACGGAGCGCTCGCACCGCAAGCCAGGCCAAGTGCGCGGAGCACGACGTGGCGTGAGCGCGCGTTCGCCAAGGGAACGCCCACCCCATGAACCACCCAAACCTCCTCGCCGCCCTCAACCAGAGCGGCGCCCTGCGCACGTTGGATCTGGCCTTCGCACACAGCCTGCAACGCCTGGCCCCGGACACCGATCCACAGGTGCTGGCCGCCGCCGCACTCGCCTCCTTGGCGGTCACCAGCGGCCACGCAGGACTCGACCCCGCCCGCGCGGCCATGTTGCTGGACGCGCGCGATGGCCCATCGCCCACCTTCCCGGACCCCGCCGACTGGCAACGCACCCTGGCCGCTTCGCGCTGGGTCGACCAACCGCAGCCCGAAGCCCCGGCCGCTGCCGATTGCCCGCTCGTCCTCGAACGTGGCCTGCTCTACCTGCGCCGCTACCGCGAGTACGAATGCCGCCTGGCCCTGGGCCTGCAGCGCATCGCCGCGCAAACACCGCCAGCCTTCGACGCCGCCACCCTGGCGCCGCTATTCGCGCAACTATTCCCCAACGCGACCCCCACCCCTCGCGTCGTGGACCGAACCCCTCTCCCCCCGGGAGAGGGTGCCCGGCGCAGGGCGGGTGAGGGTACGGGCCTGCCCGAGCCATCCCTCCAGCAAGAGGGCACACATCCACCCGAACCATCCAGCCAAGGGTCGAACCAAGCCCCACCCCACACCCAAGACCGCCAAGCCCAGGCCGCAGCCCTCGCGCTGCGCCGCGCATTACTGCTGGTCACCGGCGGCCCCGGCACCGGCAAGACCACCACCATCGCCCGCCTGCTGTTGCTGCGCATCGCCCAGGCACATGCATCCAACACGCCGGCTCCACGCATCGCCCTGGCCGCGCCCACCGGACGCGCCGCCGAGCGCATGGCCGAAAGCCTGCGCGCCGCCGTCGCGCGCGCCATCGCCGTCGGTATCGACACCACCCTGGCCGACGCACTGCCCATCGGCGCCAGCACCCTGCACCGTTTGCTCGGCGTCATTCCGGACTCTCCGCACTTCCGCCATAACGCCGACAACCCGCTGCCGTTCGACCTGATCGTCGTCGACGAAGCCTCCATGGTCGACCTGCCGCTGATGTGCAAACTGGTCGAAGCCGTCGCCGATGGCACCCAGCTGATCCTGCTCGGCGATGCCGACCAACTGCCTTCGGTGGAAGCCGGCGACGTGCTCGCCGCCATCCTGCAGGCCGCCGGCCCCGGCGACGCGTTGCAGCCCGACGACGCCCAGGCGCTGCAGCCGCTGTTCGGCAGCGCACCCGGTGGCACTCCATCCGCGGTTATCTCCACCACCCACACCGGCGGCCTGGCTGGTCACCGCGTGCACCTGCTGCGCGGCTATCGCCAGGCGGACGACTTTGCGCTTGCTCCATTGGCCGACGCCATCCGCGCCGGCGATGCCGACACCGTCCTGGCCTTGCTGCGCAGCGGCCAACTGGCCGGCGTGCACTTTCACGAAGACGGCGAAGACCCGTTGGCCCTCGGCCGCGACGCGCTGCTCGCCCACTGGCGCGCGCTGGCCGCTGCCCAAGACCCGGCCGTCGCGCTGCGCGATGCAAGCCGCCTGCGCCTGCTCACCGCGGTTCGCGCCGGCCCGCAAGGCGCACGCGGCCTCAACGCCCGCATCGAACAACTGCTGGCCGAAACAGGCTCCGGCGCCCGTCGCCTCGGCGGCGCCTCGCCCTGGTTCCAGGGCCGCCTGCTGCTGATCACCGAAAACAGCTACCGCCACGGCCTGTTCAACGGCGACGTCGGCATCTGTTTGCGCAGCGACCCGGGCGCCTCGGCAGCGCCCGGCGAACGTGCGCACACCCACGGCCGCAGCGGCGCGACTGCTGGTGCAGCACGCAGCGAAGCCGATCCCCACGCTGGCCAAGCCGGGCAGGGCGCCTTGGTCGCCTGGTTCGAAGGCGACGGCGACGGCCAGGTGCGCGGCTTCCACCCCGCCGCACTGCCCGCGCACGAAAGCGCCTTCGCCATGACCGTGCACAAGGCGCAAGGCAGCGAATTCGACGACGTCTGGCTGCAACTGCCCACCCGCGACGCCCGCGTCCTCAGCCGCGAACTGCTCTACACCGGCATTACCCGCGCCCGCCGCGCCCTGCATTTGGCCGGCAACGAAGCAGTCATCCGCAGCGCACTGGCACGCCATGCCGCGCGTATCTCGGGCTTGGCGTGGCGGTTGGGTGGTAGCAGTGATACACCCCAAGCAAGTGCAATATCGACCAAAGCGCCGCTACCCGAGCCGCCAGCCGGCGTGCCGGTGCAGGGCGCATTGTTCTGACCGACGCCTGCCCACATCGGTGCTCGGCGGCGCAGTACAAAAACAGATCAAAGATCTATAACGGGTTGCGTTATCTAACGCGTCCCGTTATGGCTTGTCCCATGATCAGGAGCGTTATCGACAAAGAAGCCGAAAAGAACTGGCTGGGTGAGCGTTCCCGGCGATTGCCGGCAGACATCCAGACGGTCGCGCGTCGCAAGTTGCGCATGCTCAACGCCGCCGCACCTGGATGATTTACGCATTCCGCCTGCCAACCGGCCAGAAGCATTGAAGGGCGAGCGGCGCGGCCAGTACAGCATCCGGATCAACGACCAATGGCGCATCTGCTTCCGATGGATGGAGGGCGATGTGGCTGAGGTCGAAATCGTCGATTACCCCTGAGCACAAGGCATCTGTCGATGGCCGTCCTACCCAACATCCACCCTGGCGAAATTCTGTTTGAGGAGTTTCTCGAGCCTCTCGGTATCAGCCAGAACGCGCTGGCGCGGGCTACCGGCGTACCACCGCGCCGCATCAACGAAATCGTGCTGGGCAAGCGCGGCATCACCGCCGACACCGCCGTGCGCTTGGCCGCCGCGTTAGGAACGACTGAGCGCTTCTGGTTGGGCCTGCAGGCCGACTACGAACTGGAAGAGGCGCATCGCGCGCTGGGCGATTTGCCGGCGCGGATCAAGCGGCTGGCGGCATGATCCGGACGGCTTCCAGCACATGTTGCCGACCAAGCAATCAGAGCAGCGATCCGGTCTGATCTGAACGTTGCGCGATGTCGCTGCATCGCTTGCTCCGGTATCTAGCAACTGCTTACACGGACGCACTCACAGAGTAGAACCGCACCGATGGACCGACGTCGCCGCAAACGAATGGAGCGCTACTGGGCGCGAGCAGAAGCCAAGGCGCGCGCTGCCGTCGATCGTTTAGATCCGCAGAATTGGTTCGATCTGTGGCATACGCACGTGGACTGGGACGGACGCGGCCATTGCTCATCCGAAGATCGGCGCATGGTGAACGCGGTGGCGGTACGCGTGTTGTGCTACCTGGAGGCGCGCTTGGCGCATCGAGGAACATCGGTGCAGCTGTGGGCAGACCTCAGCCCAGACACGGTCAACACCGGCATCTACGCGCACTCGGCCAATCCCAATGGCTCACCGTTTCCTGCCACATTCCCCAACCTGGACTGGTAGCAGCCACTGCCTGCCGACATCGCTGCGGTGTTGCCTGCCGCGCATCGCGCAGGCGCTGTGTCATGCAACGGCAGTCCCCGCCATATTGTGCAGCGTCGGCCTGTGCCGAGCGAAGCACGCGATCACGACGACATCGGCGCAGCGTGTGCGCTGCGCGTCAACACCGACGTCGGGTTAGGTTGATGCAACGGTGTGCTCGTCCGGCCCAGCCGGTCGGGTGCCTCTTCGTCAGCGCACACAGGAGTTCACCGCTCCGCCATGTCCTTGTGCTGGAGGAGGGTAACGTTGCGAGCCTGGTCATCTGCTCTACCGCGTGATCGCACCCGGGGCCATCGCCGCTGACGCATGCGTGAGCGCTGACACGCGACCGCTTCGTGCAGCGTTGCGCACGCGTAACCGTCAGCACCGGTTCTGTCGTGCTGCCAAGAAGGGCTGCCAGCACCGCCATTCACTGCCAGAGGTCCTTATCATGCAGCCCACCGGAATCCGATCCCCCGCTGGCTTGCCCAGCGCAGACATGACGGCTGACCTGCGCGATCCCTCACCCGTCTGCGTGCCGGCACATTCCGCCGCAGACGCGGCCGCGCCGCCGCCAGGCGCCTTGCAGGCCATCATTGGCCGTCCTCCCCGCCCGGACGCGCCACGGCACCGACGCACGCAGAGCTTGCCCGCAACATTGACGCCTGCCCAGCACAGCATGCTGGCAGAACTCGGCCTTGCCGATACGCCCGTGCTGACGCCGACAGAGGCGGCCGTCCTGCGGGAGTTGCGTCTGCACCGGCCGCAGTTGCCGCTCGACACGCTGCTGTTCACCGACCCGAACAAGGACCCCGACGATGTCGTGACCTACACCATCGCCAAGCAGCTGCAGGGCGAAGGCTTTTTGCGTCTGACCGACGTCGTCGTCACCTTGGGCGATGCCGACATGCGATCGCAACGGGCGCAGCTGGCAAAGGGTGTCTTCGATCGACTGGCACTGCCGGATGTCCGCGTCGCGCGCGGCCAGGACTATCCCATGACGTCCGCCCAGGCCCGGGAGCATTCCAAGTTCCTCGCCGAGGGAGCCCCACTGCGTGCAGCGCCGGACGCCGTCCACACCGATGGCGTCCGTGCGATGCGCGAGCGCCTGGCGACCTCGCCCCACAAGCTCGGCATGGTGGTCATTGCCGGAATGACCGATGCCAACGCCCTGCTTGCCGAGGCGGGCGATCTGGTGCGGGAAAAGGTCGCGTCCATCACCATCATGGGAGGCATCGACCCGACCAAGGATGCCGACGGTTTCGTGCAACCGGATACGCGCGCCTATAACAATGCCACCGACATCCACGCCGCCCGTGCGCTCTACCGGGGCGCGCAGCAACTCGGCATTCCTCTGCGCATCCTGACCAAGGAGGCCGCCTACAAGGCCGCCGTACCGCCAGCGTTCTACGAAGGCATCGCGCGCAGTGGACACCCCGTGGGCGAGTACCTGCACAATGTTCAGAAAAATGCATTGAAGGGCCTGTGGGAAGGCATCCAGGCCAACCTGATCCCCGGTCTGGATATGGCATGGTTCTTCCGCACGTTCGTTGCAGCAGAACCGCAGGATCCAGCGGCAGCGGGTCAGCAAAATGCCATTGCCTTCGACGCCATCTGGCCGCAGGTGACCAAGCTCAATCTCTACGATCCGCTGACGCTGCTGGCGGCGCTACCCGGCACCGCCAACCTGCTGTTCCAGCCAACGCCCATCCACCGTGAGGGAGCCAGCACGGTGGAGCAGGTGGGCCACGCCGAGGTTGTGCGCCCGGAAAAAGCCAAGCTGTTGCTGTCGGCGCTGGCCAAGGCCGCGCTCGCCCCCGAGGATGAGCGGCAACCCGCGCGCTGAGCGCTCCGCAGCATTCGCGGAGTGGCGCCTTCCAGCGTCATCCGCGAAGCGCGAGGTTGGCATCCCCTCCAACGCGTCCGCCTGCTAACAGGCCGGGCGGCTTACTTGCCCTTCTTTTCCTGCTTGGCCGCGCGCTTTTCTTTCAGCGTTTTCGCCGGCTCTTTTTTCTGGTTCTTCTTCTGGTCCATCCCCTTGCTCATGACACCCTCGTAGTTGCTGGATTGATCGGTCTGGCAGCGCCGGACCCGGCGTGCCTGCGCACTGTAAGGCGGTGCGCGATGGAATGGCAGAGGGGTTAGCGAAGTGAGGTGAGTGGCGACAGGCAGTGGCAGGTTGGGCGCCCCCTCTATACGCCTTCAATAAGGCGCAGCCACGGGCACCACAGCGTGAAAGTCCAGCTCGCCGCGGCACATTCACCCACAACGACGACCACGCGCACGTGCGCATAAAGCAAACGCCCGCGTGCGACCGTCAGGGTCTGCACGCGGGCGCTGGTGACAACCGCGGGCCTATTGAGAGCAGTTACTAAACGTAGCCAGCACTCGTCAGGTGGGCGTGGACGACGCGCAGCAATCGCAGTGTACGAGTGGTACATGCCGCACCGGGCACCGGCCGCGCCCACCTGGCGGTGAGCGCAGTCGCTTTGTTAGTTGCTCTTAGCTGGCACGCGCTCGTACTGCTCACCACCGGTATTGAGGTGGCCGTTGCTCTCGTCGATGGCGAAGTTCACCGTCTCGCCATCGTTGGTGACCTGCAGCGCGCCGTCCTTGTACACCGCCGGGTAGCTCTCGGTCTTCGGCTGGCGGCTGAAGAACTTCGGCGTGGTGCTGCGGACCATGAAGGTCTCGCCATTGCGCTCGATATCCATCGTCTCGTCCTGCGACTGCAGGTTGACCCAGTGACCAACGAACTTCTCGCCCTCCACCTTGGCGCAACCGCTCACCAACAGTGCCGCGGCCAGCGCGGTGCCCATCCACTTCATCATCGTGCGTTCTCCAGTTGAGGCTGCAGCGAGCATGGCGGGTTGGGTATGTATGGGAGGTCAAGGAGCAGCCATGATGCATGGCGCGCAGCCCTGATGTACTTTCGAGCGAGATAACAACGCCTCTGGCTGGGTTGACCGCTCTAGTAGTGCTGCGTCTGAAGGGACGACGCAATGGAACAGACACCTGGCGATTCTCCGACCGACGAGTACCAACGTGTCTCTTGTAGACCATATCCAGATCTCGCACCCCTCTCTGGTCCGCGTCGTCCGCTGCGGCAAAGGGTTTGAAGTTACCTTGAGCGATGCCTTCCCTGCAGAATTCCGTGTCTTCGAATTGTGTCCCGCAGCAGAAGTTTGGCCCGGCTACAAAGAAGTCGAAAGCAGCCTTGGCTTGATCGAAGAAGATGGCAGCACTTTTTGGCTATGCGGGACGGGAGGTTCCATGGAGGAGGCCGTGGAAGATGCTTTGATGAAGTTCATCAATTGGGCCGTGCATCCAGCGCATGTCACTGCAAACAACTTCTGCATGCGACCGACGCGTGCTGATGACCTAGGGAAACTCTGAACAACGCACCACAGATACGCGACACTACCCGCCTCATGTAGAGGATCATCTATGCAAATGACGTTCGGTGACGCTGAGGGCCTGGGCAAGCGCAAGCTGCGGCTAGCGGCCTGACGCTCCGTCGCAATCTCAAAACACCGATGTATCCACTTTGATTGGAGGCTTTGCCATGTCCAACGCTCACACTCGCCCACCGCTTTCCCCCATTCACCCGCGAATCGGCGATTGAAAAGGTACGACTTGCCGAAGACGGTTGGAATTCCCGCGATGCCGACAAAGTGTCGCTTGCCTATTCGCTCGACACCCAATGGCGAAACCGTGCCGAGTTCACCAACGGTCGGGAAGAAGCGCGGCAGTTTCTTGCGCGCAAATGGAACAAGGAGCTTGAGTACCGCCTGATCAAGGAACTGTGGGCATTTACCGAAAACCGTATTGCCGTTCGCTACGCCTACGAATGGCGCGACGACTCAGACAACTGGCTCCGCTCCTACGGCAACGAGAACTGGGAATTCGGAGCCGATGGCCTGATGGAGCGCCGCTTCTCGTGTATCAACGACATGCCAATCAAGGAAGGCGACCGCAAGTTCCACTGGCCGCTGGGCCGTCGCCCGGATGATCATCCGGGGCTGTCTGATCTGGGTATGTAAGGGGTTCTAAGCGACTGAGATGCAAGCCCTCGGTGGTGCTTGCGCGCGGGGGCTTTTGTCTGGCCCCGGCTGCGTCATTGGCATGCAGGGGAGGCTTCAAGGAAATAGGGTCAAGTTCACTCAGAAAGTAAACCTGACTCCATTTCCGCCCCGTTTCCGTGGTTGTACCTTATTCGGAAGACGACGCTGTGGCGGCCGCCGTCACTGACCTTCTAAAGGCAAGCAGGCGATCGACCAGCGCGTCTGCGTCATCGCCAACGCCGCTGGCCGCCTCCCACAGGCCCGGTTCCAATCTGGAAGGCTCCCACGTCGCCAACCGCAGCAGATCGTCGGCGAGCATCTTGGTCTCATGCTCGTTCATCGGATGCGCGGCGCGATCGTGCTCCTCGGGCATCGTGACAATGTCGACAGCGCGGTTGATGCAGCCGTCTGTCATTCCCATTGCGCGGGCCCTGGAACTGATGTTGTTTCCATACGCATAAGCGTGTGCCAGGCGCTGGACGGCACTGAGCGCGCAGGTAGTGGCAACACCGGCCAACGCGGCAATTCCGCTGTACTTTGCAAGTTGATCTTTCTCGCTGATATAGCCCATGAATGCGACCATGGGTGGAGGAATCGAAGCGATACCAGTGAGAGCGGCGCCGATGCCGGCGACGGTCGAAACATGGCTTGCAATCCGTTGCCCCGTCGTTCTGGTCGACGCTCTGCGCACCGGTTGTTGTGGTAGGCCTTGCAACTGTGTATCTATCCGTGCATCGGCATGTCGCGGCTCTGTCGCGCCGAGTTCGATCTCGGCACGACCGCTTTCCAGATCGATCTCTTCTCTTCTCGCCATCGGCGACAAGGACGGTAACACTGCGGGATGCATGAGACACCTCACCATGGATGGTCGATGCCAATTTTCTCATCGAAACATCGCCGCGCCTCATCGCGCGCCGAAACGCACGCGCTTTCGACGAAGTCGCAAGAACGGAATCAGGTCCATTTAGAATTCAACCTGACCCAGTTTCTTGTGGTCTGATCTGGTATGTATGGTCCCAAACGAAGGGGAGAAAGCTCCAGGCAGTGGTGCCGCACGGTGCTTTTTGTCTGTCCCCGGCCTGCGTCATTCGCACGCAAGGGAAGGTTGAAGGGAAAATTGGGTCAGTGCACTCGATAAGTCAACCTGACCCCATTTCCGCAGCGGTAACGCGCCATCATTGATCGAGTAGCAGCTCAATGGCGTTCTTGAGGCTTGGTGCCAGTTCTGGGAAGCCCTTGTGACACTCTACACTCGCTTCCGAATAGGCCCTGCCAGGAACCTTGTTTTTTAACTGGCCCATCACGTATTTGCCTTTTGCTCCGCGTAATGGACGATGTTGAAGCTCTGCCCATACTTCGGCATTTGTTGGACTACCGCCGGCGGCGTGCAACTCTTCGTTGTGGGCTGCTCGTTGTTTTGAGAATTGATCACTGATGGGTATCGCATTGGCAGTGACTATCTGAACGATCCAGTCGTCGCACACGGCCAGCGACTCTCCCGTAAGCGATGACAGGAAACTGGGGTTGCAGAACTCAGACTCAAGGTCAGACTGGTCGGTGAGCCATAGGCCAACGCCCTCCACTCCATAGCTGTCCACCAACTGGGTCGCCTCGACATCAGTCAAGGAATCGCGGTCGCGGTGAACCAGGACTTTGAACTTGCCACCGAGGGATGTCCTCAACTCTTCCGCCTCAGACCTAGTCAGCAGATGTTTGTAGCCCCGACCTGGAAGGACAGTCACAGACCGCTCGATCTCGGGCCACTGCTGAATGAGTTTTTTCAACAACTCGTTCTTAGCGTCTTCGCTGACGATGATCACCTGCTTTCCAAACGCACCCCAGCCAAGCGCCAGTTCGACAACGAAACGCTCGTCGGATTTGATCTCTCCGTCAGCGAGCCAGACCACATTCGCATCAACCGGTGCGCCTCTCACAATGAAGGGAGAGTGCGTTGACATGACGATCTTGATCTCCTGCGCTCGTGCAATTTCCAACAGACTACCTGCCAGCTTCTCTTGGATCGTTGGATGAAGATGGATATCCGGTTCGTCAATGAGCAGAATTTTAGGCTTGAAGAGCAAGATGTAGCAAAAGATCTGGATCAGTTGCAGAAAGCCTGTCCCAAGCAGCTCCAAGGGCGTTGAACGGCCGTTTAGCTCTGCATGTGCATGTATGTCGAAATCCTTGGACTCGTCGAACACGATTTTTATTTTGATTGGACCAAGAAGCGGCTCCAACCACTCTTCGATCTTGGCGATGTCAGCGGCTGACAGCAGGTTCAGCGCATTGCGCAGATACACGTTTGAATCGCCGAAGGAGCATGCCTTGAGCACCACACGCTTAGAGTTTTTTTGTTCGACGTTAGGGATGCCTGAAATCCCAGGGATGAATCCGCTAAAAAAGACATTCTGACCACGGAATAAGGGGCGAGCTGACTCAGGTAGTTCACCCTGGACGGAGATTCCCGCGTTCCTAGCAGAGCGCATGACGAGTTTCGCAGTCACAATGTTAGGAGGGACGACTCCAGCAACGTCGTCGAGGAACCGAAACTCCACCTTGGAGGACGGGCTGTTACCTTTATTTCCCCAATCTGCGCCGTGGCCTAACTTCCAATACTGATCACTGGGGAGATAGTCTAAATCATTGATACTGACCATTGCCGTCGATCCGGCACGAATTCGATCTACCTGGCGCATCAGGCATGAAGCAAGATGAAGCGCTTGCAAGATTGATGATTTTCCGCTGCCGTTGGACCCCACCAAGATGTTGAGATATGTAATAGGCAGCTCGATTGCATCGATGCGTTTGAACTTTTCCACCTTAATTGATTCAAGCTTCATGCTTTTAATACCCCTGATTTCAAAACTGAGTTTGAGACAACATGAGCTACTGCGGTCTTTCTAAAAAATATTCAGGTTATTGTTAGTTCAAAGGGAATTTCAAAAAAATGAGGTCAGATTCACTTACGAAGTTCCTCTGCACCCAGGGAACTGGCTGCAACCTAGGAAGTTCTGGCCGGTGCGCCGGTTTGTCCTCTGCACAAGCGCGCTGCCGCAGCGTGGGCAGCCTGGATTGACGAGATTTGCAGAAGTAGAAGAATCAGGTGAAGCAAAGACGGGCTCAATGCGCGCGGATATCGCCATCGGCTGCGCTGTGGCTTGCTGCTGTACTACTTGGATCATGTTCAACAACTGTTCGCCGCCGATCAATTCGATTGGCTTGCCTTCGGCAAAGCGCTCGGCGTCTTTCGTGTAAGTGCCGATGCAGGCGATCTTGACCGCGTGGGCCTGGTGATGGGCCAGCAGGCCGTACATCTCGCGCACAACGCTGACGCCAACCTGCTGGCGCTTCCACTGCTTGCATTGCACCAGCGTGCGGCGGCCGTCCTTGCGCAGGATCAGGTCGATGCCGCCGTCGGCGCCGCCCAGGCCAGTTTCTTCAACGCTATAGCCTTCTCGGCGAAAGGCCTCGCCCACCAACTGTTCGAACTGGCGCCAGCCGCCGGCGGCCAGGCTCTCCAGGGTGGTGCGTGTCTCCAGAAAGCGTCGCCGGCTGCGTGCGCCAAGATAGGAGCACAGCGCAGCGAGCCAGCAGACGCCGAGCAGCATCCACGCCAATGGCGCGAAGATGCCATGCGATTGCTGGGCAAACCCTTGCGACAGCATCCCGCCCTGGTGGGAGAACCACCAGCCGATGCCATAGCGCACCCCGAGATACCCAACGATTCCCGCGACAAGGCCGAGCGGCCACGGTAATGCGGCCAATGCTTCAAACCCGCTCCGCTTCTTTCTGCGTCCCATGCAAGAACCCCCGTTCCAGGTTCGAACATAACCGCTGAGTCGCGCATTGTCAGCAAGCGAACGATGCTATTGCGGTCTGGCCCACGAAATGTTGGGACGGCGTGCTTCCGTGCAAATGGCTTACCCAAATGCCAATGCTTGAGGTTGCTTGCATCGGTCAGTGCAGTTTGTGCACTTATCCGCGGGCGGTAAGCGCTAACGGATGAGTGAAGTCGCAAGCCTCGCAGACATTCTGGAAACCACTCGGTGGTTCCCACGCTCCGTAGCTATCTTTGCCAATAAAGTGCACATGTAGTGTTCGTAGGCGGCAGCAGCCCACGCTGTGCGCGAGTCCTTTTAGCCAAGGCCGATCTGTGTCGACGCGGCATTGCACCGCGACGCGACTACCGCTTGATTGCGTGACCAAGCGGACTTGGCCCGCCCGGTCACACAACGCGTCCTCGCCATGAGACGAGGACGCGCAGTTCGGCTTACTTGATTTCTACCGCGCCTGCGTCGCACACAGCGGTGTCGCGTGCAACACCACGTTGGTCGATGCTGCGGCAGTTGTTGCCGAGATTGCGTACCGGGCTGTTGGCCGCGGGCAATTGGGTGAGCGTGGGCCCACCGTTGGCGGCCGGTGCGCCCAGCAACGGATCGGTGGCGCGTACCAGGCCGGTGGTGAGGCAGCTATGGAACAGGCCGCCTGCAGCGGAGTACTCGATCAGGTTATTACCGGTGTTGCTCTGGTCGCTGCAGAAGGTGCGCTCGGTCTTGGAGTAGAAGATGCTGTTGCGGATGTCGAAGC
The DNA here is from genome assembly GCF_000772705.2 of Xanthomonas vasicola. Taxonomy (GTDB): domain Bacteria; phylum Pseudomonadota; class Gammaproteobacteria; order Xanthomonadales; family Xanthomonadaceae; genus Xanthomonas; species Xanthomonas vasicola. The sequence continues at coordinate 26,273 of NZ_JSBW02000029.1, forward strand.
CGCTACCGAACAACGTCGACCCGGGAGTGTTCTCGGCGAAGGTCACGTTGTTGAAGCGCACCGTGGTCTTGCCTTGGTCGCCATTGGACGGCGACCAGCCGACGTGCTGGATCGCCGCGCCCACACCCTTTGCGTAGTTGCCAGAGAAGGTGCTGTTGCTGACGTTGCAGGATGGGCCGTAGCAGTCCATGTACAAGGCACCGGCATTGCTCTTCTCGGCGCGGTTGGAAAGGAAGCTGGTTTCTTCGACGTTGATGATGCCCGGCGTGGTGATGGTGGTGCCGGAGTGCGTGGTATCGCCGAAGCCGAGGCTGATGCGCGCACCACCGGCCGGGCCGCCGTAAGCGATGTTGTTGGCGAAGGTGGAGTAGCGCACGTCGATGGTGTCGGGCGCATACGCCCACAGCGTGGCGCCACCGCCGCTGTTGGCCGCGGTGTTGTTGCGCACCACCGTGCCGCACATCGAGAGCGTGGCCCCACCGGCGGCAGCGTTGAGGTAACCGGCGAGAGAGGCGCCGTCGGTGTCGATTGCGCCGCTGTTGCCGAACTGGTCGGCACCCGGGAAGCCGGCCGGCGCATTGATGGCCTGGTTGCCGACAAATTCGGAATTGACGATGGTCAGACGACTGAGCTGCGTGTAGAGCGCGCCGCCCAGCCACGAGGTGTTCTTCGAGAAAGAGCTCTTGACGATGGTCACGTCGGTATCGCTGCCGGCGAAGATGGCGCCGCCGCCGATGCTGCTGCGGTTGCTCAGGAACTGGCTGTTGATCACTTCCAGCTTGCCGCGATAGCTGACCTTGATCGCACCACCTCCCCAGGTACTGGGTGCGTATTGGGTGTTGGATGCTGGCTGCACGGAGCTGCCGTTCTGCAGTTTGAGATTGCGCACCGACAGCGCATTGCCGTTCTGCACCTGAAAGATGCGCGCGGCCTGACGGCCATCCAGGGTGATCTTGCCCTGGCCATCGATCACCGTGGGCGTGCTGGCACTGATGTTGATGGTCTGGTTGACGGCGATGCTGGCCGCACGTGTGCCGCAGTTGAAGGTGACATAGCCACCTTGCGCCACCGCAGTGGCGAGCGCGCTGGCGGTACAACTGGCGGCCGTGCCGTTGCCGACTACCACGCCGGCGTTGGAATGCGCCCAGGGCTGAGGCGTGACGCATTGCGCCACCGATGGCACGGCAGCGATGGCCGCGCTGGTGGCGACGAGGACACAAAGTCCGGCCGTCACGACGGTTGCGTGAAGTGTTGAACGCATGGTGATGTTCCTGCTTGAAAAAGGGAGTGGGGGAATGCCTGCTGCCAGCACGCAACATCAACGGTCGCGATGACACGTGTGTTGCAGGCTGCGGGGCTGGTGATCAGGGCGTGGCATGCTGCGCGATCGCACGCGTCGGTGTTCGAACGTAAGTTCCAGAACACCATGCGTCGATGTGGCCGCATCGCGCGAGCGCACATCGCTTCGCGGATGCCAGCGCCTGCAGCGAGCAAACGATGCTGCAGTGCTGCAAGCCATCGCGATGCTGCATGCAATGTGGCGCGGCAGCGCGCGTTACCATGCGGCACTCTCGATCTTTTGCGATCTCGGCGATGCCCGTTGCACCCCGCACGCACGCCGGCACGCCGGCCAGCCGCTTCCAGCTGCCTGCTGGCCCGTGGGTCTCGGTCTTCGATGCGCTGTGCGCGTGCTTCCCGACGATTGCGGCCGAGCGTTGGCGCGAGCGCTTCGCACGCGGCCTGGTGCGCGATGCCAATGACCATGCCTTGGCGCTTTCCGCGCTCTATCGCGTGGGTGCGGAAATCCGCTATTTCCGCGAAGTTGCCGACGAGCCGGTGATTCCGTATGTCGAAACAGTGGTGCACGCCGATGCGGATCTGGTGGTGGCCTGCAAACCGCACTTCTTGCCGGTGGCACCAGCCGGTGCGTATGTGCGCGAGACGCTACTGACGCGCCTGGTGCGGCGGCTGGACAATCCGGCGCTGGTGCCATTGCACCGCATCGATCGCGAGACCGCCGGGCTGGTGCTGTTCTCGGCGAACCCGGCCACGCGCGGAATCTATCAAGCCTTGTTCCGCGAGCGGCGCATCCGCAAGCAATACCTCGCGGTGGCACCGCCCCTCCCAAAACTGACGTTTCCGTATGTGCACCGCAGCCGGTTGGAGCCGGGCGAGCCGTTCTTCCGCATGCGCGAGGGCGAGGGCGAACCGAATAGCGAGACGGTAATCGATGTAGTCGCGCGCGCAGCAGACACCTGGACGTATCTGCTGGAGCCGATCACCGGCCGCAAGCATCAGTTGCGTGTGCACATGGCCGCGCTAGGCGCACCGATCCTGCACGACCGTTTCTATCCCGACCTCGAAGCCCAGCGGCCGGATGATCCCGAAAGGCCGTTGCAGCTGTTTGCGCACACGCTGGCATTTGATGACCCGATCACCGACGAGCCGCGGAGTTTTACAGCGACGGTCCGGCCGAATATTTAGGGACAAAGCAACACGCACTCTCCCTGTGGATCACTTCAGTTCCTTCTCGAACTCGGTAACGAACTTTGTCAGTGAAGTTCCGCAGGCATTGCAGAAGTCCCGCAACTGGAGAAGATCCATCCGGCGACTGCCGCGCTCAACATCACTGACATACGACTGCGGGCGCTCTAGCGCAGTGCTCAGTGCCACTTGCGTTAGCCCGGCGGAGAGGCGAAGTTCGCGCAGTTGCTGCAGCAGGACGTCGTAATGGTCTTTGTGGATCGACTTGATTGGCATGGCGGCGACGGTGATAGGCCGCACTGAAGCTATATCCCCTTTTCAAATATCTGAAAAAGGGATAAATTTGGGGTGCGGATATCCCGTCCGTTTACGTCGAGGATGGGGGGCATGACGACTTCGAAAACACGCAAGACGCCTACGCCAGAGGCCACGCTGCAAACGCAGGGAGAACACTTCACCTTTGGGGTCACCGTCGAGCAGATCGACCAGTTCCACACGCTGTTGCGCACGATCACCGCGCAGAGCGACATGGTGGCGGTGTGCAGCGGCAAGCCGCTGGACGCCAACAGTCTGTCAGTCCTGGGCGAGAGCATCTTCAATGCCGCCCGCGCGGTGCGCGGTGTGGTCGATGAGATTTACGAACAGCGGCTCGGCGGCGACGGTCCGGCCGATGCGGCCGAAGCGTGCGTGCAGCGCGGCCGCATCGCCTGACTGGGCGCCGCGTGCAACAGCGTCAGCGCACCTTGTACAACACCGACGCACGCGGCCGTAGTTCGAACATCGGCACGGTCTGCTGCGTGGCCGCGGTGCCCTTGGCGTCCGACACCAGGGTTTCGGTGGGGCGGTCGTCCTTGCGGCTCATCGTGTCGATCTGTTTGGCGATGACGGTGGATCCGGCTTTCACTTCCGGGTTCCAGGCGAGCACGCACAGGCGGCCGTAGAACACGGCCGGCGCTGCGGCATCCAGGCGGCGGTCGGGGCACATCACCAGGCCGCGTTCCAGCATCACGCGCAGCGCGCCAACCGGTACGGCCCTGACGGTGGGTGCGGTGCGTTCGGTGCTATGGCCGGGGGCAGACGGTGGCCGAGCGAGTGAGCATGTCTTCGACCACTTGGGGGTCGGACTGCGCCAGCGCCGGCAGCGCCGCGGCGGACAGGGCAAACACGGCGAGAGCGGATTCCCGGGGCATCTGACAACTCCTCATGAGGTGAGACTCCAACGCTGCAGCCCATTGGTACCCCAACTGCTGCCAGTGACGCGCCCGGATTCTGGCTACCGTTGCGTTAACGCTGCGAAGGCGTGCGGGCGGCGCGAAAGCATGCAAGTCACGCTCTGGCCCGCCGCATACATCCCGCTGCCGGGCGTGCTGTGCCGTGGCGCGTAACACAATGGCCGCTAACGCCTTCAGCGGCTGTCAGGAGTCTCCCGATTGAGCGCCAGCAGTGCCCCGGTTAGCGTGCGCGCACGTACTCAGCTGGAATACTCCATGGAACGCGCCGACCTCATCGCAGCAGTGCTTACCGGCATGCGGCGCGCCGAAGATTTCCGCGCGCAGGCCTTGATCTACAGCACCGCGCACAGCCAGCAGATGGAGGTCGACCACGGCAAGGCCGCCGATGCCGAGCTGTTGCTGTCGCTATTTGCGTTCACTCCCGAGCACCTCAAATTGCTGGGCACTGCAGGTATCGAAAAGCTGGGCGAAATCGTCTGCCACGCGTGGGCCTTGAACGGCGGCAACAACGAGGCGCTGATCGGCTGGTTCCGCAAACCCATGAATGCCCTCGATGGCCAGACCCCTTCCGCGATGGTGCGCAGCGGCAGTCTCCAGGTGTTGCTGTTGGTGTTGCGGCAACAACTGGAATGGGAACTGCCGCGCTCTGTCTGATGACCGACCGAGAACGCCAACCTTGGCCATGTGGCGTGTTCAGTGAAGTGCGTAAATCTCGAGATGCGTTGCACGTGCTTAGTGCTACGTGCAACGCGATGATTCCAGGCGCCTACCGTTTCGGTCGCGCCACTGCGTACATGTCTGCGGCGATCTTTTTCATCAGCGCGTCGTTGTCATCGCCCTCGACGTAGAGATCGAAGTGGCTGCGGCCTTCCAGGTAGCGGAAGTCGCTCTTGGCGCCCAGGCCATCCAGCACCGCCTGTAATTCATGCGCCGCACCATCCAGGTAGAACGTGTCGGCGGTGCCGACGATCACATGGATCACATGGATCTTGCCGTCCAGATCCGGCTTGAGTGTGGGCCACTGTGCGGCCACGCCCGGAGCAGGTTAAGTGGAACCCGGGCCCGACCTGGCCCCACCACTCACCGATACGGCCCCGGCCCGCGCCAGACCGGTTCGCCCTGGCGGTAGACCTCCATCATGTTGATGACCTCGCGGGCATCGCCGATGGACTTCAACTCCGGCGAATCCGGCGGCAGCAGGCGGCATTTGCTGGAGCCGCGTTTGAGGGCAACATCCAGCGGGCAGATCATGCGTTGCTGGGTGCCGGGCAGGATGATGGCGATTTCCTGCATGCCCTGTTCTTTCCAGGCGCGCAGCTGGGTTTCGCTGCGCACCTCGTAATAGACCTGGAAGCCGCCGATATCCATGCTGGGCTGGGCGTTATTGCGGTCGTTGCGGCGGCCCTGGCTGATGGTGGGGGTGTTGGCCATGCCGTCTTCGGCGCCGTCGGCAGGTTCTTCGAGCATGCCCGGTGGGCGACCGGTCCAGGTTTCCGGGCGGCTCTGGGTAGATGCCGCAGGCGGGGCCGGCGGTTGCGGCGGGGTGGGCCGTTGCTGGCGACGGGGCTGGCGGCGCTCGGCCAGGCTGCCGGGCGCAGTGCTGCCTTGCGGCGGCACCGGGTTCTTGGCTTGCTGCACCAACGTAGACTGCACCGGCGAGGCAGCCGGTGGCGGCTGCACCGGCGTGGGTGTCGGCGTCGGTGGCACAGGGGTGGGCGAGGGCACCGGCTGATCGGGCTGCGAGGTGTCGCCGACGAAATCCACCTTGATGCGTCCACCGCTGGCCGAGCCTTGCGGCGGAGTCATGGTGGGAGTGGAGGCCGACAGCAAAATCAGCGCCATCAGCACGTGCAGCAGCGCGCTGGTCAGCGCGGCAATCCACGGTTCGATGCGTTCGATCAGCGGTTCGGTGCGTGGCAGCCAGTCGCTGGCATCCAGATGGACGTGCAGCACCTGCAGGGCGTCGTCGCGCACGCGGTAGACCAGCACGTACGGAGTTTGCTTGACCACCCACTCGCGGGTACCGGCTACGCGTCCATCGCGGCCGCGGCCGGGTTGTTCGGCCAAGGTGCGGGTGGCGTCCAGCACCTGCCGCGCCATCGCGGCGGCAGCGGTTGGGTTGAGCGCGTGGTAGTGATCCTGGGCGTGTGCAAGCTGCGTGGCGGCCGGGACGGTCCAGTCACGCCGTAACATCAACGCCCCATCTGGCGAACAGTGCGCTCACCTGTGCCGGCGCCGTCAACGCGCCCTGATCTGCCGCGGCAATGCCGTCCTGCACCGCGGCCTGGAAGCTGGCATCGGCCACCACGCGAACCACGTCGCCCCATCCGGCCGTCTCGGGCAGCGTGTCGATCAGCGTATGGGCGTATTGCTTGATGGCGGACATGGCACTGCGGTGGGGAGCACTGCGCGCAAGTCTACCCGCGCAGCTGCTGTTCGCGTGTGGCAACCGCCGGCGTGCGCTCGCGGCGTTCACCGGGCGGGCGGCGAGCGCATCCGCTGCCGCGGTCTCGGTGGCGCATCGCGATTTCGCAGGGTCGGTGCCATGCGACCGCCTGCAACGCTGCCGCCTGCAGAAAGTGACACTTGGCACCTTGTTCGCGTCCTTGGCTGGTTTCATTCTGCCTCTGTCGCTTCACCTCACCCGCAAAGGACTCGCCATGCTAGCTGCTGCCCTCGCACCACTAACGCCGTATCTCTCAATGGCTGCCATCGGCTACTTCTACTACCGGCGCATCCGGCGCAGCTTCGGCCGGCAGCAGTGGAAGCCGGTGGCTACGGCGGTGCGCAGCGTGGTGCTGCTGATCGCGGTGGCAGCGCTGGCGTTCGCGGTCTACGGGTTGCCACAGGTGCGGGTGGGCATTGCCGCCGGCACGCTGGTCGGCATCGGGCTGGGCGCGCTGTCGCTGCGCTATACGCATGCCGAACGGGTGGATGGCCAGGGCTGGTACACACCCAATCCGTGGATCGGCGGCGGCCTGATGCTGGTGTTGCTGGGGCGTCTGGCCTGGCGCTGGGCCGACGGCGCGTTCAATGCGGGCGCAGCGGGGGCCGGTTCGCAGGCCAGCCCATTGACCCTGGGAATTGCTGCGGCACTGGTGCTGTATTCGTTGGTGCACGTGGGTGGGCTGTGGTGGCGCCTGCGCCAGTTGCGCCTGCAGGCCTAACCCATACCGGGCGCTTTAGACCTGCGAGCGAAACGGGCGCACCAGCATCTCGCCCAGCTTCTGCCGCAGCGGCCGTGCGCGCCAACGCTCCAGCGTGTAACGCTCGGCCTGCTGCAGATCGTGCTCGAAGGCAGCGGTCATCTGTGCGGCCAGCGCGCGGTCGTAAACATTCAAACTGGCTTCGTCGTTGAGCCGGAACGAGCGGATGTCGAAGTTGGTGGAGCCCACCGACACCAGCAAGCCATCGATGACCAGCAACTTGGTGTGCAGCATGGTGGGCAGGTATTCGTGGATGTCGATGCCGGCCTGCAGCAGCGGCTCCCAACTGGCTTTGGACGCCAGCCGCACCGAAATCGCATCGATATGCTTGCCCGGTAGCAGCACGCGAATGTTGACGCCGCGGCTGCGGGCTTCCAGCAGCGAGCGGGTGATCAACGCATCGGGAACGAAATACGCCGCTGCCAGGTCGATCGAGGTACGCGCGGCGGCAATGGCGATCAAATACATCAAATGCATGCTTTCGCTGCCGCCCGAGGGCGAGGCCACAAACAGCTGCGCGTCGCTGTCGCCTGCCGGTGCCAGTTCGGGGTAGTAGTCGGTGCCATTGAGCACGCGGCCGGTGGTCTTGATCCAGTTGTCGTTGAAGGCGGTTTGCACCTGCGCCACCACCGGGCCTTCGATGCGGTAATGCGAATCGCGCCAGTGCTCCGGGTCCTGCGCATTGCCCATCCATTGGTCGGCCACACCCACACCGCCGGTGAAGCCAACGCGGCCATCGATCACCAGCAGCTTGCGGTGGGTGCGGTTGTTGACGCGGTGCAGGTTGTACCAGGTCAGCGGACGGTAGCGATGCACTTCCACGCCAGCCTCGGTCATGGCCTCGACCAGCGCCGGGTCCATCTTCAGGCTGCCGCCCCAATCGATGGTAACGCGCACCTTGACCCCGGCACGCGCACGCTCGGACAGCGCCTCACTGACCTCGCGGCCGATCTCGCCGGACCAATAAATATAGGTTTCGAACGTAATGGTGCGCTGCGCGCCGCGGATGGCCGCCAGCATCGCCGGAAAGATCTCGCGCCCGTTATGCAGCACCTCGATCTTGTTGCCGGGCAGAATGGTCGGGCCCAGCAACACCGACATCTCGCGTTTGAACTGCGGGTCGGCGACGTCGTAGCAGTGACTCGGAATGTGCTGCAACTTCTTCTCGGGCGTGGCGAAGTTGAGCGCCAGCAGACCCACCACCAACGTGCTGATGACCGTGGCCACGATGATCCATGTCATGCATCCAACTCCCGTTCCCGTGCCACCGCGGCCTCAAGCGGCCGGCATTCTGGCAAGGGTGACGGCATGGGGGTTGTGAAAGGTCGAACGGCGGGGCGCGCTGCAGTGCGCTGCTATTGTTCACGGCATGAGCAAGCCCGCCGCGATTCGCTGCAAGGCCACGTTGCTGGAGCCGGCAGCGCCTGCCGGTGCGGATTGGCTGTTGCTGTCATTGCCTGCAGCCGCGAGCGCTAAGTTGCCGAGCCGCAGCATGGTGAGCGTCACCGGCATGTTTGCCGGGCATCGGCTGCAGACAACCTTGCAGCCAGACGGGCAGGGTGGGCATTGGCTCAAGGTCGACAAAGCGCTGCGGCAGGCTGCCGGCGTGTCCGCCGGCCAGACGGTGGCGCTGGAGATTGAGCCAGTTGCCGAAGAGCCCGAGCCGCTGGTGCCGGACGATCTGCATGCGGCGCTGGCAGCGCATCCGGCCGCGCGTGCGAGCTGGGACGACATCACTGCCGTGGCGCGGCGCGACTGGATCTTCTGGGTTGTGTCTGGCAAAAAAGCACAGACGCGTGGCCAACGCATCGCCACTGCGTGCGACATGCTGGCGTCCGGCAAACGCCGTGCGTGCTGCTTCGATCGTTCCGGGATGTACCGTAAATCGCTTGCGGCACCCACGCCGAAAGCGGGCTGAAGCGACCGGCGTGGTGCTTGATTTGCGGCTGTATATGCGCCGAAATGCTTACATGCGTCACACAAGCGCGCACCTATACTCCGGGGCTGTCCCACCGCAGAGGTTCTGACCGCATGAGCGCACCCCCATCGTCTCCGATCGCCGCCGGTTCTGGCACAGCTTCCGGTAGCCTTCGCCGCTCGGTGTCCAACACGCTCAAGGGCTCGGCCGGTAACCTGGTCGAGTGGTACGACGTTTACGTCTATTCGGTGTTCGCCACCTACTTCGAGTCGCAGTTCTTTTCCAAGGAAGACAAGAACGCCACCATGTTCGTGTGGGCGATCTTTGCGATGACGTTCTTGATGCGGCCGATCGGTGCGTGGTATTTCGGCCGCTTCGCCGACCGTTACGGCCGCCGCCTGGCGTTGACCATTTCGGTGTCGATGATGGCGCTGTGCTCGTTCGTCATTGCCATCACGCCGACCGTGGCGACGATCGGCATCGCTGCGCCGATCATTTTGTTGATGGCGCGCCTGCTGCAGGGCTTTGCCACCGGTGGCGAATACGGCACCAGCGCCACGTACATGTCTGAAGCGGCGATTCCCGGCCGGCGCGGCTTCCTGTCGTCGTTCCATTACGTAACGCTGGTAGGCGGCCATGTGCTGGCGCAGACCACCTTGCTGATCATGTTGCATTTCTTCGATGCGCCGCAGGTCTCCGAATGGGGCTGGCGCGTGGCGTTCGGTCTGGGCGGCATTGGCGCGTTGGTGGTGTTCTGGTTGCGCCGCACGATGGACGAGTCGCTGAGCTCCGAATCCATCGCTGATTCGCGTACCGGCAAGGCCAAGGCGTCCGGCTCGATGCGCGAATTGTTCGTCAATCAGTGGCGCCCGTTGCTGCTGTGCTTCCTGATTACCGCCGGCGGCACGATTGCGTTCTACACCTATTCGGTGACCGGGCCGAAGATGATCCAGACCGCGTTCGCCGGTGGCGACGTGATGGCCGGCACCATCATCAATCTGGTGGCGCTGACCGTGCTGATGTTGATGCAGCCCATCGGTGGATGGTTGTCCGACATCGTGGGGCGCAAGACCTTGCTGGTGTTCTTCGGCATCGGCGGCGTGCTCTACACCTGGTTCCTGGTGATGGAACTGCCCAAGCAGACCGATTGGCTGACCGCATTCGCGATCCTCACCGTGGGCTTTGTGATCCTGACCGGCTACACCTCGATCAATGCGGTGGTGAAGGCGGAATTGTTCCCCATCCATGTGCGCGCGCTGGGCGTTGGTCTTGGCTATGCGTTGGCCAATTCGGCATTTGGCGGAACCGCGCCGTTGCTGTATCAGGCCTCGTTGAAGACCGGCCACGTGACCGAGTTCGTGATCTATGCAACTGCGGTGATTGCAGTGTCGTTGGTGGTCTACATGTTCTTCCTGACCAACAAGGGCAGCAATTGGCTGGACGATGAAGCGGCGATGCATCAGCGCAAGCGGTGAACTTTTGCCCTTCTCCCATCGGGAGAAGGTGCCCCGTAGGGTCGGATGAGGGTATGCGCGAAGCCTCGTGTAGTTGAGTCGTGTAGTGGCCTCGCCCCATACCCTCACCCCAACCCCTCTCCCGAGGGGAGAGGGGCTAACGGCGGCCGTGTATCGGCGTTCCCATGGGGATACGGCGCCTTTTGCGCAAACACGCTGTAACGCAGCCCAATCAAACCCAACAACGCCTCATCACGATGCGCGCCCGCCGGCACGTTACCCACACGCGTCAGTGACGCATCCAGTCGATCACGTAGCGCATCCGGCCCAGGCAATGGCCGCTTCTGCGCAACCTGCTGCCGGTAGTGCGCAGCCACCTCGCGCAGAATCGCGTCTACCGCATCGCGGCTCGACAAAGGCAAACCGTGCCGCGCGCTGCGTAGCTGCAGAATGTTCAAGCCCACGCGGACTTCGTTGAGCATATCTACCGACGCCAGGTCGCTGCCTTCCGGTGTCAACGCCAGCCGTGGTGCAAGCAAGCCGAGCAGATCCAGCATGCGTGCGGCAAATTGCTGGCGATCCTGCGCGCCGTGTCCATCGGCGGCATCTGCCAGCGTGCGCCAGCCCTGTCGCACCAGGCGGCGTGCGCTCCATTCGGCACCCACCGAGCGGAACAGACGCGTCAACACCACTGTAAACCCAATCCCCAGCACCATCGCTATCGCGGCATTGACGAAGCTCTGCAGGTTGGCGCTATAGGTGTTCTGCAGGCTCAGCAGCGCAGTGAGGTTCACCACCAGCGGCAGTGCGATCAGCATGCTCTTGGGCCGATGCAGCAGCGCGCCCAATGGCAGGAACCCCGCCGCCAGCACCAACACCAGCATCGGGAAATCGTGGATGGCCGGGAAGATGCCGAACAGATAGATGCCGGCGACGACGCTGGCCACCACTGCCCAGATCAGGAACGACAGCATGCTGGGCGCGGGGTCGTCCTGCGCGGCGAAAAAAGCAGCAGTGACTGCGGCCATCATCGCGCCGTTGCCACCGCCCTCCCAACCGATGCCGATCCACAACACGCAATACGCCATCAGCGCGAAACCGGCGCTCAGTGCGGAAAACGCGGCCATGCCGAAATCAATGTGGCGCAGTGTGCGTGCAGGTGCAGATACATCAGACACCTGTGGCGAGGGCCAACGCGATTGCTGCGGCGACGCGTCGGACGTTGAAGAAGGCAGCTCAACATCGTGCTGCGTTGCGTCCAACTGCACAGGCGAGCGTGCAGGCGCAGCTTTGCCGCGCCACCAACCCAGGCGCTGCAGCAGCGACACAGCGATTGCAGAACGCGGAGTTGCATTGTCCGATGTATTCTCGGTCTGCATGGATGCCGCACCTGTCGTAGACGGCATTGCACGCAGCGCAACCGGGGCGGTGCCCTGCACCAGCGCCTGTTGCAGCGCGCGGCAGTCTTGCCACAGGTCAAGCAGCTCTTGCAGGCGCAGCAGCAGACTATTCAGCAGCAGATGATCAATCGCCTGGTCCACCACCGGGCGCAAGCCGTCGATGCGGGCACGCACTGCATCAGCCTTGGCATCAGCATTAGCATCACTGGCGTCGTCTTCCTGGTCCACCCACGCAGCAACATCCTCCAGCAAGGCCGCAAGCGCCGACGCATGCGCCGCACCATCGCGCTGCAAGGCATCCAGGCGGTCGGCAATCGACGACAGCACTGGCAGCAGCATCAGCATGCGCGCGCGTAATTGCTCCAGCGTGGGAGCGGCGCCGGCGTGGCGTGGGTCATCGTGGCGCACGAAGGCGATCAAGGCTTCGAACTGCACCAGATCGGCCGCCAGCCGATTGCGTGGCGCCTGCGATGGGCCGCGCTGCAGCACCTGGCGGCACCACTGCGCGGCGTCCTGCATCCAGTTGCCGATCCGCGCGGTGAGCATCGGCTTGACTGAAGCCGGAAACAACAGCGACGCAAACAGCACTGCCATCACCGTGCCCAGGATGATCTCTTCGCTACGTGCCACCACCGTATCGAAGATGCCTTCGGGTGTGTTCACCGCCGGAAAGCCGATGAAGGCGGTGGTGTAGCCAGCCAGCAGAAACGCATAGCCACGCGGGCCGCGATTGAGCAAGGCCAGGAACAGGCATACCGAAAGCCACAACGCCATCGCCGCGCTCAGCAGCAAGGGCGTTTCCACCAGATTCGGCAGCATCACCAAGGTCGCCACGCCGGCCATCAAGGTGCCGAGCACGCGGTACACGCCCTTGGCGCGGGTGGGGCCGAGCAGCGGTTGCGACACGATGTAGACCGTGGCCATCGCCCAGTACGGCCGCGACAGATTGCCCGCCAGCGCGACATACAACGCCGCGATCGAGGCGGCGAAGGTCTTGACTGAAAACAGCCAGGCCTGGCGATCGCGCAGTAACGTGCTCATCGCGCAGCCGTGGCAGCCGTGCCTTCCCAGCCGCCGCCCAGCGCCAGAAATAGCTGGATCTGATCCTGCGACACCTGCGCCTGTGCGTTGGCCAGCGTCATGTCGGCGGTGGCCAGGGTGCGCTCGGCATCCAGGCTGGACAGGTACGGCGTGCGCCCACCTTGATACAAGCGCCGGTTTTGCGATGACGCCAACTCGGCCTGCTGCTGCGCCTGTTCCAGCAGATGCAGGCGGTCCATGTCCTGCGCATAGCGCGACAGCGTGGTCTGCACTTCGCGCAGGGCCTGCAGCACGGTATTGTCGAATTGCGCCAGCGCAGCATCGGCGCCAGCTTCGGTAGCGCGCACGCGTGCATGCGCACCGCTGGAGGGCAGCGTCCAGGAGATCAGCGGGCCGAACGACCACGCATGCGTGGCCGGCTCGCCGAAGTCCGCCAGCAGGCCGGTGGCGCCGATCGAACCACCCAGGCGGATGTCCGGATACAACTCGGCCGTGGCCACGCCGATGCGCGCAGTGGCGGCTGCGAGCCGGCGCTCGGCCTGGCGCACATCCGGGCGGCGCGCCAACAGCGCGCGGCCATCGCCGATGGGAATCGGTTGCTGCACTGCAGGCGCGTGCGCGCAGCTGTCCACACCGGTCGGTACCTCGCCGGGCGTCTTGCCCAGCAGCGCGGCCAATTGGTAACCGGCGGCCTGGCGGCGCGCGCGCAACGGCGGCAGCGACGCTTCCAGCATCGCCACCTGCGCGGTGGCGCGCGCCAGATCGGGCGGCGTGCCGCGGCCGGCAGCGATCAGGCGTTGGATGATCTCGCGGCTGTGCTGCTGCAATTGCAGCGAATGCTCGGCCACCTGCAGCTCATGGTTGGCGTTGCAAATTTCCACATAACTGCCGGCCACCTGCGCGGCCACGCTGACGCGCGCCAGATCGATCGCCGCCTGCGCCACCTGGGTATCGGCATGCGCGGCCTCGGCGCCGCGTTGCAGCTTGCCGAATAGATCGAACTGATACGACACACCGAACCTGCCATCGGCCAGGTTGAACACCGGCAGCTTTTCTTCCTGCAAAAACGCTTCGGCCGAGACCTGTGCGCGGCTGACGCCGGCCTCCACCTCGTAATCGAAGCCGCCGGCATCCATGGCCTGCTCGTAGACCGCAGCGGCGCGGCGCAGGTTGGCGCCAGCGACCTTGAGCTCAACGTTGTCGCGCAGTGCTTGCTCGATCAGGCCATCCAGCATCGGATCCTGATACAGCGCCCACCAGCGCGCCGGCAGCGCCGCGCCGGGTTGTACCTGGTCGTTGCCGGTATCAAGGAACGCAGCATTAGCGGCCGGCCGCTGGTAGGCCGACTCCGCCGGCACGGCGTAGTTGGGGCCGACCGTGCTGCAGGCACTTAGCGTGGTCAGCAGTGCGGCCAATCCCAGCGGACGAAACACAGTGCGGTTCATGGTGCCGCCTTGGCCTGCGCACGGGCAGGCGCGGCGGCCGGGGTTGCGTTGGCCGTGTCGGGCAGGATGCTCACCGTGGCGGTGCGCCCGGCGATCAAGTGCACATGCGCCGGCACCTGATCCAGTGCGATGCGCACCGGGATGCGCTGCGCCAGCCGCACCCAATCGAACGCCGGGGTGACATTGGGCAATGCGCCAGCGCTGCCGCTGCGGTAGCGGTCTTCGATACCTGCGGCGATGCTCTGCACATGTCCGTGCAGCGTGACCGGCTCGCCCATCAGCTGCACGTCCACGCGCTGGCCGGGGTGCACGCCCTGCAGGCGGGTTTCTTCGAAATAGCCGTCGACACGGAACGAACCGGTGTCCAACACCGCCACCACCGGGCGCCCGGCAGTGACGTAATCGCCCACGCGCACGGTGCGGTCGCTGACATGACCATCGGCTGGGCTGCGCACTTGAGTGCGGTCCAGGTTGAGCTGGGCCAGGTCTACCGCCGATTGCGCGGTGGCCACCGCCGCCTGCGCCTTTTGCACATTGGAGCGGCGCACTTCGGCATCTTCGGCGGCGACCAGATCCTGCAGGCTGCGATCGCGCGCAATCTCGCGGCGCAACTGGGTCAACGTGGCCTGGCGCTCGGCCAATGCGGCGCGCGCCTGTTCCAGGGCAATCGCGTAGCGCGCGCGGTCCACCACGAACAGCAACTGCCCGCGCGTGACCGGCTGGTTGTCTGCCACCGCCACCGACTCCACCAACCCGGAGACATCCGGCGCCACCTGCACCAGATCGGCGCCCACGTGCGCATCGCGCGTCCACGGCGCCTGCATGTAATAGCGCCACAGGTGCTGCAACACCAACGCGGCCACCACCACCATTGCCAGGGTCAGCAGTGCCGGCCCCGCGGTCTTGATCAGCTTTTTCACGATTGCATCCAACGGGTAAGGAAAAAAAGGCCGCCCAGCAGCGCGATGTACAGCGCAAGGTTGAACAGCGCCGGGTGCCAGATGTAGCGATACGCACCGGCGCGGGTCAGCAGCGCGGCAACCGTGCTGTTGAGCAGGTAGGCCAGCGTCATCAACGCCAGCAAGGTGGGCACGAACACACCGTAGAGACTGAATTCGCCGTACATCGGGCACATCCTGGGGAAAGAAACAGCAACGCCCGGCGCAGCGCGCCAGGGCATCGAACAGGTCACAACGGGCGCCGCACCCGACGCCGACAGCCGACTCAGTCGGCCTGGCTCAGCCGCGCATGCGCCTGCGCGATCTGCTCCCACAAGGTCAGCACCACCTGCACGTCGGCATCGCTGAGCGTGCCGAACACCTCGGCGCGCAGCGCATCCAGGCGGATCTCGATACGGCCGGCCAGCGCCTGGCCTTCCTCGGTGAGCCACAGCTGGTTGGCACGGCGGTCGCTGCTGTCGGCTTCGCGGCGCAGCAGGCCCTGGCCTGCCAATTTGTCCAGCAAACGCACCAGTGAGGGGCCTTCCATGCCCAGTTGCTGGGCCAGCGCCACCTGGCGGATGCCGCCACCGGAGCGGCCGATCATCAGCAACGGGCCGGTGCAGGCGCTGGACAGGCTGAATGTGGCAAATGCCTGGTCGGCCAGCCGTTGCCATTGGCGGGCAGCGACCAGCAGGCCGGAGCTGAGCTGGGCGCGTGGAGAAAGAGGAACTTTCATAATAGATAGTATGCTATCAATTCATAAATGAATCAATAGTCACTGAATATTTGCAAGCTGGCAAACCCGCACCTGAGGCAGCCGCTCCGTCCTCAGGTACCATGCTCGCCCCCTTTGGGTGCACTTGCATGAGCCAGTCCGACCAGCCCGATTCCTCCGTGACCCAAGCCCAGGCCGAAGAGGCCGTGCGCACCTTGTTGCGCTGGGCGGGCGAAGATCCGACGCGCGAAGGCCTGCTGGACACCCCACGCCGGGTGGCAGAGGCCTATGGCGACTGGTTCAGCGGCTACCGCATAGAACCGCGCGAATACCTGGAACGCACCTTCGAAGAAGTGGCCGGCTATGACGAACTGATCGTGCTGCGCGACATCTCGTATGAAAGCCATTGCGAGCACCACATGGCGCCGATCATCGGCAAGGTGCACGTGGGCTATCTGCCGCGCGGCAAGGTCGTCGGCATCAGCAAGCTGGCCCGCGTGGTGGAAAGCTACGCGCGCCGCTTCCAGGTGCAGGAAAAGATGACTGCGCAAATCGCCCAGTGCATCCAGGACGTGCTGCAACCGCTCGGCGTGGGCGTGGTGGTGGAAGGCGCACACGAGTGCATGACCACCCGCGGCATCCACAAGCGCGACGTCAGCATGGTGACCTCCAAGATGCTGGGCAGCTTCCGCGAAGACGCGCGCACCCGCGCCGAATTCCTGCAATTCATCGACGTGGGCGGCAAGCGTTGAGGCAGTCGCAGCAGCGCCTATGAAACATCAGGCACGTATCGCAGGCTACCGGCAACTGCGCGAGCAGCCGGTGTGGAAACTGCTTGCCGCCGACCACGCACCCGAGTTGATCGGCCTGCTGCAGACGGTGCTGATGGATGGCGAACGCCGCCTGCCTTCGGCCGTATTGCACGCGCGTTTGCAGCGCCAGCTGGATGCCTTGCGCGCCGACGAGCTGTCGCGCGAACTGCCGCGCACCGCGCAGGCGTATCTGGCGCATTGGTTGGCACAGGGCTGGCTGGAACGCCGCCTGCCCGAAGGCGCCACCGAAGAAGAATACGAACTCTCGCGTGCCGCGACCCAGGCCATTCGCTTCATCGTGGGCTTGCGCGAAAGCAGCAGCAGCGCTACCGAAAGCCGCCTGTCGCTGGTGATCCAGCAACTGGTGCAGCTGGCCGGCCAGACCGAAGCCGATCCGGAAGTGCGCCTGGCCGCCTTGCGCGACGAACGTGCCCGCATCGATGCCGAAATCGAACGCGTGGCCTCCGGCCGCGTGGCGGCATTGGATGGCAAGCGCGCGCTGGAACGTGCCCGCGACCTGATTCATCTCTCCGACGAGCTGGCCCAAGATTTCCATCGCGTGCGCGACGACTTCGAGCAGCTCAATCGCCAGTTCCGCGAGCGCATCATCGACGACGAAGGTGCGCGCGGCGATGTGCTCGAACAACTGTTCAACGGCGTGGATGTGATCGCCGACAGCGAGGCCGGTCGCACCTTCGAGGCGTTCTGGAGCCTGCTCAACGACACCCAGCAAAGCAGTCAACTCGATCAAGCCCTGGACGCACTGCTCGCACGCGGGTTTGCGCGCAAGCTCGATCGCCGCGAACGCGCGTTTCTGCGCGGGCTCACCGGCACGCTGCTGGAGCGCGGCGGCGAGGTGCACATGGTGATGCAGCACTTCGCGCGCAGCCTGCGCGGCTTTGTGCAGAGCCGTGGTTATCTGGAGCAGCGTCGGCTCAATCAATTGCTCAAGCAGGCGCAGGGCGAAGCCTTGCAACTGCGCGACAGCCTGCATGCCACCACCGCCACCGGCTACACGCAGGCGCTCAGTGGCAGCCGCCTGCGCTCGTTGTCGCAATGGCGGTTGCACGACCCGCGGCTCACCCAGGTGGACGGACGTGTGCAGGCGGCCGATGCGGCCGAGATCTCGCTGGACAGCGTGGGCGATCTGGTCGCGCAATCGGAGATCGACGTGCGCAGCCTGCGCCGCGACCTGCATGCGCTGCTTGGCCAACGCCCGCGGTTGAGCATCGGCGATGCGCTACAGCAGCGCCCGGCGATCCAGGGGCTGGGCAGCGTGATCGGATACCTGTCGCTGGGCACGCGCCACGGCATGGTGATCGAAGGACAGATGGAAACGGTGCAATGGGAAGGCAGCGACGGCGCCGTGCGGCGCGCGCGCATTCCCTTGGTGTGGTTTACCCGGGAGAAACGCAATGAACTGGTCTGAGCAGCTGCCGTCCGACAAATACGAGGACGACGAGGACGCAGCCGACAGCACCCCGCCGCTGCGCGCAAGCGATGCGGCCGGCGATCTACCAGGCGGTGCGCTGTTCCTGGGCGACACCGGCACGCTGCCGTTCGACGCGCGGCGCGCGCTGTGCCAGTTGCTGGCAGGGCCCAGCATCGATGCGCAACGTCACGGCGCGCTCTGGCCGGCGTTGCTCCGCAACGAGGTGGCGATCCGTCAGTTGTTGTGCGAGCTGTTTCTGGAGTTGGTGCTCGACCGCGAGGGCGGGGTGGCTTTCACCCGCCAGGCCGACACCGCCGAACTGGAATCGCCCACCTTGCTGCGTAGCGCGCCGCTGACCTTTATCGAATCCGTGTTGCTGCTGTTCCTGCGCCAACAACTGGCCGAGGCCGATACGCGCGGTGAGCGCGCAGTGGTGGACGAAGCGCAGCTGGTGGAAGCCTTGTCGGTGTACGAAAAGAACGTGTCCACCGATCGGGCGGGCTTCGCGCGGCGGGTGATGACGGCGATCGGCAAGATGCGCGACAACCAGCTGCTGTCGCGCTTGCGCGGCAGCGAAGAGCGCTACGAAGTCTCGCCGGTGCTGAAGTTGTTGTTCTCTGCAGAGGATGTGCAGGCGTTGGTGGTGGCCTATCGTGGTTTGCGGGAAGGGGATGTGGCTCTCGAGTAATGTTCCGTCTCCCGCGACAGCGCGCCGGCTCCGTTCTCCCGTTGGGACATTGTGCTCCTTCATGGGGAAAACGTGCCCGCAGTGCGGATGAGGGTACGGCGTGGCGTGGTGCTTGGGAGCGTGTCGTATGTGTGCATCTTCCGCGACGACAGTTATTAGGAATGGCAACAACAACAGCACCAGCGGCACCGCAGCAAAACACCACACAACACCGCTCCACCCTGCGTAATCCGGTTTTTTTGCATTACCCGTCGTCCCGTTTTGATGAGTGAGCCATGACTTCGCAGCCCAATCTTTCGCCAGTGCAGCCGGGTACGTCCTTGTTTGCCGAGACGCTTGCCGAGCAGCGTGCGCAGCAGTTCCGGATGCGGCGCTTGCAGGTGCACAAGTGGGGTACCTTCAACGGGCTGACCGAAGTGCCGATCGCGGAGAAAGGCTTCCTGTTCGTCGGCCGCTCGGGTTCGGGCAAATCGACCTTGCTGGATGCGATGTCGGCCTTGCTGACGCCACCGAGCATCGTCGATTTCAACGCCGCCGCGCGCGAGGCCGAACGCAGCGGGCGCGATCGCAGTCTGGTGTCGTATGTACGCGGCGCCTGGGCCGATCAGCAGGACAGCACGTCTGGCGAAATCGCCACGCAATACCTGCGCAAGGGTGCCACCTGGACCGCATTGGTGCTGGAATACGCCAACGCGCACGGCGAGGTGGTGAGCCTGATCCGCCTGTTCTGGATCGCCGGCAGCGGCAACGCGGCAGCCGATGTGCGACGCCATTACATGGTGGCGCCGCGCAGCTTCGACGTGGCGACCGAGCTGGACGGCTTCGATCTGGACCTGCGCAAGCTCAAGGCGCGGCTGGGCCAGGAGATCGCGCATTTCGATGGCTTCGCCGGCTATGCCGAACGCTTCCGGCATGCGCTGGGCATCGGCAACGAGATGGCGCTGCGGTTGCTGCACAAGACCCAGTCGGCCAAGAATCTGGGCGATCTCAATGCGTTCCTGCGCGGCTTCATGCTGGACG
The DNA here is from genome assembly GCF_000772705.2 of Xanthomonas vasicola. Classification (GTDB taxonomy): domain Bacteria; phylum Pseudomonadota; class Gammaproteobacteria; order Xanthomonadales; family Xanthomonadaceae; genus Xanthomonas; species Xanthomonas vasicola. Next base: position 46,061 of record NZ_JSBW02000029.1, read on the forward strand.
AGCCGCGCACCTTCGAAGCGGCCGATCGGTTGGTGGAGGATTTTGCCGAACTCAATGGCGCGCACCACGCGGTGGTCACCGCGCGCCGCCAGGTGGAAACGCTGACGCCTGCGCGCGAGCACCATGCGGCGTTGATGGCATTGCGCCACAGCGTTGGCGAGTTGCGCGAGCTGCAGTTGGGCGTGGACAGCTATCGCGAACAGCAGCGGCTGGCCTTGCTGGAAGAGCGGCTGCAGGAGCTGGACAACCAGGACCGCGGCCTTGCCGGCGAAGAAGGCCAGCGCCGCGAATCGCTGGATAACCACGAACAAAAACTGGTCGGCCTGGAGCGCGAGCAGCGCGCCGCCGGGGGCGAGCAGATCGAAGAGCTGGAGCGTGAGCGTGCGCGTGTGGAACGCGAGCGCGACGAACGCCTGCGCCGCCGTGCGCAGATCGAGCAGGCTTGCCGTCAACTCGGTACCGCGTTAGCTGCCGGTGCCAGCGGCTTTGCTGCGCAGATCGCACATGCGCAAACCGTGCTGGATAACGGCAAGCACGACGCCAGCGCACTGGATGACGCCATTGCCGAGCGCATGGGTGCGCGCCGCGATGACGAACGCCGCTTTGCCGAGATCCGCGCCGAACTGGATGTGCTGAAACGCGCGCCGTCGAGCATGCCGGCCCCGATGCAGGCCCTGCGCGCGCGGCTGTGCGAAGACATCGGCCTTGCCGAAGCTGCGCTGCCGTTCGTTGGCGAGTTGGTGCAAGTGCGCGACGACCAGATGGCCTGGCGCGGTGCGATCGAGCGCGTACTGAACGGCTTTGCGCAATCGCTGCTGGTGGATGAGCGGCATTACGCGCAGGTCAGCGAATGGGTCAACCGCACCCACATCGGCACGCGCCTGGTGTACTTCCGTGTGCGCCGTAACGACGATTTGCACGCGCGGCGCGTCGATCCCGATGCGCTGCCTGGCAAGCTCCAATTGCGCGAGCACGCCTTTACCGACTGGTTGCGCAACGAACTCACCCGTCGCTTCGACTACGCCTGCGTGGACAACGCAAACGCGCTGCGCAACGCCGACCGCGCGATCACCCGCGAAGGGCAGGTCAAGCATCCCGGCGATCGCTATGAAAAGGACGACCGCCACGCGGTCAACGACCGCAAGCGCTGGCTGCTCGGTCACGACAACCGCGACAAGCTCAAGGTGTTCGAGCGCGAAGCGCAGGCGCTGGCCCAGCAAATCGCCAGCTGCGATGCCGATGTGGCAGCGCTGCGCAAGCAGCGCGAGCAGGACCAGGAACGCCAACTCGCTGCGCATACCCTGGTGGAGCGCGACTGGGACGAGATCGACGTCGGCCCCAAGCTACAGCGGCTGAGCGATATCGATGAGCAGTTGGTGCAGCTGCGCGAAGACAACAGCGGCTTGCGCGCGCTCGGTCAGGCGATCGACACCGCACGCACCTTGCGCGACCAGGCCAAGCGCACTTACGACGATGTGCGGCTGGAACGCGCGCAACTGGCGCGCGAGCGTGTGCGGCTCGAACAGCAGCACGCAGCGTGTGCTGGCCGCGCCGGTACCGCCACGCTCACCCCCACGCAGTTGCAGGGTTTGCGGGAACGGCTTGCTGCATTGACGCCGTTGTCGCTGGACAACCTGGAAGCACACTTCCGTGTGGTCGAGCGTGGCCTGGCCGAGCAGCTTGCCGAAAGCCAGGGCCGCGACAGCCGGCTCAGCACGCAGTTGCTGGAATGCTTCCGCCGGTATTGCCAGCAGTGGCCTGAAGACAGCGGTGACTTCACCGTGAGTCTGGCCAGCGCCGACGATTTCCTCGCGCGCCTGGACCGACTGGAAAGCGATGGCCTGCCGCGCCACGAGCATCGCTTCTTCGACCTGTTGCAGACCCAGAGCAAGAACAATCTGCTGGCCTTGCAACGCCACACTGCCGAGGCCCACAAGGGCATCAAGCAGCGCATGGACGAGGTCAACGCCAGCCTGGAGCAGGTGCCGTTCAATCGTGACACCGTGCTGACCATCGAAGTCAGCGACCGCCGCCTGGCCGAGGTGCAGGAATTCCAGCAGCAGTTGCGCGCGGTGCTGTCGCATCAACAGACCGAAGACCGCGCTTTGGCCGAAGCGCAGTTTTCCACCTTGCGCGCGCTGGTGGCGCGCCTGGGTGCACAGGAACCGGAGGCACGCCGCTGGCGCGAACAGGTGCTGGATGTGCGCCTGCATGTGGAATTCATCGGTGTGGAACTGGATGCGCAAACCCGCGCGCAGGTGGAGATCTACCGCAGCGGCGCCGGCAAGTCCGGCGGTCAGCGGCAGAAGCTGGCAACCACCTGCCTTGCAGCGGCGCTGCGTTATCAGCTCGGTGGTGAAGACGGCGAATTGCCGCGTTACTGCGCGGTGGTGCTGGACGAAGCCTTCGACAAGGCCGATAACGAATTCACCGCGCTGGCGATGAATATCTTCGAAAATTTCGGTTTCCAGATGGTGGTGGCCACGCCGTTGAAGTCGGTGATGACGCTGGAGCCCTTCATCGGCGGTGCGTGCTTTGTCGAAATCAGCGGTCGCCACAACTCCGGCGTGCTGTTGATCGAATACGACGAGCAGGCGCAGCGCTTGAAGTTGCCCGAGCGCTCGCGTGGCGATGAGGCAGCGGTGGCCGATGCCACTGACGCCGCGCCATCGATCAAGGCTGCGAGCGAGCCTGAAGAAGTGCAGGGTGCTGCAGCCGCAGATGGCATTGCAGCGGACGACCTTCCAATGCACGAGGCATCGCCTGTGCCGGGCCACGCAACGCCTGCGGTAAAGAACAAGCGCAGTGGCAAGCGTGTTCCCGCAGTGGCGACGACGAACAAGCAGAACAAAAACGAGCAGAACAAGAAGGCCAGGACCGCATCTTCCACGCGCGCGGTGGCACAGCCTCAAGCAACCCAGCCGAAAAAATCGCCCGTGCGCACATCGGCTGTGACTGGCAAGCCGGCATCGGACAACCGCACATCAGGCGCGCAGCAAGCGCCGGTGGTGTCGTCAGGAGCTGCGTCCAAATCCAACGTGGGCAAGACCACGCGCTCTTCAAAAACCCAGGGTAAGCCGATGACGGCGACGCGCGCTTCCAACGCCACATCCAAGAAGGCCGCCGCCAAGCCACGTGCATCAACCGCGTCGACGGGGCAGCCAGCACGTGGCGCCGGCAAGACAACCTCGGCACGCGCGGCGGTGAAACCGTCGCCGGCTAAAAAGCGCGGTGCGAAGGCAGGTACTGTCCAGCCGCGCGGCAAGCGCTGAAAAAAGTGCACAGGTGATGCCATCTGCACGGTGGCGTCGCCGCATCGGTTACGCCGCGCTGGCAGCAAGTTGCCATTATTGGTGCAGCAGATCCCAGCCCATCTTGCCGATCAGCACGATCACCAGTACCAGGAACAATTTGCGGATCAACGGGGTGCCACCGCGTAACGCCATCCGCGTGCCGGCCACCGCGCCGGCCACGTTCGCCGCCGCCATCGGAATACCGATCGCCAACATCACCTGCCCGCTGGGCAAAAAGAACGACAACGCTGCAAGGTTGGTGGCCAGGTTGACCACCTTGGCCGCCGCCGAGGCACGCAGGAAATCCAGCCCGAAAAAGCGGATAAACAGAAAGATCAGAAAGCTGCCCGTGCCTGGGCCGAAGAACCCGTCGTAGAAGCCAATCGCCGCGCCCATCGCCAATGCAGTCGCCAGCTCGCGCCGGCCGATGTCGCGTGGCCGATGCAGTGCGCCGAAGTCCTTCTTGATCAATGTGTAGATCAGCATCGCGATCAGCAGCAGCAAAATCAGCGGCCGCACCGCTTGCTTGGGCATCAGGCTGACGGCGGTCGCGCCCAAGAATGAAAACGTAAACGCTGCCGCCGTTGCATACAGCACCGGCCGCCACGGAAAGCGCACGTTACGCGCATACCGCCACGCCGACGCACCGGTGCCGAACATCGCACTGAACTTGTTGGTGCCTAAAATCAGCGATGGCGCCTGTTGCGGCAGCGTCGCAAACAAGCCCGGCAACTGGATCAACCCACCGCCGCCGACCGCCGCATCCACCAGCCCGGCCACGAACGCGATGCACAGCAGCCACGGCAATTCGGTGGGAATCAATTCCGGCAAGGTCACGCTCCGCAAGACGGGGCCGCCAGCATAGACGCAGCGCACTCGCACAGGCCCGCCCAGAGTCAGAGCCCCAATACCGCGACAGCAGCCCCTCTCCCAGCGGGAGACGGGTTGGGGTGAGGGTAGGGCACGAAGCCCTCGTGCCGTGCAATTGCAAGAGGCTGTTATCCGTCGCCCTGAACCCTGCAAGAAGCATTCTCCTAACCAAAGCCTCAAGCCGCTTGCATGAGAGCGTTCTTGCAAACCAACTCGTCAATCAATCACTCAACCTCCCGCAACTCTTCAGCAACGCGTACACATCCGCATTCCGCATTCCGCATTCCGCATTCCGCATTCCGCATTCCGCATTCCGCATTCCGCATTCGCATCCCCAATCCCCAATCCCCAATCCCCAATCCCCAATCCCCAATCCCATCCCGCACAATCCCCGCATGCCAACCTCCACACCGACCGACCCCTGTCCCTGCGGCCGCCCCGCCGATTACGCACGCTGTTGCGGTCCGTACCACTCCGGTACCGCCGCGCCCGATGCCCAAACCCTGATGCGCGCGCGCTACAGCGCCTATGTGCGTCGCGACGCCGCGTACCTGCTGGCAAGCTGGCATCCGTCCACGCGCCCGGCTGAGCTGTCGCTGGACGAGGGCGGGCGCACCACCTGGCTCGGCCTTACCGTGCAGCGCACGCTAGACACTGGTCCCGACACGGCCGAGGTGGTCTTTCTGGCGCGCTATCGCATCGGTGGCGGCAGCGCGGTGCGCATGACCGAGCACAGCCGGTTCGTGCGCGAAGGCGGCCACTGGTACTACCTCGACGCCCGCTGAGCATCACGCCGGCCAGTCGTCACCGCGGCCAGCAATACAACCACTGCCGCAACCGTATGCGGCTCACCAACACACGCCCCGTTCAATACGCAGCCCAGCAAGCCCGTTCAGCCCGACGAACGGTCTCCAGGCCCGCGGTTTGTCGACGCCACGTTCGCAGCCGATCCCCGAAGCTTGCCGCGCAGGCGAACTCCGCCGCGGGCGGTGGGACTCGGAGCATGCAACCTTGAATCTCTGGCAATGGGCGATTTTGGCGGCGGTCGTGTTTGCGATCGTGCTGCCCGCGTGCGTGGCCACCGCATTGATTCGGTTCGGCCCGCGCCACGATGCACCGCGCCGTGCTCGCACGCGCCGACTGGCCGAAAGCGCTCCCTCCGCGCCGGCCCTGTCGCTGCTGACCGGGATCGCGGGCGAGAGCAGCTAAGCCAGCCAGGCCGGCGGCAACATCGCCCGCACTGAGCCGCAGGCCTCCCCGAAGACGCATTACCCATCGCCATCCTGCCCCCCTGTCGCCAGCCAGGTTGGCTATGCTCGGCGGCTCGACTTGCCGCGCAGGAGCACTCCACCGCATGACGTCCGCCCACCCGCCGGCCACCGCGCCATGACGCTGCCCCGGTGCGCATTGCCGTTAGTGCTGGGACTGCTTCCGCTGGCCGCTTGCGCCGATCCGGCCTTCGACCGCTGCCTGGCTGGCCTGCAGAGCCAGGCAGCGGCCAAGGGCGTGGACGCTGCCAGCTTTCAGCGCTTCACCGCCGGGCTGGTGCCCGACCCCAGCGTGTTACCGCTGCTGGATGCGCAGCCCGAGTTCACCACGCCGATCTGGGATTACCTGGCCAGCCTGGTCGACAGCCAGCGCGTCACCGATGGCCAGGCCATGCTGGTCACTCACCGCGAGCTGCTGAGTCGCCTGTCCGAACAGACTGGCGTGGACCCGGCCACCGTCGTGGCGGTGTGGGGCGTGGAGAGCGACTACGGCCGCGTCACCGGTAAGCGCCCGTTGTTGGTGTCGCTGGCCACGCTGTCGTGTGCAGGCCGCCGCCAGCCGTTCTTTCGTGGCGAATTCCTCGCCTTGCTCAGCTTGCTGCAGCAAGGCGATCTGTCTGCCGATGGACTCACCGGCTCCTGGGCCGGCGCCTTCGGGCAGACCCAGTTCATGCCTTCGACCTACGCCCGCATCGCGGTGGATGGCGACGGCGACGGGCGCCGCGATCTGGTTGCCAGCATTCCCGACGCACTGGCCTCCACCGCCAATTACCTGGTCAAAGCCGGCTGGGAACGCGCCCGCCCGTGGGGCATGGAAGTCACGCTGCCGCGCGGGTTCGACGCCAGCAAGGCCGGGCGCACCCGCCGCCAACCGCTGCAGGCCTGGCAAACCGCTGGCCTGCTCGGCACGGATGGTAAACCGCTGGCGCCCACCGGGTTGCCGGCAGAGACACCTGCCGCCTTGCTGCTGCCGGCCGGCGCCACCGGCCCGGCGTTCCTGGTGTTCCGCAACTACGACGCGATCTACGCCTACAACGCCGCCGAAAGTTACGCGCTGTCCATCGCCCTGCTCGCCGACCGCCTGCGCGGAGTCCCTGGCCTGGTGGCGGCCTGGCCCACCGACGACCCCGGCCTGGGCCGGCCCGAACGGCGCGAATTGCAGCAGTTGCTGCTCGCTCGTGGCCACCAGATCGGCGAGGCCGACGGCATGGTCGGCAGCGCCACCCGCCGCGCCATCCAGGTCGAGCAGACCCGCCTGGGCCTGCAACCGGCCGACGGCCGCCCCGGCCAACGCATCCTCACCGCCCTGCGCGCCGCCCCGCCGGTCGCCGGCGCTGCCGCCATCCGCGCCACCGCTTTCAAGCTGCCGGCCGCATACCCCGCCTTCGCTCAATCCCCCATCGTCCACAAGGCATCCCCCATGTCCGACATCACCGGCCTGACCACAGGCGATTTCCACGGCTTTCCGTCGCTGCTGATCGATACGCCGTTCTCCACCGCCGCCATCAGCCTGTTCGGCGGCCAGCTCGTGTCGTTCGTTCCCAAGGGCGGGCAGGACGTGATGTGGCTGTCGCCCAGCGCCCAGCAACCGCCCACTCCGATCCGCGGCGGCGCGCCGGTGTGCTGGCCGTACTTCGGCCGCCAGGACCAGACCGGCGACGTGCCCGCACACGGCTTCGTGCGCACCGTGGCGTGGCAGCTCACCGAAAGCCGCCGCGAAGACGACGGCACCGTGGTGCTCACGCTCACCCCGCCGCGCTTGGACGACCTGGCGCTGCGCCTGCGCATGACACTGCGCATCGGCCGCACGCTGGAGCAACGCCTGATCACCGAAAACATTAGCGGCGCCTCGGTGCGTTTCACCCAGGCGCTGCACAACTACTTCCACGTCGGCGACGCGCTCAATGTCAGCGTGCAGGGCCTGGACGGCCTGGACTATCTCGATAAATACGAGAACTACGCTACCGCTCACCGTCAGCAAGGCGACTGGAGCCTGCGCGACCCACGCGACCCTGGCCGCAGCGACCGCATCTACACCAACGCTGGGGGCCGCTACACGCTCACCGACCCGGTGCTTGGCCGCCGCATCGTCATCGCCACCGAAGGCAGCCGCTCCCTGGTGGTCTGGAACCCGGGCGAAGAGGCCGGCAAGAAGATGGCCGACGTGGGCGACGGCTGGCGCGACTATGTCTGCCTGGAAGCAGCCAACGCCGGCCCGGACGTCATCGAACTCGCCCCCGGCGCCAGCCACACACTGAGCCAGACGATCAGCGTCGAGTAACCGCAACACCGGCCGCCGACACGAACGGCACAGCAGAGCACGAACATCAGCCTCAGCCCTTCTCCTATCGGGAGAAGGTGCCCGCAGGGGCGGATGAGGGTGCGGGCGTAGCCACGTGCAGTTGACCAACCCGAACGCCTTGCGCGGAATCTCACCGCCAACGCATCTCATTTAAGTTAGAGGAGCTCCAACTCCATCACGTTGATCCTGCTTCACCCAACAGACCCAGCGTTTCCCTCGCTACACTCGCCGCTTCGCCCAACTGCGCCGCGCGATGTCTCTCTCTCCTGATTCCGCTCCCATCCCGGGGCGCCGCCGCGCCGCGCTGATCTTCATCTTCATCACCGTCTTGATCGACGTGCTGTCCTTCGGGGTGATCATTCCGGTGCTACCGGATCTGGTGCGTCACTTCACCGGCGGCGACTATGTGGTGGCCGCCGGCTGGATCGGCTGGTTCGGCTTCCTGTTCGCTGCCATCCAGTTCGTCTGCTCGCCGTTGCAAGGCGCGCTCTCCGACCGCTTCGGCCGCCGCCCGGTGATCCTGCTCTCGTGCCTGGGTCTGGGCCTGGACTTCATCCTGATGGCCATCGCCCACAGCCTGCCGATGCTGCTGCTGGCGCGGGTGATCTCCGGCGTGTGCTCGGCCAGCTTCTCCACCGCCAACGCCTACATCGCCGACGTCACCCCCGCCGACAAACGCGCCGGCGCGTTCGGCATGCTCGGTGCCGCGTTCGGTATTGGCTTTGTCGCTGGCCCGTTGATCGGCGGTTGGCTGGGCAGCATGGGGTTGCGCTGGCCGTTCTGGTTTGCGGCCGGCCTGGCTTTGTTGAATGTGCTGTACGGCTGGTTCGTGCTTCCCGAATCGCTGCCGGTTGAACGCCGCACCGCACGGTTGGAGTGGTCGCACGCCAATCCGCTTGGCGCACTCAAGCTGCTGCGCCGCTATCCGCAAGTGTTCGGCCTGGCCTCGGTGGTGTTCCTGGCCAACCTGGCGCACTACGTCTATCCCAGCATCTTTGTGCTGTTTGCCGGCTACCAATATCACTGGGGCCCGCGCGAAGTGAGCTGGGTGCTGGCCGGGGTTGGCGTGTGCAGCATCATCGTCAACGTATTGCTGGTCGGCCGCCTGGTGCGTTGGCTGGGCGAGCGCCGCGCCTTGTTGCTGGGGCTGGGCTGCGGGGTGATCGGCTTTGTCATCTATGGGTTGGCCGATAGCGGCGCCGCGTTCCTGATCGGGGTGCCGATCAGCGCGTTGTGGGCGCTTGCCGCCCCTTCCGCGCAGGCACTGATCACCCGCGAGGTCGGCGCCGATGCGCAAGGCCGCGTGCAAGGCGCGCTCACCGGTCTGGTCAGCCTGGCCGGCATCGCTGGACCGTTGCTGTTCGCCAATGTGTTCGCCTGGTTTATCGGCAGCGGTGCGCCGCTGCATCTGCCCGGCGCACCGTGGTTGCTGGCCGGTGTGTTGCTCGCAGCAGGCTGGGCCATGGCCTGGAGACGGGCAGGGCGGGGCGCTGGCACCGCGCCCGCCGCGCAGGCATAACGCCAACCTATTCAGCTTGCGCTCGCGTCCGCTTTTTCTGATTTGCGTGCGCGCTGCTAGGCTGGTGTTCTTCGTGCCGCGGCACTGCCTTGAGTTCTTATGCCTTCCGACGCCCTGGCAGTTCCGCCATCGGCCGCGCTCGCGCTGCGCCACGCCACCCAGGATGCCCATCGCCTGGTCGAGGCGGTCCCGCTGATGCAGGCGCTGGGGCAGGGGCAGATTGATTCGGCGGCCTATGCGCAGATCCTGCGTCGCCACCATGGCTTGCTGGCCGGCTTCGAAGCGCAACTCAGCGACTGGCTCACCACCCTGGTCGCCAACGGCTGGCATTACCGCCGCCGCGTACCGGCTTTGCGCGAGGACTTGCGTGCGCTCGGCCAGCAACCGGACTTGCCGGTGGCCTTGCCCAGCGTCGCCGACGATGCCGCGCGCTGGGGCATGTTGTATGTCATCGAAGGCTCGCAACTGGGCGGGCGGATGATCGCGCGCAGCGTGCGCAAGCAGCAGCCCGCGCTGGCTGGCGCCCTGCGCTATTTCGAGCTGGCCGACGACGACCCGGCCGGCTGGCGCCGCTTCCAGGCAGCGCTGGATCGACGCCTCGACACCCCATCCGCGCGCGACGCCGCCATCGACGGCGCGCAGGCCATGTTCGCCCACTTCCATACCTGCCTCGCAGCGGAGCCGCACCCGTGAATCAGCCCATCGAACCCCTGGATATGGATGTCTGCGCGCGCGAGCCGATCCATATTCCCGGCCTGATCCAGCCCTACGGCGTGTTGCTGGTGATCGAACCGGCCGATGGCCGCATCGTGCAGGCCAGCAGCACCGCCGCCGAGTTGCTCGGCGTGCCGATGGATGCGCTGTTGGGCATGGCCTACACCCAGGTGCTGCAACTGCCGGACGCACAACCTTATGCGGTGGACGATCAACCACAGCATCTGCTGCATGCCGATGTGCGCTTCCCACAGCGCAGCGCGCCCACCGATCACCCCTGGGTCGCCGCCTGGCATTTGTATCCGGAGCAATGGCTGATCGAGATCGAGCCGCGCGATGCGCGCCTGATGGACGTCACCCTGCGTGAAGCGCTGCCGCTGTTGCGCAGCATCGAGCGCGATGCGGGCATCGACGAAGCGGCCGTGCGCGCGGCCAAGGGCCTGCGCAGCATGATCGGCTTCGACCGCGTGATGGTGTATCGCTTCGACGAAGAGTTGAATGGCGATGTCATCGCCGAAGCGCGCCAGCCCGAACTGGAGGCCTATCTGGGCCTGCATTATCCAGCCAGCGACATCCCGGCGCAGGCACGCGCGCTATACCTGCGCAACCGTGTGCGCCAGATCGCCGATGTGCGCTATCAGCCCTCGCCGATTCAACCCACCCTGCATCCGCGCCTGGGTACGCCGGTGGACCTGAGCGATGTCAGCCTGCGCAGCGTCTCGCCGGTGCATCTGGAATACCTGGCCAACATGGGCGTCAGCGCCACCCTGGTGTCCTCGATCGTGGTCAACGATGCGCTCTGGGGGCTGATTTCCTGCCACCACTACAGCCCGCACTTCACCAGCCATGCCATGCGCGATGCTACCGATGCGGTGACCAGCGCGCTGGCCGGGCGCATCGGCGCGCTGCAGGCGGTTGGGCGGGCGCGATTGGAATCGGTGCTGCTCACCATTCGCGAAAAACTGATCACCGACTTCAACGATGCCGAGCACCTGACCGTGGACATGCTCGCCGACATGGCCCCGGACCTGATGGACGTGGTCGACGCCGATGGCGTGGCAATCTTCCATGGCAATGAGATCAGCCGTCATGGCAGCGTGCCGGATGCAGAGGCGTTGCGCCGCATCCGCGAACATCTCGAATCCGAACACCACGACGCCCTGCGCGAGGATGCGGTCGGCGCCCTGCATGTGGACGCCATCGGCGAGGTGTTCCCGGACTTGGCTGACCTCGCCCCACTGGCAGCCGGTTTCATCTTCGTGCCGCTGATGCCGCAATCGCGCAGCGCTCTGCTGTGGACCCGCCGCGAACAGGTGCAGCAGGTCAAATGGGCCGGCAACCCGCAGCTGGCCAAGCTGCAGGACATTCCCAACTCGCGGCTGTCGCCGCGCAAGAGTTTCGACCTGTGGCAGCAGACCGTGCGCGGCCGCGCGCGGCGCTGGTCGCCGCTGCACCTGGAATCGGCACGCAGCCTGCGCGTGCTGATCGAACTGATGGAGCGCAAGCGCTTCCAGCAGGACTTCACCCTGCTCGAAGCCTCGCTGTCGCGACTGCGCGACGGGGTGGCCATCATCGAACGCGGTGCCAACGCCGCTGCGCACCGGCTGATGTTCGTCAACCCGGCGTTCGCCGAACTCAGTCAGACCGAAGTGGCCGACTTGATCGGCTGCGACATCCTCGCCCTGCTGGCCGACGATGCTGCGCGGGGCAAGGTCGAACTGCTGAAGGATGCGCTGCGCCTGGGCCGCGCCGCCTACGTCACCCTGCCGCTGCGCACCCAGGATGGTGAACCGGCATATCGCCAATTCCATCTCGAACCCTTGCCCAGCCCCAGCGGCGTCACCGCGCACTGGCTACTGCAATTACGTGATCCTGAATAAGAGCAGCTGACAAAGACGACTGCGCAGCCGCCAGGCGGGCGCGGCCGGTGCTCGGACTCGGCATGTACCACGCGTACACTGCAATTGTGAGTGCGCCGTCCGCGCTCACCTGACAGGTGCTCGCTACGTTTTGTTAGCCGCTCTTAGCGCTGCTTCCTATATGGTGAGGACGCTGGGTGCCGGCGCACTGCCTGCCTTGCCTTTGTTGCAGGCGAGGCATCGCGTCGACGGGATGCCTCGAGCCGACGAGCAGGGCTTGTTGACGCGATGCCTCGTGCTACGGCGCTGTCTTCGGTCGCAAGGCCAGCAACGTGATCGTTCCGGCGACCAAACCCCAGAACGCCGCGCCGATCCCGCCCAGCGTCAGCTCGGAGGCAGTGACCAGAAAAGTGATCAACGCCGCTTCGCGTTCGCTGTCCTCGCGCAGTGCCGCCGCCAGGCTATTGCCAATGGTCCCCAACAGCGCGATCCCGGCGATCGCCATCACCAGTTCGCGCGGGAAGGCCGCAAACACCGCCGCCACGGTTGCCCCGAAGAAGCCGATCAGCACGTAGAACACGCCTGCGCTCACCGCCGCGGTGTAGCGCCGCGCCGGATCTTCGTGCGCTTCCCGGCCCATGCAGATCGCCGCGGTAATCGCTGCCAGGTTCAACGCAAAGCCACCGAACGGCGCCAGCACCGTATTGACCGCGCCGATCCAGCCGATCGTTGGCGAGATCGGTACCGCATAGCCGGATGCCCGGATCACCGCCACACCCGGCACGTTCTGCGAAGCCATGGTCACCACAAACAACGGAATCGCCAGACCAAACAGCGCCGACCACGACAGCGAAGGCACCACCAGCACCGGGTGGGCCAATTCCAATTGCACTGTCCCCAACTGCAGCAGCCTGCGGCTTGCGGCAATCCCAATGCCCACCAACAAGGTCGCAATCACTGCATAGCGCGCAAACCAGCGCCGTCCGCATAGATAGGTGGCCAGCATCGCCAGCGCCAGCAGCACCTGGCTTTGCATCGCCAAAAAGATGTCCAGGCCGAAGCGCAATAGCACTCCGGCCAACATGCCCGAGGCAAGAGAGATCGGAATGCGGCGGATCGCTCGCTCAAACAATCCCGAAAACCCGGCCACCATTCCCAAGACCGCAGCCACCACAAACGCACCGATGGCCTCGCGCAACGGCACCCCGGCCGCGCTGCCGATCAACATCGCTGCACCTGGCGCGGACCAAGCCGTGACCACAGGCACCCGGTAGCACAGCGACAACCCAATACAGGTCACGCCCGTGCCGATGCCCAGCGCCCACATCCACGACGCAATCTCCGCCTGATCGGCGCCCAGATGACGCGCGGCCTCGAACACGATCACCGCAGAACTGGCAAACCCCACCAGCACGGTGACAAAGCCGGCGGCAATCGCAGGCAGGGACAGATCGCGGAGCAGGTTGCGGGAAGCGGGCATGAGAGTCGCTCTATCTAATGCATGCATCTTCGCCGAGCCCACCGGCGATCGATAGCTGGGTGATACGTGTACGGCTGTCGATCGCTGTAAGAGTGCCAGCCCGCATGCGGGAGTGACCAGAGCGCGCAATCGCCTGCAGCACAAAGGCGGCTGCAGGTCGATGTCATGCCGCTGTCAAAAAGTACTTGCACTTCTGCGTAGTCTCGATAAACTGCGCGACCTCGCTCAGGACGGCGGCGCTTCTTGAAGCATCGCAATAACGAGCGCGGCGAATCGGAAACATCACATGGTGTTGACGAAACGGAAAAGCCGGCTATGATGGGCGGCTAGCTACACGGAAAGACGCTACGGCGGATTGAGGTGCAGTGGCGGCAACTTCCTCTTCACGAGGGGTTGACGAGGATGAAAAGCCTGC
>NZ_JSBW02000030.1 GCF_000772705.2 Xanthomonas vasicola
ACTTTACCTCAGGAGACGGCACCTACCGGGGCATCAATGCCAGCTTCACCGATGCCGAGGGTTATACGTTTGAAGTGCAGTTCCACACGGCCGAGAGCTTCAACGCCAAGGCGCAAACGCATCTGTCCTACAAGCGGATGCAGTTGGCGCAGACACGCCTCGAGAAGGAGCGGCAAAAACCCCGGCCCGATCCGGTCAGGCAGGCAAAACTGACGCAGGAAATCGCAGGGCACAGACAGGCGATGCACGAGATGACGGCCAGGGTGAGCAAGCCCGCCCACATCGAGCGCCTCGGAGGCCGCGCATGAGGACCCATCAATGCGCAAGACCTCGCGGATCTGCGGTTCTCAAGCCGGTTTAGCTGTGCGCCGGACGATATCTCCGCCCTCAAGGCACGAGCGCCGAGTGCCACTGGGCGGGAATCACGCGCGTGCGGCTCGCAGGCGCGGGCGAACGCGTCGATCGCCGTCATGGCGATCGACCGCGACGTGTGCGAGACCGGCGTGCACACCGGAGGTGTTGCTGCATACATGCCACGCAACCGTGCACCTGAGCGAATACGAGCAACCGGCAGGGATCGGTCCTGCCGCCAGCACAGAAGTTTTCAACGAATCCCGCCGGCCCTCGACGCCTCGCCGCGTCGAAGGTCCCTACGGATCATGCACGTGCAAGCGGCGTGGTCGTCACGACGAAGAAAACGCCTATTCCCGCGGCGGCAACACCGACAGCACTTCTTCGATGGTGGTCAGCCCGGCGGCGACCTTCTCCAGGCCGGTGCGGCGCAGCGTGCGCAGGCCTTCGCCGCGGGCAGCCTGGCTGAAGCTGGCAAGCTCCGTGTCGGGGCGGATGAGGGTACGCAGGCGCGGGCTGACCGGCAGCAGTTCGTACAGGCCCACCCGGCCCAGGTAACCGGTGCGGCGGCATTCCAGGCAACCGACCGGTGCGTGCACGTTGAGCGGTTCCGGCAGCGCTTCGCCCGGCTCGCGGATGGCCGCCCAGTCGGCGTCGCTGAGCGTATGCGGGCGCTTGCAGTGCACGCACAACGTGCGTACCAGCCGCTGCGCCAGCACGCCGTTGAGGGTGGAGGCCACCAGGTAGTGTGGCACGCCCAGGTCGAGCAGACGGGTGATGGCCGAAGCGGCATCGTTGGTGTGCAGCGTGGACAGCACCAGATGCCCGGTGAGCGAGGCCTGCACCGCCATCTGCGCGGTTTCCAGGTCGCGGATTTCGCCGATCATGATGATGTCCGGGTCCTGGCGCAGCAGTGTGCGCACACCGCTGGCGAAATCCAGGTCGATGTTCTGCTGCACCTGCATCTGGTTGAATTCCGGCGCGATCATCTCGATCGGGTCTTCCACGCTGCACACGTTCACGTCCGGCGTGGCCAGGCGCTTGAGCGTGGAATACAGCGTGGTGGTCTTGCCCGAGCCGGTGGGGCCGGTGACCAGCACGATGCCGTGCGGGCGCTCGACCAGCGCGCTCCAGCCGGCGGCTTCTTCGGGGCTGAAACCGAGCTGCTCGATGCTCTTGAACGCCGAATCCGGGTCGAAGATACGCATCACGCACTTCTCGCCGAACGCGGTGGGCATGGTGGACAGGCGCATTTCCACCTCGCGCCCGCCTGGCGAGCGGGTCTTGATGCGGCCATCCTGCGGGCGACGGCGTTCGGCCAGATCCATGCGCCCGAGCACCTTGATGCGGCTGACCACCGCCGTCATTACCGACGGCGGCACTTCCAGCACCTTGTGCAGCACGCCATCGATGCGGAAACGCATGCGTCCGGCCTCGCGCCGCGGTTCCAGATGGATGTCGCTGGCGCGCTGCTCGTAGGCGTACTGCAGCAGCCAGTCGACAATGTGCACGATGTGGTGGTCGTCGGCATTGACGTCGCCGGCGCGGCCCAGTTCCACCAGTTGCTCGAAGCTGGGCAGGCCGGCGTTGGGTTCGGTGCTGCGCGCGCCGCGTACCGACTGGGTGACACCGAAGAACTCCATCGTGTAGCGATGCAGATCCAGCGGGTTGATCAGCGCCAGCTCGATACGGCGCCGGCTCAGGTGTTGCACGTCGGCCAGCCACTCCAGCGCCAGCGGCTCGCTGGTGGCGATCAGCACGCGCTCGGCATCCAGCGCCAGCGGCAGGATGCGGTGCCTGCGCGCATACGCATGCGAGACCACGCCGGTGACCGCGGCCACATCGATGCGGGTGGGGTCGATGCGCAGATAGCGCAGCCCGGTGCGGGTGGCCAGCCATTCGGTGAGCCGTTCCAGGCCCAGCTCGCCGGCCGGCGGCTGCGCGGCGTGCAATTTCAGATTGGCCAGCAGCACCAGCGGATGCACCTCGCTGGCGGTGCGCGCGCCGCTGGCGGAGAACTGCACGCGCTCGTGTTCATGCGGTACCACCATGCCGTCGGCCAGCAGGGCCGCGGCCACCGGGTCGAACATCAGCCGGCCGCGCGGCAGCAGTGCCACGGCGTTATCCGGGTCGGCGGTACGCCGCTGTTCCATGCGTGTTTTCCCCAGCAGCGGTGCTGCGCGGCAAAGCGCCGCGGGTCGGCCGGTATACTAGCGCACCCCTTCCGTACGGCCTTTGCTGCATGTCCGATTCCCGGCGCGTTCCAATCACTTTCCAGGGCCTGATCCAGACCCTCAACCAGTACTGGGCCGAGCAGGGCTGCGTGCTGATCCAGCCGCTGGACCTGGAAGTGGGCGCGGGCACGTTCCATCCGGCCACGTTCCTGCGCGCGCTGGGGCCCGAGCCGTGGAATGCGGCGTACGTGCAGCCTTCGCGCCGTCCCACCGATGGCCGCTATGGCGAAAATCCCAATCGCCTGCAGCGTTATTACCAGTACCAGGTGGCGATGAAGCCCAACCCGGACAATATCCAGGACCTGTACCTGGGCTCGTTGCAGGCGCTGGGCATCGACCCGTTGGTGCACGACCTGCGCTTTGTCGAAGACAACTGGGAATCGCCCACGCTCGGCGCCTGGGGCCTGGGCTGGGAAGTCTGGCTCAACGGCATGGAAGTGACCCAATTCACCTACTTCCAGCAGGCCGGCGGGCTCGAGTGCAAGCCGGTGCTGGGCGAGATCACCTACGGCCTGGAACGGCTGTGCATGTATCTGCAGAGCTGCGACAACGTCTACGAGCTGGTGTGGACCTACGGCCCGGACGGCGCAGCGGTGACGTACGGCGATGTGTACCACCAGAACGAGGTGGAGCAGAGCACCTACAACTTCGAGCACGCCAATGTGGCCGAGCTGTTCCATCGCTTCGACGCCTGCGAAGCCGAAGCCAGGCATCTGGTCGAGGTCGGCCTGCCGCTGCCGGCGTACGAGCAGGTCACCAAGGCCAGCCACGCCTTCAACCTGCTGGATGCGCGCCGCGCGATCAGCGTGACCGAACGCCAGCGCTACATCCTGCGCGTGCGCGCGCTGGCCCAGGGCGTGGCGCAGGCGTACTACGCCCAGCGCGAGAAGCTGGGATTTCCTGGTGTCAAACGCTGATGCCGGCGCCTTGCTGATGCAGTTCCCTTCCCCCGCCTGCGGGGGAAGGTGCCCGAAGGGCGGATGGGGGCGGTATGCCATCCGACCTGGCACCACCCTCATCCGGCGCTGCGCGCCACCTTCTCCCGCCAGCGGGAGAAGCACCTCCTCCAGTCACCTTCGTCCGTTGACGGCAGAAGGAACAAGCAAGGTCCACCTGATATGAGCGAACAACTTCCCCTGCTGATCGAACTGGGCACCGAAGAGCTGCCGGTCAAGGCGCTGCCGGGTCTGGCGCAGGCCTTTTTCGATGGCGTGCTGAGCGGCCTGGAAAAGCGCGGCGTTGCCGTCACCCGCGGCGATGCCAAGCCGCTGTCCACCCCGCGCCGTCTGGCGGTGCTGCTGCCGGGCGTGGCCACCGAGCAGCCGGAGCAGCGCTCGGAAGTGCTGGGGCCGTATCTCAACATCGCCCTCGACGCCGAAGGCCAACCGACCAAGGCATTGGCCGGTTTCGCCGCCAAGGCCGGTATCGACTGGACCGCGCTGGAACGCACCAGCGACGCCAAGGGCGAGCGTTTCGTGCATCGCGCAGTGACGCCGGGCGCGCGCACGGCCGACTTGTTGCCGGAGATCCTGCGCGAGGCCATCGCCGCGATGCCCATCCCCAAGCCGATGCGCTGGGGCGCGCACGAGTACGCCTTCGCACGGCCGGTGCAATGGTTGGTGCTGTTGTTCGGCAGCGAGGTGATTCCGGCCGAGTTGCTGGGCGTACGCGGCGACCGCATCACGCGCGGGCACCGCTTCATGCATGAGGGCGCGGTGTCGCTGACGTCGCCCGGCGACTACGTCGATGCGCTGCGTGCGGCGCACGTGCTGGTGGATCCGGACGCGCGCCGTGCCCGCATCGTCGACGAAGTGCAGGCGGCCGCCAGGCAGGCCGGCGGCAGCGCACGCATCAGCGACGACAACCTGGAGCAGGTGGTCAACCTGGTCGAATGGCCGGCGGCGGTGCTGTGCAGTTTCGAACGCGATTTCCTGGCGGTGCCGCAGGAAGCGCTGATCGAAACCATGGAGATCAACCAGAAATTCTTCCCGGTGCTGGATGACGGCGGCACCTTGACCGAGCAGTTCATCGGCATCGCCAACATCCAATCCAAGGACGTGGCCGAAGTGGCCAAGGGCTACGAGCGGGTGATCCGACCGCGCTTTGCCGATGCCAAGTTCTTCTTCGACGAAGACCTCAAGCAGGGCCTGCAGGCGATGGGCGAAGGCCTGTCCAGCGTCACGTATCAGGCCAAGCTGGGCAGCGTGGCCGACAAGGTCGCGCGCGTGGCGGCGCTGGCCGAGGCGATTGCACCGCAGGTCGGTGCCGACCCGGCGCAGGCACGGCGTGCTGCGGAATTGGCCAAGAACGACCTGCAATCGCGCATGGTCAACGAATTCCCGGAATTGCAGGGCATTGCCGGCCGCCATTACGCCAAGGCCGCCGGCGAACCGAGCGAGATTGCGCTGGCCATCGACGAGGCCTACCAACCGCGTTTTGCCGGCGACGACATCGCGCTGTCGCCGCTGGGCAAGGTGCTGGCGATTGCCGAGCGTCTGGATACCTTGGCCGGTGGGTTTGCGGCCGGGTTGAAGCCGACTGGCAACAAGGATCCGTTTGCGCTGCGGCGCAATGCGTTGGGGTTGGCGCGGACCATCATCGAGAGTGGGTTTGATCTGCCCCTAATTGAATTGCTCAAGAAATCGGTCGGGTTGGTTAATTCCGCTTTGGCTTCGTCGCAAGCTAGCAAACAACAGGCAGCGGCTGAGGCTGCCAAGGTGAAAGGTGTCAATGTCGCAGAGCCTCAGAGCGGCGGACTATGGGTGCCAAACGTAGAAACAACTTCAGCAGAAATTCTCGACTTCATGCTCGACCGCCTACGCGGCTACTACGCCGACAAGGGCGTACCTGCAACGCATTTCAACGCGGTCGCCGCATTGTTCTCCGTCACGTCCGAAGCCGTGCCGACACCGACCAACGTAGGAGCGCACCCGGGCGCGACCCACGCCTCCCTCTACGACTTCGACCGCCGCATCGACGCCATCGGCATCTTCGCCACCTTGCCCGAAGCCGACGCGCTGGCCGCAGCCAACAAGCGCATCCGCAACATCCTGCGCAAGGTGGAAGGCGAGATCCCCGGCGACATCGACACCACACTGCTGCGCGAACCGGCCGAAGAAGCGCTGGCCGAAGCGGTGGAAGCGGCCATCGGCGACACCGGCGATGCGCTGCATCGTCATGACTACGTCGCCGTGCTCGCACGCCTGGCGCGCCTGCGCCCACAGGTGGATGCCTTCTTCGACGCGGTGATGGTCAATGCCGAAGACCCGCAGCTGCGCGCCAACCGACTCGCACTGTTGAAGAAGCTCGGCGACCGCCTCGGCAGCGTCGCCGCCATCGAGCACTTGTCCAGCTGATGGCCAGTTCGGCGGGCGCGCTGCACTGGCAGACCGCCCAGGCCGCATTGGCACGTCGCGACCTGGGCGTGGCGGCGTCTGCATTGCGGGCGCTGCTCGATGTCGAACCGACGCATGTGTCTGCGCGCGTGCTGCTGGCCGGCACCGTGTTGGCCAACGGCCGTATGCGCGAAGCGGTCACGCAACTGCAGCTGGCCGCACGCGATGTTGGCGACGATGTTGCGATGCGTTGCCGTGTGGCTCAGGCCTTATTGCGCGTGGGCGCACATCGCGAACTGCACGCGCTGCTGCGGCATCCATCGGTGACGCAGTGCCGCGACGGCGCGACCTTGGTCCTGCTTGCACATGTGCATCAATCCTTGGGCGAACACGTCGATGCCTTGGCAATGATGCAGCGCGCACAGGCCTGTGGATTCGATGGCCCGGACTTCGGTTTTTTTCTTGCGGTGCAACTGCAGTTCAATGGTCGCCTGGATGACGCGGCGCAGGCGCTGGAGCAGGCCTTGTTACTGTCGCCTGGCTACGGCCGCGCGGCACTCACGCGTGCGCGGCTGCGCCGTCAGAGCGTCAGCAGCAACCATGTCGACCACTTACGTCAGCAGCTGCAGCGTTCCAAACCCGAGAGCGAAGATCGCGCCGGGCTGGCATTTGCACTGTACAAAGAGTTGGAAGACCTTGGCGACACCGATGCCGCCTGGGACGCGCTGCAGTACGGCAATGCGGTAATGCATGCACGTCTGCGCCACGATGCGAACGCCGAAGCAGCGCTGTATGCGCAGCTGGGTGCATTGGCGGCGCAAGGCGTATTCGCAGCGCAGGGCACCGACACCGTGCAAGGTCCGCAACCGATCTTCGTGCTCGGCTTGCCGCGCTCTGGCACCACGGTGCTGGAACGAATGCTGGGCAATCATTCGCAGATCGTGTCGGCAGGCGAATTGAACGACTTCGGCCATCAGTTGCGCTGGGGTGCGGATCAGGCTGGCCGCAGTCTGCTGGACGCAGGCTTGCTGCAGGCATTCCCAACGCTGGATTACGCGCAGATTGGCGCGCGGTATCTGGAACAGACCCAGTGGCGTGCCGGATCGGCGCGCTGGTATATCGATAAATTGCCGGCCAATGCGGTGGCCATCGGCGCGATTGCGCGCGCATTGCCGGGCGCGTTGATCGTGCATCTGGTGCGTGAACCGATGGCAGTGTGCTTTTCCAATTACCGCGCGCTGTTTGGCGATTCGTATGCCTACAGCTACGACTTGCACACACTGGCGCGTCACTATCAGGCGTATCACGGCTTGATGGCGCAATGGCGCGCGGCATTGCCGGGCCGGGTAATCGATGTGGACTACGCGCAGATGGTGCGTGATCCATCCACGGTGTTGCAGCAGTTGATGGCACGTTGCGGCTTGGACATCGAACCTGGGCAAATTGACATCACCCGCAATGCGGCGGCCTCGGCAACGCTGAGCAGCGTGCAGGTACGCGAGGGGGTGCACAGTCGCAACGTCGAGGAATGGCGGCGCTATGCGTCCCAGCTGGAACCGTTGCGGCAGGCGTTGTCAGCGGCTGGTCTGATCGATGTTGGCGCGCATTAACCGCGGCAAAGAGGTCTGAGGCGGCGCACCAAACGCGCTGCGAGCGCGCTTTATCTACCTCAAACCCGATGCGCACCAATGCAGTCGCCTCGGTGGACAGCAGTGAGGTTAGCCGAGCCGCTCGCGCAACGTCATACCTACATGCTCTGGCATGCAGGCGAGCAACGGCTGTCGCAGCTGCGTCGCAAACCCTAAAACGCCAGCGGCAGCCATTTCGGCTGCCGCTGGATCACGCACTGTGCAAGAAGTTAGTGCGCGCCAAAGCGCCAGTTCAATTCCAGCATGTAGGAGCGGCCGCAGCCGGTGTAGTTAAAGATGTTGTAGTACGGATAGCTGGTGTAGGTGCGGTCACGCGGTGGCCGGGTGTTGGCAACATTGTTGACCGTTGCCGTCAGCGAGATGTCGTCGCTGACCGCATAGTCCAGCGTTGCATTGAACGTGGTCCACGCGCCGACCTTGCGTGCGCCTTCCACCGCGTAGCCGTCGGTACTTTGCTGCGACAGAAGGTTCGGTGTGCGGCCGTAGCGCTGGCCGAACAAGGTGGTTGTCCACGCATCCTTCTGCCAGGACACCGAGGCATTGGTGATGCTGCGGAACTCGGTGGAGAAGAAGGGTTCGTTGAGCAGATCACGTACCGGATCCTGCGGGAACTGCTGGCTTTCGTGTTTGAGGGTGAGGTTGTACTGCGCGTCGAACACGAACAGGCCCCAGGATTCGGTCGCCAGGTTGTACGTCGCCTTGGTGAGCACACCGGAGATTTCCTCGTTGGAAATATTCACCGGATTGATGCGGATGCTGCTCAGGCGATTGGGCACCGGTGCATCGGGCCCGGTCCGATCGATCCGCGAAAGCGCGTCCACGCAGGTAGGCGAATTGATGTCCAGGCTGCCCAGGCGGCACGCCGATTCGGTCTGCAGCAGATTGTCGGTGCTCAGATCGCTGACCTTCTGGTCGATCTTGATGTTGTAGTAGTCGGCATTGACGCTGAAGCGTGCGCTTGGCGACCACACCACGCCAGCGCCCCAGGACTTGGCCGTGATCGACTTCAGGTCGCGATTGCCGGCGCGGCGTCCTGAAATCGTGGTGCCAGCGTAGGTGCAATCGGCGATCGGCACGCCTGGTTCTTCCACCGCGCAACGGTAGTAATCGTTGACGCCCCGGAAGAAGCCGCTGTCGCCGGCAAAGCTGAAGGCCATGTCCGGCGCCTTGAAGGCGGTGGCGTAGTTGCCGCGGAACAACAGCGAGTCGATCGGGCGGAATTCCAGTGCCGCCTTGTAGGTGAATTTGGAATCCCCACCGCCTCCCTGGTTCTTGTAGTCGTCGTAGCGACCAGACAGGTTGGCGGTCAACGTGCGCAGGATCGGGATCCGCGTCTCGAAGGCGGCCGCCCAGTTGTCGCGCTTGCCGCTGCCTTGGGTGCCGGTCAGCTGATAGAAGTCGCCGGCGATGACACGCGGGTCGGTCGGGTTGGTCCAGTACTGATTGCCTGCCTGCAACACGCCGGCGATGCCAACAGCGCCGGCCGGCAGGTTGAACAGCTCGGTGTTGGTCAGCTGCAGGTTGACGTTCTGGGTCCAGGTTCTGGACTTGGTACGGATTTCGTCGTTGAAGCTGCGGTACTGCGCCGGCGTCAACGCGCGATAGAAGTTGGCATCGTTGGGCGAGTAGATCGGGTAGCCGTAGTACTCGCCTTGCGGTGCACCGAGGAATTGTTCGCGGAAGAAGTCTTCAATGCGATCGGCCAGCGGCCATTGCTGGCGGCTGTCGATGCGGTATTCCGAACGGGCGTAATAGGCATCGTAGGTCCAGTTGCTGGCGCCCAGGCCGCCCTTCAGGCCAATTGCGATGTTGTAGGAATCGGCAGTCTGGCGCTGATTGTTGAAATTCAGATTGCCGGTTTCTTCCGGCGCAAAGATGCGCTGATAGCTTTCCAGCTGCTGGCTGTCCTGGTTGTAGAACAGACCGCCGGTGTCAGAAGAGGCCTGCCAGAACTGCGAGCCACTGTTGACTTCGACCTTGGTGCGGTTGAGCAGCAGGGTCGAATACAGCTCGGCGTTGTCGTTGAATGCATAGCTCAGGTTGGCATAGCCGCTGGCGCTGCGCTCCTTGTTGAGGATGCTGGCATAGCCAGGCTCGGCACGGCTGCTGCAGAAGTTGCCACGGTTGGCACGGTTGTCGTATTGCACCGAACCGTTGAACAGCGCGCCCAGCGCGGCGCAGTTGTCGGCACCGGGGTCGATGTAGGTGCGCGGTGTGTTGTGCAGCGCGATGCGCGAGCCGTAGCGCAGGGTCGGGTCCGGGTTGTCGTTGGTGGAATCGAAATCGCGCCGCTGAAAACCGTAGATCGGGTCCTGATTATTGAGCTGCAGCCCCCACACGATATTGGCGCCGCCGATCTCGTTGCCGCCGGTGAGCTGAAAGCGCTGGTTGTTGCCGCCGCCACCATCGTAGGTGCCCATGCGGTAGTTCATCTGCACGCCGTCCATGCGCTTTTTCAGGATGATGTTGACCACCCCGGCGATGGCGCTGGAACCGTAGATCGAGGACTGGTTGCCGGGCGCAACGTCGATACGCTCGACCATGCCGACCGGCACGCTGGCCAGATCGACGAAGTTGCTTTGGCCGTTATAGAGCAGCGGGTAGTCGGCCATGGGCCGGCCATCAATGAGCACCAGGGTGAAGCCCGGGTCCAGTCCGAGCAGGCTCAACGACTTGGCGCCGGGAGTGAAGCCGCCGGTGAACTGGCCGTCCTGTACCGAGCCGGTGGCCATCGGCTGCGAGCGCAGCACGTCGTAGACGTCCTTGAAGCCGCGCCGCTGAATATCCTGTGCAGTGATCGACATCACCGGGGTGGCGGTTTCAATTTGCGAACGGGGAATCAGCGAGCCGGTCACGGTGACCTTGTCCAGCTGTGTCACGTCGTCCTGGCTCTGCGCTATTGCGAGGGACGGCAGCGCTAGAGCAGCACACACGGCATTAACCAGAAGATGGCGCTTCATGGGGTTTCTCTCCTAAGTGGGACGACTTGCAGAAAACGCGGCGAGAGCAAGTCCCGCAACGATAACCGCCAACGAAACGTTAACGGTGCGCGGACTTTACGCAGTAGAGCCTGCCTGGTAAAGCCGAGCCCGTCTGGTTTTTGGTTGTTTCATGCCGAGGCTGGACAGGTTGTGCCGATTTCCCGTTGCGGCCAATGCGCCATATCCCGCTCGATCACGGATCGCTCGGCGTACAACCTGGAATTGCACAGCAGACGGTCGCATGCCTCGAACGGTGCACGTACCCGCGTCGCGCCGGGCCACGCGCGTGCAATGTCGATCAAGGTCAGCCGGCCTCCGTGCAACAGCGCTTCACTCGCGCCGAGCAAGGCGCGCTGTCGTAATGCGTGCATGCCGGACAGTGAGTCGGGCAGGCACTTCTGCAATACTCGCTGGCGCGCATGGTCGGCACTCTTCTCTGGCCTAGTCACCTTGAGCGTGCCCCATACGCGCACCTTCTTCCACTCCCCGATGAAGCAAGTGCTTGATCTCGCACGAATAAATGTGGGGAATCCTCAGAATCCGGACTGTCTGTTCTTCGGTGAACTTCGACTTCTTCATGCAGAGCTCCTTGAGGTGCAACTCTACTTCCAAGTGGATCGAATTAACGAGGTCGCTTCACTGGTACCACTGTAGGTGCAGTCGGCGATCGGCACGTTGGGTTCTTCAACCGAGCGCAAGCCATGAGTCTGTCGTCCACGCAGTCACTGATCGCTCATCGGATCCAAGTTTGCGTGGAAAGATCGAATACGCGGTCCGCCATCGCAATGGTCTCCTTGCGATGAGCGATGATGATCCTAGTAATCTCTAGATCCATAACTGCGTCGTTAACCACCTTTTCGTTGTCGCTATCCAGATGGCTGGTCGCTTCATCGAGCACGAGGATCTTAGGCTGCCTGTATAGTGCCCTCGCCAGCAGGATCCTTTGCTTCTGTCCACCGGACAACGTCGAGCCCATATCGCCGACCAGGGTTTCGTAGCCCATCGGCATCTTCAATATTTCATCGTGGATACCAGCAGCACGCGCTGCCGCTTCGATCTCGGACAGCTCCGCCGAGCTGTCGAAGAACGCCACGTTGTCGGCGATTGTCCCAGAGAATAAGCAATCATCCTGCATCACTGCCGCCATTCCCTCAGCGGGGATGGCGCTGCGGCACACAGGTCTGGGCTGGTCGGTTACTGTCACTTCTCCTTCCTGCGGCACAAGTAGGCCAAGGACGATTTTGGCAAGCGTGGTCTTGCCACATCCGCTTGGACCGACCAAGGCAACAGACTGGCCGGGTGCTATGGTAAAGCTCAAGTTCCTGAAGATCCACGGTTCCCATTCGGAGTAGCGATATCCCAGCCCCTTCACCTGTACCTCCGGCGCGGACCGGAGGGCGCCTTCCAGGCGCCCGCGGGCAGGCTCTTCGTCCGCAGTGGTGATATCGGCAAGACGATTGAGGTGAAGTCCAAGCATCTTCAGTTCGACCGCGTTATCGATGAGGGAGCCCACGCGAGTAGAAAACTGGTCCGCATAAGACAGTGCGGCAACCATCATGCCGGCGGTCATCGCGTTGCGTGAGATGAGGTAGGCGCCTGCTGAAAGCAAGAAAACTCGCTGCAGCCCGAAGATGCCCTGGCTGGCGGCTCCAAAGCCCAGCTTGATCCGCTCCGCGGTAACGCCACGCTTGGCCGCCTCCAGCGTAGCATTTGCCAAGCGGGCGCGGCGTTCGAGCTGGCGGTTTGCCAGCTTGATTGCCTGAATGCCCCGTACCGACTCCATCAACTCCGATTGCTGTCGTGCATCTAACACCATGCTCTGTTCACTTGCACGCCAGAGTGCCCCGAACATGAGGAAGCGACCCAAGGCATAGAGGGTGGCCACGACCACCGCGACGGTCGCCATACCTGTGCTGTAGATAAATAGCAATACCAAAGCTAGGCTGCCTGTCAGGCCATCTAGCAGTGCGGTGACGAAGCTACCCGTCAAGCTCGCCTGGATCCAGTGAATGGATCCGAATCGGGACATGATGTCTCCCAGGTGGCGCTTCTCGAAAAAGTCCAGGGGCAGGCGCATGAGATGGCTGAAGATATTGATGACCCACTGCGTGCTGATGTTGGCCCCCAGCCAGCTAATCAACCAAGCCCTCGCTAAATTCAGACCCGCCTGGATGATGATCACCAGCGAAAAGATTGCAGCAACTGTGAGTATGACCTTGCCGTTGGACTCTGAGATCTGGTCGACTGCCCACTGGGCCTGGAGCGGTATAGATAGACCTAGCGCCTCGATCGCCAACGCGAGGGCGAAGATCTGGATCAGCACCCTCTTCAATCCGCTGATCCGCCCGGTCAATGCAGACAGTGGCACGGTAGGTGACTTGCTTGCCCGCCTGAATGACGCGATCGGCTCTAATTCCAGCAGCACTCCGGTGAAGTATTTGCTGACCTCACCCATAGGCATCAGGCGCCGCCCTTGGGCCGGGTCAATGATTACCAGCTTGCTGCCCTTGGTACCAGCCAGTACCACGAAGTGATTCATGTTCCAATGCAAAATAACGGGCGCTTGCACTTCCCTCAGATAATCCAGTTCTGCGCGCAACGCCCTGCAATCGAAGCCCATGTCATCTGCAACCTCGATAACCTGGTTAAGCGACATACCCTTCAGCGTGGAGCTGTAGCGGCGCCTGAGGGCAGGAAGCCCGCAATCATTGCCGTAGAACTGGGCCAGCATTGCTAGGCACGCCAGCGCGCACTCTGCCGCCTCCGATTGCATGATCGGATCGACACGCTTTTTTTGCGACCACAAAAGAGTCGGGCTGCCATCAGCCATTGTCATGGGGTAGCCTTTTCATCTGAGCCCAGGGATGGCAGAGCGAACGGACGGAGCATCCAATCAATCAGGCTTCTGGTCTCCACATCGACCTTGGCCGTCAAGGTCATTCCAGGCTTTGCTGCAAACCGCCGAAGGAAGGACGATGACGATGCATCGTCAATGGCAACTATCACACGATAGCCCGAGCTGGGTTGGGTGCTGCCGAGGATCCTACCGATCTCAAACGCTGAAACAGCGTTCGTCGATATAGAGATAATCTTACCGCGCTGTCTGCCGTATCTAGCGGCAGGAAATGCATCATAGCTGATATCCACGGGCTTGCCGACCTGTAACAGACCGACCGCCGAGCTGGGCGCCCATAGTTCGGCCACGAGCTTCGAATTTCTGGGAAGGATCACCATGAGTTGTGACGCTTCATCCACGGCCATGCCAGGATGTGCGAGGACATTTACGACAATGCCGTCCATCGAAGCATGAATCACCTGGCTCCGGCGCTGTTCATTCTCTGCTTTCTCGTTTTCCACATCCGCAATCTGTACGTTTAGCGCGACAATACGCTCCCCGGTGATGTGGGGAAGCTGAATCAGCTCAGCCTCCAATTGGTTTAACTCAAGCATTGCCTGAAGCCGCTGGTTTCGCACATCCTGCGCAAGGGACTTCTGCTGCAGTGCAGTGTCATATTGTTGCGCCAGCTGGTAGCCGCTGACCAATCCGCTCGCCTTGGTGCGCCAAGTTTCGTAGAGCGCGTTAGCCGCCTTGTAGCGGATATCCTGATTCTTGATCTGCAGCGTCAACGTTGCAATGCGCGCACGTAGCAGTTCGATCCGATCACGCAGATCGTGTTCCTTCAGTACAGATAGGCGCTGCTGAGATTCGACCGACGCCTTGAGCTGTTGGAGCTTGCTGGCAATTTGGCCGGAGATCAGTTTTCCAGTATCGCTGGACGCCGCGCTGGAACGCTGGCTGGATACTCTGACCAGGGGTTGCCCAATCATCACCTGATCTCCCTCCGACACTAAGACTTCGGCCACGGTCGCACCCGATGCCTGTGGCGCCACCACGTTCGCCTGGCCAGCCAACGGAATCAGGCGTCCAACGATTTTTTCAGTCCTGCTGTAGCGCCCAAATAGCGCAAGTCCCGTCATGATCAACAAGATCAGGGCCGCGCTAAAAAAGAAAACCCAACCCAAGCGGGGCGGCGTGATGCTGATGCCGCCGAGCCGGGTTACCTTTTTCGCCGCGAACACCTCATTGCGGAAAAGCTCCACTTACATTCCTCGCACTGAAGATTTCACTAAGGAAGATCTGAACAGCCAGCAGCACCTTGGAAGTTTCAATCAGTACTGCCTAAAGGATGCATGTGGTTGGCTTGACTAACGACAGCACAAACAGCGTCAGCACCTGCGCCATCTTCCCGACCACCCACGCATCTGTTGCGATCTTCCAGGTCTGGAGTTCCTAGTGTTTTCCTGGGTCACCTTGACATCGGCGACATGGCTGCGGTAAATCCCGCTGGCTGAAACAGCCCCGAATTCATCCATGCGAATGCACGCCTTCGAAATACCATCGATTGCTCTTGTTTATTACTATACGTCTCAGGGTCGAGTGGGATCGGAACTTTTGAGTTAGCTGGGTGCTATGACGAAAGTCGCACCGACGATTGTGCCAGACCGGAAGCTTGCCGTTTCGCACCAGATTGGCGTTGACCATATCCAAAATCTGCACGGCAAGCCCGTGGGGCTCCACCAAGCGACGAGAGTTAGAATTGCGGTCTAATCGGGAATGTCGTTCAATCCTCCGAGCTGGACAAAACTGGGGTAAGGGGAGATCCCGTGCAGCGCTTATTTAAACGCTGGGTTGATCAGTGCCTACCATTGCTGCAACAGAGGAATCTGTAAAATGGTCGACACATGTCTCCTCAACATGAGGCGATACCGTCACGTATCTGACGGTTTCCCCAGTGCTGCCGAAGATAATTTCCCATAAAAACCTGCCGCTTACCGGGGCGGATCCGGAACGACTGACCCGCAGCGTGGCTGGAAGTTGGCAAGCACGCAGCGCGAGCGGAACCAGCCCACCTAGGCCTAGTCAGGTGCAAATGAAAGCTGGCGTCTCCAGACTAGTGGCTTGCTCTCTCGCTGCCTGTCCGGGAAGAAAAGGGAAATGTAGCCTGCGGCGATGGCGCGGTCGCGGAGTTTCAAGCCAACCCCCTCTGCTGTCACGACAGAGACTTCGGTCACCTTGCCTTGCGCGTTGACTTTCATGTCCCACTCAAGGCTGCCAAGGTATTCCGGTGGTGGAATCGAAGCATCATAGTTAGGGCGCCCCACGACATAAGGTGTTCCAGGATCCTTGGAAAGTGGTGAGTCCTCGAGCCTGGCATTGACCTGTATCGTGCTTTCTCCAGCGCGCCCATCGCCTGTTTTCGCTCGGAACGTCCATAGGCCAAGCGTGCCGTCCTTGCCTAGATCGGCGCTATAGCAATGCTTGACGCCCCGGTAATCGGGATAGGTGTGGCTCGATACTTCCTGTCCGGCTGCGTCGAGCACCGTCAACACCAAGCCATGCACGTCGGTATCGGCAAGATCGGTTGCGACGCATACCTGATGATCGTGCTTACCATCGGTCAAGAATTGGATGGTCTGCTGGCGTGCGATTGAATGAGGCGGCTGGGCGTCCCAGAGAAATTCGATATAGACACTCTTATCTGCTGCACTTGCCACGCACGAAATAGTTGCTAATGCTAGAAAAGTCCAAGGAGTTCTCTTCATAAATATCCAAATCCTCAAATACAGCAGTCACGCTGGCTGCGCGGCCCGTCAGGTAGATCCAGTCGACCTCGTTCAAAGAGACGGTCAGGGGGCGTGGGGCTGCGACGTAATACCTGGGCAGGTAAGCAGCTTGCGATGTGCCGATGACTTATCGCCACACATTAGAGACGGATCGGAATTGATCCTACAATTCCGTTGCTCGATCTGCAAGGCGTGGGCTCGTAACCAATAATGGTGTATGCGCAACTAAGGCGCGCCCAACTCTGGAGCCGCTGGACGCGCCCACCAGTAGTCGGATCAAGATTGCCCAACTACCGATTGTTGCGCTGCCTCAGGCGGAGCCGGGATCAGTCTTCGGCGTAGATTTGCTCTGGTCCTTCCATGAATTGGTCGGCGTCGGGTTCGTGGCGCCGCCTGCAACCTGGCCTACTTCATCACGCGAAAGGACCCGTGCAAGCACGCGTCCCGTTTCAGTAGCATTCTTACGTTTTTTCGTGACATCAGCATTGCTCATTTCATCCACTCCAGTAAGTGCGCAGGTAATGCTGCGCGTCAACGCATGGACCATCCATGCGAATAGCGAACCACATTGATGCGCTAATGCATCAATATTCAGGGAAAAACCAACTCAGTTTCCAATCCCGAACGTTTAGCATCTTCGTAGGCTTCTCTCAGAGTAAGCGGTTGGGAAACTCGCTCATACTCGAATTGTGGATCTGCGCGCTCAATGAACTGGCAGAACGCCTCGGTGAGCGGGATACTCTGGCACCATGTCTCAATAAACATGAACTGCCCTGCCTCATTGACCTCTAGGAAGATCCATTGATCATTCTCATCAATGATGAAATCAAATCCGCCACTGACAATGTCGAGCCGCTCCATGAGGTTGAGACATTTGTGGTAAATTTCTTCGGGGAGAACTGCCGGCGCACACGCCTTGATGCCGCCTTGTCCTATTCTCCAATCGAGGTCTCCACCGTCCAGCGTGTGAGATTCAATCTTCACCCCACCGTAAAAACGACCAAAGAACTGTATACGGGCCTCATACTTCTTTGGAATCTTGGCTTGAAAAATCCCTGGGGTTGACGCTAGCAGATTATGCTCGGGCAGTAGCTCTGCTGTCACTTTTGCGGTAAAAGTCTGGATTATTGAACCATCCTCTTCCCATACATAGCCTGTTAGTGGCTTGTAGATATGCTCCCCAGCATTTTCGATGAAGGTTCGTATTTCTCTGGGGTTGTTGCTAATCAATGTTCGCGGAATGAGAAGCCCGACAGCCTGCGCCTCCAAGAGTTGATGAATTTTTAGTTCACAGGCGTCTGCGCTAACGCCCTTATTGATCCAGAATGCCTTTCTAAAGAGCGACTTGTGCGCATGGAACGCCGCGTCCAGCTCCATCTGGGCGAACTGTCGATCCCTGACGTCGATGACCTTCGGAACTTCCGGCACACGCCGACGCCTGTTCCAGACGACACCGATGTCATGTTCATTAAAATGATGTTCCCCTGTGCTGATTCGTACATCTGCATGCCCTTCTGCATACCTGATACTCACAGAAGATCTGGTGGGATAGTCCTCGGCATTCCACCGAATGACGCGACTGCCGCGCCTAGACAGTGCTTGCCCAAAGACGGCTACATGGAAATTTGTCGAGAGAATTGATCAGTACGGTTTTTTTTCTAGGTATCACGCATGTCTGTCCTCGCATCCTTTCATTGCACCCGCAATTCTCAGCGCAAGCCTGCGGCTCCCAAAGAGACGGAAACAACCTAAACAACTGGCGTTTTTAAGCACCTTTACCTTCATTGCATGACAAAAATAATTTTTGGTATTGAGTTGTCCCTGAAAAATCCCCTTCAAGCGCCCCGTGCCGTCTGTGACAGCGGCACGTGGCTAAAGGATGGCCATTCCATCGCCCGCATCCAGGCACGCAAAAACGCGATCCAGCGCAGCAGCCAG
>NZ_JSBW02000031.1 GCF_000772705.2 Xanthomonas vasicola
CTGTGTGTACTTCTGCAATGTCGATATGAAAGTAGCCAATCGGATAGCTTTTAAACCGCTTCTTCGCGGCCTTGTCGCCCGTGATGTCGGGTAGCCGCGAGATGCCATGGCGCTGCAGGCAACGGTGAACGATGAGCGCGTCAGACGGGAATGCTTGGCTGCAGTGCGTAGAGACAGTCGTCCAGCGGCAGCAAGGTGTGCTTGCGGAAAGCGACAATCGCCGCCTCTTCCGTAACGGACAACACTGTGGGCCACGGCTGCGTCGGCCCGGTTGGCACATCGGCAACCGAGGTCCGCTTCTTCCACTTCGCCACCGTCTTTTGATGGATTCCGTAACGCTTGGAAAGCGCTCTCAGGCTCTCTTGACTCTGTTGTATCGCTCGACGGATCGCTTCTGTCGTAGTGGCGCTCCCGTGTAGAACCTGGCCCATAGTGCCTGCTTCCACTCGATGGAAAATGATGCACCATCAAATCCTGGGATCAAACACCTGGCTAACCTGCGTGGCAGGAAGCGGTCTGTTGAAGAACGCAGCGTCATCAATAGTGGCGAGCCGCGCTGTTGGAAATCGTCACGCGCACCTTGCGCAGGTGCGAGGCCGTGGCGCCAGACTCGCTGCGTTGGCGGTCGTTGGAATATATGTTGCGACGCAGCTTTCGCAGCAACTGCGCATTGTGCAGTGCATACGCTGATCAGTGTCCGGTACGTCAAGTGACGCCGATCGACACCGCAGAAGCACACCATACCCAGCGCGCATACCATCCGCCTTTGCGCGCATGCGCCGCATGTCGCATCGCGTTAATCATGCGCTGTGTACTATGGGCGTCCGGCCAACCGGACCTGTTGTGCGGTCCTGTTCCCCTCGCCGGGACACCAGCCATCACCACGCAATGCCCGCAGGCGACGCCCGGCGCAGTGCCGTTGGCTGGATCGACCTCGACGCTCTCCCGGACACTCTCACAACGGATTGGAATGCATCACGACACCAGCCTCATCGACATCATCGCCGTCGGCCTCGCGGTCGCCTTCATCCTTGGCACGCTCGCGCAAAAGGTGAAGCTCTCGCCGCTGGTCGGCTATCTGCTGGCCGGTGTGTGCGTGGGGCCATTTACGCCAGGCTTCGTGGCCGACCAGACCATCGCCAACCAGCTGTCCGAGCTGGGTGTGATGTTGCTGATGTTCGGGGTGGGACTGCATTTTTCGCTCGACGACTTGATGGAGGTGAAGTGGATCGCGGTGCCCGGTGCGCTGGCGCAGATCGTCGTGGCCACCTTGCTCGGCTGGGCGCTGGCGTGGAGCATGGGCTGGTCGCTGATTCACGGCCTGGTGTTCGGCCTGGCGCTGTCGGTGGCCAGCACCGTGGTGCTGCTGCGTGCGCTGGAAGAACGCCGTTTGCTGGACACCCAGCGCGGCCGCATCGCGGTGGGCTGGCTGATCGTCGAAGACCTGGTGATGGTGCTGGCGTTGGTGTTGTTGCCGGCGCTGGCGGATGTGCTCGGCACCGGCACGCCAACGACAGCGCACGACGCGCAATCGCCGTCGCTGCTGGCCGCGCTCGGCGTGACCTTGCTCAAGATGGTGGCATTTGTCGCGGCGATGCTGGTCATCGGCCGGCGCGTGATTCCGTGGTCGCTGGAAAACGTAGCGGCAACCGGCTCGCGCGAACTGTTCACCCTGGCCGTGCTCGGGATCGCGCTGGGCGTGGCATTCGTCTCGGCCACGTTGTTTGGTGTGTCGTTCGCGCTGGGCGCCTTCTTCGCCGGCATGCTGCTCAAGGAATCCGAACTCAGCCACAAGGCGGCCAGCGATTCGCTGCCGTTGCGCGATGCGTTCGCAGTGCTGTTCTTCGTCTCGGTCGGTATGTTGTTCGACCCAATGATTCTTGTTGCGCACCCATGGCAGGTGCTGGCGACCTTCCTGACCATTACCGTGGGCAAGTCGCTGGCGGCGTTCCTGATCGTGCGTGCGTTCGGCCACCCCACCGGCACCGCGCTGACCATTTCCACCAGCCTGGCGCAGATCGGCGAGTTCTCTTTCATCCTGGCCGGGCTGGGCGTGCAGCTGGCAATCCTGCCCGAGACCGGGCGCGATCTGATTCTTGCCGGCGCGCTGCTGTCGATTGTGGCCAACCCGTTCCTGTTCTCGTGGCTGGATCGCTGGCAGGCCAAGCAGGCCCAGGACGCTCCGGCCGCCGTAGAGCCGGAACTGCCGCCCGGCCCGCCGCTGCCGGCGGATGGACACGCCATCGTGATCGGCTACGGCCGCGTGGGCAGCTCGTTGGCGCAGTTGCTGCGCAGCCGCGGCGTGCCGGTGCTGGTGATCGACGACAACGGCGACCACGTGGCCAAGGCACATGCCGCCGGTATTCCAGGCATCCGTGGCAGCGCCGCGGCCGACCGCGTGCTGGCCGAGGCGCGCCCGGAGCACGCCAAGATCGCGATCCTGGCCATTCCGCAGCCGCTGGAAGCCGGCGAAGCGCTGGCCAAGCTGCGCGCGATCAACCCCTCGCTGACCTTGCTGGCACGCGCGCACAGCGATGCGGAAGTGAAGCATCTGCTCGACCATGGCGCCGACGGCGCGGTGTTGGCCGAACGCGAACTGGCTTATTCGCTGGCCGAGATGGTGATGTCCACACCGCCGTACCGCGCGTTGAATGTGCCGGCGTCATAGGTACGCATGCATCTGCACGCAAAGGACGCTCTTCCAATGGCCGGTGGGCCTGGAAGGCGCTACATCTGCGCACTGGTTGGTTGTAGAGCTGGCGCGCCCGCACGGCCGTAAGCGCTGCCGCTTGCAGCAGCGGCGTCCTCCTAGATATCCAACGAATCGAGCCCGCAGGCGTTCAAGGCCTGCGGGCTTTTTTATTGCGGGCAGTCACTTCAGATTGAAAACATTGACCTGACCACCGGTTACAACGGCGACCAGGATCACAAAGAGCATCCGCCAGACACACTTGATAATCATTCCTATTAAGCGCAGGATGAGCGCCCGTTTCCCTGGCAATCTCTTCCATGACGGTTGCAGTCGGCATCCTCAACGCAGTGCCAAGCGTGCAGCTCTGCGAATTGCTGGGCCGCATTGGCTATGGCTTTGTGGTGCTCGACCTGGAGCATGTGCTGCGCGCGCCCGATGAACTTGAACATGCCATCCGCGCCTGTGAGCTCTCCGGCAGCGAAGCCTGGGTACGCGTGCCGGAGGTGAACGAAAAACTGATTGGCCGGGTGCTGGATGCCGGCGCGCGCGGGATCGTGATTCCGCGAGCTGAGTCTGCGGCGCAGATCGTCAACGCCGTCGCCGCGGCACGCTTCCCGCCGCTGGGCCGGCGCGGCATCACCGGCGGCCGTGTCACCGGTTTCGGCAATATCGATTTGCCCACCTACATCGCGCAGGCCAATGCCGATGTCCGCATCGTGCCGATGATCGAAAGCGCCGCAGGTATTGCCGCACTTGCGGAAATCCTCGCCGTGCCCGGCGTGGCCTTGGTGATGGAAGGCGCGCTGGATCTTGCGCTGGATCTAGGCCTGGGCCCGCAGCCCACGCATCCACAGGTGTGGGAGCTGCTGCTGCAACTGCATGCGCATTGCAGTGCTGCCAACGTGCCGTTTTGCCCCAACCCGCGCACCGATGCGCAACGCGCGCACTGGCTGCAACAGCCCGCGCTGCGCTGGCTGCTCGCCGGCGAAGACCGCGCACTGATTCAACGCGCATTGCGCGGTCAGCTGGCCAGTTTTGCCGTCCCTACTTCACCACCCGCCTGCAGGAGCACGCCGTAGATGTCGACGTTCCGTTTCCACGCCCTGGCCATCGCCATCGCAGCGATCACGCTGATCCTGCCGCCGCTGGCACGTGCTGCCGACACGCCGGTGGCCGATGCGGTTGATGCCACCGATGGCGACGCGCCGATCCGTGCGCTTGACGCGGTCCAGGTGCAAGGCAGCCTGCTCGGGCGTTCCAAACCCGACGATGTGCAACGTTATGCCGGCAGCCGCCAGGTTATTGATCGTGAGCAGCTGCGCAATGGCGGCACTCGTTCGCTGGACGATGCGTTGCAGCGCGTGCCCGGCATCAAGATCTTCGACGAAACCGGTACCGGCGCACTGCCGCAGATCATGCTGCGCGGCCTATACGAAAGCCGCAGCGGCCGCGTGCAGGTGCTGGAAGACGGCATTCCGCTGGCATTGGCACCTTATGGGCAGACCAGCCTGTCGCTGTTTCCGGTGGGGTTGAATCAAATCGACCGCATCGACATCGTACGCGGCGGTGCGGCTGTGCAGTACGGGCCGAACAACGTGGGCGGGGTGATCAATCTGGTCAGCAAGGAGATCCCGAGCGAGTGGAGCACCACGCTGGCGCACAAGGTCGCCGCCGGCGGCCAAGGCCAGTTCCTGCAGGACAGTGCGCTCAGCAGCGGCGGATACCTCACCGACAATTTCGGCATGCAGGTGGATGCCAATCGCACCTCTGGTGAGTACTGGCGCGCACATAGCGACACCGACATCAGCAATCTGCGCGTGCGTGCGGAGTGGTGGCTGGACGACACCACGTTACTCAAGGCCAGCGTGCAGCGTTATCTGGTCGACATGGATCTGGCCGGCGCACTCAGTCCGGACGATTACCGGCGCGACCCGCGCCAGTCCACGCGCCCGCTGGATAGCTTCAATGGCCGCACCACGCGTGCGTCGCTGAGCTACGAGCAGTTGCTGGGCGACTGGGGCCCGATGCAGGACGTGCGCCTGGATTGGACCAACTTCAACGCTCGCAGTAGCCGCAATTTCATCGTCGGCATGCGTCAGGCCTCCAGCGAAACCTGGCGCTCGGACCTGCCGCCGCAACTGCGCCAGACCGCGCCACGCGACTTCCGCGTCGTCGGCAGTGAGCCGCGTTTGAGCTGGACCATGGGCGATGCCGCTGGCGTGCGCCAGCAGTGGACAGCCGGTGTGCGTGCAGTGCGCGAGGACATCGATTTCCTGGTTGGCAATCTGCGTCTGCGCGATGGATTATTCACCACTGTGCGCGATTGGCAATTCGAAGACCGCGCGTTGGCCGCGTACGTCAGCAACGCCATCACCCTGCCGGACGCGCGCGTGACGGTTACACCGGGACTGCGCTACGAGCGCCTGGATTCGCGCTATTTCAATCGCGCCACCGGCGTCAGCACGCTCAACCAGACACGCGATGTCTTGCCTGGCCTGACGTTGGGCTTCCAGGCAAACGAGCAGTGGTTCTTCTATGCCGACGGCCAGCGTTCGATGCGCGCCCCGCAGGTTACCCAGATCATCTTCGGCAACAACCTGGATGCCGAACTGGCATGGAATTACGAAGCCGGCACACGCTATCAGCCCAATGAGCGCACGCGCATCCAACTGGGCGGATACCTCATCGATTTCGATCAGCAGATTCAGCTGGACAACACCACGCGCGTGTTCCGCAACCTGGGCAAGACCCGTCATCAAGGTGGTGAGCTGGAACTGCAATGGAGCCCGGAGCAACTGCGTGCGTTTACCCTCAACGCCAGCTATGCGTATCTGGATGCCAGCCAGGAATCGGGCAAATTCCGCGGCTTCCGCGTGCCTTACACCTCGCGCAACCAGATCACGCTGGGCGGCACCTACGCACTCGGTCACACCACTGTCGCGCTTTCCGGCTATTACTTCAGCAAGGCCTTCAGCGACGCAGCCAACACCGTGCAAGAGAATGCCATCGCCTCGGTCGGCCAATTGCCGTCCTACATGGTGTGGAACACGCAGGTGAGCCATACCCTGTTCGAACGCGATGGACAAAAATTCAGCGCATCGTTGGCGATCAACAATCTGTTCGACCGGCAATACTGGTTCCGTGGCGTCGATACCAGCCCGTGGGGGCGTCAGGCCGCACCGGCACGGACCGTCACCGCCGGGCTGGAATACACGTTTTAAGTCTGCATCACTGAGCAAACGCTGCACCCGACCAACACACAGGCGCGTTGGTCGCCCCTGAGAGCAACGGCGGTCGCGCTGGCGACTGTCACAGACAACACGGCGTGCATGAGGCACGCGTCACTGCCGCAGCACGCGGCATGCGATCGACGTATCGCAGGCCACCCAACGCCACATGGCGCCAGGCAGCCCGTTTCAGTACCGGTTTTTCCACCGTCCTGTTGAACGAGAGCTGCCATGACTGCGACATCCGCTGCACCGTTGGTGATCCTCACCCATGTCTGCCATCCGGCCATTACCGAAGGTTTTCTGCCGGCTGCGCACGCGCTCGGCCTGCCGGTGTGGTTGCTCACCGACCACCGGCGCGATCACCTGGCCTATTTCCGCGAGCACCCCACGCATGCGCCGCAGCAGGTGATCGAATGCGATGTGTTCAACCCACTCGGCGTGCTGGACGTGCTGCACGATGCCGACATCGTGCCGCGTGCGGTGTTCAGCAATAGCGACCATCTGCAGACCAGCACCGCACTGGTGGCCGCGGCCCTTGGCCTGCCGGGCAAGGATTGGCAAGTGTGTTACGCGGCAAAGAACAAGGCCGCGATGCGCCAACGCTTGCGTGCACAGGGCCTGCCCTGCCCCTGGTTTTGCACACTGTCCCCTGGCGCCGCATTGCCCGCGAAGATACCGTGGCCGGTCGTGGCCAAACCGCGCGAAGGCGTGGCGAGTCTGGACGTGCGCCACTGCGCCGATGCTATGCAATTGCAGGCGTATCTGGACGATGTGTGGCAGCGCCATCCGCAGCGCACCGTGTTGCTGGAACGCATGCTGGAAGGTGCGCTGTTTACGTTGGAGACCCTCGGTGACGGCAACGGCCTGCAGGCCATCGGAGGCTTCAAGGTGCAGCTATCGCCACCGCCACACTTCGTCGAATGCGAAGCGCAGTGGGATGCCGATGTGGATACGCCGGTGATCGCGCAGGCGCTGCAACAACTGCGTGGGTTCGGCGTCGGCTTCGGCCTATGCCATAGCGAATTCATTCTCACCAGCGACGGGCCGGTGCTGGTGGAGATCAATTACCGCAGCATCGGCGACCGCCGTGAGTTCCTGCTCGACGAGATGTTTTCCAAACAATGGTTCAACGCGGCGCTGGCACCGCATCTGGGCCTGCCGTTGCCGCAACTGCGCAGCGCGCGTGCGCATGCCTTGCTGCGCTACTACGTGGCCGAGCACGACGGCGAATTGGTCACCGCCAGCGAAGACCGCCGCCACCATGATGCGCACTGCGACGTGCAGTACCGGCGGATGCGCACACCCGGCGAGCGCATCCGCCTGAGCCATTCCAACAAGGATTACCTGGGCGTGCTGAGCGCACTGGCCAGCGATGCGCAGGCGCTGCAACACGCCGTGGTGCAGGCCGAAGCCGGCCTGCAATGGCGCATCGATCACGCGGAGCTGCGCGCATGAGCAGCGTGGCCGACCAACGTTACATCGCCACCCGCATCATCGATGCCTGCCTGCGCGAAGACCTGCGTGGGATTGTCAGCCGCGGCAGTGCCGCAATACCGGATGCGGGTTTGCTGGCGCAATGGAACGATCCCAGCCCGGTGGAAGGCTGGTGGCGCATCGCACACTTGCCCGGTGGCACGGTGTGGTTGCCGATCCAACGTCAGGGCGCGCTGCAGGACATCGGCGCCCGCGGCGACAGCTGGATCGTGCAGGGAAGCGATTGCGTACATGTCGAACATGGGGCGCAGGCGTGGCTGCAACGCATGAGTGCCGAACTGGATGCCGAAACGCAACAGCTGCATCGCGCCTACGCCGAGGAAGCCGCCTGCGCCGCTGCGCATCGCGGGCTGGCACGGCAGGCCTACCACGCACAGGTGCCGGCCTTGAGCAATGCGCTACAGCACCCCGATGCCGCCGAGCGTGCATACCGCTGTGATCAGCTAGCCAGCTACCGCGACCATCCGTTTTACCCCACTGCGCGCGCCAAGGCCGGGCTGGATGCAGCAGAACTCCGCCACTACGCGCCGGAATTTGCGCCGACCTTCGCACTGCGCTGGCTGGCGATTCCGCAGGCGTTGGCGCAATGCACCAGCGCCCCGCCAGCGGAGCTATGGCCGAGTTGTGAAAGCCTGGGACTGCCGCCTGAGCTGGCTGCCACGCATGTCGCCTGGCCGGTGCATCCATTGGTGTGGGAGCGATTGGAGCAGGACGGCTTGGCGCTGCCTGAGGGCGTGCTGCGCGCGCCCAACGCCTGGCTGGACGTGCGCCCGACGCTGTCGGTGCGCACGCTGGTGCCGCTGCAACATCCGCAACTGCATCTCAAACTACCGATCCCGATGCGCACGCTGGGCGCACTCAATCTGCGTCTGATCAAGCCCTCCACGCTGTACGACGGGTATTGGCTGGAGCGCGCATTGCGGCGCATCGATGCGCTTGATCCCGCGCTGCAAGGCCGTTGTGTGTTTGTCGACGAATCGCATGGCGGACATATCGGGCAAACACGGCATCTGGCCTATCTGGTACGGCGTTACCCAGCAAAGGACGATGCCACACTGGTGCCGGTGGCCGCGCTATGCGCCCCCATGCCAGATGGCCGCCCGATGGCGATCCATCTGGCCGAGCGCTTTGCACAGGGCGATGTGCTGCATTGGTGGCGCAACTACACCGAACTACTGCTCGCCGTGCATCTGCGCCTTTGGCTGCGCTACGGCATTGCGTTGGAAGCCAATCAGCAGAACAGCGTGCTGGTGTATGCGGATGGCCAGCCCACGCGTTTGTTGATGAAGGACAACGACGCTGCGCGGATCGCCATGCCGCAACTGCGTGCAGCGCTGCCGGATGTGGATGCATTGGGACCGCTGCAGGATGAAAGGATTGCGGTGGACGATCCACTGGCGTTGGCACAAATGTTCTGCACCATCGTGCTGCAGCTGGATCTGCAGGCGGTGCTGGAAGGCCTGGCCGAATGGCAGTCCGCGCTGCGCACGCCGCTGTACGCGCAGCTGCAGGCGCAATTTGCTGCGACGCTGGCGCAACTGGACGCCGACGACATCGACACTAGCCCTGCGCGCCGCCTCTTGGCCGCGCCAAGGCTGCCGGTGAAATACCTGCTCAGTGCCGGCAGCCTGCTCAGCAAGCAACTCACCGGGGCGACTGACATCAACAAGTTCTACGGTGACAGCGCGCCCAATCCATTCGGCGCTGCGTTCGTTGATGCGCAACACCCGCCGCGCAAGCAAGCGGGCGCGCAGCGATGAGGCGCATTCTGGGTCCGGTGCTGGCTGCGCACTATCTCGCGGCATTCACCGCATTGGGCATGCCGCTGTTTCTGCCGCAGGTCCTGGCCGAACTTGCACCATCGGCCGCAGTGGGCTGGAGCGGCGTGCTGTATGTGTTGCCCACGCTGTGCACCGCGTTGACGGCGAGCACGTGGGGGCGTTTGGCAGACCGCTATGGACGCAAGCGCTCGTTGCTGCGCGCGCAACTGGGGTTGGCGCTGGGCTTTGCGATTGCCGGTTTCGCGCCGTCGCTGACCTGGCTGGTGATCGGCCTGATCGTGCAAGGCACCTGCGGCGGCTCGCTGGCGGCGGCCAATGCGTATCTGGCCAGCCAGCCGCACGCCGGCCCGTTGGCACGCGCGTTGGACTGGACGCAGTACTCGGCGCGTCTTGCCATGGTGAGCGCACCTGCATTGCTGGGCCTGGCAATAGCACTGGGCCCGGCGCAATCGCTGTATCGCGCACTGGCGTTGCTGCCGTTGATCGCGTTTGCGTTGACCTGGCGGCTGCCGCCGGATCAACCCGCTGCGCGAGCACAAGCTGCCGGCAAACCTTCAACCTCTTCGAAGCACGCAGCTTCATCGCCCGTATCAATGCGAACCATCACAGCGCCACTGTGGCCCGCCTTGTTACTCGCACAGTTTTTGTTCTGTTTCGCGATGGTGGTGACGTTCCCCTACTTCATCCCGTACGCACTCGCGCGCGGCGCCGGCCACGATGCGCTCGCCGGTCTGCTCTACAGCCTGCCGCATCTGGTGTATCTGGTGGTGCTGCCGTGGTGGCGACGCGGCGATGGCGAGGCGTGGCTGGTGCCGGGCCTGGCGTTGTTCGCAGTGGCCTGCGTGTGGCAGGCGTTCTTGCACGATGCCGTCGCGTTGGCGGCGGCGCGGCTGTTGTTCGGCTTCGGCATGTTGTTCGGCCTGCGTGGACTCAACCGCAGCTTGGCGGCCGTTGCCAACGGCCATGGCGCCGGGCGCCTGTTCGGTCGCTTCGATGCCTGCGGCAAATGGGCCGGTGTCTTCGCCGGTGCGGCTGCCGGTGCGTTGGCGCAGGCGTCCGGCCCCGCCACCCCTTTCCTGGCTGCCGCGCTGGCTGCGGCCGCTGCTGCGCTCACCGTCCTGGTGCGCTTCCCTTCGAGGAGAACTGCCGATGTCGCCGCACACGATGCATGACCCCTGGTACGACAGCATGGCCGACGCGCAGGCCTGCAGCTGCTGGTTGAACTGCTACCTGCGCGAGTTCGCGATTCCGCAGCACATGGCCGACTTCGACTATCGCGGGCTGGATCGCCCCGGCCCGCGCGTTGCCGAACAACGCTGGCTACGCATCGACCTGGGCGAAGCCGGCGCGCTGTGCGTGCGGATTGCCTATGCCGATCGCCTGGGTCGCTGCCGCTTCGCCTCCACGCCGTTTCTCAAGAGCGCCGGCAAGCCGTGGCATAGCCTGGACGCGGATGCGTTGGCGCGCTGCCTGTTGCAGACCTTGGGCAGCGCAAAGTCCGTCAACCCCGAACTGCTTGCGCAAAGCGCGAATAGCGTGGCGATCACCGCTGCGTTATTGCAACAGGCGCAAGGCATAGCAGACACCGGCGAAGCCATGATCGACGCCGAACAATCGATGCTGTGGGGGCACGCATTGCACCCGACGCCGAAGAGCCGCGAAGGCGTGGATC
This sequence comes from Xanthomonas vasicola, assembly GCF_000772705.2. Lineage (GTDB taxonomy): Bacteria > Pseudomonadota > Gammaproteobacteria > Xanthomonadales > Xanthomonadaceae > Xanthomonas > Xanthomonas vasicola. The sequence goes on from NZ_JSBW02000031.1 coordinate 10,870, forward strand.
TGGATCAGGTGCTGGCCTGCGCGCCGGAAGCACGTGCCTCGTTCCAGCTGTTCTGGTTCCGCATCGACCCACGCCTGTTGCGCACGCAGGGGCGCGATGTGCGCGCCACGCTGAAGCAGCTAAGCGGCAGCCACGATCTCTACCCCTGCCATCCCTGGGAAGCGCAGCGGCTGCTCGACGACCCATTGCTGCGCACCCTGCAGGCGCGCGGCCTGATCACGCCGGTCGGGCCGTTGGGCGATGCCGTGCGGCCGACCTCGTCGGTACGCACGCTATATCACCCGGAACTTGCGTATTTCTTCAAATGCTCGGTGCATGTGCGGCTCACCAACTGCGTGCGCAAAAACGCGTGGTACGAATTGGAAAGTGCGGTTGCGCTCACCGAACTGTTGGCACCGAGCTGGCGTGCCCTAACCACGCAGGTGCCGGGCTTCGATGTGATGCTGGAACCGGCGGCCACCTCGCTGGAGGTCGCGCAGGTCGACCCCGCATTGCACGCTGCCGACCCGCTAGCGGCGCGGGCGCTGTCGGAGAGCTTCGGCATTCTGTATCGGCAAACCATTCCTGCCGCGCAACGTGCACGTTGGCAACCGCAGGTGGCTGCGGCCTTGTTCACCTGCGATGCGCAGGGCAATAGCGTGTGCGCCGCACGCTTGCAGGCGCTTGCCAACGCGCACATCGACCGGCAGACGGCCACAGTGCTGTGGTTCCGCGCCTACGCCGGACTGCTGCTGGACGGCGTATGGAGCGCGCTGTTCCAGCACGGCATCGCGCTGGAACCGCATCTGCAGAACACGGTGATCGGTTGCGCCGACGGCTGGCCGACACGTGTGTGGATTCGCGACCTGGAAGGCACCAAGCTGCTTGCGCATCACTGGCCCGCCGCACGCCTGCACGGCGTGGGTGAGCGCGCGCGGCAATCGCTGTACTACACGCCCGAACAGGGCTGGAACCGCGTTGCGTATTGCGCGTTGGTCAACAACCTGGCCGAAGCGATCTTTCACCTCACCGAAGGCGATGCCGTGTTGGAAGCGCGCCTGTGGCAATGCGTGGGCGAGATGGCCGCACGCTGGCAGCAACGCCATGGCGCGCAAGCCGCGTTGCAGGGTCTGATCGACGGCGCACCACTGCCCGGCAAAAACAATCTGGGCACACGTGTGTGGCAGCGCGCCGACCGCCAATCCGATTACACCGCGCTGCCCAATCCCATCCCACGTATCACGGCGGCGCGGCGGGTGGCAGCATGATCCTGCACATCGATACCGCTGCGGTGCTTGCTGCCTTGCCGCAGGTGCGCGAGCGCTGCGATGGCCCGATCTGCGCGTACGTCTACGACTTGGCGGCACTGGACGCGCATGCGGCATGGATGCGTGCGCAGCTGCCGCCGCGGTGCGAGTTGTTTTATGCAGCAAAAGCCAATGCCGAGCCGCCGATTCTGCGTACGCTGGCAGCGCATGTGGATGGCTTCGAAGCTGCATCCGGTGGCGAACTCGCCTGGCTGCATGCACAGCAACCGCAAGCTGCGTTGTTGTTCGGCGGTCCGGGGAAACTTGATACCGAGCTCGCCCAGGCAGCCGCCCTGCCCGACTGCACCGTGCATGTGGAAAGCCTGAGCGAGCTCGAACGCCTGGCGGCAATCGCAGCGCATGCCGGTCGCTGCGTGTCGGTGTTTCTGCGCATGAACATCGCAGTGCCCGGTGCGCAGAGCACGCGCTTGATGATGGGCGGGCATCCCTCACCGTTCGGCCTGGATCCGTGCGATCTGGATACAGCGATGCAGTTGCTGCAGGCAAGCCCATCGCTGCGCCTGGAAGGCTTCCACTTTCATCTGATGTCGCATCAGCGCGATGCCGCCGCACAACTGCATCTGATCGCCGCTTACCTGCGCACCGTGCAGCAATGGCGGCACACCTATGCCCTAGGCCCACTACGGGTGAATGCCGGTGGCGGCTTCGGTGTGGACTATCTGGCGCCGGAATTGTCGTTCGACTGGGCCGGCTTCTGCGCCGGGCTGCCTGCCTTGCTGCACGAACATGGCACTGACCTGCGCCTGCGCCTGGAGCCCGGCCGCTATGTCAGCGCAAGCTGTGGTTGGTACTTGATGGAAGTGCTCGATCTCAAACGCAGCCACGGCGCCTGGTTTGCGGTTGCCCGCGGCGGCACCCATCACTTCCGCACGCCGGCCGCGCAGGCGCACGATCATCCGTTCCGTGTGTTGCGTGGCGCGCGCGCGCCCGTGTTACGCGACACCCCGGTGACCCTGGTAGGCCAGCTATGCACGCCCAAGGATGTGCTGGCACGCGACCAGCATGTCGCCGCACTGGCACCGGGCGATTGCTTGGCCTTTCCGCTGGCCGGCGCGTATGCGTGGAATATTTCGCACCAGCAATTTCTGATGCATCCGGCGCCGCAGATGGTGTTTTTGCCGGCGACGCATTACATGGGTGATGCGGCCTTGCCAGATAACTGCACCGGCACCCGTATATCTGCACGCAACTGCGCTTCGGCGACGATTTGTGGGTCGTCGAGATAGAGGTAATGCAGCGGTGCTTCGCGCAGTGCATAACCGCTGTTCGGTAACCACCCTGCGAGCCATTGGTCGAGCACGTCTTCCAGTCCCGCGTAATCCCCACGTGACGCAGCACCGCGTGCGTACCAGCGGTGAGTTGGCGCAGCTGCATGGGCAATGGTGGCGTTGGTCGCGGTGCAGGCGCGCTTTGATGCGCTGCGCCCAGGTACCGAACAGCACCAGCGGATGCGCGCACCGCGGCTCACCGAGCAGCAGGTCCAGGAGCACGGCAGCGGCGGCAATCACCAGCAACATGGCGTGCAGCCCTGCGCCATGGCAGTCAGCATGCCGAGCACTGCAACGCGTGGCACGCGCTCAGCCACGGCTACAGCTCGATGCCAAGCTGCGCCTTGAAGCCGGTATTGAAGGCATGCGTGATCAGACGCATTTCGGTGACAGTGTCGGCGGCCTCAATTAGCCCAGACGGCGCACCGCGCCCGGCGATCACCACATGCTGGCCCGGGGGTCGCGCGGCCACGGCGGCAAGCACCTCATCCAGCGCGCTGTCGTCTTTGACCAATGCGATGTTGAGTTCGTCTAGCAGCACGAAGTCGTAGCGCGCATCGGCCAGCATGCCGCGCGCGACCTGCCAAGCCGCCTGCGCGGCAGCGATGTCGAGTGCACGGTCCTGGGTTTCCCAGGTGAAGCCTTCGTCCATCACGTGGTCATCGAACAATCTGGAAAACGGCGGAAAAACGCTTCTTCGCCAGTCGAAAACGGGCCCTTGATGAAGTGCACCACACCGCAGTACAACCCATGCCCAAGCGAGCGCGCCAGCATGCCAACGCCGGACGAACTCTTGCCCTTGCCATTGCCGGTGTTGACCAGCGGCACACCGCGATCGATCACCGCGCGGGCAATGCGCCTGTCGACCACCTCCTTCTTGCGCTGCGCACGTTCGCGGTAATGCGCGTCATCTTGCTCGGGGTGCTCATGCGCGTGCTCCATTGGGTAAACATGTGCCGGCGGCGCGTAGTGCGGCCAGCAGCGCGAAGGCCAGACCGACGTAACCGGCCAAGCTGCCGAGCGCGCGTAGGTAATCTGCCGGCACGCGCACAAAAAAAGCGGCCAGCGTGGCATGCGGGTAGCGACCGGACAGAAAATAAGAACCGCCTTTGGAGAGTAGATAAGCGGCGCTGCACTCCCGAACAGCAGCGGCAACATCCACGGCGGGCGCAGCAACGCACCGGCCAGAAAAAACACGGCCCATGAGGCGCTGGGCAAGGCGCCCACGCTCGCAACGTGTTCGCCACGCGTGCAGACCATCACCGCCGCAAGTGCGATGCCGCAGGCCCGGGCTGTTTCACCGTGCAACGACAGCAGCGACGCGCGGCGCCACTATCACGACAAGTCCAGAGGCGTGGAGAACTGCGTTACGGCGCGCGCATGGCGCCAGCGCAGCACGCACAATTCGGCTGCCAGCACCACCGCCAAATACAAGGCTGTCGTGCGCACGAACAGCGGGCCCCATTGCCAGGCGCACTGCAGATACTGCGCCCAATGCGGGTCAGTGTGGCACCCACCCCACCAGTAGAACGCGCTATTGGAGATCAAGAACGACAGCACAGCGGCCAAGGTTCCCAGACCCCAGGCGATGCTCAGCGATGCAGCATCGGCGCGCAGGCGTGCGTGATACGTACGCCCGGCGTACCAGAGCACGCCATAGGCAGCGGGCAATGCAGCGTAAGCCGCGGTGATGCAAAAGTCGCTGACGCCGGCCAGACTGACGGCGGCCCAATCGATCGCCACCGACAACCCCAACAAGGCGAGAAAGTAGCCGTGCCGCCGCAATGCCAGACCACCGAGGGAAAACACGGCCATGGACGCGTCCGGCAGGTGCAGCCAATCGCTCGTGTGATGAAAGCGGGTCGCTGTCATCACTAGCATCGAAGCGATGAACACCAAGCGCTCGGAAGAGCGTGACAACGGCGGCATCGATGGGGTCCTTCGGGTTTTCGGTCGCCAACCAGGCGACGCAACAGACATCAGGCAAACGACCGGCCCGTGCAAACCGTAGCGATCCTTGCATCTAGCGGCAAGCGCCGACTGCGCGGTCTAACCTGCGCGCGGCCAGTGTTGTCGGCACGCTTGGAGGGGATAACAAGACGTAGCCAACAGTCGCCAGCTGGGCGTGGACGGCGCGCAGGAACCGCGTGTCCGAGTGGTACATGCCGATTCCGGGCACCGGCGGCCCCCGTCCGGTGGCTGCGCAGTGTTTTTGTTAGCTGCGCTTATTGCGCCGGCTGGTAGCGCAAGGTCAACAGATAATTGCGGCCCGGTTGGGCGTACCAGCGTGCCGTTTCGTACTGGCGGTCGAACACATTGTTGGCGGCCAGTTGCACCTTCCAGTCTGCGTTCACTGCATAGCTCACGCGCAGATCCAGCAAGCCGTAGCCGGCCAGGCGTTCGGTATTGGCCAGATCGTCGTAACGCGCGCCCGATCCGAACAGGCTTGCGCCAACACCGAATGCACCGATGCTGCGGTCGGCGTCGATACGCCCGCTCTGGCGCGCACGCCGCGGCAACCAGTTGCCGTGATTGGCGTCGCCATCGGCCTGCGGCGCAAGCCAGGTCAATGTACTGCGAAGAGTCCATCCAGCCAGTTCGGTGTCATAGCCGGCTTCCACGCCGCGGATGCGCGCCCGATCAATATTGTTCGGTTGCCCGAACGGATGCGTCGCATCCACCAACGACGCGTCGTAGGCAATCAGGTCGTCGATGCGGGTCTGAAACGCGCTGAGCGTCCAGGTGCCCCAGTCATAGCGACCGCGTAAGCCAAGCTCGGCGCTCTTGGAAGTTTCCGGCCCCAGCAACGGATTGCCGTAATCGGGTTATACAGCTCGTTGAACGTTGGCGCCTTGAATGCAGTGCCATAGCTGGCAGTCAGCCGCAGATGGTCGGCGAAATCCCAGCCCCACAGCAGGCTGCCGGTGGTCTTGCCACCGAACTGACTGTTGTCGTTGCGGCGCAGGCTGGCCTGCAGCGATTGGCTGCCGAACGTCTGCTGCCATTGCGCAAATGCGGCGCGGTCGATGCGGCTGTCGGCATTGTAGGTGTCGCTGCTGGCAATGGCGTCACGCTGCCAATCGAAGCCGACCGTGAGCAGGCCGGGGCCGGTATCGAGATCGGCCTGCAACGCGCCCTGCTTGCGGCGGGTGTCGTAGGTCGAAAGGTATGCACCTTCGTAATACGCATCGCTCAGATCGGCGCTGCTGCCCACGCTCGCGGTGAGCTTGAGCGCATCGCTGGGCGCGTAACGCACGCGGCCACCGAAGGCCTGCTGCACGCCTTTACTCAGATTGCCGCCGAATGCCGAGCCGTCGTATTCAGTGCGGCTTTGCGCGCGCAGCGCATGCACATCCGCGTCCCACTGGCGATTGAAACGCCAGCCGCCCTGCGCGCTCAACGAATCGTTGCGATAGCCATCGCGGTCGGGGTCGTACGCGCTTGAGCTGGTGTCCAGATACGCGTTAATGCCATCGGTTTCGTCGTGCACGGCATTCACCGAGTACCAACCGCCGGCGTCGCTCAGATCGCCTGCGCTGCGCCCGGCAACGCCCGCGCCGTAGCGGCGCGCGTTGTCGCTGCCGGCCGCCACACTCAAGCTCGGCACGAAACTGCCTTGCGGGCGACGGGTAAAGATCTGGATCACCCCGCCCAACGCTTCGGAGCCGTACAGGCTGGAAAACGGGCCGCGCACGATTTCGATCCGTTCAATCTGTTCGATCGGCAGATCCTGCAGCGCCGTGCCGCCGGCAGTGACCGAACCGATGCGCACGCCATCGATCAGCACCACCACCTGGTCGGCTTCGGTGCCACGCAGGAACAGTGAGGTCGCTTTGCCGGGCCCACCATTATTGGCCAGCGACACGCCCGCCTCGCCGCGCAACAGGTCCTGCAGCGAATTGACCTGGCGACGCTCGATCTGCGCGCGGTCGATCACGGTGACCGGCGCCAGCGTCTGGTCCTGGGTCTGTGCGGTGCGCGAGGCGGTGACCACGACTTCGTCAAGATCGATGGCAGCCTCGGCCTGGGCCAGATTGGCCACACACAGCAAGAGTCCCACGGCGAGCACGGCACGAGGCGGCAAAACGGAAGAAAGCGACATCAACTGCTGCTCCTGGAACCGCGCCAACCCGCGCGTGGGCAATGGGAATGGGGTGGCAAGCAGCAACGGGCCAGGAGTCCGACGCGCAGCGCCAGACGAACAAGGCCACGCCCACCGCGTGCCGGATCACCCCCTACAGGCCGGTCTCCGGGCTCGCGAGTGGAAGCTGGCGCCTCCGATGCCGCGCCTTCCCATGCACATGCACAGTGGCGTGTTGCGGCATCTGACCTCGCCTACCGTTGCGGGGGCAGCTCCGGAATTGCAGCTCGCCAAGGCGATCCGCGCACCGGATTCCCGTTTAAACCACCGGCCAGCCGGCAGCCACCTCAGGGGCGCGCATGGTAGCAGGCGCCTCCGAGGTCTGCGACCACCGGCCAAACCAAGCGCGCCGCCATGCGCTGGATGGCGTAATTGCCAGTCCCTTCTCCCACCGGGACGTTGTTCTCCTTGATGGGGGAGAGCTGCCCCAAGGGGAGGATGAGGGGGCGCCTCAGGGAGCTGTCAGTGGTTGCAATGACAACCGCGTCGCCACGCGCCTTCAGAGGTGAAACAGCCCCAAGCCGTGCTCTGGCACTTGACGGAAGGGGCTAAAAGCATCACGCCCCCTGCAGCGCCTGCTCCAGATCGGCCAGCAAGTCATCGATATGTTCGATACCGATCGACAACCGAACGGTGTCTTCGCTAACACCGGCATGTTCCAGTTCCGCCGGGCCGAGTTGACGGTGCGTGGTCGATGCCGGATGCGTCGCCAGCGACTTCGCATCGCCGATATTCACTAGCCGCGTGAACAGCTGCAGCGCATCCAGAAACCGCGCACCTGCCGCACGACCACCGGGCAGGCCGAAGGTCAGCACGCCCGAGCCATGCCCACCCAGATATTTTTGCGCCAGCGCATGCTCAGGATGGCCCGGCAGCGCGGCGTAATTGACCCATGCAACGCGTGCGTGCGCTTGCAGATACCTGGCAATTGCCAGCGTGTTGGCATTGATGCGCTCCATGCGCAGCGGCAGCGTTTCGATCCCTTGCAGGATCAAAAATGCATTGAATGGCGACAACGCCGCGCCGGTATTGCGCAGCGGCACCACACGTGCGCGACCGATGTAGGCGGCATCGCCCAGCGCTTCGGTGTATACCACGCCGTGGTAGCTCACGTCCGGCGCGTTGAGACGCGCAAACCGTTGCTTGTGTTTCGCCCACGGGAAGCGCCCGCTGTCCACGATCGCCCCACCGATGCTGTTGCCATGTCCACCCAGATACTTGGTGAGCGAATGCACCACGATGTCCGCGCCGAAGTCGATTGGCCGCAGCAATGACGGCGTGGCGACGGTGTTGTCCACGATCAACGGCACACCGTGCGCGTGTGCCACTGCCGCCACCGCTTCGATATCGGTGATGTTGCCGCGTGGATTGCCGATCGATTCCACGAACACCGCCTTGGTGCGTTCGTCGATCAGCCCGGCGAACGCCTGCGGATCGCGATAATCGGCAAAGCGCGTGCTGATACCGAATTGCGGCAGCGTATGCGCGAACAGATTGTAAGTGCCGCCATACAAGGCACTGGACGAGACGATATTGTCGCCCGCCTCGGCGATGGTCTGAATGGCATACGTTACCGCCGCCTGCCCCGATGCCAGCGCCAAGGCACCGATGCCGCCTTCCAACGCGGCCACGCGCTGCTCCAGCACATCGTTGGTCGGGTTCATGATGCGGCTGTAGATGTTGCCCTGCACCTTCAGATCGAACAGGTCCGCGCCATGCTGGGTATCGTCGAACGCATACGCCACCGTCTGATAGATCGGCACCGCCACCGCACGCGTCGTCGGATCGGGACGATAACCGCCGTGCACGGCGATGGTTTCAGGCTTCCACTGCGGATCGGTCATGGCACGGCTCGCTCGGACAGGAGTGCCGACCATAGCCGGCCCTGCACGCATGTCTGCAAACGAGCAGTGATGAACTTATGCCGCCGCGTTGTGAGCGCCAACAACATGCCGCAGATGCCGTCCACAAGGTGCCAATACATCATGCAAACGGGCACTGCCTGCGCAGTGCCCGTTGATGACTCCGACCCATGCCAGCGATGCACGCGCACAACCGCCGCTGCGTCTCAGCCCTTGGTGAACACCAAACGCCCGCCATCCGCACGCACGCGCACGCTGTCGCCGCTGAGGTACTGGCCGGAGAGAATCTGCTGGGCAAGCGGGTTTTCCACCTGCGACTGGATCGCGCGCTTGAGCGGGCGTGCGCCGTACACCGGGTCGAAGCCGACATTGCCCAACAATTCCAGCGCGGCATCGTCCAGGTCCAGCTTGAGGCCGCGCTCGGCCAGGCGCTTCTCCAGGCCATGCAGCTGGATGCGCGCAATTGATTTGATCTGCGCCTTGTTCAGCGGATGGAACACCACGATGTCGTCGAGCCGGTTGATGAACTCCGGGCGGAAGTGGGCCTGCACCACGCCCATCACCGCTGCCTTCATCTGCGTGTAAGCCTCGGCGCTGCCATCGCCGGACAACTCCTGGATCTGGTGCGAACCCAGGTTGGAGGTCATCACGATGACGGTGTTGCGGAAGTCCACGGTGCGGCCCTGGCCATCGGTGAGACGGCCATCGTCGAGCACCTGCAGCAGAATGTTGAAGACATCGGCATGCGCCTTTTCCACTTCGTCCAGCAGGATCAATGAATACGGGCGACGACGCACTGCCTCGGTGAGATAGCCGCCCTCTTCATAGCCCACGTAACCCGGAGGCGCACCGATCAGGCGCGACACCGAATGCTTCTCCATGAACTCGCTCATGTCGATGCGAATCATCGCTTCGGTGCTGTCGAACAGGAAATCCGCCAGTGCCTTGCACAGCTCGGTCTTGCCCACACCGGTCGGGCCCAGGAACAGGAACGAACCGCTCGGGCGATTGGGATCAGACAGGCCGGCACGCGAGCGGCGCACCGCATCGGAGACCACCTTGATGGCCTCGTTTTGCCCAACCACGCGGTGATGCAGCTCGTCTTCCATGCGCAACAACTTGTCGCGCTCGCCTTCGAGCATCTTGTTGACCGGAATGCCGGTCCAGCGCGACACCACTTCGGCAATTTCTTCGGCGGTCACGCGGTCCTGCACCAGCTTGAAGTCGTGGTGTTCCACTTCGTTGGCAAGCAGCATCTGCTTTTCCAGTTGCGGCAACACGCCGTACTGGATCTCGCTCATCTTTGCGTAGTCCTGCCGGCGCTGTGCGGCCTCCAGCTCCAGCTTGGCGTGCTCAATCTGCTCCTTGATCTTGGTAGTACCCTGCAACGCAGCCTTCTCCGATTTCCACACCTCGTTGAGGTCGGAGAATTCGCGTTCGAGCTTATCGATATCGCTCTCCAGATCGGCCAGGCGCTGACGTGAGGCCTCATCCTTCTCCTTCTTCAACATTTCGCGCTGGATCTTGAGCTGGATCAGGCGGCGCTCCAGGCGGTCGAGCTCCTCCGGCTTGGAGTCGATCTCCATGCGGATGCGCGATGCGGCTTCGTCCATCAAATCGATGGCCTTGTCCGGCAATTGGCGATCGGTGATGTAGCGATTGGAGAGCGTGGCAGCGGCGACGATTGCCGGGTCGGTGATCTCCACGCCGTGATGCACGGCGTAACGTTCCTTCAGCCCACGCAGGATCGCGATGGTGTCTTCCACCGTCGGCTCGCCCACGAACACTTTCTGGAAGCGGCGCTCCAGCGCGGCGTCTTTTTCGATGTATTTGCGGTATTCGTCCAGCGTGGTGGCGCCGATGCAATGCAACTCGCCGCGCGCCAGCGCTGGCTTCAGCATGTTGCCGGCATCCATCGCGCCATCGGCCTTGCCTGCACCGACCATGGTGTGCAGCTCATCGATGAACAGGATGATCTGGCCTTCGTTCTTGGACAGGTCGCTGAGCACCGCCTTCAAACGCTCTTCGAATTCGCCGCGGAATTTGGCACCGGCAATCAGCGCGCCCATGTCCAGCGACAACACGCGCTTGCCGCGCAGGCCTTCGGGCACTTCGCCGTTGATGATGCGCTGGGCCAGGCCTTCAACAATGGCGGTCTTGCCCACGCCAGGCTCGCCGATCAGCACCGGGTTGTTCTTGGTGCGACGCTGCAAAACCTGGATGGTGCGGCGAATTTCTTCATCGCGGCCGATCACCGGATCGAGCTTGCCGCTCTCGGCACGCGCGGTCAGGTCGATGGTGTATTTCTCCAGCGCCTGGCGCTGCTCTTCGGCATTTTCAGACTGCACGGTTTCGCCGCCACGCAGCTTGTCGATGGCCGCCTCGATCTTCTTCTTGTCACCGCCGGCCGCGCGCAACGCCACGCCCAGCGGGCTGGCATCGTCAGCGGCAGCCAGCACGAACCATTCGCTGGCGATGAAGGCGTCGCCATGTTGCTGGGCGAGCTTGTCGGTCTGGTTGAGCAGGCGGTTGAGATCGTTACCGATCGACAGATTGCCTTCCTGCCCGGACACCTTGGGCAGCGTGTCCAGCGCCTCGCCCAGCCGCTCGCGCAGCAGCGGCACGTTGACGCCGGCCTGCGACAGCAATGGGCGCGTGCTGCCGCCGCTTTGGTCGAGTAGCGCGGCCAGCACGTGCACCGGCTCGATGATGTTGTGGTCGCGGCCAACGGCCAGCGACTGCGCGTCGGCCAGCGCCTGCTGGAACCGCGAGGTGAGCTTGTCCATCCGCATGGGGAAATCCTCTGAACTGGTGGCCGGCAACGCCGGCGATACCGTGCAGATGCGGTTGCCGAGCGAGGTTTCAAGGTTTGCCGGTGCTGGAGGCGCGCATCAGATAGGGCCAGTACCGCCCACGGGCGGGCTTGCGAAGGCAGTGCACGCAGGCGGCTTGCTGTCGCAATGACGCCGCGGTCTGTGCTGCAACGTCGCAGCTACTGGCTGTGGCTGGATGCGTGGCGCAGGCGCAGGCCAAGGCCTCGCAGGGTCAGACCCCGACGCCCAGCGCTAGGCGATCGGCTGCAATGGCGGCTCACCGTGCGCCGCCTCACGCGTTGTGCCTCGCCGCGCCTCAGCCTTGGCTGTAGTACTCGGCTCCGGCAGCTGCGCCGTTCCCAACAGACGCGACAACACCTGCGCCTGCAGCGTTGCCAGCGCCGGCAGCCCGGGCGCACGTGGGTGCGGCACCGGCACGGCCAGATCCAGGCCAACCTTGCCGTGTTCGATCACCACGATACGATCGGCCAGCGCGCTCGCCTCGGTCACATCGTGGGTGACCAGCACCAGGGTGAAACCACGCTGCCGCCACAACTGCACGATGAGCTGCTGCATCTCGATACGCGTCAACGCATCCAGCGCTCCCAGCGGTTCGTCCAGCAGCAATAGCCGCGGCCGATGGACCAGTGCGCGCGCCAACGCTACGCGCTGACGCTGACCGCCGGACAACGCCGCCGGCCACTCATTGCCGCGCGTGCCCAGGCCGACCGCGTCCAGCGCTTGCTGCGCCTGCGCACGACCGGCCCGGCCCAGGCCAAGCGCCACGTTGTCGATCACCCGCTTCCACGGCAGCAAGCGCGCATCCTGAAACATCAGCCGCACCGCATCGCGTTGCACTGCCAATGGCGCGCGCCCGCTGTCGACCGTGCCGGTATCGGCGGCGTCCAGCCCCGCAATCACGCGCAGCAGCGTGCTCTTGCCGCAGCCGCTACGCCCCACGATCGCCACGCATGCACCGGGCGCGATCTCCAGGTCGATGCCGCGCAACACCTCACTGTCGCCATAGCGTTTCGCGATGCCACGCACCCGCAACGGCAACCCGGCAGTCGCAGCGCTCATCGGCGTAGCTCCGCACGTTGCTGTTGCGCCGGATGCCAGCCCAGCCACCAGGCTTCCAGCCCGCGCGCGGCAAGATCGGCCAGCTTGCCGAGCAGCGCGTACAGCACGATGGCAACCACCACGATATCGGTCTGCAGGAACTCGCGTGCATTCGTCGCCAGATAGCCGATGCCGGAACTGGCGGAGATGGTCTCGGCCACGATCAGGGTCAGCCACATCAACCCTAACCCAAACCGTAAGCCCACCAGAATCGACGGCAATGCACCGGGCAACAGCACATCCCAAAACAACTGCGGGCCACGCAAGCCGTAATTGCGCGCCATCTCGATCAAGGCCGGGTCCACGCTGCGGACGCCGTGATAGGTATTGAGATAGATCGGGAAAAAGGTGCCCAAGGCAACCAGAAACAGCTTGGCGCCCTCATCGATACCGAACCAAAGAATCACCAACGGAATCAGCGCCAGATGCGGCACGTTGCGCAGCATCTGCAGAGCGCTGTCGAGCAGGCGCTCGGCCACGCGCGACACGCCGGTCAACAGGCCGAGCGCAAATCCAATGCTGCCGCCAATTGCCAGACCGACCGCCGCGCGCCAGCTGCTGATCGCCAGGTGTTGCCATAACTCGCCGCTGCGCACCAGCGTGGCTGCCGCACCTAGCACTGCATCCGGCGCAGGAAGAATGCGCTGCGGCAACCAACCGCTGGAGGCTGCAATTTGCCAGGCCAGTAGCAAGGCCAAGGGCAGTAGCCACGGCACCAGCGCGTTTCCCAAACGGCGCGACGTGGCGCTCATCGCGACACCTCGATGGTGTCGCGCTGCATCGCGCCTTGTCGCATTGAAATGCCAGCGCACACTTGCACGCTTGTGACGTCGTGGCCCTGCGTCCTGCGACTGTGTGCAATCGAACGCATCACTTACCTGCCTGCCGCGCAGCGGTAGCGGCAGGCGCACGCCATACCGCAGGTGCCACCAGAACACGCTTGGGCAACAAACGCTGCGCATAGAACAGATCGGCGGTGGCCTGCTGGGCCTTGATAACCTGCGCGCTAAGCGGTTGCACGCTGGCTGGTGGGCGGTGCGTCAGCGTGCGTTCGACCACTGCAGGTGACAGCCCACTCACCTGCGCCAATATCTTGATGCTGCCGGCGCGGTCGCGCTCCAGCAGGCCATCGGCCTGGTTGAGCGTGCCCATCACCTGCTGCACGAACGGGCCCCATGCGGTGGCATAGCGCCGCGACGACAGGAAGAAGCCGCCGGTCAGTCCCAGTCCCTCGCCGTTGGCAAGCAGGCGTGCGCTGCCATCCAGCGTCAACGCCGAATACCACGGGTCCCAGATTGCCCATGCGTCCACCTGCCCGGCCGCGAACGCTGCACGCGCATTGGCCGGCGACAGATACAGCGGCGTGATATCGCGCATGCTCAGGCCTGATTTGGCCAACAGCCGCAGCAGCAGGTTGTGCGCACTGGAGCCTTTCTGAAAGGCGACACGCTTGCCCTTGAGGTCGGCCACCGTGCGCACCGCGCTTGTGCTCGGCACCAGAATGGTTTCGGCTTTCGGCGTGGGCGGCACCCAGCCCACGTAGAGCAAATCGGCACCGGCGGCCTGCGCAAACAACGGCGGAATATCGCCGGCGCCGCCCAGGTCGATACTGCCCACGTTCAAGGCTTCCAGCAGCTGCGGGCCAGCCGGAAATTCCACCCAGGTGATCTTGGTCTGCGGAAAGCGCTGCTCCAGCAACCGGTGCTGCTTGGCCAGCACCAGGATGGACACCGCCTTTTGATAACCGATCCGCAACTGCGCCGGCTCGGCTGCCAGGGCAGGCTGCGCCCACACCAGACTTGCCAACAGCAGCCCACACACCAACACGGCGCACCAGACAGCACGTGCGGCCGCCAGCGAGCAACGCAACGCACGCAGCCAACCCGTTGCTCGCATCGCAGCTGCTGGTTGCATGCCACGGCCGCGCCAGCCCAGTGGCCGCAAAGCCGCTTCGATGGTAGTTGCGGGGATGCGGTAATGCATCAGCAAATTCCTCAGTGCCAATCGGTGGAGGGTTTTTCCCAGAGGTTGATGCCGCCTTCGACCGCATGGCGATCGATCTCGGCCAACTCCTCTGCACTGAACGGCGCCGCCTGCAAAGCCGCCACGTTTTCGACCAATTGCTCCGGGCGGCTGGCGCCCACCAGCGCTGAGCTCACGCGTGGGTCGCGCAGCACCCAGGCCAATGCCAGCTGCGCCAGACTCTGCCCACGCTTGCGCGCAATCGCCTCCAGCCCACGTGCGCGTTGCAGGTTGTCGTCGGAGAGATGTTCCGGCCGCAGCGAGTGACCACCGGGACGGTTGACGCGCGCATCGCTGGGCACGCCATTGAGATATTTGCCGGTCAACAAGCCCTGCGCGAGCGGCGTGAATGCGATCACACCAGCGCCAACCTCCGCAGTGGCATCGAACAGCTCATGTTCGGCCCAACGATTGAACAGGTTGTAGGCCGGCTGATGAATCAGAAGCGGTACCTTCCACTCACGCAGCAATGCGGCGATCTCGCGTGTACGCGCAGCCGAATACGACGATATGCCCACATACAGCGCCTTGCCCTGCTGCACCGCGCTGGCCAATGCACCGGCAGTCTCTTCCAGCGGCGTCTGCGCATCGAAGCGGTGCGAGTAGAAGATGTCCACGTACTCCACGCCCAGGCGTTGCAGGCTCTGATCCAGGCTGGACAGCAGGTATTTGCGCGAACTACCGCCCTGCCCGTACGGGCCCGGCCACATGTCCCAGCCGGCCTTGGTGGAGATGATCAACTCGTCGCGATACGGCTTGAAATCTTCACGCAGCAGGCGGCTGAAATTGATCTCGGCGCTGCCATACGGCGGGCCGTAATTGTTGGCCAGATCGAAATGGGTGATGCCCAGATCGAAGGCGGTGCGCAGCAGTGCGCGTTGCGTCTCGATCGGCGTGCTGTCGCCGAAGTTGTGCCACAGGCCCAGCGATAACGCAGGCAACACAAGGCCGCTGCGGCCAACGCGGCGGTAGGCGATACGGTCGTAACGATCGGGATGTGCGAGGTAGCTCATGGGGTATGTCCGGTTGATCAGCGTGCGCTGAAGCGATTGACGGGGCATTGCAGCCCCAGATGATCGCGCAGCGTGCGCCCGGCATATTCACGCCGGAACAATCCACGTCGCTGCAGTTCCGGCACGACATACCTGGCCACGTCGGCCAGGCCACCGGGCAGATGCGGCACCATCACGTTGAAGCCATCGGCAGCGCCTTGTTCGAACCACGCCTGCAGCTCATCGGCAATCTGCGTGGGGGTGCCGATCAAGCTGTAATGGCCGCGCCCGCCAGCGATGCGCCGGCCGAGCTGAGCGATGCTCAACTGCTCCTGCCCCGCCAGTTCAGTGAATAACTGCTGGCGGCTGCGCTGGCCGGTTTCGGTCAGCGGCAACTCCGGCAGCGGGCCATCCGGCGAATATCCCGACAGGTCGAAATTGCCCAGCATGCGCGACAGCAACGCGATGCCCACCTCCGGTTCGACCAGCTCCTGAAACTGCTCGAATTTCTCCTGCGCTTGGGCCTGGCTTTTGCCAACCACGATAAACACGCCGGGCAACACCTTCAATGCATCGCGCCCGCGGCCAAACTGTTCCAGCCGGCCCTTGATATCGGCGTAGAACGCCTGCGCCTTGGCCAGCGACGATTGCGCGGTGAACACCACCTCGGCCGTCTCGGCCGCCAGCGCACGCCCAGGCTCGGACGAACCGGCCTGCACCAGCACCGGGTGACCCTGCGGCGCGCGCGCAATATTCAGCGGGCCACGCACCTGAAAATGCGTGCCACGGTGATCCAGCACATGCGCCCGCGCCGGGTCGTGATGCAGGCCGGCAGCAGTGTCGGCAATGAAGGCATCGTCGTCCCAACTGTCCCACAGCCCGGCGACTACCTGCTGAAATTCGCGCGCACGCGCATAGCGCTCGGCGTGCACGTAATGCGCATCGCGATTGAAATTCAGCGCTTCATCGGCGGCATCGGAGGTCACCAGATTCCAGCCGGCACGTCCACCGGAGAGATGATCCAGCGAGGCGAATTTGCGTGCCACGTGATACGGCTCGTTGTAGCTGGTGGTCATGGTGGCGATCAGGCCGATGCGCTCGCTCACCACCGCCAACGCACTGAGCAGCGTGAGCGGCTCGAACAGGCTGGAACGTGCCATGCGCGAGGCCAATGGGCCGCCAGCTGCAGCCAGGCTGTCGGCGACGAACACCGTGTCGAACTTGGCGGCTTCGGCAATGCGCACCATCTCGCGGTAATGATCGAACACCAGCGTGTCGGCACTGGCCTGCGGATGCCGCCACGCCGCCACATGATGGCCGGTGGCCATCAGGAAGGCGCCGAGCGACAGCTGACGTGGCGCACTCATCGCAGCGCACCGTACAAGGCAGCGATGTCACTACCCACAGCAACATCAAGAAACATCACACCCATCGTCAAAAATCCTTATGCAATTGCAGGCCCACATAACGCTGATCGTCGCGCGGCACCAGGCGGAACACATTGCCGGTGGCATTGGCCAACAGCGGCGCATACGCGCGGTCGCCGAGATTGCGACCCAGCACTGCCACCCGCCAGCCATGCAGATCGTCGGCCAGCGCGATGCTGGCATTCCAGATTGCGTAAGGGCCCTGGATGGTTTGCGCGGTCTGGCTAAGGTCGTACTGCACGCTGTCCTGCCAGCTCACATCGCCGTTGAATTGCAGCGCCAGACTGCCGCGCAACGGCACGCGATAGCCTGCACGCAGATTGCCCTTCCAGTCCGGCGAAAATGGCAGCGGCTTGCCATCCACATTGCAGTTGGCCGCCGCCGCTGCCGGACAGGCGAAGCGCTGGATGCGCGCCTGCGTATAGGCCAACGATGCGGCCAGGCTAAGCCGCTGGGTAGGGCGGTAATCCAGATCCAGTTCCAGGCCCTGCGTGCGCACCTGCCCGGCATTGATCAAGCGCGTCACCACCTGCTCGGCCACGGTGTCGAAGAAATTGGCTTGGTAGTTGGCATATTCGGTATGGAACAGCGCAAGGTTCGCGCTCAGGCGGTCGTCGAGTGCGCGCGTCTTCAACCCCAGCTCCCACGCATTTGAGGGTTCCGGCTTCAGCGCCGGCGTATCGCGCGGCTGCATGTTGAAGAACACGTTGTAGGCCGGGCCCTTGTAGCCGCGCGAATAGGTGAGATAGCCGGTGATCTGCGCATCGACGTCGTACTGCAGACCGGTGCGGCCGGAGACGCCGTCTTCTGCGGTGCTGCCGCTGCTGGCGGTGGCCGGCAGGATGCCGGTGGCTGCGGTTGCAGAGGTGGACACGCGCTGGTGTTGATAGTCGAGCGTGTCGCGAGTGAAGCGCGCGCCCAGCACGGCGCGCAGATCCGGGTGCCAATGCCAGGTCGCCTCGCCGAACACTGCATAGGTCTGCGCGCGGGTGTCGTAATCGGCCACGCCCAGGTTGCTGGCGGTAGGCGAGATCACCGTGCGTTGGTAGGTTTCGTTGCTGCGCGCGTGCAGGTAATACAGCCCGGCGACCGCTTCCACCGCACGGTCGCGCGGCGTCTGGATGCGCACTTCCTGCGAATATTGCGTGTAGCCAAGATCGCCACGGTCGTGCGAGGACGGAAACGCCGCGCTGCGTTGCGCAGTGCGATCGCCATCCTGGAACTGGGTGTTGTCCCACTGCCGCCACGCGCTGATCGAGGTCAGCAGCGCATCGCCGAGTTGCTGATCCAGTTGCAGCGAGGCGCCTTTGTTGGTGTCTTCCAGATGCGTGCGGTAATCACTGTTGATCAGCCGGTTGTCGGCACGCGCGATCACCGGCGCAAGCGCAGCGGCAAAATCCGCACGCGTGCTGGCCACCACCACACCGCTGGGCGCATCGCTGCGCGAGCGCAGGTCATCGGCCAGCAGCGTTGCGTTCAAGCTTGGGTCCGGGGTCAGATCCAACCGCAGCCGCGCGCCGGAACGCTGGTAACCGTTGACCGTCTGGCCATCGGCCACATTGCGCACGTTGCCGCCGTATTCGGCCCACAACGCCGAGACGCTGGCCTTGAGTACCTCCGGCACCAGCGCGCCGCCAACGCTGGCACGCACGCGGTCTTCGTCGCCGCCACCGAAATGCGAATAATCCACATAGCCACCGAACACCTCCGGCGCCGGCTTGCTGATGATGTTGAGCACGCCGGCCGAGGCGTTCTTGCCGAACAAGGTGCCCTGCGGCCCGCGCAATACTCCGATGCGTTCGACATCGAGCAGATCCAGCGTGGCTTGGCCCGGCCGGCCGAGCACCACGCCATCGATCACCGTGGCCACACTGGGTTCGACGCCTGGCGAAGTCGAAATGGTGCCCACGCCGCGCATGAACAGCGAGGTGTCCTTGTTGGAAGCACCGGTGCGGAAGGTCAGGCTGGGCACCAGCGCCGGCAGGTCGGCCACACTATTCCGGTTCTCGCGCTCCAGCGTTTCGCCCTGCACCACGGACACCGCCACCGGCACTTGTTGCAAGGTGGTTTCGCGACGCGTTGCGGTGACGGTCACCGCCCCCAGGGTCTGCGCTGTGCGCTCCGGCGCTGCGGCGGCATCGCCTACTTCGTCGGCAACCGCCGGCATGCAGGCGCACGCCAGACTCCATGCAAGCAACTGCGGTATCCCCAACCATCTGGAAGCAGAAACAATACCCGCGGGGCTCCGGTGTCGCGCAATCATTGACATCCTTTTGTATGGGCTGGTAGGTGCGCTGCGATGCTGCAGCCGGCGTGCGCCGCAAGGCGCCGCGCCGCGTGATTGACGTGCCACCAGCAAAGCCGCCGCGACCGCGCATGCGATACGGCATGCTGTTTGCCGGCGTGGCGAGCGTCAAATAACCAATGTTTAGGTGGTTATTCACTCAGCGACAGATCACACGTGACAGTCGGCTGGTTGGCCTGTTGCGCACCCAAGCTGCGCAAGCCCACGCGAGTGGCGATAATGTGCGGATGGATGCACCCAAACCCTGGCACCTCTACCTGCTGCTGTGTCGTAACGACAGCTATTACGCCGGCATTACCAACGATTTGGAGCGACGCTTCCAGGCCCATCTGCGCGGCACCGGTGCGCGCTACACGCGCGCCAATCCACCCGTGCATGTGCTCGTCAGTCGCACCTATCCGGATCGCGCCAGCGCCTCCCGCGCGGAATGCGCACTCAAACGTCTGCCGCGTGCGCGCAAACTCGCCTGGCTGCAGGCGCAGCCGCACAGCGCCCACAAGTCACAACCTGCTGACGTGTCGATCACGCGCACCTAGCCGTGGTTTTCCTAAGCTGCATGCACTCGATCGCGGAGCCGCGCATGCACTATCAACTGTATTACTGGACCGGCCTGCAGGGCCGCGGCGAGTTCGTGCGATTGGCCTTGGAAGATGCCGGCGCTGCCTATACCGATGTGGCGCGGACGCACGGCGACGAGGTCATGACTGAATTTCTGGAAGGCGGGCATGTGGGTGCGCAACCGTTCGCACCGCCATTTCTCAAGGCCGGTGACATCGTGGTGGCGCAGGTTGCAGCGATCCTGCACTTCATCGGCCCGCAGTTGCAGTTGGTAACCGATTCGGAGCCGCAACGTCTGCAGGCGTTGCAATTACAGATGACCATTGCCGACTTGGTGGCGGAAGTGCACGACACCCATCACCCGATCGCCACTGGTCTGTATTACGAAGACCAACAGGCCGAAGCCGCCAAGCGCGCCCAAGACCTATGCGAGAATCGCCTCCCTAAATTTCTGGGGTATTTCGAGCAGGTGCTGCAACAGTCCGGCGGCATGCACGTGCTGGGCACGCATTCGTACGTGGATCTGTCGCTGTTTCAAATGATCAGTGGCCTGGAGTACATGTTCCCCAAGCGCATGACGACGCTAGCGACAGACTTACCAGGGTTGATGGCGCTGCAACAGCGTGTGGCCAAGCGACCGCGTATTGCGGCGTATCTCGCATCCGAACGACGTGTGGCATTCAACACCAATGGCATCTTCCGGCACTACCCGGAGCTGGATGCAGCCTAGGCGCCGGGGCACCGCGCGCGGATTCCAGCAACCCCGCGGCATGCTGCGGTGTTGCTGGACTGTGGATGTGTCGCTGAGTGCTGTCATCGATCACACAGCGCGTCAGGCGTATGGACGTTGAGCGGCGCGTGTCGCACCGCTGCGTGTACGTGCGCCATTGCGTGAACCCACAGGGCTGCATGAATGCGGCCTTTTAAAAATTGCACGGTTTGGATGCAACTGGCCTCAGCGCCCCTGCAACAGCGCCGCGCGGATCCGCTGCAACTGCGCCTTCACTGCAGTCGCTTGTGTCGGCCCCAGACGCAGCAGCGCCTTTTGCCCCACCGACAATGACTCCAGCGCCGGGGTAACAAAGCGATACCGGCCACGCTCATCGCGTTGTACGCCGATCGGTTGCGCCGGATCCGGCGTGCGCAGCAGGTGATCGATCACATCGATCACGCGGTCGTTGAAGTAACGATCTGGCGCGCCCAAGTCCGCATATGCCTGCTGAAACAGCGGATAGAAGCGCACATAGCTACGCGCCAAGGCCTGCGCATCCACGCTGGTGAATGCAGCGACGTAAGGCCCATAGCGCGCCGCATTGGCCTGATCGATCACCAGGTGCGTGTCTGGACCGGAGACCTGCAACTCGCCCGACACCGGCTGCAGCACCAAGGCACGGCGGCTGATGCTGGGTTGAGTGAGATTGTCGATCATCACCACGACGCGTTCGATCAGGTGCTTGCGCAGCACGATCGACAATGCCGTATCGTCCTGCACCAACGCCAGCAGCGCTTCCCAGGCGGCATCGTCGCTTTGCGCCAATGGCGGAATTGCCGCATCGGCGGCGTCGGCCGAGGGCGCCTGTACCGGATGACGTGGTTCGTTGCTCGCTGGGGCGGGCTGCGGGTTGACTGCAGCGGCGACTGCGCTGGCGGTGCGAGTGATCGGTGCGGGCAAGGTGGACTCGGTGCCAGCGGGGCCGCCAAACAACCACCAAGCGGCGCCGGCGATCACCGGGACCGCCAACAACCACGGCCAGCGCGAAGATTTGGTTTGCATCGTGGAACTCCTGACATCGACAACATCCAAGGTGTGACCGTGGGATATCGCGGTGGTTCCATCGATCTGCAATCTGGAGTGCGCGGTGCCCTCACCAGACAGTTGGCTGGTGGTTTTCTAAAGAATGCGAGGACTGCGCCTGTGGTCTGCTGGTTGCTTGTTGAAAACGTTGCAAACTGACCAACTCAACGGGTCCTTGCCGGCTCACCGTCGCGGGACCCTTGGCGGCATGAATGCCGCCAAGGAGCTTACAGGGACGTACTTGCAGCGTGTCCTGCGATGGTGGGCGGGCAAGGCCAAGCAGCAAACCGGCAGAACCTTCGCTCTGCAATTCACTCACTTTAGAGCGGCTAGCAAAGCCACTGCGCCGTCGCCAAGTGGGCGCGGCCGGTGCTCGGAATCGGCATGTACCACTCGCACACTCCGGGTCTAAGCGCGACGCGCACACCTCCTGACGGCTGCTCGCTACCTTGTTGTTAGCCCGACGCCCCCCCAACTTTGAGTAGCCCCTCGGTTTGGAGTCCAATTCCTAACTCGGGGAGATTGGACGTGAAGAAGCGTTTTTCTGAAGAACAGATCATCGGCTCCCTGCGCGGAGCTGATGCCGGTGTGGCGATCAAGGACCTGTGCCGGCGGCATGGCTTCAGCGAGGCGTCCTATTATCTGTGGCGCAGCAAGTTTGGCGGCATGAGCGTGCCCGACGCCAAGCGGCTCAAGGACCTTGAGGCCGAGAACGCGCGGCTAAAGAAGTTGC
>NZ_JSBW02000032.1 GCF_000772705.2 Xanthomonas vasicola
ACACCTCACGCCGCGTCCGCTTGCGCTTGCCGTTGTACTCCGCATCGCCGAAGGTCAGTTGCATCGTCGTTGTCCGTTGCGTCTGTGTGATTGTCGCAGGATCAAGGGGAGTTGTTCAGAGTTTCCCAAGCTCGACAAGGAAGATATCAACAAGTCTTGCCTCGCCCGCGGGGAAGACCAGATTGAGGTCAGCGTTGAGTTTGCCGAACTCCCGGCCGAGATCGTGATCGACTCCACAAACCGGACGACCTTGGCGAGCGAGTACCTAACTACCGCGCAAGGCACTTTGCATGTCATCAAGCGATTCGCTCCATCAGGAAAAGAGCGTGTCTTTATCCGCGCCAGTCATCCCACTACTGACGGCTGCTGCGATCTACACCAGAAGAAGATCACCGAACTGCGCAAGGCTGTGGATGAGAAGGGCTTCTCTTGCTCAGACAAGACCCGGAGCGCAGAGCTTCGAAAGGCGATCTGGGCTGGTCACTCCGACCTCGCACTTAGCGAACGCGAAATTGAAATCGCCAAGGAGGATACGAAGACCATCTGGGATCAGCTGAAAGCGAATATGCCACTGTTTACGTTGTTCCAGTCCGACCGAAAGAATGCTGAGTCGGACGATGAAGTGCAGGATCCAATGCGCGTAGCAGTTCGCGAAATACTCGGCGATCCGGCAATTCGCGAGAGCCTCCGGGAAGTTGCAGATAAGGTTCGTGCGCGGTTAGAGGATGTTGCGGGTCGAACTCTAGAGAAGCTACGTGAATTGAACCCCCACCTAGCTGCTTCACTGGAACCGCAAATACCGGACTCGGACGCGCTCAAGTGGCCGGACGTCTTCAAAAGCGTTGGAATATCAGGGGATCAAGGCATACCCATCAACAAGCGGGGCAGCGGGGTCAAGCGACTTGTACTGATCAGTTTCTTCCGCGCTGAAGCTGAGCGACGACTGGCTGAATCAGGAAACCGGCACGTAGTTTACGCGATCGAAGAGCCGGAAACCTCGCAGCATCCCGAACATCAGCGCGGCCTAACGGCCGCTCTCAAGGCGCTCTCGACTGCACAAGCTACCCAGGTTCTCATGACAACGCACAGCCCAGAGATCGTCAAACACCTGAGCTTCGAGTGTCTCAGGCTTGTTTCCAGCGGGACGCAGGAGCGCGTATCCCGCGTTCTGCCCAACGAATTGCCATACCCGAGTCTCAATGAGGTCAGCTTCTCGGCATTCGGCGAACCGACCTCCGAGTACCACGACGAGCTTTACGCACATATTGAATCATCTGGCGACCTCGACGCATTCCGGGCTACTAGACCTCACGTCAACTATGTTCGCCTGTTGAAAAGTGGTTCAACACGAACGGAGCAAATCAGTAACACCGATTTCATTCGTCACCAAATTCATCACCCCGAGAATCCGCACAACCAGCGTTTCTCCCCCGCCGACCTCTATGACTCCATTGCAGCCATGCGCGCCTTCATCAAGGCGCAGCGGAGTGAGGTCATCACCTAACAATTCGTCTAAAGCCGACACCGCTTCGCAGCGTGGCTTAACTCAAGTGTTAGACCGCGCCGCGAAGCGGCGTCGGCTTGGACGAGTTGTTAGCCTCACGTCTTGGCCCGCCAATAGATGCCTTTTAAATCGGACACTTCAAGGCAACCCCACATCGCATGCTTTTCGATCGTTCCTTCGGCGAGCCATTGGTCAATGCGTAGCCGTTGTCCGTCATGCGAGCGCTCAAATCGCGAAAAATTTCTGGGACAGCCGGCTTTATGAGGCTGGACATCACACTCAGGCAGCCTATTCGCCGCGCTTGCCGACGCGATACAGCAGCCAGCCGACCAGGGCCAGAATCGCCAGGCCGAACCACTGGTTGAGCTGCAGCGCGGCCGGCAACGCCAGTACATCAGCGCGGCTGGACAGCACGATCGGCACCGCAATGGCGATGCCCATTAATGCCTCGCCGGTGATCAGGCCAGCGGCAAACAGCACGCCGGGACGATGCACGCGGTCGCGGCCGTCTTCGTCGTCGGCACGGATGTTGTGGAAGCGCTCCACCAGATGCGCGATCAGGCCACCAATGAAGATCGGCACCATCAGTTCCAGCGGCAGATAGATGCCGATGGCCGCGGCCAGCACCGGCACGCGGAAGCGCTTGCCGGTGGCCTTCAACCATTCGTCCAGTGCGATGATCGCCGCGCCCACGCCGGCACCGATCGCGATCATGCTCCACGGCAGCTGCCCGCCGAACAGACCCTTGGCCACCGAAGCCATCAACGTCGCCTGCGGCGCACCCAGCGCGTTGGGATGCTGTGGCGTTGCCGGGCCAATGCCGTAGGCCTGGGCCAGCAGATTCAGCACCGGCGCCATGATCAAGGCGCACGAGAACGCACCAATGCCCAGCATCAGCTGCTGCTTCCACGGTGTGGCACCGACCAGATAACCGGCCTTGAGATCCTGCAGATTGTCGCCACCCACCGCCGCCGCGCAGCACACCACCGCGCCGATCATGATGGCTGCCACTGCGCCCAACGGCGCCGCACCGATGCCCACCGGCACCAGGCCGCTCTTGCCGAGCAGCAACACCAGCACCGCCGAGGCGAACAGGATGGTGGAGATGGTGATGCCTGAGACAGGATTGTTGGACGAACCGATCAAGCCGGCCAGATAGCCCGACACCGACACGAACAGAAAGCCGGCCACGATCATGATGATGGTCATCGGGATCGACACGTGCCACTGTTGCACGATGGCTTGATACAGGCCCAGCAGCGGGAGCGTGCACAGCACCAGCGCCACCAGCATCCACTTCATCGGCAGATCGCGCTCGGTCTCGGCGACCACGCCGCCGCCACTCTTGCGCGCGGCGGCAAAGCCGCTCTTGACGCCGGAAAACAGCGATTTCCGCAGCGAGAACAAGGTCCACACGCCCCCGATCAACATCGCACCGACACCGAGGTAGCGAATTTTCGCGCCCCAGATGCCGAACGCCGCGTCGGCAGCCGGCGCGCCGACCAGGCTCTGCGCCAGGGCCGGGTCACTGCCCATGAAGAACTGCTGGTACAGCGGGATGGCGATGTGCCAGGACAGGATCGAACCGGACAGCACCACGATGCCCACGTTCAAACCGACGATGTAGCCCACGCCCAGCAGCGCCGGCGACAGGTTGGTGCCGATGTAACCCACCAGACGGCTGCTGCCCACGTAGGTGGCCTGCGCCCAGGTGTCCGGAATCACGCGCAAACCGCTGGCCGCAGCCAGCTTGACCAGTGCACCGATAGCGCCGGAGGCGGCCAGGATCTTCAGACCCGGGCCGGGATTTTCGCCGGCCTTGAGCACTTCGGCCGCCGCCTTGCCTTCGGGGAACGGCAGCGGGTCTTCAACGATCATCGAGCGCCGCAACGGCACCGAAAACAGCACGCCCAACAGGCCGCCCATGCCGGCGATGCCGAGCACCCACCAGTACCTGAAGTCCGGCCAGTAGCCCATGATCACCAGCGCGGGGATGGTAAAGATCACCCCGGCCGCGATCGACGAGCCGGCCGAAGCACCGGTCTGGACGATGTTGTTTTCCAGAATGGTGCCGCCGCCGAGCAGGCGCAGCACGCCCATCGACACCACCGCCGCCGGAATGGCGGTGGCAATGGTCAGGCCCGCGAACAGGCCGAGGTAGGCGTTGGCGGCTGAAAGCACCACCGCCAGCACGATGGCCAGCACAACGGCGCGAAAAGTGAGCTGGCGCGGCTGCGCGTCGTGGCGCATTGGGCATTCCCCTGTAGGCAAAAAATCCCTACAACGCTAGCGCCTGTGCCGATACGAGTCCAGCTGCGGCGCGGCGTAACAGTGTGCTGGGTCTGGCGTGTGGCACCAAGGACGTCGGCAGCCATGTCCACCGCGACGCGGTGCAGACACTGGCAGGCGGTGTCAGCTGCGGATCGATACGCCCGTGGCGCTACCGATTCGCATTGGGCACCGGCCAGACCGCAGCGGTCATCATTCTGCAGGGCAGCACATTGATGAGCCCCCCTGCCCTGCCACGGCAGATGCGGACTGCGCTGATCGACGAGCGTCCGCATCGCCTTCCATAACGCACTACGGCCGCGTGCAAAGAGATTCGATACATGATTCGTCCGCTGACAACCTTATTGCTGGCCGGCATGCTGCTGTCGCAACCCGCAGCCGGTGCACCCGGCAGAGAGCCCGCTGAAGACACCGCACAATGCCCTGCGCTGGAAGCGGTGCACTACGAAGACGGGCGTTATCGCGCACATGTCCGGCTCGACATGGCCTCCGGAAGCGGCGTGTGGTCCAGCACGCTGCAACCTGACGCTGGCGATCCACGGCATCTGTCATCGGTGCTCTACTACGGCACCCTTGCCGCGACGGCGCCCGCCCGGGGGGTGCTGGTCAATTGCAGCTACACACTGCGTCGCGGGCGGGAAGTGGATCTGGCCTATTTCGATCATGAAACGCCCGGGACGCAACGCAACTTGATCGTCATCCCGAAGGACCCATCCCGCTGGCAACCCGATCAACCGCCAATCCCGGGACAGGATCAGTTCTATGCCTGTACCCGCAGCGAGAACGCACGAAGCGTTGACGACTGCGCGTTCAAACCGCTACGCCTGGAGTGACGCAGCGGCAGTGACTGCCTAGTGCAGCAGCTCGGCAAACGCGCGGTCGGCCTCGATCACTTCCGGTAGCGCGGCGAACAAAGCGTCCAGATCCACGCTATCCATCAGCGGGGCGCGTACCGCTTCCAACGCCGCCGGGTGGCGCCGCCATGCGCATGCAGCGCATCGGAGACTTCTACCGCCTGGGCGACCAGCAACGGCATGCGCGCACCGTCCGGGGCCGCTGCGGGCCGGACCTGATAGGCGATGGCTTCGTGGATGACCGCCGGCAACTGCCAGCGACGCACCAGGGTACCCACCCACCAGCGAAATCATCAACGGCACAGCGAAGCAAGGGCGCGGCCGCAATGTCGCTCCCTGCAGAGGCAGGCAAGCTGCCCATGAGCTTGTTCGTACCGACCAAGCGGTGAAGATTCACCATTCTCATTCGGCCCGGATGAAACGGCATGCTCATGCAGCCACCTGCCGCTCCCGACCAAAGGACCTGCCATGTATCGCCGCACCGCCTTCTGCCTTGCCTTGCTCTCTGCCCTTTCCATCCCTGCGCTCGCCGCGCCACCCGCTGAGATGGATGCAGCGCCGGTAACCGCCGCACCGCAACCGGCGCAACTCGGTGCTGCGAGCCTGCAGTCAGCAGATCTGCGTGGTGGCCTCATGTCCACACAGGTGGCACACCTGGCTGCACCCACCGACAAGGAATTGAACCTGCTGCATGAGCGCCGCATTGCACAGCTCAAACATGGGCAACCTTTGCAGATCGGCTTTTCGCGTGCGGTCCCGCAGCCGCGGGTGAACCTGGCCGCGCTGGACTGGCAGCACGCAGGCAATGGCACACGTGTGGCCACCTTGACGCTCAGCTCTGCAAAGGCAGCCTCGCTGCGTGCGGCATTGGTGTTGCGTGGCGCCGGTGCAACACCCGGCACGCCCTCCCAGGTGGTGTTGCGCTTTGCCGGCAACGACGGGCATGTCTTCGAGCGCTCCGGCGCCGATTTCGTCACCGCCGCCAATGCCATCGGTTGGTCGCCGGTTGTCGAAGGAGAAGACCTGCTGATCGAGATCACGCTGCCGGCAGGCCAGTATCCGGAGAACTTCAGCCTCAGCATCCCGCAGTTATCGCATCTGGATATCAGCCCCGCTGCCAACACGCAGGACTTCATGGCCAGCGCCAGCGACAACACCAGCTCCTGCGAAAGCGATATCGTCTGCCGCGCCCACCCCACCCGCGCCTTTCTCCATGCATCGAGCGCAGTCGCGCGCATGGTGATCACCGACAGCAATGGGTCGTTCTCGTGCACCGGCACCTTGCTCAATAACGCCAACTCGCCCAAACGTCACCTGTTCTGGACTGCCTCGCATTGCGTCAGCACACAGAGCGTTGCCAACACCCTGCAGACCTATTGGTTCTATGACGCAGCACGTTGCAACAGCACCACCGTCAGCACACAGGCAACCACGCTCAGCGGCGGCGCGGTGTTGCGCTATACCAACTCGACCCGCGACATCTCGCTGCTGGAGCTGAGGAGCCCGCCACCACCGGGGGCGTTCTATGCAGGCTGGAGTAGCGCCACCATTAGAGCTACCGGCACCCCGATCATCGGCATCCACCATCCGAACAATGCGCTCAAAAAATACTCGCTTGGCACCGTGACCGCGCTCAAGACCTCCTACGAGGACAAGAGCCCGCTGTATCAGGTGCACTGGCACGAAGGCGTTACCGAAGACGGCTCCTCCGGTTCGGGATTGTTCACCGTGGCAAGGAACGGCGGATACCAGCTGCGTGGCGGTTTGTTCGATGGCACCTCGTCCTGCTCGGCGCGGCGCGATCCCGATTACTACTCGCGCTTCTCAGACGTGTATCCCAGAATTTCCAGATACTTCGGCAAGTAGCTCGTCGATTGGCGTCGCAGGCGACGCATCGCCTGCCACGTGGTGCCGGCAGCCGCTCGCGTGACTGCGCGCGAGCAACAGACTTTCAGCCACCGGCCAGGTGCCGAACAGGCCTAGTGCAGCAACTCGGCAAACGCGCGGTCAGCCTCGATCACCTCCGGTAGCGCAGCGAACAAAGCGTCCAGATCCACGCCATCCATCAGCGGGCAGCGTACCGCTTCCAACGCCTCCGGGGTGGCGCCGCCATGCGCATGCAGCGCATCGGAAACCTCTACCGCCTGGGCGACCAGCAACGGCATGCGCGCACCGTCCGGGGCCGCTGCGGGCCGGACCTGATAGGCGATGGCTTCGTGGATGACCGCCGGCAACTGCCAGCGACGCACCAGCTCTGCACCGACTTCCGGGTAGCCGAAGCCCAGTTGCAGGGTTTCTTCGGCCGCATGAGCGGCGGACGAGGTGTCGTGATTGATGCGGCTGGCGTATTCGGGCGCGCCGGACTGGATCAAGAGCTCACCGATGTTGTGCATCATCCCGCAGGTAAAGGCGGTCTCCGGGTCCAGCCCGTGCTGGCGCGCCAACAGGCGGCAGATGCCGGCGACCTCGAAACTGTGCCGCCAGAACGCCTTGAGGTCGAAGCCCGGGCCAGCACGAAACGCGCCGGTCATCGCCGAGGCCAGCACCAGCGTGCGCAGGGTATTGAAGCCCAACCGCATGGCCGCGTCTTCCACGCTGGTGGAATCGCGCAGGCCATGGAAGCGCGCCGAATTGGCCAGCCGCAGCACTTTGGCGGCAATCACCGGATCGCGCTCGATGCTGTGGGCCAGCGTATCGATATCGGTCTGCGGATCGTCGAATTGACGGATCAGGTCCTGCGCCACCTTGGGCACGGTGGGCAAGGTGTGCAACTGGTCGAACAACGCCTCCAACTTCATGATCGCCTCGTGGGGTGAAAGACAAGCCAGCGCGGCCGCGCGGACCTGCATGGTGTAGCACAGAGCGGTTTGCTGCCAGTGACTGGTAGCTGGATGTATTCACTCACGCTTGTGGCTGCGTTGCACAGGAAGTTGCTTCGCCAATCGGCCTGAAATGATCGGCGCGGCAAGCGAGCTCGACAATTTACGGGCACACGACCGCATCGATTGCGTCAGTCGGCCTTGGCACCACGCAGCGATTTGGACAGATTGGCGGCCCCCGCCTATTGGCGATCGGGATCGAACGTCCTGAGCCCGGGTGCCAGATCGCGGCAGTCGTCAACGCGGCTGTGAGCGACGCGCTACTGGAAGTCGAACGTCTGGCATCGATCAGCCTAGCCGTACTCGTCCAAACATTGGAGGAACGGCGCGACCCCGTCAGCGTCTGACCAAATCGGCATCCTTCCCAATGGCAATGGTGAAGCGGGAAAACTTCCGCAGGCCCATTAATGGGCTTGCGGCTGCATAAGCTCTATCGTGATATGGTCGGGGCCTGAAACGTAGGCCACCAGCGTTCCCTTCCTTGGCCCACCCGCGATCGGCAGTGGACTCCCTTTCGCCTTCCATCCTGCTGCCTCGACGCGGGCAATAGCGGCATGAATATCGTTTACGGTCAGAGCTAGGTGGGCCGCACCAATCGCCCCCGCGCTGTTCGGCACCGCCCCGTTCTGGCGCCCTTTTGAATATTGTAATAGTTCGATCACATAACCGTCTGGTGCCCTGACGATTGCCGTTTTTACAGTGGGATCATCGACACCAGTCACCTGATACAGGAAATCGCCCCCCATCTCCGACTGCCGCTCAAGCGTAAAGCCGAGTGCTCCTGTCCAGAACCGAACAGCTTCGTCCAATGACGATACCGCGAAGCCTGTGTGGTCCACGGCGATTATTCTTGCGTCGTTGTTCATTGCTTGACTCTCACTAGACCCTGCTTGAGGTGTCGGAGCTTGCGCCCTAGCTGCAACCGACGCCAGCAACATGACGAATATGATCTTCATGGTGACGCTCTACCGCGAAGGCCTCTTCCCGAAAAAACGGTTGTCAGGAAGGTCGGAGCGTTTCCAAAAAGCCAGCAGTTGGGTATAGAACGCAGATAGAACCTGCCGCAATCGAAGGCCCGAAAAGCATCAATGGAAATCGCGCGAAGGCAGCTGCATTTCGCCGAGCAGGTCGCTGAGGTCGTGCAGGTCGCCGGCGATGAGGTGCTCCACGCCGTCCACGCGTTCCCAGCGGCCGCGCACGGCGAGCAGGCGCGATTCCAGCAGTGCGCGGCGGCGGCGTAGCGCAAGATGCGACCAGACGATGACGTTGATCATGCCATGCTCGTCTTCCAGGGTGACGAAGATGGTGCCCTTGGCGGTGGCTGGGCGTTGGCGCTGGGTGACCAGGCCGGCGACATGCACACCACTGCCGTGGCTGCGGCCCTGCAATTCGCGCAGACCCAGGATGCGCCGCTGGCGCATCTGCGGACGCAGCAGCGCCATGGGATGTTGGCGCAAGCTCAGACCGACCGAGCGGTAATCGGCAAGGATTTCTTCGCCAGCGCGCGGCGCTTCAAACGCCACCGGGCGTTCTTCCGGGCTGCCGGGCAACAACGGGCGACGTGCCTCCACGCCGGCCATTGCCCAGCGCGCGGCGTTGCGGTTACCCACCATGCCTTGCAAGGCACCGGCTTCGGCCAGTGCCAGGCGCGCTCTTTCGTCGAGTGCGGCGCGCAGGCAGAGATCGCCGATATCGGCGAAGGCGCGTTGCCGGCGTGCAGCGACGATGCGCTGCGCCACCACTTCCGACAATCCGGCAACCTGCCGTATTCCCAACCGGATCGCCGGTTGTTCGCCGGGGTCGTCGTCGCTGCGCCACGGCCGGCCGCCGACCAGGGTGTTGTCCCAGTCGCTGTGCAACACATCGACCGGCAGCACTTCCACACGTTCGCGCTCGGGGCTGCCGCGGCGTGCGTCCTGCACAATCTGGCTGGCCGAATAAAAACCCATCGGCTGCGCGTTGAGCAGCCCACAGGCGAATGCGGCGGGCTCGTGGCGTTTGAGCCAGCAACTGGCATAAACGAGTTTGGCGAACGAGGCGGCGTGGCTTTGCGGAAACCCGTAGGAGCCGAAACCCTTGATCTGCTCGAAGATCTGGTCGATGAAGGTGGAGGCGTAGCCTTTGCCCTGCATGCGTTCGCGCACGCGTGCACGGTGCTGCTCCATGTCGCCGCCGCGCCGCCAGGCAGCCATCGAGCGACGCAAATTGTCAGCCTCGCTTTCGGTGTAATCGGCGGCATGCATCAGCAGCTCCATCACCTGCTCCTGAAACAACGGCACACCCAACGTTGGTTTGAGGATGTCTTCCACTTCCGGCGACGGGTAGTTCACGTCTTCGCGACCCTGCCGCCTGCGCAGATACGGGTGCACCATGTCGCCCTGGATGGGGCCTGGCCGCACGATCGCCACTTCGATGACCAAGTCGTAGAACTCTGCAGGTTTGAGCCGCGGCAGCATCGCCATCTGCGCACGCGATTCGATCTGGAAGACACCGACGGTGTCTGCGCGCTGGATCATCTTGTAGGTTGGGAGATCGTCACCCGGCAACGTGGCGATGCTGTAGTCGCGCCCGCGGTGGCCGCGCACCAGGTCCAGTGTTTTGCGGATGCAGGTGAGCATGCCCAGCGCCAGGCAATCGACCTTGAGCAGCTTCATGGTTTCCAGATCGTCCTTGTCCCACTGGATGATGGTGCGGTCCGCCATCGCGGCGTTTTCCACCGGCACCAGCAGCGACAACGGCTCGTCGGAGATGACAAAGCCGCCGACATGCTGCGACAGATGCCGCGGGTGATCGCGCAAATGCTCTGTCACGGCCAAAATCTTGTTGATCAACGGGTTGGCCAGATCGAACCCGGCTTCTTCGATACGCTGTTCCATCGGCGTTTCGCCATTGCCCCAGCCGTAGCAATTGGCCAGCAACGCAATCTGGTCCGGCGGCAAACCGAAGGCCTTGGCCACGTCGCGCACCGCACTCTTGCCGCGATAGCAGATCACCGTCGCCGCCAGCGCCGCACGTTCGCGCCCGTACTTGTTGTAGACGTATTGCAGCACTTCCTCGCGGCGTTCGTGCTCGAAATCTACGTCGATGTCCGGCGGCTCGTCGCGTTTTTCGGACAAAAACCGCGCCATCAATAGACGCGTCTCGTCGGGATTGACTGCGGTGATATCCAGCGCATAACACACCGCAGAATTGGCCGATGAGCCACGGCCCTGGCAGAGGATGTTCTGCTCGCGCGCGAAGCGCACCACATCCTGGACTGTAAGAAAAAACGCCTCGTACTTCTTGAGCGCGATCAGCGCCAGCTCTTTTTCGATATCCTCGCGGACCTTTGCCGAGATGCCGCAAGGCCAGCGCTTGCGAATGCCGGCTTCGGTGAGCTGACGTAGATAACTGGTTGGTGTATGTCCTTCCGGCACCAGCTCTTTGGGATAGGTGTAGCTGATCTTGAAAAGATCGAAGGTGCAGCGCTGTGCCAACTCCACCGCGGCCTGCAACAACGCATCCGGATAGATATTGCCCAATGCACGCCGGGTACGCAGATGGCGCTCACCATTGCGAAACAGATGCGCGCCGCAGTCGGCCAGCGGCAGGGTGTGGCGGATAGCAGTCAAGGTGTCTTGCACGATGCGTTCGCGGCGCTGTGCCATATGCACATCGCCGCTGGCCAATGCGGTCATGCCCAGTTGCTGCGCCAGCACTTGCAGCACCTGCAGGCGCGCGGCATCGTCCTGTTCGCGATGCAGTTCCACTGCCAGAAACGCGCGCTCGCCCAATACCTGGTGCAACCAGGCGCCCTGCTCTGCCTGCGGCTGCGCGCCGGGCAACCACAGCGCAAATACGCCCGGCGCCACATCGCGAAACTGCGCTTCCACTTCGGCACGCCCTAACCGGTAGGCGCCCTTGCTTGCCGCGCGACGTGCGGTGGTGATCAGCGCGCACAACTGCGGGTAACCGTGCGCGTTTTCCACCAACAGCACGAAGCGGGTGCCATCGACCAGGGTGAACTCGCTGCCGACAATCAAGCGCACGCCGGTGACACGCGATGCTTCCAGGCCACGCACAATGCCGGCGAGCGAGCATTCGTCGGTAATGGCCAAGGCGCTGTAACCGCAATGCTGCGCGCGCGCGAACAACTGCTCGGCACTGGAGGCGCCACGCAGGAACGAGAAATCCGACAGGCAATGCAGCTCGGCATATGCAGGCATCCCATCGGCAACTTGCGCGTGGGTGATGTCGTCGTTGGCCGCGAGCAAACGCGCAGCCACATTCCAGGCGCGCGGCATGCGCCCGCCAGGGGTGTCGCGGTCTACGCCATCGATGGCGTCATCCCAACTCATGGATGGCTACCTTCAACAGCGCGCTGCGCCATATGGTTTTTACAGTGCGCAGCAGATCGCATCGTTGCCGATGATGCTGCGTTTTGCCTGGAGCCCTGACATTGGCCACGCACGCTCCAGTGGCAACCACCACCCACACAGCACTTGCTTCGATACCGCGCGAACATGCGGCGATCACGCAAACCACCCATGCAGCATCCAGCCATCTACCCGGCCAGGTGCGGCGAAGGCCCAGCCGCGCCGGCCGCGCGCAGTCTCCACCACGTAGTAATCGCGACGCGCTTCGTCGTCGTCCCACCAACCACTTTCCAGCCGTTCCGGGCCCGACACAATGCGCAGGTGTGGATCGTGTAGAGGTACCGGCTGCGGCAGCAGCCAGGTAGGGCGCGGCGGACGTGGCGGCGCAGCGGCTTCGCGCACGGCATCGCCGATGGCGCGACGCCACGCGCGCTCCGGGCGCGGGTCGTCGGCCGGCAGGACGCGATACACCGCATCGTCGCCAAGCCGCGCGCGCAGGCGCTCGCGCAGTTGTGGCCATTCCACCGATTGTTGCGCGCGTTGATCGAACAGGTCGCACATGGCCGGCACGAACGGTGGCAGTTGCCGTGCCAGCAGGCGCATCGCTACCACCGGCCGCGGGATCTCCACCCGCTCCAGCCGGTTGCGGGCCAGCTCGAAGAGCAACGTGGGCGCGCGTTCCGGCGTCAGCAGGCCGATCTCCACATCGGTAGCCCCTTCTTCATGCTCCAGACGCAGTAAAAACCGCTGCACCCCGCCATCGCGAATGGACAGATACGTGCACAGGTCACCGATCAGGCGACGCAACGGAAACAGCAGCGCTGGATGCGTTTCCACTTCGTACCCCAGCTCCACGCGGTGGTCGAAATGGTCTGGCGGCGCGTAGCACTCCAGCGGGTCGTCGACCTGGCCGTAGAGGCGATCCAGATGATCGAGCAGGCCCGCACCGAAGCGCCGGCGTATCCCATCGCGCGGCAAGGCGCGCACCGCCGCCAGCGTGCGCACGCCCATGTGCTGCAGACGCTCGCCGGCATCGTCGGGCAATGCGGCGCGGCGTACCGGCACTTTGTCGAGCGTGCTGTGCAGGGCCGGTAACTGCGTCACCACCATGCCGTCGCGCAGGCCGGCCAGCACGCGCGCCGCACGCGGCGTGGGCGCCAGCGCAAGCCGGTGCTGGAAACCCAAGGCCTGCAGCTCATCGCGCAGGCGGCGCTCGAAGCGTGGCCATGGGCCGAACAGGCGAAAGCTGGCGCCAGCTTCCAGCACGATGGCGTGCGACCACTGCTGGCTCACCAGCGAACTATGCCGATACGCCCAAGCCGCAAGAAACCGCTGCGTGCGCGCTTCGTTGTGCGCGTCGTAATCGATGGTGCGCACTTGGGTCATCAAGGCATGCGCTGCCGACAGCCGCATGCCGGCCTTCAGCCCGGCCGCACCAGCCGCGGCATTGACCGAATGCAGGCTGCGCAACTGCGCCGGGCCTTCCACCAGCACCAGCGGCGCCTGCGGCTCTTCCAGACGCCGAAGGACAGCGTCCAGTGCCAGCTGCGGCAGCACTATGCAAGCCCACAACATGCGCGCGCCTCAATGCGCCAGCCGCAACGGCTGCGGCGGCACCTGCCCGCCGCGGCATTTGCGCACTTGCCAGGCATCGCGCTCAGGCAAAAATTCCAGCCGCAAGGCAGCCGGCGATGCATTCACCGCATGGCGGCGATCGCGCAGTGCGAAGGCGCAGCAGTTGCCGCTATCGGCGGCCACCTGCAACCGGCGCAGCGCACGCGCATCGCCGGTCTGCGGCCAGCCCAGCACCGCTGCGCAGGCGCCGCTGCGCAGGCATTGTTCGAACGCCCATAACGCTTCGCGCGGCTCGGCCTGCACCACTTCCAGATGCTCCAGCACCACCCCGCCCGCCTGCCACGCCGGCGCGTAAGGAATCAACGGCGGCGCCACCAGTACCACCCGGCTGCTGCTGGCGGTCATGCGTGCCAGCATCGGCAGCAACAAGGCGATCTCACCGATGCCATGCGCAGGTAACAGCAACTCGGTCAACGCACGTCGCGGCCAGCCGCCGTCGGGCAGCAATGCATCCAATGCGGCATGCCCGGTGGATTCGCCGCCATTGGCGGTGGCCGTGCCCTGGCCCGCACGCCAGACCGTGCGCGCAGCCAGCAGGGCGTCCAACGGCAGTGCCACCGCCGCATTGCCGTCCTGTCTGATGCGCGCCGGCTCCTGGCTCATCTCAGCCCTGCCGGATCAGGCCGCAGTACAGCCCTTCGATCGCGAAGTCGGCATCAGCTGCCACCACGATTGGCGCATGCGCGCGATTGCGCGGCAGCAGGCGGATACGCTCGGCGCCGCGTTCCAGGCGCTTGATGGTGATTTCGCCGTCCACCCGCGCCACCACGATCTGCCCATCGCGCGCCTCATTGCTGCGATGCACGCCCACCAGGTCGCCATCCAGAATGCCATCGTCGATCATCGAATCGCCCTGCACCTGCAGCAGATAATCCGGGCGCAGCGAAAACAGCGCGCGGTCCAGCCAGAGTTGACGCTCCAGGCCGATATCCGCACCGATCGGCAGGCCTGCTGCCACTCGCCCCAGCACCGGCAAATTCAACAGCGCATCGCGCCCAGCGCGACCGGGCATGCGGATACCGCGTTTCTGATTAGGCAGCAGCTCGATCAACCCGGCATCGGCCAGCGCCTGCACGTGCTTTTGCGCGGCATTGCGCGAGGCAAACCCGAAGGCCTGCGCGATCTCGGCCAGGCTGGGCGACACCCCTGCCTGGGCCTGCTCCTGCAGGAACACCAGTACGGCGGCACGTTGGGGGGACAGTGGTGGCATCGGGGCGCGGCAGCCGGTGGGGACAAGGTGTACATTTGTACACCCATCAGTCGCAGCAGGCGAGATTGGCTAGCTGAGCCGCTTCAGCACAGTGCTTGCGACTGGCCGAGGACAGAGTTATAACTTACGTACTAACGCAAGGTGCCGTCATGAAACTCAAGATCACTGCCATCGGCAACTCCGCCGGCGTCATCCTGCCCAAGGAACTGCTGGCCCGCCTGCGGCTTGGAAAAGGCGACGAACTCTATGCACTGGAAACGCCCGACGGCATCAAGCTGACCGCCTTCGACCCGACATTGGCGGCGCAGATGGATGTGGCTGAGCAGGTGATGCGCGACCGCCGCACCTTGCTCAACAAGCTGGCGCAGTAACCCACACGCATGATCATCTGGATCGAGCGGCCGCTTGCGTTAGCCATTCATGACCGCCAGCTGGCCGAGCATGGCGGTGGAAGCGGTGTGCGTGACGATACACTACTCGATTCGGCGCTTGCCAGACCCAAACAATTGTTGGCGTATGGCGAGCCACCGCCGGACCTGGCGGCCCTTGCAGCCAGCCTGGCGTATGGCCTGGCCCGCAATCATCCATTTGTCGATGGCAACAAGCGCACCGCAGCGGTCGCCTGCGAAACTTTCATCGTGCTCAATGGAGCCACCTTGCAGGCAGGTGACCTGGAACTCTACGGTTTTTATATCGGTCTGGCGGATGGCTCGCTCGATGAAGCCGCTTGTGCAGCTTGGCTACGCCCACGCTTGCAATCCCGGCACCAGCAACGCGTACATGAGTCAGCACCGAACTACGGCTGAGGTGAAAGACATGTCGCATCAGACGCGCTACACATGCCTGATGCACGGACGCCTTTTTGCTGGATTCTAGAAGCGGCTACAAAAACGGCTGCGCAGCGAACAGGCGTGCGAGGTCGGTACCCCAGACGGCGGGTACCACTCATCCTCCAACGACTCCGCTCCGTCCACGCGCACCTGAAAACTGCTCGCCACGTTTAGGTCGCCGCGCTAAGCGCCCTTGGCTTCGGCACGCTTCCGCGTCGCAGCCGCTTTCTTCGCTGCAGCCTTACGCAATGCCGGCCCCTTGGTCTCAGCCGCCTTCTTCGCCGCTGTTGAACGATCACTGGCCGTGCGCTTTTTTGCGGCGCTCGTGGTCTGCGTGGACAACGCCTGTTTACCCACTGTCTTCTTGGCGGTGGTGCCCTTGCTGGCAGTCTTCAAGGCTTTCTTGGCGCCGGCCGAGCGCGTGGGCGAGACCGGCTTTCTGGAAGTTGCAGCTGCGGTGTCTTGTGCGGCTTTCTTCTTGGTGGCCTTGGACGCGGAGCTGGACGGCGCAACATCCACACCATCGCGGCGCGCCTTGGACAAGCCGATCGCAATGGCCTGCTTGGTGCTTTTCACCCCATGCGCGCCTTCGCGTACCTGGTCGATTTCTTCTTTGACATATTCGCCGGCCTGGGTACTGGCCGACTTTCCTTCGCGCTTGTCCTCGGCGGCAGCGCGGCGCGTCTTGGTCTGTGGCATGGCACTTCTCAGGCTGTGGATGGCTCGATGTAACAAGCGTTGCGTCAATGCACAGTGGGCGCGATGCTCACCTGGCGTTGAAGCGTATGTGGCATCTCGCCAACACACGCTTGCACAGCGACTGATCGCATCAACTACATGCACAACCGCCCAGCGATCACTACGCCTCGCCGGCCGGTAACGGTTCGCCTTGCGCATCGTAAGCGGGCGGGTGATAGAAATTGACCGTCTTCAACGGTGCCTGGCCGGTATTACGTATCTCGTGCGTTTCGCCGCGCTCGATCACGATCAGGCTGCCGGCCTGTAGCGCATGCGTCTGCCCCTCGACGACCGCCACGCCAGTGCCGTCGACCACGTACAACCATTGATCGGCACCACGGTGGCGATTGTCGGGCCCGCCTTCGCCCTCGCCCGGCGCAATCACCATCTCGGCGGCCTGCACCTGGCGCACCGAAAAAAGCACCTTGAACGCGTCGGTCAATGGCAGTTGTGCAATCTGCATATGGCACTCCTCAGGGATGAGGCGATGTTGAGCCGACGCACGTCAACGCGCTGGCAACACTGCTTAGCCGTTACGGTAATACCAAGCCCAGATGTGCTCGGGCAGATGCGCCTGCACGGGAAAATCCAATGCGCAGTAGCCATCGAGTACATCGCGCAGCGCACGTTGTGCCGGCGTGGGGCCGATCAGGCCATCGCGTTCGTCCGCGCTCAACTGCACTGCGGCCCAGTCGTACAGTCGATCGATGCGCTGCGCCATGGCTGCCTGCAGCCAATCGCGTAGTACGAACACGCGATAACCGCCCTGCTGCAATCCAGCTATGGCACCTTCCAATGCATCGCCCGCGCCCCGAAACCATTCGGTATGCCCACCGGCTACTGCACGGATTGCCATCGGTGCCGGTGCGTTGTGCGCAAGCAGCGGGCGCCGCAGTTGCAGCTCTAGATCGCGTGCATCGCGCTCGCGCTCGGTCTCCACCAACAATCCGCGTTCCAGATCGAAAAAATCGAACCAGCGCGGATGCAGGCTACCGATACGCCCCAACGGATCGCGCGAAAAACCGATCTTGCAATGGTCTTCCCACTGGCAAGGGAACACATAGGTGAAGCAGCGCCCGTCGATGGCCACTGGTGTACTGCTGCGTCCGCGAACGCTCATCGGCGACCTGCACGCGCGCGTGTCACCTGCGCAACATGCGCATCCTCTGGTGCAGATTCCCAACCGAACACGCTGCGCCCGCCATAGCGATGCGAATCGCGACGTTCCTGCGCGATGTAGTCTTCTACGGTCGGCCCGTGTGCAGTGGCTTCAAGGCGACGCGCCTGTGCGTCCAGCCGTGCGATCGCCTGCAAGCGTTCGTCGTTGCCCAGCTTAGCCTGCTGCATCGCCTGCTTGAGCACGCCGATGGTGTGATCGAGCACGCGTGTCGGCACCGGGAACGGTTGCCGGTCCTTGCCACCATGCGCAAGCGAAAAACGCGCCGGGTCGCTGAAACGGCATGGCGTGCCATGCACCACTTCGGCCACCATAGCCAGCGAGCGCAAGGTGCGCGCACCCACGCCTGGGACTTGCAGCAACGCGGTGAAATCGCGAGGGCCCGCTTCGGCGGCGGCGGCCAGGCTGGCGTGCAGCCTGCGTGTGATCACGTTCTCGCTGCGCACATCATGATGGTCGGGCATGGACAGATGCGGTTGCTGCGCCGGGTCCCAGGCGTGCCCGGCGAACAGATCGCCAGTGACCGGGCCTTGCACAGCAGTCGCTGCCGCAGGCGCTTCTACACCCGCAATGCGTTGCCAGTGGCGTGCCAGCTGATCCGGCGCCGTGCTATGCAGCAGCTCAACCTGCGCATCGCGCGAGGCAGCTGCGCGATGGTCGGCAAGATTGACGATGTTGCCCTGATGCGCGCCATCGATGGCGGCATGCGGCGCATCTACAAAACTGCTAAGGCCTTCGGAGAGCCAGTGATATCGGCGCGCCTGCTTGCGCTGCCCATGCATTCCTTGCTGCACCACCACCCAGCGGCCGTCGTCGCTGACGATAAAACCGTGCAGATACAGATCGAACCCGTCCTGTACTGCGGCACTGTCCACCTTGGCGACCAGTCGGCTGGCCTGCGCCAACGCGGCGCCATCCAGCCCCACCGCATCGCCCACTGCCAGCAATTCCGCAGGCGTGGCGCGCGAATGCCGGCCACGCCCGCCACACACATGAATACCCAGCTCGCCGGACAACGGCGTCAACCCACGCTTGAGTGCGCCGATCACGCTGGTGGTAATGCCCGACGAAT
Organism: Xanthomonas vasicola; assembly: GCF_000772705.2. Taxonomy (GTDB): domain Bacteria; phylum Pseudomonadota; class Gammaproteobacteria; order Xanthomonadales; family Xanthomonadaceae; genus Xanthomonas; species Xanthomonas vasicola. The sequence continues at coordinate 18,544 of NZ_JSBW02000032.1, forward strand.
GCCAGTCCATGCCCATCACCGCACCGAACGATTGGAACCAGAACGGGTGCGCAAGCCGCCGCAACAATTCATCGCGCCCATAGGTATGCACGATCGCCTCGCACATCACCGCGCCAAGCCGCGTCATCCGCTCACCCAACCAATGCGGAACGCGTCCACCATGCAGGGGAAGATCTGCACTGCCACCGCGCCGGCTCATTGCTGCCACCTTGTTTTCATCCCGCAAGGATAACGGCGCTGCGTCGCAGCAGCTGGGACGCAGACGCGTCAGTGCACATGTAAAGCTGACGAATTCAGCGCAGCAGTGACTGCATGCAAGCGACATGTACCGCGCGCATACCGATAATGCATGCAGGCGCGAGCGTGCAGCGATCGCAACACCGCTGCTGGATGCAGTAGCGCAGCGGTGTTGCGACAAAAATCACACGCGTGGTCACTTTGCGTTGACCACAACGCCTTCAAGGTGGTGGCCCTCCTCAGCCATCGCCACGGGGTTCGCATGACTGCCACACCCACCACTACCCAAAGCACGGCGCCGGCAACTGCCGCCACCAGTGCGCCGACCTATCCGGTCAACCTGCGCATCAACGCTCAACCTTATCAACTGCAACTCGAAGCCTGGGTGAGCCTGCTCGATTTGCTGCGCGACCGCCTCGACCTCACCGGCACCAAAAAAGGCTGCGACCATGGCCAATGCGGCGCCTGCACGGTGCTCGTCGATGGCCGCCGCATCAACAGTTGCCTGACCCTGGCCGTCATGCAGGACGGCGCCGACATCACCACCGTCGAAGGTCTGGCCGATGGCGATGAATTGCATCCGCTGCAACGCGCCTTCATTGCTAATGACGCATTCCAGTGCGGTTATTGCACGCCAGGGCAGCTGTGCTCAGCAGTGGGCTTGATCAACGAAGGCAAGGCACACGACCGCGATCAGGTGCGTGAGCTGATGAGCGGCAACATCTGCCGTTGCGGTGCATATCCGCAAATCACCGATGCGGTGATGGAAGTGATAGGCAAACCCAGCGATAGCAGCGAGAGCGCGGCCACACCGTGGACGCCAGGGACGGTGCCGGCATGATTCCGCTCACCTATACACGCCCGGATACCATCGATGCGGCACTCGGCGCCATTGCAGTGCGCAGCAGCGACACGCAACCGGTGCCATCCGAAGCGCCGGTGCGGCTGATCGCCGGCGGCACCAACCTCACCGACCTGATGAAACTGCAGCTGATGCGACCCAGCCGCCTGGTCGACATCAACCGGCTGCCACTGGACAGCATCAGCACCAACCCCGATGGCGGCCTGCGCCTGGGCGCGCTGGCGCGCAATGCCGACACCGCGTATCACCCGGAAGTGAAAGCACATTATCCGCTGTTGAGCGCAGCGATTCTGGCCGGCGCCTCGCCACAGATTCGCAACATGGCCAGCAATGGCGGCAATCTATTGCAGCGTACGCGTTGCATGTACTTCTACGACCACGCCACCCCATGCAATAAACGCGATCCTGGCACCGGCTGTTCGGCCATCGGCGGGCTAACCAAATACAACGCCATTCTCGGTACCAGCGCGCACTGCATTGCCACGCATCCATCGGATATGTGTGTGGCGTTGGCCGTGCTGGATGCGGTGGTGCATGTGCAAGGCGCCAATGGCGAGCGCGACATTCCGTTCGCGCAGTTCCATCGCCTACCCGGCGAGCACCCGGAACTGGACAGCACCTTGGCGCCGGAGGAGTTGATCGTGCATATCGATCTCCCCGACGCGCAGCGCTTCGTCGCACACAGCGCATATCTCAAGATCCGCGAGCGCCTTTCATACGCGTTTGCGCTGGTATCGGTGGCGGCCGCGTTGGATCTGGCTGAAGACGGCAGCATTCACGAAGTACGTGTTGCACTGGGCGGCGTGGCACACAAACCGTGGCGCAATGCGGATGCAGAAGCACACGTAGTCGGCCAGCCGGCCACCGCAGAAACCTTCGCCCGCCTGGCCGATGCGCTGCTGCAAGGCGCGCAGCCGCAGGGCGAAAACGCCTTCAAGCTGCCGCTGGCACGCCGCGCCATCGTGCGTGCATTGAGCGTTGCGCGCGAGGGCACCATCGACAATCGCGGGCGCACCAATGCGCTGGAGGAATCGCCATGAGCGCACCCAACACCGACCTGTTCGAGCATGATCTGAGCCCACCGGTTGCCGACAACGGCACCGGCTATCGCCCCACCGGCACCGGCGTCACCCGCATTGATGGACGCGCAAAAGTCACAGGACAAGCGCGCTATGCCGCAGAGTGGCCGGTATCGGATCTGGCCTATGGCGTGGTGGTCAACAGCAGCATTGCCAAGGGTGAGATCGTCGCATTTCATCTGGAGGCCGCACGCGCAGTGCCCGGCGTGCTGGAGATCGTCACCCACCAAAACCGCCCGCATATGCGTGGCATGGATCTGTTCTACAAGGACATGACGGCGCCGGCCGGGTCGCCCTTCCGTCCTTTGTACGACAACAAGATCTTGTACAGTGGCCAGCCCATTGCGCTGGTGGTTGCCGAGACTTTCGAAGCGGCGCGTCACGCCGCGCATCTGGTGGAAGTGGAGTTGCTGCAGGACCCACACGACACCAACCTGATGACCAATCTAGACCGTGCGCACACGCCCAAACCCTTGAAAGCCGGCTTTTCCCCACCGCCAAAAGACAAGGGCAAGCCGGACGCCGCATTCGATAATGCCGAGTGCCAGATACAGGCCGACTATTACAGCGGCGTGGAGCACCACAACCCGATGGAGTTGTTCGCTTCCACCGTCATCCGCGATGCCGACGGTCACTTCACCATTTACGACAAAACCCAGGGGTCGCAGAACAGCCGCTGGTACGTCTCGCACGTGTTCGGGCTGAGCAAGCGCAAGGTCACCGTGCGCAACCCGTATGTGGGCGGCGCATTCGGCTCCGGGCTGCGCCCGCAGTATCAGCTGCCGCTGGCAGTGATGGCGTCGATCCTGCTGGATCGCTCGGTCCGTGTGGTGCTGACACGGCAACAGATGTTCACCTTCGGCCACCGCCCGGAAACGCTGCAGCAGCTCAAGCTTGGCGCAGACCGCGATGGCACCTTGCGCTCCGTCTGGCATGAAGCCATTGCCGAAACTTCACGTATCGAAGACTACGTGGAAGTGGTGGTCAACTGGAGCGGCCAGTTGTACGCCTGCGACAACGTGCACCTGGGCTACACGTTGGTGAGCCTGGACCAATACAGCCCGATCGACATGCGTGCGCCAGGTGCTGCGCATGGTGTACACGCGCTGGAAGTGGCGATGGACGAGCTGTCCTATGAGGTCGGCATCGATCCGCTGGCGCTGCGCTTGAAGAACTATGCCGAGGTCAATCCAGCCGACGACAAGCCTTACTCCACCAAGGCGCTGCGCCAGTGTTATGAGCAAGGAGCCGAGCGCTTCGGCTGGGCGCAGCGCCCGCTGCAACCGCGCGCACGCAAAGAAGGTAGCGAGTGGGTGGGCTGGGGTATGGCCACCGGGCAGTGGGATGCGATGCAGATGTTCGCGCGCGCACATGCGGTACTGCATGCCGATGGGCGCCTGGTGGTCAGCAGCGCGGCCAGCGATATCGGCACCGGCACCTACACGGTGATGGCGATGATCGCTGCCGAAGCGCTAGGCCTGCCGTTGGAGCAAGTGACCTTTCAACTTGGCGATTCGACCTTGCCGGTTGCGCCAATCGAAGGTGGCTCCTCGCACGTCACCACGGTGGGCTCGGCAGTGGATGGCGCCTGCGGCAAGCTGCGTGGGCGGTTGTTGCGGCTGGCCCAAGCCCTGCCCGACTCGCGCTTTGCAAAAGCCAAAAACGACGATGTGGTGTTTGCCAACGGCAAACTTGCGTTACATGCCGATGCCGGCAGCGCCATTGCCTTGACCGAGCTGCTGCGCACTGCAGGGCTTGAGCAGATCGAAGACAAGTTCCTGCTGCTGCCCAACGTGCTCAATCAACGCAAGTACACCCGTGCCACGCACGGCGCCGTGTTTGTGGAGGTGCGGGTGGACGAAGAACTGGGCACGGTACGGGTCACGCGTGTGGTTAGTGCGATTGCGGCAGGGCGCATCCTCAACCCGATCACCGCGCGCAGCCAGATCGTCGGTGGCGTGGTCTGGGGCATTGGTCAGGCGCTGCACGAGCACACCCAATCCGATCACCGCTTCGGCCGCTTCATGAATCATGATCTGGCGCTGTATCACGTCTCCGCCAATGCCGACATCCACGACATCGATGTGATCTTTGCCGACGAAGACGATCGCATTGTCAGTCGCCTAGGCGCAAAGGGTGTGGGCGAAATTGGTCTGGTCGGCGTTTCTGCGGCCATCTGCAACGCCATCTTCCACGCCACCGGCAAGCGCATCCGCAGCACGCCAATGACCCCGGACAAGGTAATGGCAGAGTGACCTGTATTGCACGTTGCGTTTGCAGCGGATGTTCGGCGCTACCGCAGTCAAGTGATCCAGATAGTCGGGCCCAATGTTCGCTGCATTGGGCCCAATTTCATGTCTCAGCCAAACGAGTGCCCGTGAGCCGCACGTGCCATTTGTAACCAGTCACCTGATTAGCCGTGACCTTCAGCTGCTGCACCTGTGCGCTTTTCGTCAAGCCAGCCCGATGCAAGGCCGCGATGGCGTCTTGGCCGAAATAACGTTGACCGGCGCCCCGCGGCGGCGGCGCAGAGAGTTGAGATATTGGAAAACATCGGGAGAACGACGATTTTTGCAGGACTGCAAAACTGCATCATTTTCTTGCGGACTCTTCCAGAGAGTTGTTAGTGACTCTTAATAGTTCCGCCCCAGGTTCGGGTTGGACTGGACGAGCTGCCTGAGGGATTCCACCAGTTTTTCGACGTTATCTTTGTTTTCCTTGGCTTTAATGACAACCATCATATGCACTCTCTCGTTTTGCCAAATCGCCCTGAGAAAATTTCCAACTCTGGTGTTGATCACATTTTGCTCATTCTCCATCGATCTAGATGTTTGGGAATGCACTTTCACCATTTTCAAGGCGGCTTGCATAACGTCATCGCTGATCCCTGCATCCGATCCAGGACGCGTCACTGTGGGAGTCTTCAGGAAGAATACCGGGAACAATGGGCCGACTGAGTGCGATGGCAGATCAACATCAACTGGGGTGCCGGCCGTGGGCAGCCGAGGCGGCAATGTCGGACGGGTGATCCCCGGGTTACGTCGAAAGTAGTCTTCAACATGATCTTCGAGCCCTTTAATGGCCTGCTCCAGTTCGTCGCCACCTCCGATCGGCTCGCCATCAAGCATGAGTTTCCCTTGAGCGCGTTCCTGCAGCTGGTCCTGCAATACCCGGGCTTCTGTATACATGATGCTGTCCTCACCTTCGTGCGCCCTGAAAGTGTCGACAAGATCGTTGATTCTTGGCAGCAATTGCTTACTCACTCTTTCACGCAGCCTGCGCTCTACGAGGCTAAATGCATAGTCTGGCTCGACGCGCAAGCGAGGTCGTCCTGGCCTGGCAGTGAGCGCGGCGAGACGCGGGTCTTCATGTGCAGCCGAGCGCTGGTTGTTATCGCCAGGTCGTTCCGCATCGTTGTGAGCCGGAGGAGAAGTGGGAGATGTTAAAGCGCAGGAACATGTCACCAGTCGTTTCAACTTCTGCATTGCGACACCTCATTGCGTGAGCCATGGCAGGCCAATAAACCGCCAGATTCGACTTTTTTGCTCGAAAAACCGAAAACTCAATGCAGAAGACGGGATCCCAAAAGATGGGCAATGAAGAGCGGCTCAGGAAGGTCTGAACAATTCTGCACCTACTCATAAGTCAGAATTGTAGGCAACACGTTGATGCCTGAAGAACGAGTGCACCAATTCCCGTCGAGCTGCAATGTCGGACAACTGATAATGCACCGATCGGCCAGCTTTTCGCTAATGCGCAGCGTGCTGCGCATTCCCTGATCTACTGACTTATGAGTGAGCGTAGCCGGCCAGCGCATGCAGACTCATTGCTCATCGGCCAAGGTGATGTCATCGCCAGCAACGGCCGGTGGCGCGGCATCGTCAGCGGAGCGTGCGCTCAACATCGCCATCACGGCAGCCCGCGCCTCATCACCCATGACGCGTGCACGCGTCATGGCCTGGCGCGCAGCATGCGTCTGTGCATCAATGTCGCGTAAGGCGTCGGCTTCTTCAGCCAGCCTAGCGCGCAAGCCTTGCGCCAACGACGCCAGCGCACCGATCCGATCGCGTGTCTCTGCCGATTGCTGCTGGACCCTGCTCAGCTGCGTTTGCGCCTCTTCGAGTGCCCGCACCGCCTTATCTTTGCCCGCGGTGTCGTTCGCCGAGGCATCGGCGCTTGAGTCCTGCATTTGCAGTACCTGTAGCGTTTGGCGTCGGATGTCGACATCGCGCTCTACCTGTTCGAGCGACTGACGCTCCAGCTCAGACACGCGCTGCAGATCCTCCAGGCGCGGCAGCAGGTCGTCCAACCTGTCGTCCACGTCCTGCAGTTGCACCTCTTGCGCGTCATACGCCTCCATGGCACGACGCAGAAGGTAGTCAATCGCTGCAATCAGGGAGGACTCGCTTTGTGCAGCTTGCTGCAGGAATTCGAACGCATGCTGAGCTACCGCGATCTCCTCCATCGCGCTGGGTCCGGTCATCTGGCGACGTAGGTGACCGTACAACTGGTCGAGCGCGTGCTCGGTCTGTGTCACCGTCTCGCTACAGGCTTGCAGCGACGCAAGCGCTTGGCGCAAGCTCCAAGGCGCGACCGCCGCATCGGTGATGACCTCGCCGCCTGTTGGCGCAAGTCTGGCCAGCAGCCGGTCGATGCGTTCGTCCGCCTTGGCCTGCGCCATGCCCACTGTCTCCATCAACGCAGCGCAGTTGCGGCGCTGCGCGTCAACGCCAAGCGTTTGTTCTTCCAGGCGTGCCAATTCTCGCTTCAGCGCGCGTAGATGAGGAACGTCCGGCAGCGCGCCCGCCTGCAGATAACGTTCAAATGCCAAGTCGCGCGCCTCCTGCAACCCTGGGCGCTCGCCACGCGGAGAGACCGGGTCCGGTGGCGGCACCTGCGCCCGCTGGGGTTGCCCAAGCGCCTGCACGCCGGCCTGCTGCAGGCGGTCCAGTGGACGGCGCAGCGCACGCACACCGGCTTCGAGGACTTCCGCCCCTTCAATGCGGTCGTACAGCCCGTAACGGAACTGAATCTCCGCCTCGAACACCTGGTGCGAGGCGACCGCAGTCGAGGTCACATTGAGCAGCGGCAAGCCGATACGGGTAGTGACCGGATTTTCGTCAGTATTGTGCACGGCGATGGCCGCAAGCCGGTACAGATCCGGCGATTGCTGCGCAGCGATGAGAACGTCCTGCCACGACATCCCGTCGTTGGACGCCGGTAACCCCAGTGCCGCTGCTGCCTGTGCATGCTGCCTGGCGGCCAACGCGTCGTTGATCGCCACCATGGCCTGCGGCCGCATTTCAAACACAAAGCGGACCTGATTGACATGCGGGATATCCTTGAACCTACGCAATACATCACCCAGCCCGGGAATCTTGCGTCGTATCTCGGCAACGTCGCGCATTTTCTCGCCCAGCGCGTAGTGGCCGATGGCATGACTGACCACCGCGTCGAGCGATTCGCGTCCGAACATGTTGATTTCTACGCGGGCACCGGGAATGACACGTGCGCGCTGCTGGACAGCCGCAGCATCCTCCTGCCGCAGCTGATGCAGCATGTCGACCACTGCCGCGCGCTCGGCCGCCGTGCCGCCTTTCCATAGCGATGCCGCCGCGGCACTGGTCGCCTGCGCGGCGAGCGTCCTCTGTCGTGACAAGGCTGCCCCGCCGAGCGCCGCGCCAGCTTCGATGGCCAGTGCGCCAGGACCCTGGATACGTTCGAGCGCCTTGCGCAGCAGGACACTGCGCTCTTCCGGCGTGGCCGGATACTCCATCGCGCCCAATTCGTCGCTGCTTTGCGGAAAGACAGCCTTGAGCCGCGTACGCAACGTGTCCCATGCCTGCCGCGTCACCGGCTGCGCTGCACGCGTATCCAGGGTGCGTTTGTAGCTGGCAGTGCCCAATAACGGACCGGTACGCGTATCGTCCAGTATCGCGTTGGTTGGCAACTGCACGTCGCTAGACGCCACCCGCACGCCGGCCAGCTGCAGCGTGCCGGCGCCGGTGAGGGCATTGACCAGCCGTGTGAAATTGCGCCCTAAGACCGAGTTCAATGTGCCGCTTAAAGTGATACCTGCATTGACCTCGGCATTGATGCCGACGCGGCCCTGGAATTCCAGGCCGATGATGTCTTGCCAGGCATGGTCCAGGTGCAATTCCATCTGGCTCCATTGCACACCAAGTTGCCCCGTTATGCTGAACGGCAACGGCCCCGCAATCGCGCTGCGCGCGTTGCCGGTGGCTGCGCCCGGTGCGGTGGGCTGTCTCGGACCGAAAGAATGCCTGAGCGCCAGTGGCTGCGCAGTCAGGTTGATGTTGAGCGAGGCGTTGAGATTGGTTTCGAACAGATCCAGGCCGATCGCACCGTCATCCACGCCTGCGCGTAACAGGCTGGTGGTATCGCCGGCGTGCCGGTCGAACAACAGTCTGGCAAACTCGGGGATGGTGTCCGGCGACAGGATGACTGCCGCGCCCACGCCATGTTGATAGGTGCCGCCTACCCCGAGATTAGCCGCACCGCCCCAGGTTGCAGACACCGCTGGTTTCGCGTCGACATACACATACGCGCCGGTTCCTGGTCCGGGACGAAGATCGATGCCCAGGCCTGCGGTTGCCGACGCGGTGGCTTTTGCGTGGCGCACGAAGAAGGCAACCAGGCCCGCGTCGCCGTCCTTCGAATCGCCGATGCGCTCGACACCCAGCGCGTGGATGGCCTCCCCGCCCATACCAGCATTGATCGGATTGACGTGCGTCCATTGCACCGACCCAAGCGAGCCACGCAGTTCGGCCGAACGCACCCGATTTGAGAAAAAGGTGCTGCGATTGAACAGGTCCTGCAGCACATCGATCATGCGCGACGCCATTTCGTCCGGGGCGCTCCCCGGCGGCAGGCCAAGACTCTTGAGCAGTTGCAGCTGACGGGCGCTGCCGGGCGTAGTGACCTCAGCCCGAAAGGTCGACACCACATCATCGAATGCCTCCAGTTCGTGCCAGGACGACAACCCCAACTTGGCCAGCGCCTGCAGCCCAGACTTCCGCCTGGCGTCGGCTGCCTCCAGCGCCTGCGCGTCGGCGACGCTCAGCAGCGCATCGTACTCAACCAAGCCTGCAAGCAGGCAGGCGCTGCGCAGCGCATTCGGCACATCGGCTGCGTTGCCGGCTTGATCCTGTTGGGCCGGCAAGGCGACCTGGGCGGTCTTGAGTCGATGGACGACCTCGCGCAACTCGGCAAGCAGCGCATGCTCACTGTCGCTCAATGCCTGCGGATTTAGCGCTGCGCCACCGGCCAGCGCAGCGATGCAACGATCAAATGCGGGCAGCAGATCCTGGGCTTGCCGGGGCCTCACGCGCCTAGCCGCAGAATGTACTCGCCGCCAAAGTTCGGCGGCGCGATAGCTGGGATTCGAACTTGTCCGCTGGATGGAGGCACCGTCCGCCATCGAAAAATCGGCGGCCAGCGCGCCATCGCGGAATCCGATCTTGCGCAGATCGCGCAACAGCCCGGACAAGGCCGTTTCGCGCAACGCGACCAGTTGCGCATGCTGGTCGGGCGAAAGCCGATCAATCGGTTGGCGCGCAGACGCCGCGCCGGCAATGCGCACCTCCGCCAACACCGGCAACGTGTCGAACAGTTCCAGCGCAAGCGACTGGGCCTGCATCGCCTCCTGGCGGAAGCGGGCAAGCCGCTGCTGCTGCGGGGTGGATTGCTGGGCCACGCCGGTCCATCCGGCCAGCGTGCGCACAGCACCGCCGACCATGTCTGTCGCCACCTGCACGAGCGCGGTGGCCTGTGCGCGACCGCTCTCGACCAGAACCTGCGCATTCGAACTCCAGCGCAACGGATCGGTGGACGTGGTGCCCAGCAAGGTCGTGCTGATCGCTGCATCGTGGTCGGGCGTACTGATCCGACTTGCCTGCTGCTGGTTTATCTGGGCATTGGTGCCGGATTGGGTACCGGCAGCAGCGACTTCCTCGGGTGACGCAGACGCCGCAATGCGTGCCGGCAGGAGGGTGCCATCCTCAGCCGTCATCGCTGGCAACACGGTGTGCCAGCGCGCACCGAACTGCATCTGGAGTTGCCCGGTGCGCGTACTGCGCAGCCCGAGCGGTGGCGACAGCGTCTGTGGCAAGGTGATCTGCACCGCATCCCACTGACCGTGCTCGTCAAGCCGGTAGAGCTGTGCAGGCGCTTGGCGGGGGTGGTCCAACGCATACAGCACATCGTCCAACCCGACCGCAATGGCCAGCGGGCGTTGCAGCGGCGGTATGTTGCCACGGTTGCCTTCCGCATCCACTTTGAGCAACGTTCCCGAAGCCGTCATCACGACCGCGCTGCGATCTGCATGCACTGCCGCCTGGACGAGCTCTTCGTCGAAACGGGCGATTGGCTTATAGCGCACCCCCACCACATCCGGCACCACGACAAGTGGCCCACCGGAAGGCGTGGAGGGCACCGCACCGGCCGCCAGCCAGGTCGTCCGCCCGGGAAGCGTGATGTCGACCAGTTGCGGCGGCGCAGTCAGCAGCGCAAACACGGGGCGACGATCGAGGAACCCGCGCGGTCCGGTATGCAACGAGACAACACCGGTGAGTGGGGAGCCATCAGCAAGCGTCAACCGCTCCCACGGCTGGTCCGGCGCGGGCGAGTAGTGCAGCACCCCGTCCAGATGCCCCAGCCGGGCATGCCCATCCAGCACCACCGGCGACTGTATCGCCTCATCGGCGGGCGGCTGCAGCCCTTCGCTGCACATCAGCAGAAGCGGGTGATCAAGCATGAACGCCGGCTGGAATCTCGCCTGCCCTGCCGGCCGTTGCAGGGCGATGCGGTGCCCGGTGCTGTCTTCCAGCACAAGATGCGCACTGTTGTCGGTGGCCAGCCCCATGGACGTGACCGCCCATCCCTGTGCGCGCTCCATCTGATCCGGCAGGGTCAGGCGCCGTGCAGCGATCGGCCCGGTGCCGTGCAGATCTGCCTCATACACGCGCCCCTTGTCATCGAGCATCAGCGCGATGCCTACATCAGGATGCGCCAGCGGCAGCACATCGACCGGCACCGCAGGCGTTGATTCGAAGGCTGGGCCGCCGGCCACCGGACGCAACAACTCCACCACCCGGCCGGGCGTGTGCTCATCGCAATACCGGAGCACGCCATCATGCAGCATGCATGGTCTGCCACCGGCATCGAAACGAAGCACGGCGCCGTCCGGAAGATCGCCCACGCTGACGGTTATCTGGTCACTGCCGGCTCGCCAGCAGTGCGCACCTGCCTGCAGATACACAGCGCCATCGGCCTGCAGGCCGAGCATGCGAATATCGGCAGCCGCATCGCACGCGGCAGGCAGCGGAACCGGTACCCAGCGCCCGCTCGCATCGGCTCGATGCAGCTGGTTGGCACGGTGAGTGAAACACTGACCATCGCTCGCTTGCCAGATACCGGTCAGTAGGCCAATGGGCGGCTCGGCAAGCTCGGCGGCGATCTTGTCGGCGGTCGGGGCCGTGCCGGTGCGGCGCTCGACATCCGGATGCACGGTCAACCCTGCGATCAGTAAACCTGGCGTGTTGGTGAAGAACGCCTCGTTGCGTGGCATCCGCGGATCCTTGGGATCGGCCGCATAGCGCAGCAGACGTCCGCCGCCGCCTAGCGGCGATTCGCTATGGACCGCAGGCCGACGCGCCAGACAAGCGTCGATCATGCGTGCGACATCGCTATCCGACGCAGATGCGCCGTCGAGCTGCACGCCGGCACGTGGGCCATGCTGCGACGCGAAACTGCGCAGGCGGACCGCGGTGGCCGAGGTACTGGACGCGCCTCGCCTTGCCGGCAAGCCGCCCAGCGCATGCGCCGCAGGCTCAGGGGAAGGAGCGCGCGGTGAGATTGTGGTGGGCACCGACGCGTCGGCCGAATCTGTTGCCGGCAGCGATCGAGACGCACTTGAAGAAGCGATGGAGTGTGATGTGGTCATCGAACGATCCAGAAGGTCGGGATGCTGGGCGCGACATCTTCAGGGTGGCGCCTTGCATCGGATGAGGCAGCAGGACGTGTGGCTCCAATCGGCCAGACCCATGAATGCCTGACATGGAGCGCCGCGTTGGAATGACAATCCATTGGGCGCTATCGGCAGCACTCAACGGGGCACAGGAACGCCAAGGCACGCAATCGGCGCACTGACGGATGAGCAGCTCAGGCTAAACGTCAGGTCTGACGGACGCGCGCGCTCACACGTGCGTCGACAGACCTATGGCGCGCATGAAAATCCATGGAGTGCGGGGATTGAATACAATCGCCGCCGCCCTGAGCGTGACGCTGTTGCAATGCCGTCATTAAGCGCATTTCTTAGTTCCTCCGAGCAGAGATGGCAGGTTGGCGCGCGTCGGCCCTTCAACGCGCCGCAACTCCATGAACAACGTTAAGTGGAACTGCGCTGCGTGCAGAACTTCGGATGCGAAACGCTGCGCGAGATGGCGAAACATGGCATCGTTTGAGTTCGACCTTGTCCGTAAGCTGTGATCAGCATCGCCTAAACGATCAGCGCTGCAAGAAATGCGGCGGTCCGGCTCTTGCCATGTTGCGCCACCTGCGCTGGCGCGCCTGAAACAACCACACGACCGCCGGCGCCACCTGCGCCCGGCCCCATATCCAGCACCCAATCGCTGCTGGCGGCCACACGCATATCGTGTTCGACCACGATCACGGTATTGCCTGCGTCGACCAGCCCTTGCAGCTGGGTCATCAAGGTGTCCACATCGGCCGGATGCAGGCCGGTGGTCGGTTCGTCCAGCACGTAGACGGTGTCACGCCGCTGTGCGCGTTGCAGCTCGGTGGCAAGCTTGATGCGTTGCGCTTCACCACCGGACAGTTCGGTGGCCGGCTGCCCAAGGCGCAGATAGCCCAGCCCCACTTCGCGTAACACCTGCAGCGGACGCAGCACGCTGGCCTCGTCGGCGAAGAACGCGGCCGCTTGCTCTACCGTCATTTCCAGCACCTGCGCGATGTTTTTGCCGCGTAATTCGATCTCCAGCGTCTTGGCGTTATAGCGCGCGCTGTGGCAGGTGGGGCACGGCGCGTAGACGCTGGGCATGAACAGCAATTCCACATACACCGAGCCTTCGCCTTCGCAGGTGGCGCAGCGGCCCTTGGCCACGTTGAAGGAGAATTGCCCCGGGTCGTAGCGACGCCGGCGGGCGGCGGGCGTGGCGGCAAACAACTTGCGCACCGGGTCGAACAAGCCGGTGTACGTAGCCAGATTGGAGCGCGGCGTGCGGCCAATGGGTTTTTGATCCACACGCACCAGCCGGCGCACCTGATCCAACCCGGCAACAATCGCGCCACCCAACGGCACCGGCGTGCCGCGCTCAAGCGGATCCAGTGCTTCGTCTTCTTCTGCCTGCGCTTGCCCCAGATGGGCAGCTAGCAGTTCCACCAGTGCCTGGCTCACCAACGACGATTTGCCGGAACCGGACACACCAGTGACGGTAGTGAACACGCCCAGCGGCAGATCCACATCCAGCGCGCGCACGTTGTTGCGGGTGATGGCGCGCAGCTGCAGCCAACCGCTCGCTGGGCGCGCATGGCTGTGCACCCGCGGCGGCGTGCCGAACAGATAGCGTCGCGTGGAAGAAGCCTGCACCTGCTCCAGCCCCGCAGGCGGGCCGCTATACAGCACCTGCCCGCCATGCACGCCGGCCGCTGGGCCCACATCCACAATCCAGTCTGCGTGGCGGATGACGTCCACCTCGTGTTCGACCACGAAGACCGAATTGCCGGCTGCCTTGAGTTGATCCAATGCGCCCAGCAGCGCCTGTGCATCGGCGGGATGCAACCCTGCCGATGGTTCGTCCATCACGTACACCACGCCAAACAATTGCGAGCGGATCTGCGTGGCAAGCCGCAACCGTTGCAACTCGCCCGGCGACAAGGTGGGCGTGCTGCGCTCCAGGCTGAGATAGCCCAGGCCCAGCGCCTGCACCACGGCGATACGCGCGCGCAGGTCCGCAGCGATGCGTTGCGCGGCAATCACTTGTTCCGGGTGTTCGGTCGCGCTCTTGCGCGTCCCTTTGGATGGTTTGGCGTCGGCCGCGGGGCGCAGCAACTCGGCCACTTCATCCAAGGGCCGCCGCGAGAGCTCGCCGATATCCAACCCGGCAAACGTCACCGACAAGGCCTCGCGACGCAGGCGCTTGCCATCGCATTGTGGGCATTGCGTGCTGAGCAGGTACTGTGCCACGCGCTTTTTCATCTGCGCGCTTTGGGTGGTGGCAAAGGTGTGGAGCACATAGCGCCGCGCACTGGTGAAGGTGCCCATGTAGCTGGGCTCTTCCTTGCGTTTGAGGGCGCGCTTGACCTCGGCCAGGCTGTAACCGGCGTACACCGGCACCACCGGTTGTTCGTCGGTGAACAAAATCCAGTCGCGGGTTTTCTTCGGCAACGTGTGCCATGGCACGTCCACATCGTGACCCAGCGTGGTGAGGATGTCGCGCTGGTTCTGCCCGTGCCAGGCACCCGGCCAAGCGGCAACTGCACGGTCGCGAATGCTCAGGCTGCTATCGAGCACCATGGTGGCTTCGGTGGCCTCGTAGATGCGCCCCAAACCGTGGCAGGTGGGGCATGCACCTGTGGGCGTGTTTGGCGAAAAACCATCGGCATAGATGATGTCCTGCCCCGGCGGATACTGGCCCGCACGCGAATACAGCATGCGCAACGAGTTGGAAATGGTGGTAACGCTGCCCACCGACGAGCGCGCACTTGGCGCGCCGTGCGCCTGCTGCAAGGCCACCGCCGGCGGCAGTCCATCGATGGAGTCCACTTCCGGCACGCCCACCTGGTCGATCAGGCGCCGCGCATACGGCGAGATCGAGTCCAGATACCGACGCTGTGCCTCGGCAAAGATGGTGCCGAACGCCAATGACGATTTGCCCGAGCCGGAAACGCCGGTGAACACCACCAACGCATCACGCGGGATATCCACGTCCACATTCTTAAGGTTGTGCTCGCGCGCGCCGCGCACACGTACCAGGCCAGTGGAAGAGGACGTTGCCTTTGACATGATTATCGAAACCAGAGATCGACAAGGCATCAGCCTAGCGCGCGTGGCATGCAGCCGGTGTCAGCGCATGTGATCGACCGCAGACAACGCCCTGGGGCGCCATGCGCTACAGATGGCTTGGCGTGGCCAACCAGACATGGCGAGTAGTCTCTGGATGGGCATGAACGGCACGGGGGAACCGCCGTGCACGCGTTTACATACCGATGCCCTCGCCTGCATGGAGGCGAGCGCAATCGTGTTGCTGACTGCTCTAGCCCAGCGCACGTGCAGGTGCCACTTGCGTGCCGGCATCCGCCAGTGCCTGCATGCGTGTCACCACGCTACTGAACAGCCGCGCGGTGGCGGCATCGCGCGTGCGAAAAATCTCTTCCAGCGCGGCGTAATACCACAGCGTCCCCGCGCGCCCGGCGGTGAACACGTTGAAGATGTCCTGACCGACGGCAGGGTTTTCCAGGTCCTGCACGATGCTGCGCGCGTTATAGAGCTTGTCGCAGCCGGACACCAGCAAGGCGCGCTCGGGCGTCTTGCGCAGATGCTCAAGATAGGCCCGCTTGCGCTCACGCCAGTCGCGTTTGCGTGCGCGGGCGCTGTTGTCCACGTCGGCCTTGTCTTCGGCGGTGGCATCGGTGCATGCCATCACGATGTCGGCCACCGCATCGCCAAATTGCGCACGGATCGACACTTCATGCCCGCCGCCGCAGTCTTCCACCACGTCGTGCAGCAGGCCGGCGATCGCCTGTTCTTCATCGCCGCCGCATTCCAGCACCAGCGTCGAGACTCCCAACACATGGCTCAGATACGGCACCTGCGTGCCTTTACGCAGCTGCCCGGCGTGGGCGATGCGCGCGTAGTCCACGGCCAGGGCGTAACGTTCGGTGAGTGCGGTCATGGGGCGTCCGATGCGGGCAATGCACGTAGTATCGCCTCACCCGACTGCCGGCGGGTGAGGACTTGCGATGAGCAGGTCAGGCTCAATCGCACGCAATCGCGGCCGATTGGTCTAGGCTGGACCCACGCCGCTCGAGTGCCCATGCCATGGCCATGCTTCCTGTTTGCAATGCCTGCCGCGACGGCCAGGATTTCCCTACCGCGATCACCATGGCCTTCCAGCCGATCGTGGACGTCTCTACCCGCAGCATTTACGCGGGCGAGGCGCTGGTGCGTGGCATCAACGGCGAGTCGGCCGGCAGCATTCTGGCCGCGGTGGATGACCGCAACCGCTACGCCTTCGACCAGGCCTGCCGCATCAAGGCGATCGAATGCGCTGCGCAGATCGCGCTACCGGCGCTACTGTCGATCAACTTCATGCCCAACGCGGTATATAACCCCGAGCACTGCCTGCGCGCCACCCTGTCGACTACCGAGCAATACGGCTGGCCGCTCAACGCGATCGTCTTCGAGGTCAGCGAGCAGGAACACCTCACCGACCCCGCCCATCTGCTCAGCATCCTGCGCACCTACCAGGCGCGCGGCATGAAAACCGCCATCGACGATTTCGGCGCCGGCTACGCCGGACTCGGCCTGCTGGCCGATTTCCAACCGGATCTGCTCAAGCTGGACCTCGCACTGATCCGTGGCATCGATACCGACCGAAGCCGCCAAGCCATCGTTCGCCACGTCACCCGCATGTGCGAAGAACTCGGCATCGCCGTCATTGCCGAAGGCATCGAATACCCAGACGAATACCGCACCCTGCGCGACATGGGTATCCATCTGCAGCAAGGTTATCTATTCGCCAGACCGCAGATCGGCGAGCTGCCGAAGGTGCATTGGCCGGAGTGAGCGCGCGCATGTGCGTGTGCATATGAACTACGCAAATTAGCGCACCAATCAGCAGGAGCAATAGCAGTCACGGACACACAACGTCCGAACACAGCGACGATTGAACGCGCGGAAACCGCTCTCACGATTCCCCAATCCCGATTCCCGATTCCCGATTCCCAGCGGCGCATCGGCGCCGCTCACGCATACCGCGGAATCGGCCCCAGCTGCGGCGTCTGATCCGGCAGTTCCGCTTCCACTTCGTCCACATAGCACCAGCCCCAGCCTTCCGGCGGGTCGTAGCCTTCGATGATGGGATGGCCGGTGGCATGGTGATGCGCGGTGGCGTGACGATTGGGCGAATCGTCGCAACAACCGACATGGCCACAACTGCGGCACAGGCGCAGATGTACCCATTCGCTATCGATGGCCAGGCATTCTTCGCAGCCGCGCGCACTGGGCGTGACCGCGTTGATTTGATCGGTATGGCTGCAGTGTTGGCTCATGCGCTGGTCGACTCCTGAGTGGCGCTGGCAAGTTCGGACACCGGCACCGGGTTGGCTTGATGTGCGAGGTATTGATGGATCTGCGCGACCACGGCGGCGCCCTCGCCCACCGCGGCCGCTACGCGCTTGACCGAGCCCGCACGCACATCGCCGATGGCGAACACGCCCGGGCGATTGGTTTCCAGCGGCAGACACGCCGGCACGCCGTCGCCGCGCGCAGTGCCGGTAATGACAAAGCCGCGCTTGTCGGTGTCCACGCACTGCTGCAGCCAGCCTGTATTGGGGTCTGCGCCGACGAACAGGAACAGGTGCCGCAACTCCACACGCTCGGTTGCACCGTCCTTGCGTGTGCGCAACACGGCCGCCTGCAGCCCGCGCTCGGGGTCGCCTTCGAGTGCGGACACTTCGGTGCCGGGGTGCAATTGCACATTGGGCAACGCGGCGATACGCTCGATCAGGTATTGCGACATCGACGCTTCCAGCCCGTCGCCGCGAATGATCAGGTGCAGTTGCTTGACCCGCGGCGCCAGGAACGCCACTGCCTGTCCTGCGGAATTGCCGCCCCCCACCAATGCCACCACGCCGCCTTCGCACAAGCGCGCCTCCACTGGGGAGGCCCAGTACGAGACGCCGTGGCCTTCGAAGCGTTCCAATCCTTCGATCTCCGGACGCCGGTAGCGCGCGCCGGAAGCGATCACCACGGTGCTGGCCAGCAATTGTTTGCCATCGGCAAGATCCAGCTTCAGCGCACCATCGTCGCGGCTGCATTCCAGCGTGCCCGCTTCGATCGGAATCGCCAATTCCGCGCCGAATTTCAGCGCCTGGTTGTATGCGCGCCCGGCCAGTGCCTGCCCGGAAATACCGGTGGGAAACCCAAGATAATTTTCGATCCGCGCCGACGCACCTGCCTGCCCGCCAATAGCGCGTTGATCCAGCACCAGCACCGACAAGCCTTCGGACGCGGCATACACCGCTGTCGCCAGACCCGCGGGGCCTGCGCCTACAATCGCCACGTCGTAGCGCTTGTCCGGGTCGATATCCGGGGTCATGCCCAGACAATGCGCGGCCTCGGCATCGCTGGGCTGGCGCAGCACGCGACCGCTTGGGCACACCATCACTGGCAGATCATGCTCCTGGATGCCCAGGCGCTCGACCAGCGCGCGGCCCTCGTCATCGGAGACGTCCATCACCGTGTTGGGGTAGCCGTTACGCGTCAAAAAGCCTTGCAAACGCGTCAGATGCGGGTCGTCCGTTTCGCCGATCAAGACCGAGCCCGATGCATCGCCTTCGATCAATCCGACGCGACGCAGGATCAATGCGCGCATCACCACTTCGCCCACTTCGGCCGAACTGATCATCAGCGCGCGCAGATGTGCGGTATCGAACGGCAGCGCCAAGCACCCCTCTGGACCGGCACGTCCTGCCGCCAGCGATGCGCGACCGGCCAGCTGACTCACCTCGCCGGTGAACTGGCCAGGCGTGTGCAAGGTGATCGGTTTTTCATTGCCCAGCCCGTCGCGGCGCACCACTTCGATGGCGCCTTCCAGCACCACCCACACCGGTGCGTGCGCATCGCCGACGTCGAACACGGTCTCGCCCGCACCGAACCGTTGCGCCGGCCCGCTGGCAAAGCGCCGCGTGATCGCCAACTGGCCCGCGTCCAGCTCGGGAAACATCTGATGGTGGCGGGTTTGGTCCAGGGACATGGATGGGCGACGCAGTGGGGGATCACATGCAAGCATGGGCAGTGGTGATGGCAATGGCAATCA
This sequence comes from Xanthomonas vasicola, assembly GCF_000772705.2. GTDB lineage: Bacteria > Pseudomonadota > Gammaproteobacteria > Xanthomonadales > Xanthomonadaceae > Xanthomonas > Xanthomonas vasicola. The sequence goes on from NZ_JSBW02000032.1 coordinate 37,803, forward strand.
CCCGAAATGTGCAATGCCTGTCACGACACAGCACAGACGCATGGCAAGCGTACGCGAGCGGCGGCGGCCACCAGTGAGACGCCTGCACACGCTAACGCTCAGGATGACGGCACCTGATCAATCGAACCCAAGCATGTGCATTACGTCTGCGCCGGCGTCCAATGCGGGCCATGCTGACCAGCGGCCATGCGCTCGGCCGGGCGCACACGAAACACCACGCTGATGCGCTCGCCCACTGCGCGCGTGGTTTTGGCAATGCCATGCGTGTGGGTGCGCTGCGAGGCATGGCTCATTGCCAGCAAGCTCCCCGGTGCAAGCTCCAGCGCAATCGTCCGCGTGCTCGCGTCATTGGCGCGCAGCTGCATCCGGCGCGGTGCACCCAGCGACAGCAGCGCAATTGGATATGGCGCCACCAAGGTGTGCAAGGCGTCGTGATGCATCGCCACGCTGTCGCGTCCATCGCGATACAGATTCAAGCCCACCGCGTTGTACGGCGCAGGGAGCACCGCCTGCACCGCGTCGAGCAAGCGCTGCAGCGGCAGACCCGCAGGCAACGCACCATCCAGGCGATACGACGCCAGCAGGCGCGGCACATCCACCACCCGGTCGTACATCTCGCGACGCTGGCTGCGCCAATCGGCGCCATCGCGCAGTGCCTCGAATGCGTCCTGCGCCAGCGCAGCCGGCAGCAGCTGCGGCCAATAGCGCACGCCACCTTCCATATCGTTTAGCACCTGCAGCGGTGCGATGGGAGCGTCGAACAAGTCCATCAACGCACTATGCGGGCGCAGGCAGGCGATTTCAGCACCACGCGTCCGTCACGCGCGGCGCCTGGCCGACCAGTTCAGCTTCACGCTGCGGTACGTAAAACGCCGCACCGTGTTCACGCACTGCAATCAAGCATGCCTGATCGTTTTTGTGGAGACATCGCATGCATCGCACCCCTCCCGCCCACGTGGTGATATCCGGCGCGTCCAGCGGCATTGGCCAAGCCACCGCTGAAGCGTTCGCCGCACAAGGCGCGCGCCTGGTGCTGGCTGCACGTGGCGAAGAGTCCCTCAACGCCGTTGCCGAACGCTGCCGTGCGCATGGCGCAGAGGTCTTAGTGGTGCCCACCGACGTCAAACATGCCGAACGGGTAAAAGCATTGGCCGCCAGCGCGCAGCGTTTTCTGGGGCGTATCGATCTATGGTTCGGCAATGTCGGCGTCGGTGCGGTGGGCAAATTCCACGAGGTGCCGATAGAAGCAAGCGCGGCAGTGATCCACGCCAACTTGCTCGGTCGCATGCACGACGCCCATGCCGTCATCCCCATCTTCATCGAACAAGGTCATGGCATCTTCGTCAACATGATCTCTTCGGGTGGCTTCGCCTCCACGCCGTTTGCGGCGGCATACGGAGCCAGCAAATTCGGCCAGCGCGGATTTTCCGAAGCGCTGCGCGCCGAATTGAGCGATTACCCGCGTATCCACGTGTGCGACGTCTACCCGTACTTCGTCGACACGCCCGGCCTGACCCATGGCGCCAACTATGTGGGCCGCCGCATCAGCGGGCCGCCACTGATGCTGGACACGCGCACCGTCGCCACTGCCGTCGTGCGCCTGCTGGACCGCCCACGCAACACCGTGGTGCTGGGCGCGGCGGTGCATGTGATGCGCGCAGGCCATGCACTGGCGCCACATACACTGGCACGCGCCATGTACTACTTCTTCGCGCATTACTTTGCGCAGGCGCCCCGGGTGGCGCGTTCCAGCGGCAATGTCTTTGCAGCGCCGAGTATTGCCGGCGGTATCGACGGTGGCTACCGGCGGCGGCCGGCGTTACGCGCACGCTCTACACGCAACAAGGTGTTGATCGGTGCAGCCGCTGCGGCGGTGACGGGCTTGGCGGTGTTGGCCTTGCGACGCCGGTGAGTGCTGGGATCCGTGGCTGCGGTGGGCAGTGATGAAGCGGTGTTGTGAGCGATTACGAGATAGCGCAGCTGGGTAAAGAAAGCGGAGAGGCGTCAATGCGACATGCCTGAAGCCGAGTGTGTGTGCAACGGTGCATGCTGCCAGCGGACCCAAGCATGGCGGCGACATTATTCGCACGCTCATGTGTAGTGCAACCGTATAGCTGTGCTACGGTCCGGCGCTGCATCCGCTGGAGCATTCCGCATGTCGTCTCGGTTGATCGCCGCACCTCGGGTTCGTTGGCTGGCTGTGCTTGCCGCAGTCGTCGCATTTGCCGGCAACGCTGCGCCCGTTACGCCTGCGGCCACGGCTGCCTTCGACGCAGTCGACCCGTTCATCGGTACCGGTGGCGAAGGCCATACCTATCCCGGTGCCACGGTACCGTTCGGCATGGTGCAACTGAGCCCGGACACGCAGATCAAACCCCGCAAAGAAGCCTATGGCTGGGCGGCCGGTTATCGGCATAGCGACACCACCATCGTCGGATTTTCGCACACCCATTTTTCCGGCTCCGGGCATTCTGATCTGGGTGACATCTTGCTGATGCCGCAAGCCGGGCAGGTCAAGCTGGAACGAGGCGATGCCAGCAAACCCGGCAGCGGCTATACCGCGCAGTTCGATCATGCCAGCGAACAGGCCCAGCCCGGCTACTACGCGGTGACCTTGAAAGACCGCAATATCCGCGCCGAACTTACCGCCAGCGCGCGCGTGGGCGTGCATCGCTATCAGTTCCCGAAAGGCAAACCGGCGCATGTGCTGGTCGACCTGCGCACCAGCCTGTACGACTACCCCGGCAAAGTGCAGTGGTCGCGGCTGCGTGTGCGCAGCGATGGCACCGTCACCGGCTTTCGCGAAACACGTGGCTGGGCACCCGGCCGGCAGCTGTATTTCGCCATGCGCTTCTCACGCCCGCTCACTGCCACGCAACTCCACGACACCGAGCAAGACATTCCATACAAGGGCTTTCCACCGCCCGGCGAGAAGAATCCTGCACAGCGTGCGCAGATCGAAGGCCGGCAACTGGTCGGCGTGTTCGATGTCGCCAACGACGGCACGCCGCTGGTGGTGAAGGTGGCGCTCTCACCGGTCAGCGAAGAGGGTGCCATCGCCAATCTCGATGCCGAAGTGCCCGGCTTCAATTTTAATCGTGTACGGGCCGATGCACGCGCGCAATGGACGCAGGCGCTGTCGGCGATCGACGCACAAGGCACGCCGCAACAACGCACCCAGCTCTACACCGCGCTGTATCACACCTTGCTTGGGCCAACACTGTTCATGGACAGCGACGGCCGCTACCGCGGGCCGGACAACGCCGTGCATCAAACAGACGGCTGGACCAACTACTCCACCTTCTCGCTGTGGGATACCTACCGCGCATTGCATCCGCTGCTCACCCTGGTGCAGCCGCCGCAACGCAGCAGCGATGTAGTCAATTCACTGCTCGCGTCGCGTCGCGAAAGCGCCTACGGCATCTTGCCGGTGTGGGCATTCCACGGCCTGGAAACCTGGTGCATGATCGGTTATCACGCGGTCCCGGTAATTGCCGACGCTTACATGAAAGGCATCGGCGGCTTCAATGCGGATGAAGCCTTGCAGGCCATGGTCGCCAGCGCCAACTACGGCCCATACGACGGTATCGCGCAATACCGCGAGCTGGGCTATGTACCCATCGACGAAGAAGGCGAAGCCGCATCCAAGACGCTGGAATACGCCTTCGACGACTGGACCATCGCGCGCATGGCCGACAAGCTCGGCAAGCCCGACATCGCCACCGAATTCACCAAGCGTGCCGGCAACTGGAAGCATGCCTTCGACCCGGCCACGGGCTATATGCGCGCACGCACCCGCGCCGGCAATTTCCGGGAGCCGTTCGACCCGTCTGCCAGTGGCTACGGCAGCGACTACACCGAAGGCAACGCTTGGCAGTACTCCTGGTACGTGCCCCAGGACGTGGCCGGGCTGGCCGCAGCACATGGCGGGGACGACAAACTGCTTGCCCGGCTGGATGCAGTGTTCGATGCCAAGGTGGACCCAAAGGTCTTCGAGCATATGGAAGACATCACCGGCCTGATCGGCTGGTACGCGCACGGCAACGAACCCAGCCACCACGTCGCCTATCTGTACGCATATGCCGGCCAACCGTGGCGCACACAGGCACGCCTGACGCAGATCATGCGCAGCCAGTATCACGCTGGGCCGGAAGGCCTGGCCGGCAACGACGACCTCGGCCAGATGTCGGCCTGGTATGTGTTCGCCACACTGGGCTTCTACCCGGTGGCGCCCGGCAGCAATCAATACATCATCGGCCGCCCGTTCCTGCCACGCGCCACGCTCAACCTGCCCAATGGCAAGCGTTTTGCGGTGATTGCCGAGGGCGTGAGCGATGCACGCAGCTACATCGGCAGCGCTACGCTCAATGGCAAACCACTCACCCGCGCTTACGTCACACACGAAGAAATACAGGCCGGTGGTGAACTACGATTCCGTATGCAGGCGACAACGAATCAGCAGTGGGCCACCGACCCGGCGCAGCGGCCGTATTCGATGTCGGCGCAGGTGCGCTGATCAAAAGCAGTTAGCAAAAGGTAGCGGGCCAGTGGTTTGTGGACATTCAACGCCCGAAGGAGCCGGAGCGTACGCGCGGCACTAGACATGCCCGCCACGGCTTAGAGCGGATAAAAATCGTCCTCAAGGCCTGTCAATTGTAGAGCGGCTGATCGGGGGCTTGGCTGCAGCGCCCTTGCCCGCCCACCATCGCAGGACACGCTGCAAGTACGTCCTTTTAAGCTCCGTGGCGGCATCCATGCCACCACGGGTCCCGGGACGAGGGGCAGGCAAGGACCAGTCGCGTTGGTCGGCGTGTAGAGCTTTCAATACATCAACCAGCAATCAGCGCGAAGCGATGTACTCGCTCTTCAACAAACCACCAGCCAACTGTCTGGTGCGGTGCCATCACCGGGTGCGGGACCGTTGGCGGCATGGATGCCGCCATCAAGGCCCATGAATGGGTTTACGGCGTGTCCCGCGAGCGGTGAGGCCACCACGCCTCGACCACAAGGCTTCTATTTGCGTCCAAGAAGATGCGGCGAATAAAAAACCACTGCGCTCATAGGTCAGACGCTCGCCAGGTGCTGTTAGCCGCTTTAGCAGTAGGTATTCAACCGCCTCAATAATAGATGCCCGTGCGTAAGCCGCAGGCGTCGCGTTCCATTACCGCTGGCAAGCTGTCGGCAATGCCCGCAGCGACACGCTGCGCGCTCCAACACGCGACCAGCGCATCGAGCACATCATCTGGCTTGGCTTGTGCGCGTGGCACACGTTCGAGCAGCGACTGCACCTGGGCAATACCGTCATGCCTACGCAGCAAGCTCAATCGCTGTCGGAGACTTGAGGGTGTACTTCGAATACATGCTCGGCCCAGGCAAAGTCTGCTCGCAAAGCACGGTCCCATTCGCGAATCTTCGCTAGCAACGCAAACGAGCGCGCTCCAAAGCCACGCTGCTTGTCGTGATCCAGCACCCGATGCATCGCAGAAGCTTGCGCCTGCGTGCTCGCATGCAACATGCCACGCAGCGGCGCGGCAAAGACACTGCAGGCGCGTCGCCCCCAACGAACTGGCGAGCCTGCCGATCCGCAGCCCGATGTGCGTGCTCACTCAAGCCAATCGGGATATCAACGCCCACGACAGCCGCTGCATGCAACGCGACAGCCAGCTCGGTCACGCTGGCGTAATACGCAGACGCCAGCACGCCCTCCTCCTCCCAAAACGCCAGCCAGCCGCTGCCAGCGCCATCGATTCCTGCACAACGCATCGCTTTCTTCCCGCTCAAATTCTGACCTGTAGTCAATGACGACGTGATTGCATCGCATGCACCGCCGTCACGTATTCACATGATGCACAACATTCGTTCACCCGTGCGCATCGTGTCGGTTTCCACACTAGCCGCCATTGGTACGCGTTATTGCGTGCCGCCAGCCCCCAATGCAGGAGAGCGTGCATGTCCAGCACCAAGAATCAGTACGAAATGCAAAACCCACTAACCCAATTTCCGCAGCCGCAATTCCCGGAACAGACCCAAGAAGCACCGGGCACTGTCCATGAGCTGCACCCCAAAGCCGACCATGGCGAACAGAGCTACAAAGGCTTCGGTCGCCTGCAGGGCCGCAAGGCACTGATCACTGGCGCAGATTCCGGCATCGGCCGCGCGACCGCCATCGCGTTCGCGCGCGAAGGTGCGGACATCGTGCTCAATTACCTGCCGGAAGAAGAGCAGGACGCAGCAGAAGTTGTGCAACTGATCCAGGCAGAAGGCCGCAAGGCCATCAGTTTTCCGGGCGACCTCAAGAACGAATCTTTCTGCACCGATCTAGTCGAACGCGCGGTGCAGGAACTGGGCGGCCTGGACGTGCTGGTCAACATTGCCGGCAAGCAAACTGCCGTCAAAGACATTGCCGACATCACCACGGAACAGTTCGACGCCACGTACAAGACCAACGTCTACGCGATGTTCTGGCTGTGCAAGGCGGCTATCCCGCATCTGCCGCCGGGTGCATCCATCATCAACACCGGCTCGATCCAGTCGTATCAGCCCTCCGCCACTCTGCTCGACTACGCGTCGACCAAGGCAGCTATCGTCAACTTTACCAAGGGGCTGGCGCAGCAGATTGCCGAGAAAGGGATCCGCGTCAATGCGGTCGCGCCCGGCCCGGTATGGACGCCGTTGCAGCCCAGCGGTGGTCAGCCGCCGGAAAAGATTCCGGATTTCGGCTCGGAGACGCCGCTCAAGCGCGCGGGGCAGCCGGTGGAAATGGCGCCGTTGTACGTGATTTTGGCCTCGCAGGAATCCAGCTACGTCACCGGCGAAGTGTTCGGTGCCACCGGCGGCCTGCTGCTGTCTTGAGCAACCCTGGCGCTGAGTTTCAACGCGATGCCACTGGCACCTTGCCGATCGCCGCCTATGCGGCGGTCGGCGATGGGCGTTCGGTGGCCTTGTGCGGCGCAGACGGCAGCATCGATTGGTGGTGCGTGCCGAAGATGGATTCGCCACCATTGTTCGATCGCCTGCTCGACGCAGGCCAAGGCGGCTATTTCGCCCTCACTCCGCAACAGCTGCATCAGGTACAGCGGCGCTACCGGGACGGCAGCAATATTCTCGAGACGACCTTCATCACCGCAACCGGCAGCGCACGTCTGACCGAATCGCTCAACAGCGGCGAAGCTGGCCGTTTGCCGTGGTCAGAGCTGGCGCGGCGCATCGAAGGCATCGACGGCAGTGTGGTCTTCGATCTGATCTACCGCCCCGGCACACGCGCCGGCCAAGCAACGCCTTGGCAAAGCGAAACTCCGAACGGCCGCGTACACCACGTGGGTCCACTCATGACCATGCTGCGCTATGACGTGGACGCAGCGCAGGTCTTGCAGTGCGATGACCGCGGCGTGCATGCCACGCTGGCAATCCATGCGGGCGACACACAGGTGGTTGCATTGCTGGCCGCCGTAGACGACGCGCTACCGGTACCCGCACTGGAAGATATCGGTGAACGCATCGAACGTAGCGACCAGGAGTGGCGCGAGTGGAGCGGCAACCTGCGCCATGACAACAGTTACCGCGACGCCGTCGTTCGCTCTGCGCTAGCGCTGAAATTCCTGTGGTTTTCACCCACTGGCGCTATCACGGCGGCGGTCACCGCCTCGTTGCCGGAGCAGATCGGTGCCAATGGCAATTGGGACTATCGCTACGCATGGGTGCGCGATGCCGCGTACACCACAAAGGCCTTCCTGCGCGTGGGCGCATTGGCCGATGCCAAGGCCGCGTTTAGCTGGTTGATGCGCACCATCCGCCGCCATCGCCCCGGCGTGCGCCCCTGCTACACCCTGGATGGTGCGTTGGTGCCCGACGAACGCGAGATCGACATCCCCGGCTATCGCGACACGCGCCCGGTGCGCGTCGGCAACACGGCCAACAATCAATTGCAGCTGTGCCTGTACGGCGACATCTTCGAAATGGCCTCGCGCTTTCTCGATGCCGGCCACATCCTGGACCAGGAAACCGCACGCCAGTTGTTCGAGCTCGGCAACGAGTGCGCAGACACCTGGATGCGCAAGGATGCTGGTTTCTGGGAACTGGAAACCAACGAGCACTACACCATGTCCAAGGTGGAGTGCTGGCTGGCGCTGCGCCGCGCCAGCGAGCTGGCCAAGGCCGGCCATCTCTCTACCGCGATGCTGCCGCGTTGGGAACGCGAACAGGCACGGATTCTTGAGTGGATCGACCTGCACTGCTGGTCCGACGCAAAGCATGCTTACACCTTCTACGCCGGCACCGACGACCTGGACGCCAGCCTGCTGTTGGCCTCGCGCTTCGGCCTGGGTGAACCACGCCGCGAGCGCATGATCGCCACCCGCGATGCCATCCGCACAGAACTCGGCAGCGACGTGTTGCTGCACCGCTACAGCGGCATGCAACAGCGTGAAGGTGCGTTTATCGCGTGCTCGTTCTGGCTGGTGGAGGCTTATGGCCTGCTCGGCGAGCGTGGCGAAGCCAAGCGCTTGTTCGAACAATTGCTGGAACAACTCGGCAACGATGTTGCACTGATGCCCGAGATGATGGACGTGGCCACCGGCGATGCCTTGGGCAACTTACCGCAAGGCTTGAGCCATCTCGCGCTGATTCATGCGGCGCTTGCCGTGGATGGCGAGTAATCGCAAAGTACACTCGCAACCCGCGCCAGATCGTCATCGCAGCCCAGGTTTCCTTCTCCCACCGGGAGAAGGCACCCGCAGAGTGGAGCAGCGCAGGCCAGCCGGCAAGTCCACCAACTCAGCTAGATCATCTACCGCGCCAGCACCATCGTCTGGATGGCATGCGCAGGAATCTCCAACGCACTCGATGCCTCGCCCACATACAGGTTGTAACGAATGGCGACGTCGCTGGCATTCATCACCACCATCGCCAGGCTGCCATCGGTACTGAGAAATGCAGTGGTCGCCAGATTGCTACGGCTACTGGCCGCGCTCACCCGTCGCGCGCCCGGCCGGATGAATTTGGAAAAGTGACCGATATACCAATAGCTCGGCGTATAGATCACCTCGCCCGTGCGTGTATCGGCATGCACCGGCGCAAAGCAGTAATTACCCACGTGGTTCGGCCCACCGTTCTGGTCGAGCAGGATGTTCCAGTCGGTCCAGCCCACTGCGCCATGATTGAGGTCGTTGATGATGGCTGTGCCGTAGCGTTCGCCATTGGGCCAATACTGCAACTTGGCCGGGTCAAACTTTTCCACCGCCGCTTCGGTCAACAACAGATGCTTGTCCGGGTACGCCTGCGCCACCGCAGCCACGTTCTCCACCATAGGCGCAAAGCCGGCCCAGGTTTCGTACCAGTGAAAGCCCATGCCCCACGCATACTTGGCCGCCTCCGGGTCGTCGAAAATCACGTGCGCGCGGTGCACCATCATGTCGCGGTTGTGGTCCCATACGATGATTTTGCGGTCGCCATAGCCAGCGCTGGCCATCGTGGGTCCGAGATGATTCTTCAGGAAATCGCGCTCCTCTTCAGCCGAAAACAGCATCGACTCCCAGGTCTGCACCGCCATGGGTTCGTTCTGCAGGCTGATACCCCAGATGGGGATGCCGGCTTTCTCGTATGCCGCAATAAACCGCGTGTAGTAGCTGGCCCAGGCTTGCGCATACTCGGGTAACAACTTGCCACCCTTGAGCATGTTGTTGCTGTCTTTCATGAAGGCCGGCGCGCTCCACGGGCTGGCAAACGTGGTCAACTTGCCGCCGGCCGCCGCAATGGCTTGGCGCAACATCGGGATGCGGTACTTCGCATCGTGCTTGACCGAAAAACTCTTCAGCGCCGCATCGCCTTCCTTGATGTAGGTGTAGCTGCCGCTGCTGAAGTCCGAGCTATGGATGGTGGTACGCGCCAGCGTGTAGCCGATCCCCTTCTGCGGATCGTAATAGGCCGTGAGCAGCGCACGTTGCGCACGCTTGGGCAGCTTGGCGAAGGTCTCCGCGCTGGAATCGGTAATCGCGCCGCCGATGCCCAGCAGTTCCTGAAATTGCCGGTGCGGATTGACGAAGATGGAGTTTTCTTTCTCGGTCAGCGCATGCCCGGCGGCAGGAGCAGCAGCTGTGCTGACGCGCATCTGCTGCGTGGCGCCTTGAGAACTGGTGTAGATGCGCAGTGCACCAGTGCTGCTCACCGCTGGCGAGGTCTCATCTACCGCTGTTGGCGTCGCGGCGGATGCAACAGCCGTCGCTGCTGCACTCGCGCTGCTCAGCATGCCCAGCCCAATCCCCGACACCCCCACCACCGACCACGTCATCGCTCGCTTCACTGCACACCCTCCCAGGTAGATCGCCCAAGCCTAACCGACCAACGCGCCGCAACATCGCGGGACAAACGGGCGCAAGCGCAAGAAGATGTAACATCAGACTGCCTTCTCCCGCCGGGACATTGTCCCCTTCATGGGGGAGAAGGTGGCGCGCAGCACCGGATGAGGGTACGTGTGCACGTGGCGGTGCCGGTAGTGCGTGATGCATCAAAAAGAGCGACACATGCAAATCTGCAATCTGCACTAATGCAAGCAACCGTACCCTCACCCCAACCGCTCTCACGGCGGGAGAGGGGCTCAATCATTTGCGCGACAAACGATCCAAGATCCCAGGCACTTCCGCGGGAATCTCGCGCGCGAGAAATCCCACAGTGCCAATCCGCTTCGACAGCTGCTTACCCGCAGCCGCGTGCACAAACACGCCCCATAGCGCAGCAGTCAACGCATCGCTACCCCGCGCAGCAAACCCTGCGATCAAGCCGGCCAAGGTATCGCCAGACCCGGATGTGCCCAACCCCGGCACACCACCGCGATGCACCCACAACACACCATCCGGCCCAGCGATAAAACTGTCCGCGCCCTTGACGATCACCACGCTGCGCATCTTCTGTGCGAAAGCCAGCGCGTACTCGCCCGGCGCTGCTTCCACCGCAGCCTTGTCGTCGCCAGCGAGGGTCGCCATCTCCCCCGCATGCGGCGTTAGCACAAATGGCCGCCCAGGCGGCGCACGCAAACTGCGCAACAATGCCCCCGCATCCAGCACCAAGGTGCAGACCGCCTTTGCAGCGGCCAGCTTGACCAGTGCCGCTGTTGTCGTGGAAGACGCCATACCCGGCCCGATCACGGCCGCGTCGCATGCTGCAAGCGCTGCATCCAAGGCACGATGCCCGCGCGTGATCTCGCCCTGCCCGTTCTGCCCCAGGCCCAGCACCAATGCCTCCGGCACCGCCAGCGCCATTGCGGGCGCCACACTCGCAGCAGTGGCGATCTGCAACTTGCCCGCGCCTGCGCGCAACGCGGCTTCGCCCGCCAGCAATGCAGCGCCAGGCACGCGCATCGAGCCGCCCACCACCAGCACGCGGCCACGCTGCTCCTTGTCGCCGCCGGGCGATGGCAACGGCATCGCACGCAGTGCAGCGGCGGTGAGTGTGCGGATACGCGCGGCAGCCATCAGCGTGCTCCGGCCGGGCGATCGGATTCGGTCGTCACCGGCTCATCGGCCAATTCGGGCGGCACGAATTTTGTCCGCACCAATTCCAGCGATTGCCCATCGACGGCGGCCGCATATTCGGTGACACCACAGTTCGGCACATCGCCTTCGCGATCGATGGCCAGGATGGTGGCCTCGTCCATCCGCTCGATCAGGTAGCGGAAGCAATTGACGATCACCTGATGCCCCACGATCAGCACGCGCGCGCCCACATGGTTGCGCTGCAGGTCGCCCACGATGCTGCGCAAGCGAAAGATCACATCGCACCAGCTCTCGCCACCGGGCGGGCGAAAATAGAATTTGCCGACCAGCGTGCGTTGCTCGGCCAACTCTGGAAACGTCGCCAGAATGCCGGCCGTGGTGTAACGGTCGAGCACGCCGAATTCCTTCTCGCGCAGCCGCTCGTCCACGCTCACCGCATCGGCCGGCTGCCCAAGCGCACGCGCAACCGCAGCAGCGGTCTGCCGCGCACGCACGTAGGTGGAACTCAAGATCAAGGTCGGCCGCTCGTGCGCGGGCAAGCCAGCCATCCAGGCGCCCAAGGCCTCCGCCTGCCGCTCGCCCAAGCCCGATAACGGCACATCCGCATCGCGGTGTTCCAGGTCGATCAACGCTGCCCCATTGGACTCGGCCAGATCGCGCGCCACGTTGCCCGCACTCTGCCCATGTCGCACCACCCACAACCGCGCCGGCCACTGCGCCGACACACCCGCAACCGCGCTGGTCTCACTCACACCCATCTCCTGCATGACGTCGCCACCACGTGTCGCACAGCTGCCGTGAACAGCTGGTCGACCACGCCGATGGCCACGTCATCGCCGCGGCACCGGTGTCATGCATGAGCCCGCAGACGGCCTCGCTGCAGCGGACATGGCACGACGCACACGCCAGCGCATTCCAATGGATGCGTAACCCTGCATCGGTATACTGCAGCCCCCTGCAGATCGCTCGCTCATGTCCAACGTCCTTCAGCTGCGCACCGCAAAACAACGCGAAGAGCTCCTGCTAGACGACGTACTGGACGCCGCCGAGCGCTGCATCGACGAGATCGGCCTCTCCGCCACCAGCTTCGAACTGATCGCCGAACGCGCGCGCCTGGCATGCGGCAACCTGCTGCAGCGTTTCGCAGACAAAGATGCCCTAGTGCGCGCACTGCTGGAACGCAACTACATGCGCGCCATCCGCCAGATGTGGCTGGTGGAACGACCGGCCAACGTGCACGTGGTGGACTTCATTGCCGGCCTGCTCGAAGACTGGCTGCTGCAGGAAATCAACATCAAGCGCACCCGCATCGACCTGGAGCTGCACCTGGCCACCTTGCGCGACCCGGTGCTGGCCGCCTTCATGCGCCGGCAGAGCGCCTCGCTGATCGAACACCTCAGTGCCTTGCTCAAACGCCTGCTCCGCGGCCACACCGACACCGCCAGCAGCGAACAGGAATTCCAGGCCCGCGTCTTCGCCGTCGCCGCCATGTGCGGCGGCCTGCACAGCGTGATGATCAGCGGCATGGAACTTAACCGCATGCATCTGCAGCTGATCCTGCGCGAAAGCCTGTCAGGCATCCTCAAGTCGGCGCCGGTGTAGCCCTTAAGCGGCACCGGCTCGTCGATTGCGGACCGCATGCTCCCGCCATCTGCCAGCGCCTACTCAATCTGCCGACGACGTTGACGCTTCCTCCACTGCACGGGCCCTGGCTGCCTGCAAAAGCTGGGTGACCAACCTGTGCGCATCGCCGCCAACACCGCTGGCCGCGTTCCACAGATCCAGGGGCAAGCGAGAACGCTCCACCGTTATGAGGTGCAGCAGATCCCTGGCTAACGCAATCTGCTCGCCTACGTTCATGTCAGGACCGGGATTGTTGGCATCCGGCGTGCTCACCATTTCGAGCGCCGCATCCAGACACGCTTCGGTGGTCCCCAATTCCCGCGCCCGCTGGGCCTTTTGCCCACGCGTTTGCGCCCGTATGTACCCGTCAGCGAGATACTCAATGGCCTTGAAGCCACCGTATGCCACCGTCGCGCCAAGCATCGTCTTGGCACCTCCCAAGGCCAACCTATCATCGTAGCTAGGGTCAGCAGTAGAACCGCCTTGTATCGAGTGGTTGTAAAAAGTTTTTGCGCCATAAGCAAACACCAGTCCAGCGCCCAACACAGCTGCGCTATCTGCTAGTTCACGCACCACATTGGCCACGCGCACGCCAGCGGCTTGTTCCTGCGGCTGCGCGCCTTGAGCGGCCGCCTCCCCGGCCGGCCTGAGAGGCGCCTCACGTACAACCCGCCGTGGCAGACTCTGGACCAGCTGCGTATTGGCATGCGGGTCATGGAAACGTGCAGAGGGGCCGGCATCTGACGCGGCAACCCTATCTTCCTGACTCTGCTTCGCCCCCCGGCGCACTGCCGTCGTCATCGCCACAGGATGCATACATCACCTCTCATAGATAGATGGAACCCCATTGTTCGGCTGCCCAATCACGCACGCGCGGCATTGCCCGAATAAGCGTGACCGATGGCGAAACGCGCACCACATTCCCGACACATTGGATGGCAAGCATGGTCGATCCAGGCAAAGCGCCCTGCTGGGCGATCGACTGCTGGCCATGTGCTGGCGATCTGCTACCACGCGTCGAACCGGGTGAAATCGCGCATCATGGGCCGACCGCTACGCATGCAGCACACATCCGAGAGCTACATGGCCAACGTCTCTTTGCCACCGCTAGCGCAGTGCTCTCACGCAACCTGTCTTCTGGCTGCCGAAGCAGCGGGCTCGCATCGCCACAGCGCGCGGTCGCTCAGGCGTCGCAATGCAAAACCGTTGCTCTTGCCCCAGGGCCACGCGGTAAGGACTGTGGACCGCCAAGACGGTGAACAGAGCCTGCTGACGCCGCTGCGGGCAAAGGTCTGCATTGCCAGCGACTCAACGCCTGTCGTGGTGTTTGATGGCCTGCTGTGCAGACCTGTTTGAAGATCGCTACTGCAGAAGTTGCTGTCGAGCGCCCTACAGCCGGTGCTACGCAGCAGCTCGTCGCGTATCTTGAAGTTGGCGGCGGTGACGCGTTAGCGCAGCGCTGGACGCCGATTGACGCCCGTGCCCTCAGGACATCGACGACGTGGACGCAGCCTTCGCTGCGCGGGCCGTTGCCGCTGCCAGAAGCCGTTCGACCAATACATGCGGGTCGCGCACGCCGCTGGCCGCGCTCCACAGTTCAGGCGGCAAGCGGGAACGCTCTGCGGTGATGAGATTCAGCAGATCCTTGGCCAGGGCCGCCTGCTCGCCAAAGGTCAAGTGGGAGTAAGGACCATCTTCCTCCGGCATAGTCACCATTTCGACCGCCGCATCAAGACAGGCGACCGTTGTTTCCAACTCGCTAGCCCTGTCTGCCTTCTTCAAGGCCGGCCGTTGCGCATCCGCCCGCGCTTGCGCCTCGAGGTAGCGGGCAGCCAAATAATCCGCCAAGGTCACCCCACCGAACGCCACTGCAGAACCCACAGCTCCCAGAGTCGAGAGCATTGCATAGGTCTTATAGTATTCATCGTCTGTTGCATACCCATAAGCGCCAACGCCTGCCGCACAGACGGCATTAAAGCCGAAGACTGACACCAGAGGAACACCGCAAATGTTCGCCGCTAGCCGCCCGAACCGCGCGATGCGGACGCCAGGAGGCGTGCGCGCCGCCCTGAGCGGCGCTTCACGCATGGGCAAGCGTCGCAACTCCTGAACCAGTTGCGTATTGGCATGCGGGTCACTGGCCGGTGCAGACGGGCCAGCATCTGCCACGGTCGCGCCCTCTTGCTGCTCGCGCCTGGCGCCTCGGCGCGTGACGGATGTCAATGCTAAAGGTTGCATGGTCACCTCTCCGCTATCGATGCGCACCATTGTTCACCAGCGTGATCGTGCATGATGCATCCGGCCGAAAAACCATTGCCGAACACGAAACAAGCGGCGCTGCGCTTGCCAAAGCGCGCAAACTGTCCAAGCCAGCACCAGCGCATCGCTGCAGACGAACGAGCAGGGTGGCTGGCGATCATGTTGAAAGCGCGCGTTGGCCACCACATCCGGCGCCTAGCCACCGCGCCAGATGCAAGCACATGTAGCACTGGCGCAACTTCGCCCACGCTTGCACAGCTTCGTTCATTGCTCCCTACGCATGCACCACCGCCTCAATGATGATGCCGGTGACGCTGCTGAGTGGCTGCTGGTTCCAGCGGGCTCACACCAGCTGCCGCATGCCGCGTTGCAAGCGAACCGCCAGAGCCACCTCGGATGATCGTTGACCAGACTGGCCTGGACCATGAAACAGATCTCCGGCAACTTCACTCTCCCTTCCACAGCGCTGCGCGCAGACGCAGAGCGCGATGCACCCGAAACTGCCCAGGCGACCGAGCAGCACACCCCGCCCCATCCCGTCGCAGACCATCCGCTCAACCTGCTGGAAAAAAGAAGAAGCACCACCGGCGTGCTCGCGGATGAAAGGACGCACCTGGAGGTCGTGGTGCCCCGCCTGCAGGCAGCGTTAGCACCGCACACCTGGTCCTCATCCAGTAGCGACTCGCCAACGACGTCTGCCACCGGCCGCAGCCCTCGTCTGAGCCCGCAGCCCGGCTCACCGACCTGGGCCTGCCTGCTGGAGACGCCGGCGCACACATCGGCCCTTGCGGGCGCCGACAGCAGTGACGCATTCCAGAACTTGCGCAACGCACGGCAGCTGGTCAGCGATATGCGTCGTGCCAGGCAGCACGTCGTGCTGAGCCCGCGTCTGGTGAAATCGCTGACCAGCCGATCCGAACGCCCGGACTTGATCCAGAAGCTCTCGGCGTTGAAGCCCGGCGCCTCGGATGTAGATGGTGGGTTTCTCCACGTGACGCTGGAAACCGGACACGCAGGCACTGCAGGAACGCTGGACGCCATGCCAACCGTCGGCACCGGCGCATCCGCCTCGACCTACGCGGTGCGGCTGGCCGAAGATCTTTGGCAGGGCGGGCAAAATTGCGGACGTGACTTCATCTTCAAGGCCTTGTTGCGCACCGACCCGCAACCACCGACCCCACCGATACCGGGCGACCCCACTTCGGTTGCAGACGCACAGGCGCTGCAGCAACACATCGCTGCGCGCAAAGCCATGATCTTCCAGGAGTATCAAATGATCAGGTCGGTGGATGCGGTGCCGTATATCGTCCGCGCCCACGGCGTGGTGCAGATCGAACACACCTTCGGAATTTTGCTGGAGAAAATCGACGGCATCAGCGTGCGCAGCATGATTGCCCGCGCACGCACAGCGCTGCAGCAAGGCGCCATCAGCGCCATGGAGTATCTCGCCCTGGCCCGGCAGCTGATGGCCGATGTACTGTTGGGCATTGCCTGCTGCGAAGACGCCGGCATCGTGCATCAGGACATCTCGCACAACAACGTCATGTACGACCAACCCATGAAGATCTTTCGGCTGATCGACATGGGGCTCGGCTCAGAAGAAGGCGACCCTAACCGCGGCGGCACACCGGGCTTTTACGACTTGAGCAGCCCTGCCAGGCATGCGCGCGACGTTTACAGCGTGGCGCAACTGCTGGTGCATGTTCTCAAGCGCCCCGGCTACAACATGGGCATGATCGGGATCAATCGCGCCAAGACCGCAGACAGCTTCCCCTTCATGGATGCGTTGCAGGCTCTCCCCGACGACCACAAGTGCACGGTGGTCCGCTTCTTCAACAGCATGCTGGACGATGGAACCGGCCAGCGCACCAAGGCGGAGACCTTGCTGCGCAACCCCTTTTTCACCCAACAGCCGCTCCCGCCCCGTGATCGGATGCATCGCACCTACGAAAAACTAAGGCGCTTGCCTTCTTTTTAGCGGCAATTATTTTTTAGAAGCACTCACGGTTGCAGGTAAGCGCGGACGATGGACACATGTAGTGTGTGGTGGCTGGGCCTAGAAGCGCGGGATTGAAAAACAAGTGAGGCAAGCATGCACGCACGCGCGCAGTCTGAGCACTGATTCGGGCATTCAATCGGCACCGCTGCTTGCTGCCATATCCGTGCCGATCATGCGTTCATTCGGCGGTGGTCCATACGGTAAAATATCCACTCGACACAACACGTCATGGCAACGGATGCGCCCCTTCGATGACAGCGCACTCCACATCATCCAGCACCCGGCCCACCTGCTCGGCCAGTAGCTCCAGACAAAACGCCAACTCGTCCATGCAGATGGCCGGCTGCCGCGCCTGCTCTTCGGCCTGCGTGCGTGACTGCGCCAAGCGCGCCAGAAACCGCATATGGTCGCGCAGTTGCTGCAAACGGTATTGCGCGCCTTCTGGCAGGTAGTAACCCGGCTGTGACTGCACATCGCGTACAACGTCCGACATGGCCTGCTCCTCATTCCATGGAATCGCCCCCGCCCGCCGCAAGGCGACGGACGGGAAGTCGGGAGGCTCGAAACCGCGAACAGCCGGCGGGCGTATTCCCCTTGCGGGCGTTGTATTAGCCGCCCTCCCGACGCAGAGCATCGCGTCGGTTGCACCAGCAAAGTTGCAGGCACAAAAAACCCACCGGTTTGTCGGAGGTGGGCACCGCTGTTTGCGGAGTTTCGAGGCTCCGCGAGGTGATCGTGCGACTACAGAATGCCGCCGTTAAGGATTACCGCCGCCAAGCCCTTCGGTACCTGGAATTTCATCTAAGCAGCAGGGCCATTCCGAACGAATCATCAGGCAGAGGCATCGATGCTGCCGCCAAATTTCATTGCGGCAACGACTTAGTTGCCGACAAAAGACTGGGAACTCATAGAAAAAACTTGCGCAGCTGCCAGCAAAGTCGCTGCGGAGCCCAAGCCATCGCATATCGGTCCATCGCATCCGGCGTTAGAGTGACGACGGCAGCATCGGTGACCTATGATGGCTACCGCGAGATGCCATCCCGCCCGGCGCCAAGTACGGATACGCGTGTGACTGTCGACAGCAACTTTTCCTTCCTGCAGGAACACGATCCGGTCTTCTTCAAACTGGCCTCGATGGCCGAGCAGGTCTTTGCCAGCGATCCCAACACCACGCTGATCAAGCTCCGGCAGTTCGCCGAAGCACTTGCCCAGGATCTGGCTGGGCGCGCCGGCATCATCCACGACCAACGGACAACTCAGGCGGATCTGATCTACCAGCTCGCACGCGAGCTGCGCCTGGACCGGCGGATCCAGGAGCTGTTCCACGTACTGCGGGTCGAGGGCAACAAGGCGACCCACGGCTTCACCACGCAACACCGCGAAGCGATGGATGGCCTGAAGGTCGCCCGCGACCTGGCGGTCTGGTACCACCGCGCCTTTGGCAAGAACGCCGCCGAGTTCAAGGCGGGTGCTTTCCTGCCCCCGAAGGATCCAGCCGCGCCGTTGCGTGAAGTGCAGGCCGAGGTCCATCGCCTCAAAGCGGAGCTGGATACCGCCCGCCAACAACACGACCAGAGCCAGGCGCTCGTCGAACTCAAGGACAGCGAAGCCAAGCTCAACGCTGAGCTCGCCGAAGCGATGGACAGTGAAGCGCGTGCGCAGGCGGCGCTGGCGGTCCAACGCGAACAGGAACTGCAACGGCTACGCCAGGACTTCGCACAACGCATCGCCAGCCTGCAGCAGCCGGACACCGCCCGCCAGGCCGCCACTCAACAGGTCGCCGGCGCTACCCAGCAGGCCAGCAACAACTTCGACCTCAGCGAAGACCTCACCCGCATCCTCATCGACCAGCAGCTGCGCGAGGCCGGCTGGGAAGCCGACTCGCTCGACCTCACCCATGCCAACGGCATCCGCCCGGAAAAAGGCCGCAACCTCGCCATCGCTGAATGGCCCACCAAGGCGCCACGTGCCAACGCCGACTATGTGTTGTTCGCCGGCCTCACGCCAGTCGCCATCGTCGAGGCCAAGCGCAAGCGGATCAACATCACCGACCGGATTCCCCAGGCCGAGCGCTACGCGCGCGACTTTGTGATGCGTGGCGAGCTAGCCCCCGCCTACCCGGCTACCACAGCGATCGCAGGCTGGGCCGACGGCCAGGGTGGCCATTTCCAGGTGCCGCTGGCATTCGCCTGCAATGGCCGTCCTTATGTGAAACAGCTGGCCGAGCAATCGGGCATCTGGTTCCGCGACCTGCGCTCACCGGCCAATCTGCGGCGCCCGCTGCAGAAGTTCCACACGCCCGAGGACATCGCCGATCTGCTCACCCGCGATCGCGACCAGGCCGAGCGCGACCTGGCCCAGGAAGGCATGGCCTACCTCAACCTGCGCGACTACCAGCAGCGCGCGATCCAGGCTGTGGAAGGCGCGCTGGCATCGGGCTCACGCAAATGCCTGCTGGCGATGGCGACCGGCACCGGCAAGACGCGCACAATGATTGGCCTGATCTACCGTTTGCTCAAGGCCGAGCGCTTTCACCGGGTTCTGTTCCTGGTCGACCGCTCCGCGCTCGGCACCCAGGCCACCGAGACGATGCAGGATATGCAGCTTGAGCAGAACCAGACGCTGGCGCAGAATCTACAACCTCGATGGCCTGGACGACACCCGCACCGCCGATGAGACCCGCGTGCAGGTCGCCACGGTGCAGGCCATGGTCCGGCGCATTTTCCAGTCCGATGACCCGCCACCGATCGGCACCTTCGACTGTATCGTCGTCGACGAGGCCCACCGCGGTTACACGCTCGACCAGGAAATGACCGAAGGCGAGCTGGCCGTGCGCGACCACGCGCAATACCTGTCGCAATACCGCCGCGTGCTCGACTACTTCGATGCCTGCCGTATCGGCCTGACCGCCACGCCGGCCAAGCACACCACCGAGATCTTCGGCAAGCCGATCTACACCTACAGCTACCGCGAAGCCGTGGCAGATGACTGGCTGATCGACCACGAGCCGCCCGTCCGCTACACCACCGCGCTCGGCAAGAACGGCATCCACTTTGATCGCGGCGAGCGCGTCAGCGTCATCAACACGCAGACCGGCGAAGTCGACACCGCAGACCTGGAAGACGAACTCGACTTCAATATCGAGTCGTTCAACCGGCGTGTGATCACCGCAGACTTCGACCGGGTCGTCTGCGAGCAGCTCGCCATCGAACTGGACCCGGACGGCGAGGAAAAGACCCTGATCTTCTGCGTCAGCCAGCCGCACGCCGAACGCGTCAAGCACCAGCTGGACGAGGCCTTCAAACAGGTCCATGGCAATTACTACAACCAGGCCAGCGTCGCGGTGATCACCGGCAAAAGCGACAAGGTCGACCAGCTGATCCGCAACTACAAGAACGAGCGCTACCCCAATATCGCCATCACCGTCGACCTGTTGACCACCGGCATTGATGTGCCGCGTATCGCCAACCTGGTGTTCATGCGCCGGGTCCGCTCGCGCATCCTCTACGAACAGATGAAGGGCCGCGCCACCCGCCGCTGCGACGACATCGGCAAGACCGTGTTCCGCATCTTCGATCCGGTCGATCTGTACGCCGCGCTCGAAGACGTCGACACCATGCGCCCGCTGGTCAAGGACCCCAACATCAGCATCGAGCAGCTGGTTCACGAGCTCGGCCAGCAGCGCAGCTTCGATGCCCCCGGCAGCAACGGCGGCAGCCATGCTGACGACGTGCTCGACCAGTTGAGCCAGCG
Source organism: Xanthomonas vasicola (assembly GCF_000772705.2). GTDB lineage: Bacteria > Pseudomonadota > Gammaproteobacteria > Xanthomonadales > Xanthomonadaceae > Xanthomonas > Xanthomonas vasicola. Next base: position 58,923 of record NZ_JSBW02000032.1, read on the forward strand.
CATCATGCGCGTGCTACGCAAGGCCCAGCATCGCGCCGAGCAGCGCCCGGATCTGCGCGACAGGCTCAGCGCGCTGGAAACCTCCTGGGGCGTGGCGCCCGCCGTGCTGCACACCCATCTGCACAAGCTCGGCGCGCGCAATGCCGCCAGCTTCCTCCGCGAACACCCGCGCCTGGTGGAGCAACTGGCCGAAGTGGGCGTGCTGCTGGGCACGGACCGCTATCCGGTCATTTCCGAACACGCTGACACCCTGCTAGAACGCGCACAGAACTACGGCATAAACAAAGCCCCGGCCGATTACCTGGACAGTTTCAACGCCTTCATCCGCGAGCAGATCAACCAGTCCGCCGCGCTCAGCGTCATCGTCAATCGCCCCCGCGACCTCACCCGCACCCAGCTGCGCGAGGTACGCCTGCTGCTCGACCAGCACGGCTACAGCGAGGCCCACCTGCGCGGCGCGTGGCGCGACAGCACCCAGCAGGAGGTGGCTGCCAGCATCATCGGCTACATCCGCCGTGCCGCGCTGGGCGAGGCATTGGTGCCGTTCGAGCAGCGCGTCGACAAGGCCATGCAGGGCATCTATGCCCAGCGCAGCTGGACGCCGGTACAGCGGCGCTGGCTCAAGCGGCTGGCCCAGCAGCTGGTGCACGAGGTGGTGATGGACCGCGACACCGTGCAACGCAACTTCAGCGGCGACGGCGGCGCCCTGCAGTTGGACCGCCTGCTCGATGGCCGGCTGGACCAAATCCTGGGCGATCTGGGCGAACATCTGTGGGATCAGACGGGCTGACGGCCAGTATGAAGACTGCCAGCTTGCGTGTGTGCCTCGCCATGCATATCATCTCCATCAACACACCCGCCATGCCTATGGCTGCTCCGGCAGTTACGCACAAATCGCGCGGGTTTTTTATGTCCGGACTACAGCTAGGATGAGAACGTTCGACAAGGCGGCCATTCCGGTCGACGCGCAGCTTGACCTGCTCGCCGAACGCGGCCTGTCGATTCAAGACCGCGAGCGCGCGAAGAAATTCCTCGAAGTCGTCAGCTACTTCCGCCTTAGCGCCTACATGCGTCCGTTCCAGACGTATGGCCATGCATTCGTTGCGGGGGCACGCTTCCAGCAGGTCACACAGCTGTATGTCTTCGACCAGCGCTTACGGCTGCTGGTGATGGAAGCCATCGAACGTGTGGAGGTCGCGATGCGTGCACTCCTTGGCAACCACATGGGTCCCACCCACGGGGCGCACTTGTATTTGCAGCGCAATCTGTTCAAGGACAGGTATCGCCACGAAAAACTGCTAGAGAGCATTCAGAAACGCCAGAGCGATGCATTGCGTGACTACCAGCGCGAATCCCAGCAGATTGACCGATCGAACGCATCCGCAAGCAGAAAATCCGAACTCAGACGCCGCCGCGCAATCGAGAACTATGCCCGTCACTACACTTTGAACTACAACACCCCGCCGCTGATGCCCGGCTGGGCTGCCCTGGAAGAACTGACTCTCGGCGAACTATCTCATCTCTATCAGGGCCTCGCTCGGGATATCGATCGCAAGCAGATCGCGCGGGCACTTGGCCTACATGCGCCGCTGCTGGAATCGTGGCTGCATGCCCTGACCTCGATCCGGAACATCTGCGCCCACCACAGCCGGCTCTGGAATCGCGAACTGGGCATCCGGCCGACGCTTCCCGCAGCGCCGGATTTCGCCTGGCCGCATCATCTGCTGCAACCCGGCCACCACGCACGCATGTTCCCGGTGCTGTGCATCCTGGCGCTCCTGTTGCGACAGGTCAGCCCCGATACCCGCTGGGACCGGCGGCTGCTCGATCATCTGAACGGATTCGGACAACTCGACACACGGCAGATGGGCTTCCCAGAGAACTGGCAGACCGACCCGTTCTGGCCGCAAGCCACCCCTCACCCGTGAGCCGATTAGCCGTGCTAATCGGCTCATCCAATTCCTGAATACGAACATGACCCATAACGACATCGTCCAGAAACTCTGGAACCTCTGCGACGTCCTGCGCGACGACGGCATCAACTACAGCGATTACGTCACCGAGCTGGTGCTGTTGCTGTTCGTCAAGATGGAATACGAGCAGGTACAGAACAGTCCCAACTTCGAGCACAAGCTGCCTGAAGAAAGCCGCTGGCCGGATCTGAAAAGCAAGTCTGGCCGCAACCTGCTCAACCACTACCAGCAGATGCTTCTGGACTTAGGCAAGAGCAGCGATCCGATGATCGCCGCCATCTACGCCGACGCGCAGACCCGGCTCAAGGAGCCGCGCCATCTGGAAACCCTGGTCACCGCGCTGGACGGGCTTGACTGGTTCAGCGCACGCCAGGACGGCCTGGGCGACCTTTACGAAGGCCTATTGCAGAAGAACGCCAACGAGACAAAGTCCGGGGCTGGCCAGTACTTCACCCCACGTGCGCTGATCGATTCGATCATCCATTGCATCAAGCCGCAGCTTGGCGACGTCATCCAGGATCCCGCCGCGGGCACCGCGGGCTTCCTGATCGCTGCCGATGCCTACATCAAAGCGCAACACGACGATCTGTACGGTCCCGGAGTTACCGCCAAGAAGCGCAGTTTCCAGCGCGAAAAGGCCTTTGTCGGCATGGAGCTCGTCCCCGGGACACGCCGACTCGCGTTGATGAACTGCCTGCTGCACGGCATGAACGGCGAAGGCGCCGGTCCCATCCGCCTGGGCAACAGCCTCGGCATCGCAGGCAGGGACCTGCCACCGGCCAACATCATCCTGTCCAACCCGCCCTTCGGCACCGCCAAGGGCGGCGGCGGACCCACCCGTGACGACCTCACCTACAAGACCAGCAACAAGCAGCTCGCCTTTTTGCAGCACATCTACCGGGGCCTGAAGCCCGGTGGCCGCGCCGCCGTGGTGCTGCCGGACAACGTGCTGTTCGAGGCCGGCGTCGGCACCGACATCCGCCGCGACCTGATGGACAAGTGCACCCTGCACACCCTGCTGCGCCTGCCCACCGGCATCTTCTACGCGCAGGGCGTCAAGACCAATGTGCTGTTCTTCCAGAAAGGCACCGCCGCCAACCCGCGCCAGGACACCGGCTGCACGCAGGCGACGTGGGTCTACGACCTGCGCAGCAACATGCCCAGCTTCGGCAAGCGCACCCCGTTCGGGCCGACGCATCTCACACCGTTCGAGCAGGCCTACGGCACCGATCCCAACGGCGCCAGCCCGCGCACCGATGAAGGTGACCAAGGCCGCTTCCGTTGCTTCACCCGCGCCCAGATCGCCGAGCGCGGCGATTCGCTGGATATCAGCTGGCTCAAGGACGCCGACAGCGTCGATGCCAATAGCCTGCCCGCGCCCGAAGTGCTGGCCGCCGAAGCGATGGCCGAACTGAGCGAAGCCCTGCGCGAACTCGACGCCCTGATGCAGGCGCTGGGCGCCGGCGACGAAGCGCTGGAGCAGAAGCGGCTACTGGCCGAAGTGATGGGGCTGGAAGTGGCGAGTGGTGAGGTGGGCGGTGAGTGAGTTGCCTGCTGGGTGGGGTCCCTGCCAACTTGGGGAAATTCTGGAGTTGAAGTACGGCAAGGCACTTCTAGCGACATCACGTGATGGTGGCGCTTACCCCGTCTATGGCTCCAATGGAATCGTTGGGAATCACTCAACCTATTTGGCAGAAGGCCCGACGGTTATCGTTGGCAGAAAGGGTAGTGTCGGTGAGGTTTGCTACTCAGCTGTTCCATGCTATCCCATCGACACCACTTACTATGCTGATGAATTTGAAGTCACCCACTCCAAATTCATCTATTACCTTCTGAGAAATCTAGATCTAGCTTCGCTAAATAAATCGACCGCGATTCCCGGTCTAAACCGACAGGATGCTTACGACCTAGGGAAACTCTGAACAACTCCCCTTGATCCTGCGACAATCACACAGACGCAACGGACAACGACGATGCAACTGACCTTCGGCGATGCGGAGTACAACGGCAAGCGCAAGCGGACGCGGCGTGAGG
>NZ_JSBW02000033.1 GCF_000772705.2 Xanthomonas vasicola
GGACAGCGGCTATACGGGGCTTGAGAAGCGCGATGAGATGAAGGGCAAGCGCAAGTTGCGCTACCTGATCGCGGAGAAGCGCTCGAAGCTGAAGCAGATCAAGAACAAGCGCGAACTGAAGTTGGCCAAGCGCTGGGAGCACACCAAGGCCAGCCTGCGTGCGAAGGTGGAACACCCGTTTCGGGTGATCAAGCGTCAGTTTGGTTACGTCAAGGTGCGCTATCGCGGTTTGGCGAAGAACACCGCACAGGTGCTGACGCTGTTTGCACTGTCGAATCTGTGGCTGACGCGCAAAGCGTTAATGCCTGCTGCGGGGAAGCTGTGCCTGTAACCCAGGCAACACCCCGCAAACGGCCGAAACCGGCAAAAAATCGGCGATTTGAGCGCCCTCAGCGCGGCGGATGCGGTTGCTTCGTTTTCCGGTCGCGTTGATCAGACCATCCTTAGTGCGGCCGTGCCCTGCGGAAACCACCACGGGTGCTTCTGCTTCAGCAGTGGGAGACATTGTCTGTTTTTTGTTATTTGGCTCCCACTTTTCTGTAGGAAATAGCTTGTCTGTAGCAATACCTCCAAAAGTGCAGGACGTACCGGTGAAGCTCAGATTTCCAGTTAGGATTTCGGTTGCTACACCTGTTATTTGGTGAAGCTGTTGCTCAAGGGCACCAGAGATGTATGTGTCTCCCTTTGGTATAAAGTCCCTGCCAAGTTCGATCAGGATCATCCCTGTCTTACTGTCGAACCGGACATCAACGGGCGAGGCCACTTGGCCTGGCAACCGATTTTGGTTCGCGATCGTCTTATCAAGTTCGGCTTTGAGCAATTTGCTCAGTTCAGCTCGCTGACTGGTTGAGAGATTGGCGACATTTGGCAATGGTTGCTCAGCTAATGCCGGTAAAGCCAAGAAAATTCCAGCTGAAAGAGACAGGACGAGGCCCACGTTACGTAGGCTTGCGAGCTTGCTCGACCGATTGCGGTCTGACTTTGATTGCATGACATCACTCCATGATATTCGGGGGATGGGAAAGCCCCGGGTGTGCGCAGCATTCCGTTGCCTCCCCAGTGCCAACCTATCTGCATTTTGCCGCCGCGTCAAAATGTTGGCTTTCGGGACGTGCGCGCCATCACCACTCTTCCGCCCGTCTTGACTGTCATGCTGCTGACATCACGCATCTAGGTGGTTGAGAAGTTGGTCGTGTATGGCTTGCCGATCTTCAACAGATAAGCCGAGCAAAGTGCGTCTTTCGTAACGTGCCACGGGACCGCCTCGCCTCACCCGTTCGCTTAGGCCATCTTGATGTACCCGCGCGATGCGTGACACACGGCCCATGAATCCTACGCTGACCTCGTTGGGACTAGCGCTGACCTTCAGGAACTTGGCTTGCCGCAGCTTGGTAAACATCTTCTTGCGTTTGACTCTGCCGGATTTGTCGCGCAGCTGCTCTTTGCGCGGTGTGTAGGGCGTCCCGTCAGGTGTCTGTTGCCGACCGATGCGCTGGCTCTGCGATCGCCGCAGCGCGGTGCCGATCTTGCGCGCAAGCTTGCGGCGCTCTCCTTCCTGCAGCCGGGCCAGCAACGGCGCGGCCCAGGTCTCCAGCGCGGTTAGCTCATCCATGTCGGATCGATCACCGGCTCGGGCGCATGGGTCATGTCGTAGCCGCCGCCATCTTTCGCCGTCACCACGACGCGTTCGGTCAGCGGCAACTTGATCGACAGATCAACGGCATCGTTGGCAAGGATGTCGGCCTCGAAGGCGATCTCGCCGCGTCGCGTGGGATTGGACAGCAGCTCGGACTGATTGGCCTGCACCCATTCCAGCAGCGGCAGCATCACGCTGTTGGGATGGCCGGCGTAGTCGGTCAGGATCAGGTTGAGCGTGTACTGGTATTCGAACGACAGCCCCGGCTGGTACGTGCTGACCAGGCTGCCGGCGTCGATAAACACCAGCAGCCGGTCGGCATCACGTGCCAGGTCCGGCAATGCCGCGACCAGATGCGCGCGCAGGCTGGCGGGCTTGATCATGGCGCCGGCTCCGGCAGATGCAAGTCGAGCCAGTTCTGCAGCGCGCTCAGCTGCGCGGCGGTGGCGTGGCAGCTGGTGTAGTTGTCGGCGACGGTGCCGGCGATGGCAGAGAGCGTAATGCCGGCGGCCGGCGCATCAGTATCTCCGGTGGGCGGCCCGGCAGGGTTGCCCGTGGCGGCGGCGTCGTGCAGCCGCACAAAGCCAGCAGGGATAGTGCAAGCAGCATCGGCTTTCTGGGTGACATAGATCGGGATCTCACGGGTGATGGTGGCGCCGGCTTGGCGCACGATCTGCACGCGGTCGACGTACTGCGTGACGACGGTGGTGGAGCCTTTGGCGCTGTCGCGTTCCGCCTCGGCCTGGCGCTTGGCCTGCAGCGCGGCATCGCGGTCTTGCTGCGCTGCGCTGACGCGCTGCTCTTGCCACACGCAGCCACCAACGAGCACTGCGATCAGCGCCAGCAGGATGATCAGGCGCGTGACCATCAGGGCACGCCCAGGATCTGCAGGGCGCGCTGCGTGCGCGTGACGCGATCGCTGTGGCCTTCGGGCAAGCGCTTGGCGCGTGCGTTGCCCAGGTTGATCTTGCGGCTCAGGCCCAGCACATCGCCGGCATCGGCCAGGACGTTTAGCCCGTTGTCGTGCCAGTACGCCGCCGCACCCAGGGCGCTCGGCTCGATCTGCAGCAGCAGATCCGGCTGCTCTTCCACCGGCAAGCCGATCAGCTCACCGACGCGTCGGTAGTTGCCACGGAAGGTATGTTGCATCGGGCCACGGCCCCGGAAGAGGTGACCGTCGCCGCTGGCTTCGTTACCGTTACCCAGGCGATTGGCGTAGACGAAGTTGGCCAGGCCGACCGGATTGCGCAGGAACTTGGGCGCTTGCGCCGGCGTGATGCGTGCACCAAAGACTTCCAGCAGCCGCGCGCTTGTCGTGTAAGTCAGCCCTTCTTCCATACGCGTCAGGCTCAGGCTTTCGTGGCCGACCTGGCCGAGCCAGTGCGCGGCGCGGCGCTTGGTGGTGATGCCGAAGCGGTTGGCGGCGGCAAGCAGCGGGCTGTGCCAGCGCTGGGCGCGTTGCGGCGAGCACTGCATGATCGAGGCGAGCTGGGTATCGGTGAACATCAATCGACCTTCAGGATGCGCGCCACATTGCCCTGGGCGCGGTAAGTGAGCACCGCCAGCACGATCAACGTGCCCAGGTGCCAGAGACTGACTTGCGAGCCGGCGCCGGCCAGCAGGATGTGCAGTGCCTGGCCGCCGATCAGCAACTACGCACACCAGCCCGCGCCGCGCCGATGGCGCGCATCGACCGGGCGGTGGTAGGTAAGCAGGCGGACGCAGATGGCAAGCGAGGCCATCAACGTCAGGACGGTGACCAGGCTACGCACTGGGCGGACCTCCACGACGTAGGAAGGAAAAGTCGAACGATTTGCTCTTTTCGATCAGGCCGAGCGTGACGGTGATCGCGCGCGCCGCGCTGGCGAAGGCAGCCACGCCACTGGATTTGATTGGCAGCCAGAGCAGGATCTCTGGCGCCAGCTGGTAGCCGGCGATCACGCTCACCGGGAAATAGATCAGCCGTACCAGCAGCGGTTGCTTGGCGGCGGACACCACGAACAACGCGCCGCCGGCGAAGGCGCCGATCAGCGCGTCGCCGTCGATGCCAGGCAGCACGGAGGCAAGGCCCACACCGGTGGCGATCAAAAAGCCGCTCGATACGGAGGTGGGTTCGGTCATCGGGTCAGTCCCATAGCTGCGCAAGCGGCGTCATCGCCGCCGTGGTGGTGGTTACCTCGGGCAACTCCACCGGGGTGCCATGCGGAAGCACAGCGCCCAGTTCGGCCAGGCCGGGATTGAAGAGATAGGTGCGCTCGATCAGGCCGGCCGTGCTGCCCAGGTGGCGCCAGCACAGCAGGTCGACGGTGTCGCCTTGCATGGCGTGTACGCGCATCAGATGAGCTCCACCGTGCTGCGCGGCAGGTTCTGCAGATCGCGCACGGCCCAGCGTTGGTCGCGGCGCAGCTCGGTGATGCTGGGTGACAAGTCATCGGCGCGCGAACGTCGTGGCGACGCCCAACCGAGCACAGCTGGTGCGAGGCGAAAGGGCGTTGTAGCTGAATATACATTGCGTATACGATTCGTATATCGCCAGAACTGGAGCCACCATGGGCATCGTCAATATCGATGACGACCTGCACGACCAACTACGCCGTGCGTGCACCGTGAGTAGTCGCTCGATCAATGCGCAGGCCAATTTCTGGATCAAGGTCGGCATGCTGTGCGAGATGCATCCGGACACATCGTTTCAGGAAATCGTGGCCGAACAATTGCGCGCTGCGGGCGTGCGGCCGCAAGCCTTGAAACCAGCCCGGACGTGATCAAGTCGCCTGACGAGATTGCGCTGATGGCAGTGTCCGGTCAGCTCCTGGCGCAGGTATTCGATGCGCTGGATCGCTTGCCGCTGGAAGGCCGCAGCACGCTGGAACTCAACGATTTTGTCGAGCGCATGATTGTGGATGAGCTCGATGCACGGCCTGCCAGCAAGGGGCAATACGGCTTCGAGTTCGTACTCAATGCATCCATCGACGATGTGGTCTGCCATGGCGTGCCATCGGCCGATGACGTGTTGCGTGGTGGGCAGATCGTCAACCTGGACATTACGCTGGAAAAGAACGGTTTTATCGCCGATTCCAGTACCACGTATCTGGTGGGCGAGGTGGCTTACACCGCACGTCGGCTGGTGCAGACCACGTACCAGGCGATGTGGAAAGGCATTGCAGCGGTGCGCCCAGGCGCGCGCTTAGGCGACATCGGCCATGCCATTGCGCGGCATGCGCGTGCGCACGGCTACAGCGTGGTCAAGGAATACTGCGGGCACGGCATCGGCCGCGAGATGCATGAAGATCCGCAGATTCTGCATTACGGTCACGCAGGCACCGGTCTGGAACTGCAGGAAGGCATGGTGTTCACCATCGAGCCGATGATCAACCAGGGTCGCGCGGCGATCCGTTCGCAGCCGGACCAGTGGCCGGTGCACACGCGCGACGGCAAGTTGTCGGCCCAGTTCGAGCACACCGTAGCGGTGACGCGGACCGGCGTGCGCGTGCTCACCTTACGTCCCAACGAAACACCGCTGTGCGTGGTGGAGTGACGCCCAGTAACGCAGCGCGAACGGCAGTTGTCAGTCGGCAGATGCGCGCCTGGATGCATCAGGCCCGCGCGGGATCAGCGGAGTGGTGTTGGTCTGCAGGAGCAGGTGCACCGCTGTTTCAACACTGATGAAACGGCTACGTTGGAGCAGATAGGCCAGCACGAGAAATCCTGAGAACATCAGCGTTTCCCCGGGCCTGATGACGGCTACTGGCACCAAAAATCCAACCACCATCATCATGATCCCGCGTTGCCGACGGTCGATCACGATGCGTCCGCGCATGATCATCGGATAGACACCGCCGACGAACAGAAATGTCTCGCGAAACGCATAAACATTTTCCGAAAAACGATGGAACCCCAATTTCGGCCAGCGCGATGGTTCGACCGCATTTTCCACCTGCGCCAGCGAAAAACAGGCCAGCGCGTCGCGGCTCACCGGAATGCGCCGTGTAAAACACCGGCAGGCCGCAGCTGAAGTAGGGGCGATTCCAGATGACCGGCAGATGCCTTCGATGACAATCAAGCCCAGCAGCAGAGAGAGCATCGTGCATCCCTATTCGAGTGGCCCAACGATCGGATGCGCAGGGTCTGCTGACTGCGCGCAGCGTGGCTGGCCCGATTCTGGCGCGTCAATGCACGGCACTGCAATCACGTTTGCGGCGCGGCGACCGGCTCATCACCGCGCCAGAGTGCCTCAGGTCAGCGGCGCTCATGCACACTAGGCACCACAGACAAGCCGGCTCTGCCGGTGTACTGATCCCGCAATCACTGGTCCCATGCAGCTACCTTCCCAACCCTTGCCGGCAGTGCATGCCATGGCGGCGCAACTTCGCCGGCCACTGGATGGCTTGCGCAGGCACCTGCGCGCCAACGATCTGTGGTTCATCGCCCTGGCTGCGCTGGTGGGCTTGATCGCGGCTGGATTGATGGTGCTGCAGGCCGACATCGCGCATAGCCTGCAGAGCTGGCTTTACGCGCTTGCACCCGAACAGCGGCTCAGCACGGCCCCCTCGATGAAGGCCACGCAGTTGCTGGTGTTGCCGCTGGGCGGCTTGCTGGTTGGCCTGGTGACGCTGATGGCGCGGCGACGCAAGCGGCCGCTTGTGGATGCGGTGGAAGCCAATGCCCTGCATGGCGGGCGCATGTCCATGCGCGACAATTTGATCGTTGCGGTGCAGACCTTGTTGTCCAATGGCTTCGGCGCTTCGGTCGGGCTGGAGGCGACCTACACGCAGATGGGGTCGGGCGCTGGCTCGCAGTTGGGGCGCGTCTTGCGCGTGCGGCGCGCGGACATGCGCACGTTGGTGGGCGCCGGCGCGGCCGGTGCGATTGCCGGCGCCTTCGGTGCACCGCTGGCCGGTGCGTTCTATGCGTTCGAGATCGTCATTGGCGCCTACACGCCTTCGGCATTGGCACCGGTGGCCGCCGCCGCATTGGCCGGCGCCTTCATGGCCAATGCGCTCGGTGCGGCGCCGTATTCGTTGCCCGCTGCAGTGGCCTACCAATTGCAGCCGCGCGACTATGCGGTGTACATCGCGCTGGGCTTGCTGTGCGCGCTGATCGGCATTGCCGTGATGCGCCTGGTCGCCGGCATCGAACGTGGTGTGGGCCGCATCAATCTGCCGGTGTGGGGGCGCCCGGTCATCGGTGGGTTGTTGCTGATTCCCTTGGCGATGTATTCGCCGCAGGTGCTGTCGTCGGGGCATGGCGCGTTGCATCTGGATCTGACCAGCAGCAGCACCTTGCAGGTGATCGCCATCCTGTTGGTGCTCAAGTGCATTGCATCGGGAATTTCGCTGGGTTTCGGCTTCCGCGGTGGCCTGTTCTTCGCGTCGTTGTTCATGGGCTCGCTGGTGGGCAGCTTGTTTGCGGTGGGCCTTAACTTGCTGCTGGGCGCTGCAGTGGTGGACACCACCAGTGCAGCGCTGGTGGGCATGGCCGCATTGGCGGCGGCCATTGTTGGCGCGCCGATGACCATGGCCATGCTGATCCTGGAAGGCACGCACGATTTCGTGCTGGCCAGTGCGGTGATGGTGGCGGTGCTGGTGGCCAACACCGTGGTGCGGCAGGTGTTTGGATATTCGTTTTCTACCTGGCGGTTGCATCTACGCGGCGAAAATATCCGCAGTGCGCGCGATGTGGGCTGGGTGCGCAATCTGTCGGCCGGCAAGATGATGCGCAAGGATGCCAACCACACCGCGCACGACACTAGCGTGGGCGAATTCCGGCGGCGGTTCCCGTTGGGCTCCACGCAGCGCGTGGTACTGGAAGATGCAGACGGGCACTACGCCGGCGTGGTGCCGTTGGCTGTGCTGTATGCCGACAACGTGCAGCTGGACGCGCCGGTCGGCGACTACGCCAAGCACCGCGAGGCGGCGCTGCTGGCCAACACCGACATCGTGGCGATCATGAAGGTTTTCGATGCGACCCAAGCCGATGAGTTGGCAGTGATCGACAGCGACCGCAAGGTGCTGGGCGTGCTGTCAGAAGGATTCGTACGCAAACGCTACGCCGAGGAACTGGAAAAGCGCGAGCGCGAACTGATGGGCGAGCGTGTGCTGGGTGATGAGTGAAGCGTGATCTATTGGACACACCCAATGCTGCGGCGAGCAATGGCTTGAGCAACTAACAAAAAGACTGCGCTCACCGCAGGCGGACACGGCTCGTGCTTGAAAACAGCATGTATCACTCATGCACCCCTGATTCTTGTGTCGTTCACGCCCCCCACGGCGGCTCGCTCCGTGTTGTTAGTCGCTCTTGGCTCAGCGCCGTAAGAAGACAGTAGCCAACGTTAAATGACATAGGTTGCCAGCAGCGCATTGGCAACAGCATGTGCGCGCTAAGGCTGTGCGTTCTGCTGGTGGCTGGCAGCAATGTGCTCGACAGGCGGTAGCGTCTGCGCTGTGTGCTCGCTCACCAGTGCAGACAAGCGACGATGGCAGTCGCGGAAGGCCAGCGCGGAGGCCGGCATGTCGCAGGCATCGAAGGTGCGCGCCTCGGCCTTCCACGAGGCGAGCAGGTCTTCCAGATCGCAGATCAAACTCGGCATGGTGTTTCCTCGGTAGGCGTTTTGCTGCTTACGGGGCGAGGCGAGGTGCGGATGCAGGCCCATGAGATGTGGATCCGGTCTCAAGTGCGAATGGTTCAGATCTTGCGACGGACTCCGCATTTTCTGCGTATGGCATACGTGTCTATCACATGTTCCAGAGGAGGGTGATGAGGCGGCCTTTTGCCGCAGGAGCTGACCATGGGCAACAACGAAAACGGCAATCGGGGCATCTACGATCCGACTCCCCCCAAAGGCGTCAAGGCGCCAGGCAAGAACGAAGATCTGCTCCAGGACGGGCCCGCACAGGACAGCGAAATCGATGACGACGACAGCATCGAGGATGAACTGGATGAGGACGAAGAGGACGAATGAGGACGAATGAGGACGCCTGAGATCGGTTCTGCTTTGGGCGTGAATTACGAGCCCTGGACAAAGAAGGCCAGGCATATCGTGGGTCGGAGATATGGTCACGGCGAAATTGGCTGCCGGCTCGCCTCTTCCAGGCATGTGCTAAGTGACAAACGCAGTCAGCGGGCTGATAGAGGTCTTTGCGCGTGCCCGTAAGGCGCCCGCGCAATACCGTTCCAGCGGAAGGCCATTCGCTCCCTACAGCGCTTGTCGCTTTAAACTTCATCCCCCCGATCACGTTGCATGTCATGGACACGTTGCCGCCGTTACCTGTTATCGCACTTGGCCAATACCGTCACTTCAAAGGTGGCCGCTATGAGGTGCTCGGCGTGGTGCGCAGCAGCGAAACGCTGGAGCCGCTGGTGCTTTATCGGCCATTGGATAGCCACATCGGTTTGTGGGTGCGCCCGTATGCGATGTTCGTCGAACACGTGGAGGTGGATGGTGTTTCCCGCGCTCGCTTCGAACGCGTGGAGTGAGCGCCGCGCGCACCAATGCGATGCAACAACAACGCACAGTGCCTTGAGCTTGCGATGACGGCTCCAACCACACCCATCACGACGCCAGACGGCCGCTACCTGATCGTGCGTGGGAGGCTGTGGCGCACCAGTAACCCGCACATGAGCGAAGAGGCGCGCGTCACCTTGGTGAGCGCGCTGAGGACGCACGGCGCGCGGTCAAGGCCGCCAAGCACGACGGCGATGCGCAGCGGCTAGTCGCTGCACGCCGCGCCGTCGATGCGGCCAAGCTCGCATTGGGCGAACGTGGGCCGGTGTGGTGGACGATGGCGCCAAGGATTTCAATCGGCATCTGGTCAAGAACACGCCATACGCCGAGTGGTTTGCCGCAAGTGGCGCTGCGGCCTAGCTATGCAGACATAAGCCTTCCTGCAGGTATCGAAAAACAACGGCGCCGGCGTCGCTACGACGACTGCCGTGCGTCGCATTCCACCGGCCGCGTCTCGTTTCAAACAGCCCAAAATCCTGGGGCGCGCAGTGCAGGCTCGAAACGACGCACGCCGACATCGACCAACTGATGCAGCACGAACGGGTCTTCGGCCACGATGCGATCCAGTGCCGACGTATCGGTGCTGTAGGCCAGCACGATGCCGCCAGACCATTGGCCGATGGGCCGGCCGCCAGGAACAACCCTGTGTCGATGTGCTTGCGCAGCCATTGCTTGTGGGCGTCCAGATGTGCGGCCAGTGCCGGCGGGGCGACGCGATAGGTGAGGGTGACGATATGCAGCATGGCTCACGCCTCCACGTGTGTGTGCACGACACCGCGCACGACATCGGCGATGGATGCATGCGCGCTGATCAATGCTGCCGCAGCCGGCTCGGGGCCGCGCGACTGGTTTTCCGCGCGCACAAAGTGCACGTCGCGCACGTCCAGAAACCCGAATGTTGCGGTTAGGTACGCCTCCTGAAAATCCAGCGAGGCCATCGGCCCTTGCGTGTACATGCCCCCGCGCGAAGACGCAACGATCAGCTGTTTGCCGCCTGCCAGGCCTTCGGGCCCGGTAGCGGTGTAGCGAAAGGTTCGGCCAGGCTGGGCGATGCGATCGATCCAGGCCTTGAGTTGGGTCGGCACCGAAAAGTTGTACATCGGCGCGCCGATCACCACGATGTCGCTGGCTAGAAATTCTTCCAACAGTTGCTCGGACAACGCATGTTCGGCCACCAGCGCCGCGTCAAGGGCCGGTTGCGGCAGCGGGCGGAAGCCGGCTGCAATCGCGCCGGAGAGGTGCGCGATGGGATCAGCGGCAAGGTCGCGATAGGTGACGTGGAGATCGTCGAGCCAGACCAGGCCATGCGCATCCGGCTGCAGACCTCACACCCTTGAACGGAATGTGGTCGATCGGTTGCGGCAGGCGTTCCCACGCCACCATCAATTCCTATGTGCGTGCGGCGCGATCCACGTGCTTGGCTGCAGTGATCTTCGTTGCATCGCGATCAACCACGCGTAGCGCCTCTTCAAGCAGCACGTAATCGTCAAGCACACGCGGCCGGTAAGACTTCAGTCGATGGTTTTCCACCAGCACGGTGGGAATGCCGACAAAGTCGCCGTAGCCGGTGGAATAACGTGGGCCTTCCGGCCAATAGCGCAAGCCGGAGCGCGGCGCGTCTTCGTCGATCAGGCTGGGGTAGATCGCAGGTTCGTGCCCCTGGCGACGCAGCGCGGTGTTGACGGCCGGGGTGAAGCGCTGCTGCAACCAGCCCGCAGTCGCGCGCGAGCGCGTGTAGTGCCCCAGCCGGCAAAGGTAAAGTTGATGTCGTACTGATGATCGAGCCCGCCGCTGACATGCAGGTCGATATACAACGCTGGGTCGCGCGTGTGCAGCAGCTTGACGTTGCGCGCATCTCCGGCGCTTCCAGGTTGAGATAATCGCCATTGAGATTGATGCCGCGCGTGGTGGTGTTCCAGCCTATTTGTTGCGGGCCACACAATGCAGCGCCGATGAGCGGGCCGCGTTGTTCATGGTCGTCGCTGTTGAGGATGGGCACGAACACGAAATCTACCTCGTCCAGCAGATCGTCTTTGCCGCGTTGGCAATATCGCGCAGCAACACGAGCCCGGCGTCCTTGCCATCAATCTCGCCGCCGCGGATGCCGGCCTGCGCCAGCACGACCGGCTTGCCGCGCTTGCCCTTGTGCGCGCACAAGCAGGTCGCGTCCTTCGCTGGTCTTGCCGAACACCTCCAGCGACAGCAGCGGCGAAACAGCAACCAGGCCTTGCAACCACGCACGCGTTTCGTCGTAGCTGGCGTGCTGACGAAATCGCTGCGTTCCACTGGTGTACTCCACGGATCGGCCGGCGCCACGATCAAGGACTCGCTCGCACCGTGCCATGCGCGTACCGGCGCGAGGCGCGCTGGTATCGATGGGCTGGGCGTTAAGCTGTGCGGCGGCGAACATCGTTGCAGCAAGCAAGCCGGCGACGCGTCGGGTACTGGGCGATGTGTTGCAGGCACCGGCGTTGGCGGGGGCGTGCGGGTCGCATGCGTGGAAAGCGTCGTGCGGGAGAACGTTGCGGAATCAAAGTTCATGTGGGGCGTGAATGTCTCGAATGGGGATAGCTGTTGATTGCTGGTGCCGGCGTGTCGCATTGATGCGCATGGCATTCGGCTCGGCGTGTCTGCTGTCAGGTGCCGGCTGCTCCCGTGCAGGAGCGGGGCGCGGCCATTGCTATGCCAGTGACCTCCAGGCAGGCGGCAGCAGGCGACTTGCCGAGTCTGGCCTTTACGAAATGTGATAACGTATCATTTGTATCTCATTTCTCAGCCGTGCCTGCCAGTTCGCCAATGACCCCCGCGATTTCAATTTCCGACCTGCACGTGGCCTACCGTGGCCGCGCTGTGCTGCAGGGACTCAACCTCGACGTCTCGCCCGGCACCGTCTATGCCTTGCTAGGCGGCAATGGCGCTGGCAAATCGTCCACGCTGTCCACATTGCTGGGCTTCGTCAAACCGGTGTCCGGCAGCTTGCGGGTGGACGGCGTGGACCCGGTTGCCGATCCCGGCAAGGCGCGTGCACGGCTGGCGTATCTACCGGAAAACGTCGCGCTCTACGAACATCTGAGCGCGCTGGAAAATACCGATTATCTGCTCGCCCTGGCCGGCCAGCGCCGCAGCCAGGCCGCCATCGGTGAGGCATTTGCGGCCGCTGGCCTGCAGCGCGATGCCTGGGCGCAACGGCTGGCAGGGTTCTCCAAAGGCATGCGGCAAAAAGTGGCGATTGCCGTAGCCACCCTGCGGCAGGTGCCGGTGTTGCTGCTGGATGAGCCCACCTCGGGGCTGGACCCGCGCGCCATCGCCGACTTCAATCGTCTGGTAAGCAGCGTGCGCGAACGCGGTGGTGCGGTACTGATGGTCACGCACGATCTGCTTGGTGCGGTGGATGTGGCCGACCGTATCGGTTTTCTCGAAAACGGCCGGATTGCCGACGACATCGGCGCCGGGGACAGCGGCTTCGATGTGCGCACCCTGCATGCACGTTTCGCGCGCCCACAGGATCGGGCTGCATGAGGCTGTACGCATGAGTCCCGTGTTGTTGGTCGCGCGCGAAGAACTGCGCTTCATGGCGCGCAACCGTTCCGCTGCCATCGGTGTGGTGTTGCTGATGCTGCTTACCTTGGTGGCGGCGTTGACTGCGGCACACCATCAGCGCGAAGTCGCCGATCTCCGTACGCGTCAGCAACAGGCCGCACAGCAGGCTTTCGAAGCGCAACCAGACCGGCATCCGCACCGCGTGGTGCATTATGGCCACTTCATCTATCGGCCGTTGCCGGCGCTGGCCGCATTCGATTCCGGCGTGGATGCCTTCACCGGCAACAGCATGTTTCTGGAAGGTCACCGCCAGAACACCGCCAACTTCGGCGATGTGCGTCAGAGCTCGTTGCTGGTGCGCTTCGGTCAGTTGACGCCTGCGTTCGTCTTGCAGGTGCTGGCGCCGTTGATGCTGGTGTTTCTCGGCTATGGGGCAGTGGCGCGCGAGCAGGAAACCGGTACCTTGCGCGCGCTGTTGCTGCAGGGCGCCACGCGCAGGCAACTGCTTGGCGGCAAATATCTTGCGTTGGCGGCGGTGGCTGGCGCCTGCCTGCTGCCGGCTCTGGTCGGCCTGGCGCCCATCGCGCTGTTGTCAGGGCAGGCGTCGCTGGTCGCGCTGCTGGTGCTGGCGTACAGCGCGTATCTGCTGGTGTGGTGTGCGTTGGTGCTTGCGATATCGATGCTGTGCCGACGCGGCCGCGATGCGCTGCTGGTGTCGCTGGCGGTGTGGGTGTGGCTGGCCTTGCTGGTGCCGCGCGTGGCGCCGGACGTGGCCAGTGCCGCGTACCGCCTGCCGACCCGGTTGGAAACCGACGTGGCGATCCAGCGCGACCTGCGCACGCTCGGCGACAGCCACAACCCGGACGACCCGCACTTCGCGCAGTTCAAGCAGCAGACGCTGGCGCGTTACGGCGTGCAGCGTGTGGAAGAGTTGCCGGTGAACTACAAGGGCCTGCTGGCGCTGGAAGGTGAGCGGCTCACATCGAGCCTGTTCGAGCGCTATGCGGGCCGCGATACGTCCATCCAGCAGCAACAGAATCTACTGGTGCGCGCATTTTCTCTGCTCAGCCCGACGGTGGCGCTGCGCGAAGTGTCGATGACGCTGGCAGAAACCGATCTGCGTGCGCATCTGCGGTTCCTTGCCCAGGCGGAGCACTACCGCTACATGCTGGTACAGCAGCTCAACCAGTTGCAGACCGACGCGGTGAGCATGGCCGACGACACCGCGCAGGATGCCGGCGCCGACCGCCGCAAGCGCATTTCGTCCGAGCATTGGCATGAGATTCCAGTGTTCGCCTTCCAGCCCGCGTCCACCCCTGAGGTGATCGGCACCGCAGGCGCGGCGTTTGGCCTGATCGGCGCCTGGTTACTCGCCGCGCTGTGCATGCTGGTTGCCGCCGGGCGACGTGTGGGAGTGGCGCGCTGATGGTGCTGTGGAAATACGAACTGCTGTTGCTGCTGCGCGCACGTGCGGCACTTGCCGGGTTGCTGTTGCTTGCCGTGCTGACCATCTCCAGCCTGTTGTCCGGCCAGCACGTGATAGCGGCGCAACGCGACAATATCGCCAAGATTGCGGCGCTGCAGCGCGAAGACAGCGCGGCGGTGGAAGACTATGTTGCGCGCTCCAACGATGCCGGTAGCGCGGCCTACTACAGCTTTTACCCCACCTGGGACACGCCATCGCCACTAGCGTTTGCAGCGGTAGGCATGCGCGATGTTTCGCCTTACATCTTGCGCGTGCGTGCGTTGGGGCTAGAGGCGCAGATCCATGATGGCGACAGCTACAACCCCGAGCTCGCATTGGCTGGCCGTTTCGACTATGCGTTCGTGCTGGTGTTCCTGTTGCCGTTGTTCGTGATCGCATTGCTGTTCGATCTGCGTTCGGGCGAGCGCGAAGCTGGCCGGGCACGCATGCTCGCCGCACTGCCGGGTGCCGGTGCCACGCTGCTGATGCGACGTGTGGTGGTGCGCGCCGCAGCGGTGCTGTTGTGCTTGAGCGTGCCGTTCGTCATTTTCGCTACGCTCAGTGCAGTGCCGTTGCTGCAGCAACTGGCAGTGCTGGCGCTGGGCGCAGGCTATCTGCTGTTCTGGGTGATGCTGGCGGTGCTGGTCGGGCGTATCCAGTGGCGGCCTGCGGCGCATGCAACCGCATTGGCCACCTGCTGGGTCGTGTTGGCGTTGGTGGCTCCGGCGCTGGCGCATGTGGCGATCAATCAGGCGGTGCCGGTCAACCAGGGCACCGAGATTGCGCGGCTGCAGCGCGAGGCGGTCAATCATGCGTGGGACATCCCGCGTCAGGACACCATGCAGGCGTTCTATGCGCGCAATCCGCAATGGACCGATTCGGCGCCGCTGACTACAGCGTTTCACTACAAGTGGTACTTCGCATTCCACGAAAATGGCGACCAGCAGGTGGCGCCGCAGGTGGCAGCGTATCGCCACGGTTTGCAGCGCCGCGAAGCGCTGGCGCAACGCGTGGCCAGCGTGTTGCCGCCGGTCGCACTGCAGGTAGCGTTGACGCGTCTTGCCGACACCGATCTGCAGGCACAATTTGCGTATCATGACTGCATTCGCGCATATCACCTCGCGCTACGCACCTTCTACTATGGCTATCTGTTCCGCGACGGCCCGTTCACGCGCGACGACTTCGAGCGTGCGCCACGTTTCGATGCGACGGCCGATCCTGCTTCATAGAAACATCCACGTTTCACTTCTCGCTTTTTCAGTGTCGCCCCGGGCTTGCTGCGCCCAGGTCTTTCAGGAGTTCTGCCCGATGCCCGTGTTCCCGCGCCGCCGCATGCGGCATATGCTGCCCTTGCTCAGCCTGCTGGCCTGCGCATGCAGCATTGCTTGCGCGCAGGCCGACGATTTGCAGGCGCGCGATCTGGATGCCGTGCAGGTGCGCAGCCAGTACATGCCTTACCGTGCGCTGAGCATTACCGGAGCCACCAAGACCGACGCGCCGCTGCGTGATTTGCCGATCAGTGCGCGTGTGCTTGATCGGACCTTGCTGGACGATGCCGGCGCCACCGATCTGGCCGGTGCATTGGAGCTTGCCAGCGGCATCACCAAGGCCAACAACCTGGGCGGTCTGTGGGACAGCTATTCGATGCGCGGCTTCACCGGCGACCCGAATTTCAGTTCGGACTACATGGTCAACGGCTTCAATGCCAGCCGCGGTTACAACGGCCTGCGTGATGCGGCCAACACGCAAAGCATCGAAGTCATCAAGGGGCCGGCGTCGGCCTTGTATGGCCGCGGCGAGCCGGGTGGGGCGGTCAACATCATCACCAAAAAGCCGCTGTTTCAAGCGCAGAACAGCCTGGATGTGTCGGCCGGTCGCTTCGATAGTTATCGCGCCGCCGTGGACAGCACCGGCCCGTTGAGCGAGAACGTGGCGTATCGCTTGAACGTGATGCACAAGGATCAGCACAGCTTTCGTGACACTGTCGACAGCGACAATACCTTGTTGGCGCCATCGTTGTTGTGGATGCCGACGCCTGATACCACGGTGTCGTATGAGCTGGAGGCCGTGCGGATCCATGCGCCGTTCGATCGCGGCGTGACCGCCATCGACGGCGATGCCAACCGGCTGCCGGCGTCGCGCTTTCTGGGCGAGCCGCGCGATGGCGCTATCGATCTGCATTCCACGGGGCACCAGCTGTTCGTGGTGCATGGTCTGAATCAGACCTGGTCGTTGCAGGGTGGGGCGACTTACCGCGATAGTGGCATGCGTGGGTTTTCCACCGAGCCGTGGACGCTGCAAGCCGATCAGCGCACCTTGCGCAGGGAACGTCGATATCGCGATTACCAGGGCCGCGATATCGCCGCGCGTGCGGAGTTGCTTGGCAGCCTGCAGGCGGGCAGGGCGACGCATAACGTGTTGTTCGGCATCGACGGTAATCGCTTCGACGACAGCCGCTTCCAGCAACGCGCCCGTTCTGCGGCGACGCCATACAGCATCGACGTGCTGGCGCCGCGCTACGGCGTGGCGCAGTCGGGGCGGCTGGCCACCATTACCGACACCGACGAGCGCCAGCAGGTGTGGGGCGTGTACGCGCAGGATCAGATCGATCTGGGCGCGCGCTGGAAAGCTTTGCTCGGCCTGCGCTACGACCACTACCAGCAAGACCTGGACAACCGCTTGCGCGGCACGACCCAGCGCGCATCCGACGGCGTGGTGAGCCCGCGCGCGGGTCTGACCTTCCATGTCGACGATGCGCTTTCGCTGTATGCAAGTGCGGCGGCGGGCTTTCGCCCTAACAGCGGTGTGGGCGCCAACGGGCAAAGTTTTGCACCGGAAAAGAGCCGCTCGCTGGAGACCGGCTTGAAATACGTACAGCCCGGCGATGGCCTGGAAGCCACATTGGCCGCGTTCCGCATCGACAAGAAAAACGTGTTGAGTCTGGACCCGGCCGACAGCAGTTTTTCGCTGCCGGTGGGCGAGATGCGCAGCCAAGGCGTGGAGATGGACCTGCTTGGCAGATTGACCCCGCATCTGGCCGCATCCGTGGGCCTGGCCTACACCGATTCGCAAGTTACGCGCAGCAGCGCGGCTGCCGCCGGCACCGGACTGGCCGAGGGCCGGCGGTTTCCGAATGTGCCGCGTTTCAGCGGTAACGCGTTCTTGAACTACGAACAGCCGTTGACCGGTAAACGTAGCGCGGCGATAGGGATGGGCGTGTCGCACACCGGCGAACGGCTAGGCTCGGTGGATAGCAATACAGATTTTGTGTTGCCGGCCTACACCGTGTGGCGGGTGGTTGGCCATTACGACATCAGCGAACGGGTGCGGTTGTACGCCAAGGTCGAGAACCTCACTGATCGCCACTACGCCGCATTTTCGTACAGCGAGCAGTGGGTATATCCCGGCGCGCCGCGGAGCTGGACGGTGGGTGCGCGTTTGCGGTTTTGATAGGCGTTCCAGCGCAAGCAGAACCGGCGATCAACACCGGTGCTGTGTGAGCCCGCCCGACAAGCAGCATGCTTGATCTACCACTCTAACCGCGCCGCTTCGACGGGCTCTTGCTGCGTCTCTTGCCCGGCGTCACCGGTGTGGTCTCTTCGTTGGCCAACGCGCCGCCGGTGTGCAGCTGCTCCAGCCACGACAACGCGTCCACGTAGCCCAGAAAATGCTGCAAATAGCCCGGCGAACACTCACGCATCAGCGTGATGCAGCGGTGCACCAATACGTTGGAATTGAGTGGGCCTGCGTCCTTGGGCGCATCCTGCAGCGATTGCCGCACCTGGCTGGCGGTACGCACGGTGGTCCAGGTGCGACGAAAGTCGTCCAGCGCCGGCAACTCCGGAAACAACATGGCATCTGCGCTGGCGGTCTTGCGGCTGTCCACTTCCATCAATGCCGCATGGCCGGCCATCTGTGCGGTGAGTGCACCCAATGCGCTGGACTGCGACGACCCTGGCGTTGACGCCGCCGCCGCACCTCTGCCAACAGGGCGACGCGTTGCCTGCTTCAGCACTGTCGCATAATCGTCGACTAAGGCGCCGAGCTTGTGTTCCAGCACCTCACGCACCGCATCGGCCTGCGCATCAGCACGCGCCGCCAAGGATTCCATCAGATGGAAGCGCACCGGATCCAACTGATCGGCGCCCTGGCTGCGCCAGCGCTCCAACTGCATGCGCGCGGAGAGTGCCGGCTTGCTCATCGCGGTGCAGCGGTCGCTGTGGGCTGGGTCGATGCGCCTTTGCGCGACGATGATGGACGCGCAATCGGCGCGATTTCCACGCGGCGGTTCTTTGCGCGGCGGGCTTCGTCGGCGTTGGAATCCACCGGTTGCTGCGAGCCGAAGGCGGCCGCAAACACAGATGATGCTGGTACGCCTTCGGCGATCAACGCGCGCGTCACCGTGAGTGCGCGTTGCGCGGACAATTCCCAGTTGTCGGCGTAGCGACGGTTGCCGCCCAGCACCGGGCGGTCGTCGGTAAAGCCGCTGACCATCAGGATCTCTTCGCGCGCCCGCAGGTACTGCGCCAAGGGCGCTGCGAGCGACTTCAACACCTCGCGTCCTTCCGGCTGCAATTCATCGGAATTGAACGCAAACAGCACATTGCCGCGAATACCGATACGGCCATCGACCAGGGTCACGCGTCCGGCAGCCAGCGGTGCGGCCAGTGCCTGTTCCAGCGTCTGGCGACGTTGCGCTTCGGCCTGACGTTGTTTCACCTCTGCATCCAGGCGGCTGGACAGCTGCAACTGCACGCCGATCACGCCGACCAGGATCAGCACGAACGCGCCCAGCAAGACCGACATCAGGTCGCCGAATGCCGCCCAGATGGGAGTGCCCAGTTCGCCGTCGTTTTCGATCTCGTCGCTCATGCCGTTTCTGCTTGGCCGGGTTCGCTACGCCCACGATCGAGCTGGCGCAGTTCTTCGATGATCTGCTTCTGCGACAGCATGCTGAGATCGACCACTTCGCGAGCCTGCGCCACGTAGTAGGCAAGCTGATCGTCGCTGCGTGCCAGCGAGGCGTCCAGTGCGGTGGCGACATGCTGCAGACGTTCGTTGAGCTCGCTGGTGGTGCCGCTGAACAACTGCACCGCCATGCCGAAGGCTTCGCCCAGGCTGGCCACTTCCACCGCGCTGCCGCTGACATGCGCGGCCACCGCGCCGAGCTTGCCGGTTTCGCTGCCGATCTGTTCGGTGAGCTGGTTGCCCACGCGCTGCAGCAGGTCTGCCGAGGTGGTGACCAAGGCATCCACCGCTTCGCGTTGTTCGGTGGAGGTGTGATTGACCGCGTTGAGCAAGGTGTCCAGGGTCGCAAGCAGCTTGCTGCGTTCTTCCAGCATTGCGGTGTCGCGCACCATGCTGTCGGACAGGCTTAGGCGCAGCTCGGCGACGACCTCGGCTGCGGCCTTGGGCGCTTCGGAGGCGATCTGCATCAGGCGCGACACTTCGGTGATGGTCGCGCTGGCCTGCGCCTGCGCCTGCGTTGAAAGCGCGCTGGCGGTGCTGGCCAGGGTGTCGCAGATGGCTTGCTGTTGCTGGGCGACGCGCTCGCCTGTCTGTTCCCACTGCGTGGTTAGGGCCGTGCTCATTGCGCCGAAGCGCTCGCTCCATAACGCAAGACGTTCGGTGTCGCGCGCTTCCAATGCCGCCTGCAGGTCGGTATGCGATTGCTGCAAGGTGCCGACCATGGCCGCCGCATGCGCGTCGAAACTGGCAGTGGCCGCGGCCAGTGCACTGTGGTGCTGGCTGGACAAGGTCGCGCTGGCCTGTTGTTGCTGGGCCAATGCATCGCTCCACGCGCTGGCGGTGTCGCTGCTGGATTGCTGCATACGTTGCCAGACCGCATCCACCAACGCGGCGGAACGTGCTTCGAAGGTGCTGGCGAATTGCGTGAGCGTGCCCTGCAACTCTTGCGTGAGCGCGTGATTGGCGCGCTGCTGTTCGGCCACAGCGGCCGTCCAGGTGGCTGCGGCCGTGGCGGTGCTGGTTTCGAAACCGCTGCTCAACCCGTCCAACTGCTGCTGCACGGCCTGCTGCACGCCTTGGTGCAATGCACTGGTCTGCTGCGCTAGTTGCTTGAGGGTGGCGTGCAATTGCGTGCCGAGCGCTTCGGTGGCGCGTTGCTGTTCGGCAAGCACGGCGGCCCAGGTGTCGGCGTTGGCCGCGGTGCTGCGGGCAAAGCCATCGTTGAGTGCGCTCAATTGCTGCTGCACGGCCTGGTTGACGCTGTCCTGCATGGCAATGCTGCGCTGGTCGATGTGTTCCAGCGTGCCCTGCAACTGCTCGGTCAACGTGTGGTGCGTACGCTCCTGCGCGGCCGACGCCACCTGCCAGTGTTCGGCGGCCGTGCGTGCGCTCTGCTCGATGGCTGCACTGACCCCGTGCAGCTGCTGCTGCACGGAGCTGCTCACGCTTTCCTGCAAGGCAATACTGTGCCCGGCAATCTGTTCCAGCGTGGTTTGCAGGTGCGCGTTGTAGGTCTGCTGGGCGCGCTCCTGCGCAGCCAGCACGGTGCTCCAGTGCTCGGCCGCAGTGCTGGCGCTGGTTTGGAAGCCATGGGTAATGCCGTCCAGCTGTTGCTGCACGGCTTGGGTGACGTGCGCCTGCAATGCCGCGGTATCGCGCGCGATGTTGGCCATGGTGACCTCCATCGCCGGCTGCAATGCTGCACCGACGGCGCGTGCGCTTTCGGCGACACCGGCTTGCAGCGATTGCTCCATTGCGGTGGCCAGCCGCGCGTACGCCGCTTCGCTTTTTGCATGGAAGTCGGCCTGCTGTGCGGCCAGGCGTTGGTCGGCGGCAATGCTGTGCTGCTCAATGTTGTGCATCAGCGCCTGCAGCCGGTCGATCAAGGCCGGCATCAAGGCGCTTTGCTGTTGCTGCAACTTGAACGCCTCGCCGCGTTGATGCGCATCCGAATGTGGATGCAGTTCGGAGGCGATCTTCAGATCCAGCCGCTGCACCGCCTGCAGGCGCTCGCGCCGGCACAATGCCGACAACAGCCCCAGCATGGCCGATGTCGCCACGCCGGCAATCGAGGTGCCGAACGCAAACGCCAGGCCTTCTACCGGGGCGGCGAGTGAGCCGCGAATGGCCTGCAGGTCCGTGGCGCTCTGCAATGCAAAGCCGGTGCCCTTGAGCGTGGCCATCATGCCGAGCAGCGTGCCGAGCATGCCGAGCAACACCAGCAAACCGACCAGGTACGGCGCCAGCACCGGTGCCGGCAACCCAACGCGCTCGCCTTTGATGCGCAGACGCACTGCATTGCGCAGGCCGGGGTGTATGGCTTGCAGCCAATCGCTCAGGGCGGAGGGCGCCGTGGTCAGCCCATCGACTGCCGCTTCCAACGTCGCAGTGGCCTGGCGGTAACGATATAGCTCCAGCGCGCCGGCCACATAACAGGCGCCGATGACCGCCGCGATGCAGGCGCCCAGCGGGTTGGAGCCGAGATAACCGATGCCGACCCAGCAAACCGCCAACAGGCCGACGAGAAACACACACACGTGTACGAGAGTTCTGAACATGACGTCCCAGTTAGCGGGTACGAAGCGCTGCAAGCAGGCCTTCGATCGGGTGAAAACGAACATCCAGTTCGGCGAGCAACACGCTCTGCATGTCTTTGCGAAAGACATCCAGCCAGCCATCGGACACCGCGCGTGGGGCGGCATCGTCATCGGCTGGCGGTTGGTGCGCATGCGCGGCATGGCGCAGGCGTTCGAAATGCGCGCCGAGCAGGCCCGGCACGGTGTTCAGCAAGCTCTGCTCGCGCGGGCTCAGGGTGAGCTCCATCACCGCATCCACTTCGGCCAGCCGCGCCATGTCGGTAGAGACAAGGGCAAGCAGATCACGCAGGCGCCCACGCAGATCGCCGGTGGCGGTGCGCATGGCGCGTTGCATGGCCAAGTAATGCTGGCGGAACGGCGCGTAGTCGGGCAAAGCGAGGGGTGCGTCTGTGAGCGCGGCATTGCGGGTCTCGGCACGCACGCGCACAACCAGCGCGTCCAACTCGGCCACGCTGCTGGTGGCTAGCCCGTTGCGCACGCGTGCGCACGCCTCCGCATCGAGCGGGCGCAGTTGGGGCAGGTCGTCGGTGTCTGGCAGCTTGCCGTCCAGCGCCTTGGAGACAGCAACCGCGCGCGTCCAATCAATCCACTGGCTCAGCCGATCGGCCAGTGCGTGGTTGGACTGGGCAATGTGCGCATCGCTGAGACGAGCAAGCAGGCGAATGAACGCCGGGCCCGACAAGGGCGCCCGTGGAGAAACTTTCGCAATTCTTCCGTTCAAAAACCCGGCATTTTACACGGGAATGCGCACAGCTCTGCGCGTTACTCGGGAGCTGCCAACGAACCGCAGGGCCTATCTGTGCTGGCATTCAGCCGGGTTGGTGTGGGCTGCAGGCCGGCATGTGGCGGCCTGCTTAATCTGCGCGAAGCTCAGGCGGCCCCGAGGCAGTAACGCAAGCAGCCCCAACCAGAGCTCGGCATGCCAAGTGCTCGTGGAGCTACGTAACCAATTCAGGTTCAGATGGCCTGCTGTCTGGCTGACCCGGTTCTGTAAGGTGAACGGGTATAAGCTGCGGGCCGGGGAAATCCCCAACGAGGTGACACAATGGACCGCTCCGACATACAGGTGTCCGATCTGCTGGTCTTGGAGCTGCAAGGGTTCCACGATACCTATGGCAGTGGGCCGGACTTCTGGGACGCGTATCAACGCATCATGGGCATCGCGGCGCAGGCCGGCGGCAACATGATCGCACTGGCCAACGAAATGGCCTCTCTGGCACAAAGGCTTGGTGCGACCAAGCGAGCAGAACTGCTGTAACCGTCGATTGCCTCGCGAGGGGCAATGCTGCGCGGGGGGCATGATCTTTGAGTGCTGAGTGCTGAGTGCTGAGTGCTGAGTGCTGCTGTAGCGGCCTGCGCGTGCAGGTACCTGCAAGCGTGACGCAGATCAGTCGCTGCGTCGTCGCGTTGTTGTGGTGATGGCTGCGCGTCTTGCACCGCGTCGGCGATCGCGGCCAGGTGCGCGATCGCGCCCGTGATGCATCTGGCAACGGAGTAGGTGACGCGTTGCATCGATCTGGATGCGGCGGCGTGCGGGACAGGCGGCGCCAACGTTCCTGCAATGCAGGCATTCAATTCGGTGATCAGCGCACTACACAGTGCGGTGCAATCCCTGCTGTCGCCCAGCAGGTGTTGTGCTGCAGCTGGTGCAGCTGAAGCGACAGGCGCAAGACGCGTGCTGCCGCTGTGCCGCTTACTCGGCGTCGGCTTCGACGGCCGGTTTGACTGCAGCTGCGGGCGCAGATTCTGGCGCGCCGCGCTTCTTTTCGCGACGCAACGGTGTGTCGCCCAGGCGTTCGATTGCGCCACCGGATTGCTGAAACGCTTCCAGATCGGCAGCCAAACGCTGCTCGGACAAACGCGGCTTGCCTGGCTGATTACTGACGGTCATCGACTGGCGGCGGGAATTGTTCATCGCGAATCCTCATGCGTTGTAGAGTGTCAAAGGAATGCCCCGGCGGCGTTGGTCGTCGTAGGTGGCACGCACGTCGCGGCAATACGGGCCGGACATGACGAAACGGCGGCAGATGGCCGGCCGCGTCTCGTAGATCGAGCAACACATGCGCGCAGCGTCGATGGCCACGCACCAACCTTCCTCATCGCGCGCCATCACGTGCCAGCCTTGTGGCGTCACGCTGGTGAGATGGTGTGGGATGCGGTCGGATGGATCGACCATGACGGTGAGCCGGCAACAGACGGCGTCGCAGCGTTCGCAGAGATTCTTGATGGAAAAGGCCAGATAGAGTGAAGGCGACACCGGGTTCCGGCCGCCCATGCACCATACACCCTGAGCGCGTCAGGGTGTGAACCGACGCCGCGCAGCAGTGCCTGTGCTGCGCAAGTTGGAACGGTCCGCGCTGCTGGGAACCCGAATTTCCAGGCCATTGCTGTCCACCGCAAGCAGCGTGCCTGCGTGCGGCCTCACTTAGGGAAACTCTGAACAACTCCCCTTGATCCTGCGACAATCACACAGACGCAACGGACAACGACGATGCAACTGACCTTCGGCGATGCGGAGTACAACGGCAAGCGCAAGCGGACGCGGCGTGAGGT
>NZ_JSBW02000034.1 GCF_000772705.2 Xanthomonas vasicola
GTGCGGACACCCAGGGCCAGCAAGTACAGATGCAGAGCCGATCTACGATACAAGCTCGAAGCTTCAGGAGCGCATGGGCTTCTTGCATCTGCTCCGATGATCAGTCGGAAGACATACCGCTGTTCGGCGGTGGGGTCCAGATACAAGGAGCGCACCTGGGCGCAACAGGGCCTTATCGGTAACGCCTCATCGCGCCCAGGTGCGCTCCTACGACAGCAACAGCCGCTGGGTCGCCCCAACCCAAGCGCAGCTGGAGCACAAGGCACGCAAGACGCGGCCAGCAGCCTGCGCGCGCGATGGCGCCACCTGCCGTGGACATGTCCTGGTCAACCGACTGGGTACACTTCACTGATGGAACCCAGTCTCAGCACACCCCGCCCCATCGATCCCCGTCGTGCCCAGCTGCAGCGCATGAAGCTGTTGGCGGTGGCCCTGCTGCTGGCGATGTTCGCTGGCTTCATCATCAGTCACCTGATGGGCGAACATGGCGTCTGGGCGTGGGTGTCGGCCTTCTGCGAAGCGGCCACAGTGGGCGCTTTGGCCGACTGGTTTGCAGTGGTCGCGCTGTTCCGGCGCCCGATGGGCCTGCCGATTCCGCATACCGCCATCCTGCCGCGCGGCAAGGACCGGCTGGCCGACGGCCTGGCCGTGTTCGTGCGCGACCAGTTTCTCGCCCCCGATGCCTTGATGGAAAAACTGCGCGTGTTCGATCCCGCCAGCCGCCTGGGCGATTGGCTGGCAAAGCCCGAACAGGCACGCATGTTGGCGCAAATGGCACGCAGCTGGATGCTGCAGGCGCTGGAACTGCTCGACGAAGCGGCGGTGCGCCGCGCAATTCAAGGCTTTGTTGTCGACCGCCTCCGCAAATGGAATGCCGCCGCCACCATCGGCGATGTCATGGCCCTGCTCACCACCGACGGGCGCCATCAGAAGCTGTTGGACGAAGTATTACTGCGGCTGGGCGAATGGCTGGATCAGGAGCAGGTCAAGACGCGCGCTTCTGCATTGATCGTGCGTTACGCACGCCGCGAGTGGCCCAAGCTGGTCGGCACTGTGAACTGGGTCAAGCCGATTGAAGAGATCGGCGACAGTCTGGCCGATCGCATGGCGCGCGCGGCAATCGAAGAACTGCAGGACATCCTCAAGACGCCCGAGCACCCAATCAGGCTCGACTATGAGGCGTGGTTGCAGGGCTACATCACACGGCTGCGCGACGAACCGGAAATGGCCGTGCGCGTGGAAGAACTCAAGCAACGCGCAATCGAACACCCGGCACTGCAGGAATACGTGCAAGGCCTGTGGGGTGAAATTCGCGACGCATTGCGCAATGACCTGGCACGCGAGCAGTCGTCGATGGCTGCGCACATGGAGCGCTCCATGCAATCGCTCGGCCAGGCCTTGTCACAGGATCCCTCGCTGCGTGAAGCGCTCAATCAACATATGTTGCAAGCGGCCGACAAGCTCACCACGCGCCTGCGCACATCGGTGACCGACCATATTGCATCGACGATGAAAAGTTGGGACGAACGTCACCTCGTCGAACAATTGGAATTGGGTGTGGGGCGCGATCTGCAATACATTCGCTTCAATGGAACGTTGGTCGGTGGATTGATCGGGCTCATCCTTCACGCGTTGTCGGTCTGGCTCTCGATTTGATGTTGGAAACACCGATCGCCCACTCGGATGAGGTGCAGGCTTACGGGGCTGCACAGCCACACCATCGTCAGGCGGTACCACGAGGTCGACGTCTGTCGGCCAGCATTCTGGGCACGTAACAGGCAAGGCGAAGGAACGAAGATGCCGAAGGGCCGCTGGGATTTGCGCAGGATCTATGGGCGTCGCGCATTCTTTGGTGCACTGCTGATTCTGATCGCCGGCCTGATTGCCGCCATCGCCACCGGCGTGTGGCTGCAACGGCATAACGAGCTCGAGCGCGAGCAGCGGTTCCAATACGTGGTGCGCACGCTGGCACGCAACATCAGCGAACGCATGTCCACCTTCGAGCATGGCTTGCGCGGCGCACGCGGTGCGGTGATCGGCGCAGGCGGCGGCATCATCAGTCGAGAACGCTTCACCTTGTACAGCCGCTCGCGGGATTATCCGCACGAGTTTCCCGGCGTCCTGGGCTACGGCTATATCCATCGCGTCGCCCCGGCCGACGAAGACGCGTTTTTGCAGGCCGCACGTGCCGACGGTGCGCCGGACATCCATCGCCGGCCATTGGCGCCGTGGGATGGCGAGCGCTACATGGTGTTGTATTTTGAGCCGGAATCTTCGGGCAATCGCCCGCTCGGCATTGATATCGCCTCCGAGCCGCGCCGGCGCGCCGCCGCTTTGCAGGCCGCGCGCAGCGGCGAGCCGATCATGACCTCGCCGATCTCGTTGTCCGGTTACCGTTTTCCTAGCGAAAGCGGTTTTCTGGTGTTGTTGGCGATCTATCGCGAAGGCATGCCGTTGCAGACGCCGCAGCAGCGCATGGCTGCCACCAGCGGCTGGGTGTATGCGCCTTTTAGCGTCGAGCAGATGGTGCAAAGTGCCTTGGGCGAACGCGACGAGGTTGCGCTGGATCTGTCCGACCGCAACGAGTCCACCCACAATTTCTACCGCAGCGGCACGCCGGCCAGCGACAGTGCGCTGCGTCCGCCGGTGGTGCAGTTGTTGCCGGTGTATGGCCGCACCTGGGTCATTACCGCCCATCCCACCGCCAGCTTCCTCGCCTCGCTCAACCAGAATTCGCCCTGGTTGATCGGCGGGCTGGTGATGGCAGGTGCAGTGCTGTTTGCCGCCCTGCTGGTGCTGTATTTCAGCAATGGACTACGCCGCGAAGAAGTGCTGCGCAAGCAAATGGAGCTGGCCGCACTGGTCAGCCATTCCAGCGAAGCCATCGTTGCCGAAACCCCGGACGGGCACATCACCCACTGGAACCCTGCTGCCGAGGCGATGTTCGGTTACACGGCTGAAGAGGCGATCGATCAGGACCTGACCACGCTGCTGTCGCCGCAGCCGTATGCGATGCCTGAGGTCGACCATGCCGACGCTGCGCTGGCGGGCAACGCATTGGCGGCACAAACGATGCGCCATCGCGACGGCCATCAGGTGTATGTGCTGGCCAGCAAGGCGCCGATCATCGAAAGCGAAGGCACGCTCAGCGGGCATTCGCATTTCTTCCGTGACATCTCCGAGCGCGTGCGCTCGCATCAACGCATCATCGATCTCAACGCTTCGCTTGAACATCAAGTGGCCGAACGCACCAGCGAGCTGGTGAAATTCTCGGTGCTGCAACGCGCGATCCTGGCGCACGCCGGTTACGCCATCATCGCCACCGATTCCAGCGGCTTCGTCACGCTGTTCAATCCGGCTGCGGAAAAACTACTGGGTTACAGCGCTGCAGAAGTGATCGGCCGGCGCAAGGCCAGCCAGTTCATCGAGCAGGACGAACTGCAAGAGCGCGCGCACATGCTCGCCGACCAGACCGGCACGCCGGTGGCGCATACGCTGGAAGCGATCGCCGCACTTACCAGCCTGGGTCGCAGCGACACCAGCGAGTGGACCTACGTCAGCCATGACGGGCGTCGCCTGCCGGTGCTGCTGACCCTGAGCACCCTGCGCGACGACCACGACCAGGTGATCGGCTACCTGGGCGTGGCGGTGGATCTCACCGAGCAAAAGCTGCACGAAAAACAGCTGCGTCTGGCGATGGATGCGGCCAAGAGCGCCAACCAGTCCAAGTCCGATTTCCTGGCCAACATGAGCCACGAAATCCGCACCCCGATGAACGCCATCCTGGGCATGCTGTACCTGCTTCAGCGCAGCGAACTGCCCGGCGCCGCGCAGGAAATGGTCACCAAGATCGACCGCTCCGCCCGCGCGCTGCTGGAAATCATCAACGACATCCTGGACTTCTCCAAGATCGAGGCCGGGCGCATCGATCTGGAACATGCGCCGTTCGATCTGAACCAACTGTTCGACAATATCGCCGACCTGATGCGCTCCTCGCTCAGCGCCAAGCCGGTGGAAATGATCGTCGAACCGTTGCCGCGCGACAGTCGTTGGCTGCTCGGCGATGCGCTGCGCATCAATCAGGTACTGGTGAATCTGGTTGGCAACGCGATCAAGTTCACCGAACAGGGCGAAGTGGTGCTGTCGGTCCGGCGCTTCCCCAGCGGCGATCCCAACAAACTCAAGCTGCTGTTTTCGGTACGCGATACCGGCATCGGTATTTCCAAAGAAAAGCAGAGCCTGATCTTTTCGCCATTCCTGCAGGCCGACACCTCCACCAGCCGGCGTTACGGCGGCAGCGGTCTGGGGCTGACCATCAGCCGACGCTTGGTCGAATTGATGGGCGGCGAACTGGAAGTGGAAAGCGTGCCCGGTCGCGGCAGCGAATTCTATTTCGTGATCACACTGGAAAAATCCGCACCGCCGCAGGCACAACGCGAATTGCCGGCGTTGCCGCCAGAAGCGATGCCGCGCGTATTGATCGCCGACGACCACGATGCGGCGCTCAACAACCTGGTGCGCATCGCCACCGAACTTGGCTGGCGTGTGGATGCGGTGGCCAGTGGTCAGGCCGCGCTGCAGGCCATCGAACAAGCCGCCGAGCCCTACGATATTTTCCTGCTCGACTGGCGCATGCCCGACATCGACGGGGTCGCCATTGCGCGCGAGATTCGGGCGCGTGCCGCGCCCAGCCCGCATCCGGTGATCGTGATGGTGACCGCCTACGAGCGTCGCCTGCTGGAGCTACATCCGGAGCAACAGGATCTGGATGCGGTGCTGACCAAACCGGTGACCGGCCCAGCCCTGCATAGGCTGGTCGAACAATTGGTCGACGAACGCCCAGGTGCACGCCCGACCACAGCCACGTTCGTGGCCCGTCGTCTGGAAGGCGCACATCTGCTGCTGGTCGACGACAGCGAGATCAATTGCGAAGTGGCACAACGCATTCTCGAAGGCGAAGGCGCCATGGTTACCGTCGCCCACGATGGCGAACAGGCGGTGAGCACGCTCAAGCGTGCGCCTAACCTGTTCCATCTGGTGCTGATGGATGTGCAGATGCCGGTGGTGGATGGTTACGAGGCCACGCGCCGGCTGCGCCAGATCCCGGCCTTGGCCAGTTTGCCGGTGATTGCGCTGACTGCGGGCGCGTTCCGCCCGCAGCAGGAAAAAGCGCTGGAAGCCGGCATGAATGGGTTTATCGCCAAACCGTTCAATGTCGAAGAATTGGTCACTGCCATCCGGCATTTTCTGCAGCCGGGCACGCGGCGCATTCCGTCGCTTCCGCATGAGACCGAGGTGTCCGCCGGACCTGAGTGGGAACATAGCGAACCCGCACTGCTGGATGCCGCGCGCGCGCGCAGCCTGTGGCGCGAACGCGAGCCATATGCGCGCTATCTGATCAAGCTGCTGCGCGACAACCCCGACCCGGCGGAAGTGGCCGCCGAGCATCTGCGCCGCAATGAATTGCCGGCCATCGGTGCGATGGCGCACAAGTTGCGTGGCGCGGCCGGCTCGCTCGCGTTGCCGTCGCTGGCTGGTGCAGCTGGCGACCTGGAAACGCGCATCGACGAAGGACACGACATCACCGGCTCGTTGATTGCGTTGAAGGACGTCATGCAGCGTACCGCCGAGGCGATCCGGGCATTTTTGCAACACGGCGACAGCGACATTGCTGTCGAAGAGGATGGCGTTGCATTGGATGCCGACAGCGTGCAGATCCTGACCTCGGCCTTCGCCAGCGACAATGCCGACCAGATCGATCATGCGCTGCTGATCTGCGCGCCACGTTTACCGCGCATGCTGCAGGAAGCATTGCAACGCGCCGTCGAAGATTTCGACTTCCGTCGCGCCGAAACCACGTTGCGCGATTGGCAGACGACCCACCTGCACTGATCGCGCTCCCCCGAACCGCTTGGCAAGGATCCAGCATGCCGTCCCTTCCCCTGCTGTGTGTCGACGACGAATCCAGCAATCTGGCCACCCTGCGCCAGTTGCTGCGCGACGACTTCGCACTGGTGTTCGCCAAATCCGGCGGTGAAGCCCTGGATGCGGTGACGCGCCACACGCCCAAGTTGATCCTGCTGGATGTCGAATTGCCGGACATGGACGGCTATGCGGTGGCGCGCGCGCTCAAGCAGCAGCCGTCCAGCAACGCCATCCCGATCCTGTTCGTGACCTCGTGCAATAGCGAGCACGACGAACGTCTGGGGCTGGAAGCGGGCGCGGCCGATTACGTCAGCAAGCCCTACTCGCCTGCGCTGCTCAAGGCACGCATCGCCACGCAGTTGAAGCTGGCCGAAAACGCACGTCTTGCCCAGCAATACCGCGACGCGATTCACCTGCTTGGTACAGCCGGCCAAGGCCAGGACGCCGACACCGGCGCACACATCTGGCGGATGGCGGTGTATGCGCGGGTCCTGGCCGAAGCAGTGGGTTGGTCGCCGCAGCAGGCGCAGACCCTGCAGGACGCCGCCCCGCTGCACGACGCCGGCAAAATCGCGGTGCCCGGCAGCATCCTGCAAAAGCCCGATTCGCTGGACGAGCACGAACGCTCGGTCGTTCGTCAGCACCCGCAAGCCGGCCACGATCTCTTACGCCATGGCCGCGGTCCGGTGTTCCAGCTGGCTGCGGAAATCGCGCTGCATCATCACGAATGCTGGGACGGCAGCGGTTATCCCGATGGGTTGTCCGGCGATGCCATTCCCGAATCGGCACGCATCGTGGCGGTAGCCGACGTGTTCGACGCACTATGCGGGCGGCGCGCCTACAAGGCGCCGTGGACGGTGGAGGACGCCATGCGCAAGCTCGACAGCATGGCGGGCAAACAACTGGAGCCGCGCCTGGTGCAGCATTTCCACGAGGCATTGCCGCAGATTCTGCAGATCAAGGACGCCTGGGAGAGCCCTGCAGCGTAGCGTTGATCCGGACAGGACAGGTTCATGCACTGGTTCAGGCACTGCCCCACGCGCTCTGCAGCTGGCTGTTTTCATCGGTATCCCCGCTCCGCGCCAGGCGCGCGTGCTTGCCGGCGTATGTGCTCAAAGACACATAAGCGGCGCGTATGCCGTACTTTCTCGTGCTGGTAACGGGATTTGAGCATGACAGCATGCGTTCGATTCCGTTTCTCTCACCGGGAGAAGGGGCCTTGAAGGGATGGATGAGGGCAAGACCGACCCCCGGCATCACCCAACCACTCAATCGTTCCGAAAGAATCTTGCTCACGCCAGACGCCTGGTGTCGTCCTCTCCCACCAGGAGCCGCCGGCATGAAAGCGGGAGGTTAGGGTAAGCGACGCCATGGCGTCGCCTCAGTAACAGCTGCGTTTGCAGTTCTCCACCTCACGACGGCCTTGGGATAAACCGCGCGCCGCAGCATCTGCCTCGCCCGCATCAAACGCACGCAGCGTTGCTGCCATTGGATTGAACCCAACGCTACACAAGTAGAAAATATCAATGTTGCGCCGCACAACACCGTGCGACGCGGGCCGACCCTGCTGCCATATGCGGCGCAGGCGGTGCGGCCCCGCAACCGAGAGTCCGATGTCCTCCAGCGTGTCCGAGGCCGGCGCTACGCCGCCGCGTTATCCCGATTACCGCATCATCTCGCTGATTCTGGCCTGCGCCATTTTCATGGAGCAGATGGATGCCACCGTGCTCGCCACCGCGCTACCGACCCTGGCGCGCGATTTCGGCGTGGCTGCGCCGGCCATGAGCATCGCCATGACCAGCTACCTTCTTGCACTGGCAGTGTTGATCCCGGCCAGCGGCGCCATCGCCGACCGCTTCGGCCTGCGTCGCGTGTTTGGCGCCTCCATCTGGGTGTTCGTCGGCGGCTCAATCCTGTGTTCGCTGGCCGACAACCTGCCCACGATGGTGGCCGCGCGCGTGCTCCAGGGCGCCGGTGGCGCAATGATGGCCCCGCTCGGCCGGTTGATCCTGTTGCGCACGGTGGAGCGCCGCCATCTGGTGTCGGCCATGGCCTGGACACTGGTGCCGGCCTTCATCGGCCCGATGCTCGGCCCGCCATTGGGCGGTTTTTTCGTCTCGTATCTGGATTGGCGCTGGATCTTCTACATCAACGTGCCGATCGGCATCGCCGGGTTTCTGCTGGTGCGGCGTTTCATTCCGGAGATTCCCACCGAATCGGTGCCGGCGCGTTTCGATCTGCGCGGCTTCGTGCTGTGCGGCACCGCGCTGGGCTGCCTGCTGTTCGGCCTGGAAATGGTCAGCCAGGAAAACGGCCTCGGCGAAGCCAGCTGGCTGTTGGCAATCGGCAGCAGCGCGGCGCTGGGCTATCTCTGGCACGCACGTCACCACCCCGCTCCACTGATCGATTTGAGCTTGTTGCGGATCGAGTCGTTCCGGTTGTCGGTGATCGGCGGTGCGCTGATGCGCATCACCCAGGGCGCGCAGCCGTTTCTGTTGCCGCTGCTGTTTCAAATCAGCTTCGGCATGAGCGCTGCGCATAGTGGCCGGCTGATCCTGGCTACCGCGCTCGGCGCACTGCTCATGCGCACCATCACCCCGCAACTGCTGCGTCGCTTCGGGTATCGCAATAGCCTGATCGGCAACGGTGTGCTCGCCAGCCTGGGCTACATGGTGTGCGCGTTGTTCCGACCCGATTGGCCGCCGGCGCTGATGTTCGGCCTGCTGTTGTGCTGCGGCGCCTTCATGTCGTTCCAGTTCGCCGCCTACAACACCATCGCCTACGAAAACGTGCCTGCCGCGCGCATGAGCCGCGCCAGCAGCCTGTACACCACCCTGCAGCAGCTGATGCTGTCGGTCGGCGTCTGTGCCGGCGCGATGATTCTCAACCTGGCAATGCTGGCCGGCGGCCACGCAACGCCGCAACTAGGCGATTTTTCGCTGGCATTCTGCATCGTCAGCCTGATTTCGCTCAGCGCCACCTGGTGGCATGTGCGCTTCGACAAGCATGCCGGGCAAGAAATGAGCGGGCATCGGGCCTGAGCCGGGCCCGGTCGTTTTGCGGCTTGTGCCGACCATGTTATTGAGCCGCAAAATATAGCGAATGGCTATCCACCAGCCGCGCTCATGGCACGTTGCGTACGCCCTGCACCACGCCCTGCACGCAAGAGGCCGCCCGTAGGCGGCCTCTTCATTGACTCAACCAGGCTGTCGAGACCACCGCGATAGCGAAGCATTCGCTTCGCCATCGCGGCAATACGTCGCTTACACCCCGTGCGCAGCCAGTTGGCCCAACCGCTGCACTGCCACAGACACGGTCGGGTAATCGAGCGTCTTCTGCTCGGCCACGTCGGTGAGCATGGCCAGGGTGAAGCGCAGGCTGGAGTCGTCGCGTGCCATCCAGTTGGCCACCTTGTCCTCGGCACTGCTGCCGGGCATGGTCAGCACCTGACCGACCAGCGCGCGTTGGTGTGCGGCCAGTTCGTCGCGCAGCACGCCACGTGCCACCGCGTGCCAACGGCCGTTGACCTCCAGTGCGTCGATCTGTTCGAACAACCACGGCAGCCGCAGCGCTTCGCCGAGGCGGAAATGCACCTTGGAAACGTCCACGGGCTTGAGCTTGCGCGTGCGTGCGGTTTCGATAATGTCGAAGGCCGGCTCCAGATACCGCAGCTCGGACAACTGCTGCGCCAGTGCCGGGGTCAGGCCCTTGTCCTGCCATTCCTGCACGCTGGCTTCGTACTGCGGGCGCTGCGCATCCGACAACACGCCTGATGCCACGCGGATGTCGTTGAACGGGCCGTGGTAACGTTCTACCGCTGCGGTAATGCCCGGCATCTGGCCCGGACGCAGCAGCAGCCAACGCACGAACGAACGCTGCAGGCGCCAGATCACTTCCAGTGCATCGATCTGCACCGACTCGGGAACCGTGCCGTCCAGCGCATCGATCTGCGTCCACAGCGCGCGCGCATCCAGCGTTTCGCGGCTGATGGTGTAGGCCTTGGCGACCTCGCCGATGCTGCGGCCGGTGTCTTCCTGCATGCGCATCAGGAAGGTGGCGCCCATGCGATTGATGGTGGTATTGGTCACCGCGGTGGCGATGATTTCACGCTTCAGACGATGGCGCTCCATCGCATCGGCGTACTTCTTCTGCAGCGGCTGCGGGAAGTAGCGCTGCAATTCCTTGGAAAGGTACGGGTCTTCGGGAATGTCTGATTCCAGCAGCTGCTGGAACGCCACCAGCTTGGAATACGACAACAGCACCGACAGCTCCGGCCGGGTCAGCCCCTGCCCACGCGCCTTGCGTGCGGAGAGCTCAGCATCGGACGGCAGGAATTCGATCTGACGGTCGAGCAGGCCCTGCAGTTCCAGCGTGCGGATGAAGTGCTGCTTGGAGCCAAGGCGCTTGACGCTCATGCGCTCCATCAAGCTGATGGCCTGGTTCTGGCGGTAGTTGTCCCACAACACCAGGTCGGCCACTTCGTCGGTCATCGACGCCAGCAGCTTATTGCGCGCGTCGTAGGTGAGCTTCTTGGCCTGCACCATGTCGTTGAGCAGGATCTTGATGTTCACCTCGTGATCGGAGGTGTCCACGCCGGCCGAATTGTCGATAAAGTCGGTGTTGAGCAGCACGCCGGTTTGCGCCGCTTCGATGCGGCCCAGCTGGGTCAGGCCCAGGTTGCCGCCCTCGCCCACTACCTTGCAGCGCAACTCGCCGCCATTGACGCGCAGGCCGTTATTGGCGCGATCGCCCACATCGGTATGCGATTCGCTGGCTGCCTTGACGTAGGTGCCGATGCCGCCATTCCAAAACAAGTCCACCGGCGCTTTGAGAATGGCGTTCATCAGCTCGTTCGGAGAAAGCTGCTTGACGTTGGCGTCCAGCCCCAACGCTTGGCGCACCGGTGCACTGATGTCGATGGATTTGAGCGTGCGCGGATAGATGCCACCACCGGCGCTGATCAGTTTGGCGTCGTAATCGGCCCAGCTGGAACGCGGCAGCTTGAACAAGCGATCGCGCTCGGCGAAGGACACCGCTGGATCCGGGCTCGGATCCAGGAAAATGTGGCGGTGATCGAACGCGGCCAGCAGGCGGATGTGCTTCGAGAGCAGCATGCCGTTGCCGAACACGTCGCCGGACATATCGCCGATGCCGACCACGCTGAAGTCCTGGCTCTGGCAATCGCGGCCCATGGCGCGGAAGTGGCGCTTGACCGATTCCCACGCGCCACGTGCAGTGATGCCCATGCCCTTGTGGTCGTAGCCCACCGAGCCACCGGAGGCGAACGCATCGCCCAGCCAGAAGCCGTGATCCAACGCCAAACCATTGGCAATGTCGGAGAACGTCGCAGTGCCCTTGTCGGCCGCGACCACCAGGTAAGGGTCGTCCTGGTCGTGGCGCACTACCTGCGGCGGCGGCACGATCTTGCCGCCGACGATGTTGTCGGTGATGTCGAGCAGGCCCTGGATAAACAACTTGTAGCAGGCGATGCCTTCTGCCTGGATCGCATCACGGTCGCCACCGACCGGTGAGCGCTTGACGTAGAAACCGCCCTTGGCGCCAACCGGCACGATGACGGTGTTTTTGACCATCTGTGCCTTCACCAGGCCCAGCACTTCGGTACGGAAATCCTCGCGGCGGTCCGACCAGCGCAGGCCGCCACGCGCCACCGCGCCGAAGCGCAGATGCACGCCCTCTACGCGCGGGCCGTACACGAAGATTTCGCGATACGGACGTGGCTTGGGCAGGTCCGGCACGCGCGCCGAATCCAGCTTGAAGCTGATGCAGTGTGGGTGCTTGCCGCTCT
The DNA here is from genome assembly GCF_000772705.2 of Xanthomonas vasicola. GTDB lineage: Bacteria > Pseudomonadota > Gammaproteobacteria > Xanthomonadales > Xanthomonadaceae > Xanthomonas > Xanthomonas vasicola. The sequence continues at coordinate 11,732 of NZ_JSBW02000034.1, forward strand.
TGTCGGTCTGGTAGTAGTTGGTGCGCAAGGTCGCATCGATCACATCCATGAAGCTGCGCAGGATGCGGTCTTCGTCCAGGCTGGAGACGCGGTCCATCAACTTCAGCAAGGTGGCGCGGGTGGCCTCCTGCTGCGCATCGCGGCCGCCGCCGCGCGCTTCCAGCACGGAGTCCAGGGCCTTGAGCGTAGCGTCGTCGCCGCCTGCCAATGCAGACAGTGCTTCGCGCAGGCGCTCCTGGCCGGCGAAGATCTGCGCCTTGGTTTCGCTGCCGGTGGACGGGTCGAAACGCGCTTCGAACAACTCCACCAGCAAACGCGCCAGCAACGGGTACCGGGTGAACGTGGCTTCGACATAGGCCTGCGAGAACGGCACTGCCGTCTGCAGCAAGTACTTGCAGTAGCCGCGCAACAGCGCGACCTGGCGCCAATGCAGGCCGGCCGCCAGGATCAGGCGATTGAAACCATCGTTCTCGGCATGGCCGTTCCAGATGCGCTCGAAGGCTTCACCAAAACCGGCATCGGCATGTGCGGCATTGATCTTGCCGGCAGTGGATTCGACCTCGAAATCCTGGATATAGACCGGCGTTTCGCCCACTTGCAGCCGATACGGCCGCTCGGAGATCACGCGCAAGCCCATGTTTTCCATCATCGGCATCGCATCGGACAACGGAATGTCGTCGAGCTGGCGATACAGTTTCAGGCGCAGGCCTTCGCCCGCATCCAGGCGCGCGTCGTCGCGACGGATTTCCTGCAGGCTCAGATGCAGATCGTCCGGGCCATCCAGCGAGGCCAGGTGTTCGACGTCCGACACCGCCGATTCAATCGACGAATCTTCGATATAGCCGGCTGGCAGCGCACGCCCGAAGTTGGCCGCCATACGCAGGCCATTGGCTTCGCCGTGACGCGCCACCAGCGCCTCACGCAGCGCATCGCGCCAGTTGCGCAGCAAATGCGCCAAGCGCGATTCGAGCTCGGTGGTGTCGAATTCCAGCGCCTCGCCACTTTTGGGACGCACGATCAAATGCAGCTGCGCCAGCGGCGATTCGCCCAGCACCACGCTGGAGTCGATGTATTCCCCGTGCAGCGCGTCCTTCAACAGGCCTTCGATGCGCAGACGCACGTCGGTATTGAAGCGCTCGCGTGGGATATAGACCAAGGCGGAGATGAAGCGGCTGTACTTGTCGCGGCGCAGGAACATGCGGCTACGCACCCGCTCCTGCAGGCCAAGAATGCCGATCGCGGTGCGATACAGTTCTTCTTCGTTGGATTGGAACAGCTCTTCGCGCGGCAACGTTTCAAGAATATGGCGCAGCGCCTTGCCGCTATGGCTGCTCGGGGTCAGCCCGGACTTGCTCATCACATATTCGTGGCGCTGACGCACCAACGGAATTTCCCACGGGCGGCGGTTGTAGGCGCTGGAGGTGAACAGGCCCAGGAAACGCTGCTCGCCGACGATACGGCCCTTGGCATCGAATTCCAGGATGCCGATGTAATCCATGTAGCCAACCCGGTGCACGCGCGAACGCGCATTGGTCTTGGTCAGGATCAACGCGTCCTTGAGCTTGGACGACGCGTTCAAGCCATGCGCCGCCAGCGTGGTCACCGGGCGTGCCGGCGAGGTGTCGCGGCCGCGCATCAGGCCCATGCCGGTTTCTTCCACCGGTGCGAGCACGTCCTGGCCGTCCTGCTTCTCCACGCGGTATTCGCGGTAGCCGAAGAAGGTGAAATGGTCGGCGGCCGCCCAGCGCAGGAATTCCTGCGCCTCGTGGCGGCTGATGTCGTCAATCGGCAGGCGGCGGGTGGCCAGGTCATCGGCCAGCATCACCATCTTTTCGCGCATCGCGGCCCAGTCCTGCACGATGGCACGCACTTCGGCCAGCACCTTGCGCACTGCTGCTTCCAGCTTGGGCATTTCTTCAGGCGGCTGGCGGTCGATCTCCAGCACCATCAGCGACTCGCTCTTGCCCTCGCCCACTGCCGTCAGCTTGCCTGCCTTGTCGCGTGCGATGCGCAGCACCGGATGGCCCAGCACGTGCACGCCGATGCCCAGGTCCGCCAGGGTCATGCTGACCGAATCCACCAGGAACGGCATGTCGTCGTTGACGATCTGCAGCAGGGTATGCGGCGACTCGTAGCCGTGGCTCTTCAAGGTGGGGTTGAACACCCGCACATTGACCGTACCGGCCTTGCGCGCACGTGCAAATTCCAGCATGTCCGCCGCCAACGCCGCCCACTGCTCCGGCGGATGGTTCGGGAATTCGTCCTCCTCCATGCGCCGGTAGAAGTCGGCGGCGAACGCCTGGACTTCGCCCTGGCGTGCGGTCGGGTAGCGCTTGCGCATCGCGGCAAACACCGGCTCGAGGGTGACCGCCTGCGGTTCGGTGGCAAGCACGGGGACGGCACGTTCGGCGACCAGTTTGAGCGAAGTGGTGGACGATTTCGAAACGGCTTTCTTGGCTGTCATGAGTAGAGCTGGAATGCTCGGTGGAAAACCTGAATTGTACCGGTGCGCGATGACGACGCCTTGCTGCATAGCGCAAATATGCGGCCCGTCGTGATCCATGGCAGCGCGCAAAAGCACTACAGCTGTGTAATGTGTGGAACAAGGCAGCGCGGTGCCGAAGTTGGATCGCCACACCCGGCAAAGTCCGGTCGAGTGCTTGGCACGTAAGGCGTTGTGCAGACAAAACCGCGACCGTCAAGCCTGTTTAAAAACTAAACTGGACGGTATAGTCTACCGCCATGACCACTCGTCCCCACCGTGCTGCCAGGCGTTCGGACTGCGACCGCCGTATCCATGCGGCTGTGCATGCACTGCTGGCCGAGCGTGGAATGCGCTTGAGCATGGACGCGGTGGCCGAACGGGCCGGTTGCTCCAAGCAGACCCTGTACAGCTATTACGGCTGCAAGGAAAATCTGCTGCGCGATGTGCTGCAGGACCACGTGCATCTGGCAGCAGGGCCGCTGGGCACGGTCTCAGGCGATCTCCACGCCGATCTGCTGGCCTTCGCGGTGGCACATCTTGGCCGTTTGAACAACCCCGATGTGCTACAGACCTGCCGTCTGGTCGAAGCCGAGTCGCACCGGTTCCCCGACCAGTCGCAGCAGATCTTCCACGACGGCGTGGTCGGCATGCAGCAGCGCCTGGCGCATCGCTTCGAAAAGGCGATCGAAGCGGGCCAGCTGCGACATGACGATCCGCACTTCATGGCCGAATTGTTACTGAGCATGATTGTCGGGCTGGATTTCGACCGCCAACGGTTTCAGGTTCCCCATCGCGCCGGCCTCCCCGCCAGGCAGCAGTGGGCGCAATTCGCCGTGGACACTTTCTTGCGTGCGTTTGCTCCAGCACCTGCCGCGCCGACGCTGGCCCCCCCCTCTTTTCTCACTTCAAGACCCTAACGGAGTTCCTCCTGATGATTGCCCCGCTCCGCTCATTCGGCTTGGCCTGTGCCATCACCGTGGCGCTCGCTGCCTGCAGCAAGCCCGAACAACAGCAGGCACCACCGCCGCCGCAAGTGTCGGTCCTGGAGATGAAGCCGCAGACGCTGCCGCTGGAACGCGACCTGGTCGGCCGCCTGTCGGCGTACCGCTCGGCCGATGTGCGCGCACGCGTGGACGGCGTGGTGCTCAAGCGCCTGTACACCGAAGGCGCCAACGTCACCGAAGGCCAGCCGCTGTTCCAGATAGATCCGTCACAGCTGAAGGCCACGTTGCTGCAGGCACAGGGCCAGCTGGCTGCCGCCGAAGCGACCTACACCAACGCCAAGATCGCCGCGACGCGTGCGCGCAGCCTGGCGCCGCAGCAGTACGTCTCGCGTGCCGACATCGACACCGCCGAAGCCAACGAGCGTTCTTCCGGCGCCAACGTGCAACAGGCGCGCGGCACGGTGGAAGCGGCGCGCATCCAGCTCGGCTTCGCCAGCGTCACCTCGCCAATCACCGGCCGCGCCGGCATCCAGCGCGTAACCGAAGGCGCGCTGGTCGGTGCCGGTGAAGCCACCCTGCTGACCACGGTCGACCAGATCGACCCGCTGTACGTGAACTTCGCCATGAGCAGCGAAGAACTGGCCGCCCTGCGTCAGGCGCAGAGCAGCGGCAACGTGCAGCTCAGCGGCGACGGCAAATCCACCATCAACGTGGAACTGGGCGACGGCACGCAATACCAACACCCCGGCACGCTGGACGTGTCTGCGGTGACGGTGGAACCGAGCACCGGTGCGGTGTCGCTACGCGCAACCCTGCCCAACCCCGAACAATCGCTGCTGCCGGGCGCGTTCGTGACTTTCAAGGCGAGCCTAGGCCAACGCAACAATGCCTACCTGGTGCCGCAGCAGGCGGTGCAACGCGATGCCGCCGGACCCTATGCCCTGGTGCTGGGCAAGGACGGCAAGGTGGTACGCAAGAACCTTACCGTCGACGGCCAGCAGAAGGGCCAGTGGATCGTCACCGGCGGCATGACCCCGGGCGACCAGGTCATCGTCGATGGCGTGCAAAAGGCCAAGGAAGGGCAGCCCGCCAAGGGCGTGCCGTGGGATCCGAACAAGCCGGCACAAGTCGGCCAGCCGGGTGCACCGGGTGCGGCGCCTGCCGCAGCAGCCCAGGGTGGCGATGCGCAGGCCGCACCGGCTGCCGACAAGGCCGATGCAGCGGCGCCGGCCGCTCAGCAACAGCCCAAGCAGGATGCGGCCGCGCAACCGGCCGACTCCCAGTCCAAGCAGCAGTGACGGAACCCGGACATGCCTAAGTTTTTTATCGAACACCCGGTCTTTGCATGGGTGGTGGCGATCCTGATCTCGCTTGCAGGCGTGATCTCGATCCTGAATCTGGGTATCGAGTCTTACCCGACGATCGCCCCACCGCAGGTCACCGTCACCGCCAACTTCCCCGGCGCCAGCGCCGACACCGCCGAAAAAGCGGTGACCCAGGTTATCGAGCAGCAGCTCACCGGTATCGACCACCTGCTGTACTTCAACTCGTCCTCGGCCGCCAACGGCCGCGTGACCATCACGCTGACCTTCGAAACCGGCACCGACGCGGATATTGCGCAGGTGCAGGTGCAGAACAAGGTGTCGCTGGCCACGCCGCGTCTGCCGTCGGAAGTGACCCAGCAGGGTGTGGTGGTGGCCAAGGCCAACGCCGGCTTCCTGATGGTGGCCGCCCTGCGTTCGGACAACCCGTCGATTGACCGCGACGCGCTCAACGACATCGTCGGTTCGCGCGTGCTCGAGCAGATTTCGCGCGTGCCCGGCGTGGGCAGCACCAACCAGTTCGGCGCCGAGTACGCGATGAACATCTGGTTGAACCCGGAGAAGCTGCAGGGCTACAACCTGTCGGCCACCCAGGTGCTGACCGCGGTGCGTAACCAGAACGTGCAGTTCGCTGCCGGTTCGGTGGGCGCCGACCCCACCCCGGAAGGCATCAGCTTCACCGCCACGGTGTCGGCAGAAGGCCGCTTCAGCTCGCCCGAGCAGTTCGAAAACATCATCCTGCGCACCGACAACAACGGCGCCACGGTGCGTTTGAAAGACGTTGCACGCGTCACCGTCGGGCCGAGCAACTACGGCTTCGACACCCAGTACAACGGCAAACCCACCGGTGCTTTCGGTATCCAGCTGTTGCCGGGCGCCAATGCATTGAACGTGTCTGAGGCGGTCGGCGCCAAGCTCGACGAGCTGCAGCCGACCTTCCCGCAGGGCGTGACCTGGTTTGCGCCGTACGAATCGACCACCTTCGTGCGCATCTCCATCGAGGAAGTGGTCCACACGCTGGTGGAAGCGATCGTGCTGGTGTTCCTGGTGATGCTGCTGTTCCTGCAGAACTTCCGCGCCACCGTGATTCCCACGCTGGTGATTCCGGTCGCGCTGCTGGGTACCTTCTTCGGCATGTACATGATCGGCTTCACCATCAACCAGCTGACGCTGTTTGCGATGGTGCTGGCGATCGGCATCGTGGTGGACGATGCGATCGTGGTGATCGAGAACGTCGAACGCATCATGAGCGAAGAGCATCTGGAGCCGAAAGCGGCCACCCAGAAGGCGATGACTCAGATCACAGGCGCGGTGGTGGCCATCACCGTGGTGCTGGCAGCGGTGTTCATCCCCTCCTCGCTGCAGCCCGGCGCATCGGGTGCGATCTACAAGCAGTTCGCGCTCACCATCGCCATGTCGATGGGCTTCTCCGCATTCCTCGCGTTGAGCTTCACCCCGGCACTGTGCGGCGCGTTCCTCAAGTCGACCCATTCCACCAAGAAGAACTGGGTCTACCGCACCTTCGACAAGTACTACGACAAGCTGGCGCACCGTTATGTCGGCGTGGTCGGTCACACCCTCAAGCGCTCGCCGCCGTGGATGATCGCGTTCGTGGCGCTGGTGGTGCTGTGCGGCTTCCTGTTCACCCGTATGCCGGGCAGCTTCCTGCCGGAAGAAGACCAGGGTTTTGCGGTGGCCATCGTGCAGTTGCCGCCAGGCGCGACCAAGATCCGCACCAACGAAGCGTTCGCGCAGATGCGTGCGGTGCTGGAGAAGCAGCCGGCCGTGGAAGGCATGCTGCAGATCGCCGGCTTCAGCTTCCTGGGTTCGGGCGAAAACGTGGGTATGGGCTTCATCCGGTTCAAGCCGTGGGAAGAGCGTGACGTCACGGCCGAGCAGTTGATCCAGCAACTCAATGGCGCCTTCTATGGCATCAAGGGCGCGCAGATCTTCGTGGTCAACCTGCCTACCGTGCAGGGTCTGGGCCAGTTCGGCGGCTTCGACATGTGGCTGCAGGACCGTTCCGGTGCCGGCCAGGAAGCGCTGATCCAGGCACGCAACATCGTGCTCGGCAAGGCGGCGGAAAAACAGGACACCCTGGTCGGCGTACGCCCGAACGGCCTGGAAAACTCGCCGCAGCTGCAGTTGCACGTGGACCGCGTACAGGCGCAATCGATGGGCCTGGATGTCAGCGACATCTACAGCTCGATCCAGCTGATGCTGGCGCCGGTGTACGTCAACGACTACTTCGCCGAGGGCCGCATCAAGCGCGTCAACATGCGTGCCGACGATCAGTTCCGTGTCGGCCCCGAGTCGCTGCGCAACTTCTTCAGCCCCAGCGCCACCGCCACCGGCGCCGACGGTCAGCCGGCAATGATTCCGCTGAGCAACGTGGTCAAGGTCGAGTGGAACTACGCATCGCCTGCGTTGAACCGCTACAACGGCTATTCCGCCGTGAACATCGTCGGCAACCCGGCCCCGGGCGGCAGTTCCGGCCAGGCGATGAGCGCGATGGAAGATATCGTCAACAACGATCTGCCACCGGGCTTCGGCTTCGACTGGAGCGGCATGTCGTACCAGGAAATCATCGCCGGTAATGCCGCGACGCTGTTGCTGGCGTTGTCGGTGGTGGTGGTCTTCCTGTGCCTGGCCGCGCTTTATGAAAGCTGGTCGATTCCGGTCGCGGTGCTGATGGTGGTGCCGATCGGCGTGCTGGGTGCAATCACCTTCTCGATGCTGCGCGGCTTGCCGAACGATCTGTACTTCAAGATCGGCATGATCACGGTGATTGGTCTGGCGGCGAAGAACGCGATCCTGATCGTGGAATTCGCAGTGGAGCAGCGTGCGGCAGGCAAGACGCTGCGCGAGGCCACGCTGGAAGCGGCGCATCTGCGTTTCCGCCCCATTTTGATGACCTCGTTCGCGTTCATCCTGGGCGTGTTGCCGCTGGCCATCTCCACCGGTGCCGGCGCCAACTCACGTCACTCCATCGGTACCGGCGTGATTGGCGGCATGGTGTTCGCCACCGTGCTCGGCGTGATCTTTATCCCGCTGTTCTTCGTAGTGGTGCGCCGCATGCTGGGCGACAAGCTGGACGAGCAGTCCAAGGAATATCTGGCCGTTGAGAACGAAGGTGGAACCCACCGCCCGGATCGCTGAGTCAGGCATTTGCTGCAACCAACAGCCCCGGCACTGCCGTAATGCTGTTCACTGAAGCAACTGTGTCACCGAGAATCCGATGCCAGCCCCTGGCATCGGATTTTTTGTATCCATCCACCAGCAACTGCTCGACCTTGGTGAGCTCTTCAACTTTTCCGACCTGAGCACATTTACGCAGAACATCCCGGTGGAGTGGATAACCAGCGCGCTTGATTTAGAGCGGGAAAGGAGCACCGCGCGCGATCTACTGGCACGCCCCAGTCATTTCACTCAATTGATGAAGGCGCCTGGCCAGTCTTGAAACGCGGCGTCACCGGACGACCACGGCAACCGGCGTGGATGTTCATACCGGGGCCGCAGCCATGCGGAGCCGGAACCGGATCCATCGCAATGCGCTCCTGCGCAGCGGCGGTGCACGGTATCGCCGACAGCGACACAATCGCACGCACGTCGCCCGTGATGCCTGAAACCGCGGGGCGCATCACCCGGGGCGGCGGCGCCGGAATCAGCGCGGTTTGACCTGCCGATATTGCCGGCGATCGCCGTAGGACCGGCCCTTGGTCTCCACGTTAGCGCAGAGCTGGCCGTTGCACAGCGTCACGTCGGCGGCGTTGTAGGCGCGCAGCAACTCCGCACGCACTTGGTTGTCTTCGATTTGCTGGCGATAACGGGTCAGCAACCATCCGCCGCCGCCCAGCAACACCAGCAGGCTTCCGACCACCACCGCGGCGCCTTTCCACAGCAACAGGCGCTGCGCCCGCTCGATACGCGTGAGTTGATCGGACAGCGATTGCGCCCCTTCGGCGATCAAGCGGCCGGCCTGCTGCAGCCGTTTCTCGAACCCGGCCACCGACTGGTCCATCCCTTGCTGCACATTTCTCACCAACGTGTCGGGAACGCGCTGCAAGGTCTGCTCTGCCGACCGGGTCATCACGCCCGGCAACGACTGCGTCGCCTGTTCCAGCTGCTGTGCAAGGCGGCGTTGCTGTTGCTCGATGTCGCTGCAGCGGCGCTCGAACTGCTCCATGAGTGCGGCGGTCTTGTTGACCAACGTCAGTGGGTCTTTTGTATCCATTGTGCATCCTGCCTTTGTTGCTGCCCGTTGTTACATGCTGCGCCCACCGATGCGCACCGTTTCCTGCTGCTGTTGCTGTTGCTGTTGCTGTGCCAGCATCGCCTGCTGCGCTGCCTGCTGTTCCTGCTGATTCACCGTGTCGATGGCCTCGGCGCGCAACGCGCGGCCGGCTGGTTCATTGGCCAGGATCTGGGTCATCAGACGGAACTGATCGCGGTCATCGTTCTGTCCGGCGGCCAACATGCGGTCCAGGAATGCTTCCGGGTCGTCATGCAGGGAGGGCAGTTTATCGGCCGCTTTCTGGGCATCGGGCTTCATCGGGACTTGCCACTGCTGCGGATCATGGCTGTGCTCACGCTCATGC
>NZ_JSBW02000035.1 GCF_000772705.2 Xanthomonas vasicola
CGCTGGCTGCTGCGCTGGATCGCGTTTTTGCGTGCCTGGATGCGGGCGATGGAATGGCCATCCTTTAGCCACGTGCCGCTGTCACAGACGGCACGGGGCGCTTGAAGGGGATTTTTCAGGGACAACTAATTAGAGGCTGAAAAGCATGTCAGGGTGCATGAACATGTCTCGCGCGCGCATTGCGCACGCTCGCTGCAACTGAGATACAGAAGTGTGCCTTTAAAACATCGACTGAGCTGCACGTTGGACAGACTCTGACGTTGCCAACACCGCCAGCAATCGTTCAATGCTGCTCGGCGACAGCCTTGACCCGCCGCGTGAACTCGGCCAGTTCCGGGAGTTCGGGATCGAGTTGGTGCGCTTCGTCCTGCGCACGGCGGGCGAATGCGGCGTCCTCCTGACCAAGTCGTTCGCTTCCGACCGCAACCCAGCGTTGTGCAAGGCGGCGACGCGCCCCGGCCAGCGCGTCGGCATTCGGCGTCAGCGCCTGCCAGGCATCCAGACACCCACGCGCAGCACGCAGGCGGTTGTTGCGCAGCTCGTCCTCGAAACAACGCTGGCTGGCCGGCACCACGCGCGCAGCAGCCTGCAGCACACGCGGATCGCGCGGTGCCAGCGCTTGCGCGGCGCGTACGGCGTCGTAGGCGCTGGCGCCAGGCGGGGTCATCCAGTGCTGCTGCGTTTGTGCATCGGCAACGCGCTGCAGCAATGCCCGCAGACGGCGCTCGCGGGTGCCGCGCGACAGGCCCGCAGTTGGACCGCGTTGAGCATCGCGCGCGCGCGCAATCGCCTGCTCGGCTTGCACAATCGATGTGGCGCCCGGCACCAGCAACTGCGCCTGACGTAACGATTGCAGGGCATCGTCGAAGTGGAAATCCGCCGCTTGCCGGCTAGCTTGTGCGGCGTACTCGTCCGCCACCTGATCGAGGCCCCGCTGGGCGATTGCATCGTCCGGCTCAGCCGCCAGTACCGCGTTGAAATCGCGCGCAGCCGGGGCCAGGCGGCCACGGCGCAGCAAGGCCTGCGCACGTTGACGGCGCTGTTCCAGCACGCGGTGGTACTGACCTTCCGTCAGCGGCATGTCGACATGCCCGGCGTCGTAACGCTTGGCCGCGGCCAGCAATGCCGACGCCTCACCGAGCGCATCGTGCGCCAATGCGTGGCGCGCCTGCGCCAACAGATCGGTCAAAGCGTCTTCGCGACCTTCCAGCGCGTCGGTGCGGTCCGGCGCCAGGGCCAGGATGCGCTGGTACAGCGGCAGCGCGCTGTCGGGCGTGCCGTCCAGGCGGCCTTGCTGCTGGGCCACCGCCGCTTGCGCCAACAAGGCATCCAGGCCGACCCGGCGCGCCTGCAGCGCGCGCAGCCGCGCGGCCACCGGGGCGATCTGCGCCTGCGGCGCTTCCAGGGCGGTGGCCAGCGCCAGCGCGCGTTGCGCTGCTGCGGCATCGCCGGCTGCGACTGCAGCACGTGCCTGCACCACTGCAGCAGCACCGGTCCGCGCCAGCCCCCCACGCGCCTCCCCACGGTCGCTATCCAGCGCAAGCGCGGCAGCGAACAATTCGCGCGCACCGCTGCCATTGGCGGCGCTGAGCTGGCCGCGCGCCAACGCCGCATCGCCCCGCTGCAGCAATTGCTGGATGCGCGTGTCAGGCCACAGCCAATCGGCCAGCGGCTTGCGCAGCACGACCACGGTTAGCAGCAGACAGGCGCCCAACGCCAGCACCACGCGCCAGAGCGCACGACTGCGCAGTGGAGCCCAAAGGCGGGGCGATCTGACCCAGCGCGGGAGCAAAGACATGCGGTGGCGTCCATCCTTGGCGCGACCTGACGGGGACGCGTTCACCGCCTTATGGTAGCGGTGTGGGTTGCGAAGACGGTGTGGGCTCTTGGGGATTCGGGAATCGGGAATCGGGAATCGGGAATCGGGAATCGGGAATCGGGATTCGGGATTCGGGAATCGGGAATCGGGAATCGGGAATCGGGAATCGGGAATCGTCAGGCAAGCACAACGCACGTCCCCTATGCGCTGTTTGTTTTCAATCGATGAGCGCCAGCAAGAGTGTCCGCGCACTCAGCCCAGCCGCCGCACCTCGCTCACGCCCGGCAACGCATCCAGCTTGCCAAGCAGACCGGACAGTTGGTCGTAATCGCTGACCTTCAAGCGCAAGCGCAGCTGCGCCCTGCCCGTGTCGCGCACGTTGTCGCTATTGATTTCCAACACGTGTGCATCTTGCTGGGCGATCAGGTTGGTGATGTCCTTGAGCAGCCAGCGCCGGTCTACCGCGCGCACCTGCACATCCACCTCGTAGCCGCTGCCGGCCTTGCCCCACTCCACCGGCAACACCCGCTGTGGGTGGGCGGCGGCCAGGCGCGCCAATGCCGCGCAATCGGTGCGATGCACGGTGATACCGCGGCCGCGGGTGAGGTAGCCGGCAATCGGCTCGCCCGCCACCGGTTGGCAGCAGCGGGCCAGCTGCACCAGCAGGTTGCCCACGCCCTCCACGGTGAATTTGGATTTGCCCAGCCCATCGCGGCGCGCGGTCGGCCGCGGCGGCGCCGGTACCGCCGGCTGCGAGGCGGCACGTTCGGCTTCCAGCAACGCACGGCTGACCTGGTTCGGGCCGGTATCGCCCAACGCTACCTGGATATATAAATCGTCGATGTTGTCGGCGTGGAATTTGCGCGTGGCGACACTCAGATCCGCATGCTGCAGGCCCAGGCGCTTGAGTTCGCGATCAAGCAGGTCCTTGCCCGCTTGTACGTTGCGCGCGCGGTCCAGCTTGTGGAACCAGGCGCGCACCTTGTCGCGCGAACGCCCGCTGGCCAGAAAGCCATTGGACGCCAGCAGCCAGTCGCGGCGCGGGTCGGCTTCCTTGGCGGTCATGATTTCCACCCGGTCGCCGCTGCGCAGCCGGTAGGTCAGCGGCACGATGCGATCGTTGACGCGCGCGCCGCGGCAGCGATGCCCGACCATGGTGTGCACGTGATACGCAAAATCCAGCGGCGTGGCGCCTTGCGGCAGATCGATCACCTCGCCCTTCGGAGTCAACGCATACACGCGGTCTTCGATCAGCTCGGCATCCAGCGCGCCGGCCAGCTCGCCATGCTCGCCTTCCTGCACCTGTTCCAACAGCTGGCGCATCCACAGAATCTTGCGGTCGAAAGCTTTTTCGCCGCCCTTGCCGCCTTCCTTGTATTTCCAGTGCGCAGCCACGCCGAGTTCGGCCTGAGCGTGCATCTCGTGGGTACGAATCTGGATTTCGATCGTGCGCCCTTCCGGGCCGACTACCGCGGTATGTAGCGAGCGATAGTCGTTGGCCTTGGGCCGGGCGATGTAATCGTCGAACTCGCTCGGCACCGGTGCCCACAGCGAATGCACCGCGCCCAGCGCGGCGTAGCAGGCCGCCACATCGTCGACCATCACCCGCACTGCGCGGATGTCGTACAGCTGATCGAACGACAGCCGCTTCTTCTGCATCTTTCGCCAGATGCTGTAGATGTGTTTTGGCCGCCCGCTCACCTCTGAGCCCAGGCCCTGCTGGGCGAGCGCCGCCGACAAGGTGCGCTTGACCGCTTCCAGATAGCGCACGCGCGCCACGCGGGTTTCGTCCACTTCGCGGGCGATGCGGCGATACGTCTCCGGCTCCAGGTGGCGGAATGCCAGATCTTCCAGCTCCCACTTCACCTGCCAGATGCCCAGACGGTTCGCCAGCGGCGCATGGATGTCGCGCGTGAGTTGGGCCAGCGCGCGACGCTGCTCTTCGCTGAGACGGTCGGCCACGCGCATGCGCGACAGCTGCCGTGCCAGCAGGATCGGCACAACGCGCAGGTCGTGGATGATGGAGAGCAGCAGCCGCCGCAACCCTTCGCTGTTGCGTCCGGCCTCGCGCCCGGCATGCAGCGCCCAGACCTGATCGGCTGCATCCAGGCCGTCCAGCAGGCCTTCCACCGCCACCCGCCGCTCCGCCGGCTGCCATGGCAGGTCGGCAATCGCGCCGCGTAAGGCGGGCAAGTCGAACAGCAACGCCGCGACCAGGGTGGCCTCGTCGGCAGATAGCAGCGCCAGTGCATCCAGGGTGTCGCCGAGCAAGGCCCACGGCACGTTGTCGGTCTGCGCGGGCGGCAGCTCCTGCCAGGCACGCGCCAACGCCTCGCGCAACGCCGGCGCAATCGAGGCCACAGCGGGGCGCTGCAGCAATGCCTGCAGGCGATCGAATGAGGAACTGGTCACAACAGTGGACACGGTGGGGGCAACAACAGGTGGCTGACGACTACGGTAACGTGCGCGTCACCTTCTCCACAACGCGTCTGGGTGCGGCGATCACCGCGCGGGACAGGGCTCGTGCTTATGCCAGGTTCACCCGGCAACGTCTTGATTCGTAACTGCTCGGCCCGCAAGGCGGAAAAATGCCGCAAACGAAAGTCGGCACCGACGCACCTTTTTACATGCCCTTTACAACTGCGCCAAACCGCCTGCCTATGCTCAGGCCACGTCGCTCGTTGCATCCGGCAACCAGGGACGTTTTCCAACTGCGAGGTAGCCCAATGAAGACCTGGAAGAAACCTGTCGTTCGTGAAGTCAACTGTGGCGCCGAAATCAACTGCTACGTCTCCGGCGAGTTTTGATCCTGCACGTTTCACGCTCAGCTTGCCGCCTTTGGTTTGATGCATGACCGGCAGTTGCCGGCAGATGAGGTAACAGCCGTCCATGCGCATCATTGTTTTGGGATCGGCGGCCGGCGGTGGGCACCCGCAGTGGAATTGCCACACCCCCGCGAGTTTGCGGGCCTGGCAGCAAGCAGACGGTGCCCAGCGTCGTACACAGGCCAGTATTGCGGTCAGCGCCGATGACGCGCGCTGGGTGCTGATCAATGCCTCTCCCGATTTCCGCCAGCAAATTCTCGCGACACCCGCCTTGTGGCCGCAGCATGGGCTGCGCCACTCGCCAATCGAGGCGGTGCTGCTGACCAGCGGCGAGATCGACCACATCGCCGGGCTGCTATCGATGCGCGAAAGCCAGCGGTTTTCGCTGCATGCCAGTAGTCGCGTGCTGGACTTGCTTGCGCAGAATCCGATCTTCGACGCCGTGAGCCCGCAGTACGTGAGCCGGCAGCCGTTCGCGCTGGACACGCCGCTGGCATTGAGCGGGCTGCAGCTCACCCCGTTCTCTGTGCCAGGCAAGGTGCCGTTGTTTATGGAATCGCGCAGCGGCGGCGATCTGGCTGGCTCCAATGAAGAAACGCTCGGTCTCACCATCGACGATGGCCGGCACCGCATGCATTACATTCCTGGTTGCGCTGCGATGACCGACGAATTGCGCGCGCGCCTGCAGGGCGCCGAGCTGGTGTTCTTCGACGGCACACTGTGGCGCGATGACGAAATGGTGCAACTGGGCATCAGCCAGAAGACCGGCCAACGCATGGGCCATATGAGTATCGACGGCCCCGACGGCACCATTGCCGCGTTCGCGCCGTTGAACGTGGCGCGCAAAATCTTCATCCATCTCAATACCACCAATCCCGTGCTCAACACCCAGTCGCCCGAGTTCGCCAGCGCGCGTGCCAGCGGGTGGGAAGTTGCCCACGACGGCCTGGAGATCGCCCTGTGACCGCCCTGCTCAGCCCCGACCAACTGGAAGCAGACCTGCGTGCCATCGGCGCGCGTCTGTATCACGACCAGCATCCGTTCCATGCGCTGTTGCACCACGGCAAGCTTGGTCGTGGGCAGGTGCAGGCCTGGGCCTTGAATCGCTTCGAATACCAGCGCTGCATTCCGCTGAAAGACGCCGCGATTCTGGCGCGCATGGAAGATCCGGCGCTGCGGCGGATCTGGCGGCAACGCATTCTCGACCACGACGGCAATAGCGCCAGCGACGGCGGCATCGCGCGCTGGCTACACCTCACCGACGCGCTCGGCCTGGACCGCACGCTGGTGGAATCCGGGCGCGCGCTGCTGCCGGGCACCCGCTTTGCGGTGCAGGCCTACCTGCACTTTGTGCGCGAAAAAAGCCTGCTAGAAGCGATCGCCTCGTCGCTGACCGAATTGTTCGCCCCCAACATCATTGGCCAGCGCGTGGCCGGCATGCTCAAGCATTACGACTTCGTGTCGTCCGAAGCGCTGGCCTATTTCGCGCATCGCCTGACCGAAGCGCCGCGCGATTCGGATTTTGCACTCGATTACGTCAAGCAGCATGCCGACACGGTCGAAAAGCAGGCGCTGGTCAAGGCAGCCCTGCACTTCAAGTGCTCCGTGCTGTGGGCGCAACTGGATGCATTGCATGTGGCCTACGTCACGCCGGGCATCGTGTGGCCGGACGCCTTCGTGCCAGACCGTAACGCCAGCCGGGCTGCGGCGTGAGCAACATTACCCGCGATAGCAAACCGGCCTTGCGTGCAGGCGTGCGCCTGCAGCACGACCGTGCACGCAACCAATGGGTATTGCTAGCACCCGAGCGCGTGGTCGAGCTGGACGAGATCGCATTGGTAGTGACGCAACGCTATGACGGCACGCGCTCGCTGGCGCAGATCGCGCAGGAGCTGGCCGCAGAATTCGATGCGGATGCGGCGGATATCGAAGCCGACGTGATCGAACTCACCGGCACCCTGCATCAGAAACGCTTGCTGCGGCTATGAGCACGGCGCCGCCACCGCTGTCGGTGTTGTTGGAGCTGACGCATCGCTGCCCATTGGCATGCCCGTATTGCTCCAACCCGATCGCGCTGGCCGCGCTGCGTGAGGAAATGGATACCGCCGGCTGGCGCTCGCTGCTGGAGCAGGCCGCCGAGATGGGCGTGCTGCAAGCGCATTTTTCCGGCGGCGAACCGATGCTGCGCAAAGACCTGCCCGAGTTGGTGGCGCACGCGCGCACGTTGGGGCTGTACAGCAATCTGATTACCTCCGGTGTTGCTGGCGGCGAGCCGATGCTGGACCAACTGCAGGCTGCGGGGCTGGAACACGTGCAGCTAAGCGTGCAGGACGTCGATGCGGCCGGCGCCGACCGCATTGCGGGTTACCGCAATAGCTTGTCGAAGAAGCGCGACTTTGCCGCTGCGGTACGCGCGCGCGGCCTGCCGCTGACGATCAACGCAGTACTGCACCGCCATAATGCCGAGCGCGTGCCGGGCATGATCGCGCTGGCACTGGAATGGCAGGCCGAGCGTATCGAAGTGGCGCATACCCAGTACTACGGCTGGGGGCTGCGCAATCGCGCCGCGCTGATGCCAAGCCGCGAGCAACTGATGGCCACCATCGATGCGGTGGAAACGGCGCGGCGCGCACTCGGCGACCGCATGGCGATTGATTTCGTCACTCCCGATTACTACGCGCGCCAGCCCAAACCCTGCATGGGCGGCTGGGGCCAGCGCTTCGTCAATATTTCTCCGCGCGGTGATGTACTGCCCTGCCATGCCGCCGAAACCATCGAAGGCATGCGCTTCGACAATCTGCGCGAGCGCTCGCTGGCCGATATCTGGAACAACGGCGAGGCATTCGTGCGCTTCCGCGGTACCGCATGGATGCCGGAGGTGTGCCAGGGCTGCCCCAAGCGCGAGATCGACTGGGGCGGCTGCCGCTGCCAGGCGCTGGCTCTGAGCGGCGATGCGGCCACGCTGGACCCGGTGTGCGAACGGTCGCCCGCGCATGCTCATATCCGCGCGACCGCCGAGCGTGAGGCGGCATCGCCGGCACCGGCGTTTATCTACCGCCGCCCCGAACGCCTGGCCCCAGCCACCACCGACACGCTGGAGTAAGCCGCATCGGCCGGAGCCGACAGCGTCTACACTAGCCACCTCTTCTTCCTCGGATGGCTTCCATGTCGCTCGCGCGCCGCATTCCCTTGCTGGTTTGCCTGACCCTGGCCTTGCATGCCGCCCCCGCCCTGGCGCAACGCGCGGTGCAAGGCAATCTGCAGTCGCAAATGAGTGCCGAACAGTTCAAGGCCGCCGGTCTGGACAAGCTCAATGCCAGCGAACTGACTGCGCTCAATGACTGGCTACAGGGCAAGGTGGCCAAGGAGGCCGCGGTGGTGGTCGAACAGGCCAAGGAAGCCGGCCGCCAGGAAGTGATGATCAAGAACCGCGGCTTCTTCGACTTCGGCAGCAAGGAGCCAATCGAGAGCACGCTGGTTGGCGAGTTCAAGGGCTTTTCGAAGGGGCGCGTCTACACGCTGGCGAACGGTCAGGACTGGGAGCAGACCGATGCGGCCAGTCTGTCCGGCGTGCGCAAGAACGCACCCAAGGTCAAGATCAAGCCGGGCCTGGTGGGCGTGTGGTATCTGCAGATCGAGGGCTACAACACACCGGCCAAAGTGCGGCGGATCAAGTAAGCGCAGCAGCTAACATCGCGCGGCTGCCGATGGCGGTCGCCGTGCTTGGAATTGGCACGCACTACGCGAATGCTGGTGCTGGGCGTCGCGCCCGCACCATGTAACTGCAGCTGCCGATTTTTCGCTTTGCTGCAGAGCAGTGCATGCGCAAGTAGCGTTGATCCCGGCAGACAAGCCGAAAACGTGGGCGCGTACTCACGACGCTTGGCGCAGGGGAAGCGGCGCACTGAGTCATCGCGCTCAGCAGCTGGAAGCGCAGCACATGCTTGCCAGCGATGGGGGCTGTGCCCGGTATCGATAGGTACCGCACGTACACTCCTGCTCACACTGCGCCCACCACACCTAGCTGACGCGATTGCTGGTCACGCGGCCCCCGCGCGATTGCCCGCAAACACGCTGGCAGACGCACGACATCCGGAGAATATGCATGCGCTCGATTACCCGTTGCAGCGTCGCCTTGCTGTCGTCCCTGATGTTTTTCGCAGGTATCGCGTCCGGTGATGCAGCCGTTGCTGCTGCATCACCGGTAGAGCGCTGCGCGCGTGCAACCGAGGTGGGCTTCGGCCAGGCATTGGTGTGTTACCACGATGCAATCGAACAACAACCGCTGATCTACACGCGCGTTGCCACCAGCAGCGTCGGCGGTGTCGAGCGGCGCGATTACCTGCTGACCTCGCAAGATTGGTCGCCCGAAGAACTGGTCACACCGGCTCGCTGGCAGCACGACGTGGCGATCTACGTGCCGAAAGAGGCGCTGCCCACACGCGCTGTCGTGATCTCAACCAACGGCACGCGTCATCCGGTGGATGGCAGTACGGCGCAGCCGGCCAGCGAGTTGCCACCCGAGGCGCTGGCGGCGTTAGCGCAGCGCACCCGTACCGTGGTGGTCGCGCTCAGCGATATTCCCAACCAGGCACTGAGCTACCAAGGCGATGCCAACCCACGTCGCGAAGACGACAGTGTGGCCTATACCTGGTCGCTGTTTCTGAAAGCGCCGCAGCAGCGTAAGACCATGCCGCTGCATGTGCCGATGGCGGCCGCGATTGCACGCACCATGAGCCTGGCCGAGCGCGAATTGGCACCGTTGCGAATCCATCGCTTCGTCCTTGCCGGCGCCTCCAAACGCGGTTGGGCCAGCTGGCACGCCACCATCGCCGACCAGCGCGTAGACGCGGTGGTGCCGTTCGTGATCGACATCCTCAACATGCCGGCAGTGCTGGCGCATATGTCCCACACTTATGGCGGCAACTGGCCGATTGCGTTCAACGCCTATGCAAAGCAGGGAATCACCTCACAACTGCAGACCCCGGCCTTCGCGCAACTGGTGCAGCTGCAGGATCCGCTGAGCTATCTGCACACGCCATATCGCAAGCGGCTGGCAGTGCCCAAGTACATCGTCAATGCCAGCGGCGACGATTTCTTCCTGCCGGACAACACCCAATTCTTCTACAACGCGCTGCCGGGCAGCAAGGCGCTGCGCGCACTGCCCAATAGTGCGCACAACATCCGCGCCTCCATCGTCGACACCTTGGCGCCATTTATCACGCGTCTGCAGAAGCAGCGCCCGTTACCGCAGGTGAGCGATGTCTTGCGTCCGGGCAAGGCGCCGCAGATCCGTTTCCGCTCCTCCGAGCGACCAACGCGGATGCAGCTGTGGAGCGCGACTAATCCGCAGGCGCGCGACTTTCGCTATGCCTGCGGCATTCGCTACAGCGCCACGCCCATTGCGCTCACCAACGGCAGCACGGTCTCGGTGCCGGTGCAGGTTCCGGAGGCCGGCTGGAACGCGTACTTCGTCGAAGCCACCTACGCGGATGGGTTCGTTGCCACCAGCCAGGCCTATGTGCTCGGCAAGCAGCGTTACCCCACCCGGCCACCGCCCACCGACAACGCCGCCTGCAGCACGTTGCCTGGGGCGACCAGCGGTGCTGCCGTGCGCTAAAGCAATCGTTGAAGTGGGTGGGTAGCGATAGCCGCCGAAACACGGGGCGGTCGGCTGAGCACAACGCACGCGCTTATCGAGCCCGTTTCGCATCAAACGACTCAGGCACGTTGGACGCACTTGTCCGCTTTGCGCAACGAAGTCCGCACAGACAACGTCAGGCAGCACATTTTTGCACTTGAGTACGCCATCAAGATCGATCCAACCCGACTGATCCATTGACATCGTTGTCACCAACTTCTACACAGGCCCCTACTCGCTGACGGCATTGGCCGATCAGACGGACTAAAGGACTGAATGTGGCTGCGATTTCGGGTTCCGCTGACGCCTCTGCTTCACACGCTGTGCCCGTTGCTACCAGCTTCATCGCTGCCGATGTCGGCGGCACGCATGTGCGTCTCGGTCACATAGTGCAGGCCAGCGCCGCAGCCATCGAGATGTCGCGTTACCGCACCTACCGCTGCGCCGAACACGCCAGTCTGGAAGCCATCCTCGAGGACTTCATGCAACAACGGCGTGGTGTGGATGCAGTGGTGATCGCCAGTGCCGGCGTGGCGCTGGACGATGGCAGCTTCATCAGCAACAACCTACCCTGGACGATCTCGCCCAGCCGCATCGGCGCCGCACTGGCAGTGCGCAACGTGCAATTGGTCAACGATTTCGAAGCAGTCGCCTACGCGGCACCGCAGATGGAACAACGCGCCGTGCTGCAACTGAGCGGGCCGACGCCGCGCCACGCGCGCGCCAGCGGACCGATTCTGGTCGTCGGCCCCGGCACTGGTTTGGGGGCCGCGGTGTGGATCGATGCCAAGCCACGCGCGATCGTGCTGGCCACCGAAGCCGGTCAGGTCGCGCTGGCCAGCGCGCACGAGCAAGAATACGCATTGCTGCAGATCCTGTTACGTGGCCGGCACTATCTGCCACTTGAGCACGTCCTCTCCGGTCCGGGCCTGCTGCATCTCTACGATGCGGTCTGCGAGCTGCATGCCGCAATGCCGCGTCATCACCTGCCCGCCGCCGTAACGCACGCAGCGCTGCACGAAGACGATGCACTCGCGCGCGAATGCTTGCAGCTTTTCTGCGGCCTGCTAGGGAGCGCGGTCGGCGACATGGCGCTGGCCTACGGCGCTGCCGGCGGCATCTATCTGGCTGGGGGCTTCCTGCCGACGATCGGCCAGTTCTTGGCCGGCAGCACATTTGCCGAGCGCTTTCTGGCCAAGGGCAACATGCGCGCAGTACTCGAACGCATCCCGGTCAAATTGGTCGAGCACGGGCAACTGGGCGTGCTTGGCGCGGCCAACTGGTATGTGCAACACCACACCCACGTGTCGTAAGCGATCCACCACGCGCTCCACCCCGAGCGCGCGTTTGCACGACCCCGCATCCGGCGAGCAGCAGCCCGCCGTCCATCCCTGTGCGTGATGAGGAGAGACATCATGAAATACAGCGTCACCCTGCTGTCCGGCGCCATTGCAATGTCGCTGGCATTCGCTGCGCAAGCCCAGGAAAGCGCTGGCACGCAAGCCACCGACCTGGACGCTGTCCAGGTGGTCGGCATTCGTGCCAGCCTGGAAAAGTCGCTCGATACCAAACGTAACAACACTGGTATTTCCGAGGCGATCACTGCCGAAGACATCGGCAAATTCCCAAGCACCAACGTGGCCGAAGCGCTCTCGCAAATTCCCGGCGTCACCCTGGACCGGCGCTTCGGGCAAGGCGAGCGCGTGAGTATCGACGGCACCGACCCCAGCCTCAATCTGTCGTTCCTGGACGGGCACCCGGTCGCGCAGGCGATCTGGTTGTATGGCGAACAACCCAGCCGCGGTTTCGATTACACCTTGCTGGCCCCGCAGATCCTGGGCCGTGCAGAAATCCTAAAATCCTCCGAAGCGCGCCTCACCGAAGGCAGCCTGGGCGGCACGGTGCTGATGCACACGCGCCAGCCTTTAGATCTGAAGGTCAATGAAGTGGCTGCCTCCATCGGCTACAGCTACAGCAACCAGGCCAGCCAGGGCAAACCGAATGCGGCACTGCTGTATAGCTGGAAGAACGCGGCCGAGACCTTCGGCATCGCAGTGTCGGCGCAGCATTACGAAGAACGCGTGGACCGCCGCGGCATGGAAGTATTCGGCTATGCACCGGCCAGCACCTTCGCCAATGCCGCAGGTGGCGTGCCTGCCGAGGCGGATGTGCCGAACTCGATTAACGCAGCCTGGTTCCAGCAGGATCGCGAGCGCGATAGTGCCGTGGTCAACCTGCAGCTCAAGCCCAACGATGCGCTGGAGTTCAATCTGAGCGGTCTGTACATCAACGAAAACTTCGACAACTACAACCAGTCGATGTACAGCTTTCTCACCTGGAATCCCGGCACGGTGGCGGCGGTCGACCAGCTCGGCGGCGTCCGTAATGGGGTGGTCACCAGTGGCCATTCCAGTGCCAATGCCAGCCCGCTCGGCGGCACGGTGATCTACGACAACAACGTACGCGAATCGGAAGTGACCACCAAGGGGCTGGATTTGCGCGGCGCCTTCCGCGGCGACGGTTGGGGCTTGAATGGACAGGTCGGCCAGAGCAAATCCGAGAATAAGGACCTCTCGCAATACTTCATCGAGCCGTTCTACAACGGCGGCTTCAGCTGGGACACCCGCCGCGGCATCCGCTTCGACGATCCGGCAGCGGCACGTGACCCCGCCAACTGGGGTTCGGCCGGCGGCTGGTTCGGCAACAACGGCATCTTCTCCACCGAGAGCAAGGACACCTACGGCCAGTTGGATTTCAATCTGCAGTTCGACGGCGTGTTCAATCAATTGCTGCTGGGCGTGCGCCACGGCAAGCATGACGAGCGCTTCGAACTCAATGTATATGGCGGCGTCACCCCGGGCACCCTGACCGATGTCGGCACCATCGGGCTGACCGATCTACAGCAGTTCTATCCCGATCACGGCCAGCACGTGCAGGCAGGCCGCAACAATGTATTGAACTGGATCCGCAACAGCCCGGTCGACTACAGCGCGCCCGATCCTGCCAGCTACCTCAACAACACGTGGGCGTTGCAGCAGATCAACAACGCAGCGTATGCGCAGCTCAATTTCTCCGGCGGCGGGCTGCGCGGCAATCTGGGCGTGCGCTATGTGGATTCCAAGAGCGAAGGCAGCGGCTTCGTCTACAGCGGCACGCCCTCGCTCGCCAACGCGGACAGCCTGTGGCAGACCCGCACCCGCAAGGAGGACTTTCTGCTGCCTTCGCTGACGCTTTCGTACGACACCAGCGACGACTGGGTGTTCCGCTTCGCTGCGGCCAAGGTCATCGCCTGGGCACCGTACAACCAGATGGTCAACAACACCTTTCTCAACGACACCACGTTGACCGGCAGCGGCGGCAATGCAGAGCTATCGCCGTACGAATCCTGGAATTTCAATCTCTCTGCCGAGTATTACTTCGCGCAGCAAGCGGTGGTGGCATGGTCGCTGTTCTACAAGAAGATCGACAACTACATCGACACCAGCGCCAGCGTGGAGCGCCAGTACAACGCATTGCGCGATACCGCACCGCAAAGCTGGGCGCAGTTGGTGGGCAGCAATGGCTGTACCGCCGATGGCTATTGCGGCTACAGCATCCAGCGGCCGCGCAATGCTGGCGATGGCAAGGTCAAAGGCTTCAACATCTCCTTCCAGCAACCGTTCGGCGACAGCGGCTTCGGCCTGACCGCCAACTACACCTATGCCGCCGGCGAAAACAACACTGGCGATGCCCTGCCCTATCAGTCGCGCAACAGCATCGCTTTCAGCCCGTACTACGAAAAAGGCCCGCTCAATGCGCGGCTGACCTACAACTGGCGCGACAGCTATCTGGCCGGTGGGTATGTGGCCGGTGCGGCCCCGGCAAGCGTGGATGACTACGCCGAACTCGGCGCCAGCGTCGGCTATGCCTTCAGCCCCACCTGGTCGTTGCAGGTCGACGCGCAGAACCTGCTGGACGAGCAATACCTGCAGTATCTGGGCGACAAGGACCATCTGGCCGGCCGCTACAAGAGTGGACGCCGCTACATGGCCAGCCTGCACGTGAAGTTTTAGTGCAGCTAGCAACACCACTGCGCTCACCGGTAGGCGCGCGCGGCCGGTACTCAGAATCGGCGTGTATCACTTGTACACGCCGATTCTGAGTGCGCCGTCCACGCTCACCTGACGACTGCTCGTTAGGGTTTGTTAGCTAATCTCGCCTTGAAGACGGAAGCCGCGCGCGTTGAAAAACGCACACGGCTTCCTTAAGACGCATGCCCTACGCGAAGGCTCAACTGCGCAATGCAGCGACGCGTTGCGACAGCTTCTTCGCCGATACGCCGGATTTCGCACCCAGCTCCTGCGCAAACACCGACACGCGCAGTTCTTCCAGATCCCAGCGCAGCGCTTGCCATTCTTCGCGGTTTTGCAACCCGCGTGCGGCGGCCTCTTCCACCGCATCCACGAACGGCTTGAGCTCCAGCATGCGCGCCTGGTCGCGCGCAGGATCGCGCTTGGCACGCTCGGTACGCAGGATCATCGCCTTGAGGTAGCGCGGATAATTGGCCAATGCTTCGGCCGGCGTGTCGCGCAGGAAGCCGGCATGCACCAATGCGCGCAGCTGCTGCTCCATGTCGTCCAGATTGCCGCGTGCCCAGCCCATCAACGGCGCTTCCAGCAAAGGTTTAAGTTCGGCCACCGCGCCCAGAATGCTTTCGGCCAGCTGCAACCGTTCCATCGCTTCGCCGAACAGCCGCTTGATCGCATCGTCGCGGCGCTGCGCAAATGCGCCGGGGTCGCGAATAGCACCCAGGCCATCGGCTAGCACAGCATTGAGCGCGGCATCGACCAGATCACCACGCAGGCGTTCCTGCGATTCAATCGCCGCATACAGTAGCCCCGTCTTGGGCGATACCGGCAATTGCTTGCGTGCTTGTTTGATCTTGTCGGCCAACGCGATTTCCAGCAACCGCCGCACGCCACGAGGATGCGCGCGCGCGGCCTCGTGGCGGTCGGCAAAGATGCGCAATGCCGCATTGTCGCCCTGATCCACCAGCACCGGGTACGCCGGCACACCGGCCTCGCCTGCCACCTGCTCGGGAATCGGCGTGCTCGGAAAATCGCGCAGGCCTTCGGCGGCCAGTGCGCGCCCGGCCCGCGCAGCAAACGCCTGTCCGGCGCGTTCGCCGAAGCGAGCACGCAGCCCGTCCAGATCGCGCGACTCGGCCAGTACCTTGCCATCGTCGTCGCGCAGACGCAGATTCATCAGAAGGTGCGTGTCCAGCGCTTCTTCATCGAAATCCAGCGCTGCCACTTGCGTACCGGTGGCCTTGGTCAAAAAGCGCGCCAGCTCGCCGCGGATATCGTCGGCCGAGGCAACGCTGTAGGCCTCGTAAAACGCGCGCCCGAAATCCGGTGCAGGCACATAATTGCGGCGCTGCACCTTGGGCAGGCTGCGAATCAACGCAGACGCCTTGTCGGCGACGAAGCCCGGCGCCAGCCACGACAGCCGCGCTGGATCCAGCGCATTGAGCAAGTGCAACGGCACATCCAGGGTCACGCCGTCGTCGATCGCGCCCGGCTCGAAGCGGTAATGCAATGGCAAGCGCGCATCGCCAAGCGGAAAATACTTCGGAAAGCGATCGGCCTCGCTGCCTTCGCCCGGCAGCAGATCGTTCAACGACCAATGCAGGCTGCGGCGTTTGTCCGGCGGCAAGGTCTTCCACCACGCATCCAGACCACTGGCCGAATGCAGCTCGGCCGGAATGCGATCCAGATACCAGCGCGCCTGCCAGCCTTCGTCGGCAACGATGCCGGCGCGGCGTAGCTTGGCCTCTTCTTCGCGTGCTTGATCGAGCACTTTGAGATTGTCGGCGACGAATGCGGCGCGCGTGTTGATTTCGCCGGTCACCAGGCCTTGGCGCACGAACAAGTCATGCGCCGCGGCCGGATCGATCTTGCCGAAGTGCACCGGCTTTTTCGGCGCCAGCACCAGCCCGAACAGACTGATCTGCTCTGACGCCACCACCTGCCCCTGCGCACGCGACCAATGCGCATCGAAGTGCTTGCGCGCCAGCAGATGCGGCAACTCGGCAATGGCCCAATCCGGCTCGATCGCGGCATTGGTCATGCCCCACACTTTTTGCGTGTCCAGCAGTGTCGCAGCCAGAATCCACGGCGGCGGTTTGCGCGCCAGCGCGGAGCCCGGAAACGGCACGAAGCGACGCTGCCGCGCGGCCAGATAATCGCCCTTCTCGGTGCGATGACCGATCTGCGTGGGCAGACCCGCCAGCAGCGCGCGATGCAACGATTGATACGCCGCTGCACGTTCGCGCTCGGTGGTACGCGCCGATGCTTCGGCAATCTCGGCCTGCTTGTTTGCCGCTGCAGGTGCGTGTTGCACAGGCGTTGCATTCGGATCCGGCTTGCCTTCGCGCGCCAGCCGTGCAGTACGGTGCAGTTGTCCACGCGTGGGCCGGTTGGCGTTGTGGCCATCTTCGCGCGCGGGCGCGCTCGCACCGGCCAGCAGCGGCGCCAGCATCACATTGGCCGGCTCCTCGCTCCAACCGAGTTCCTCGCACAGCAGCCGCAGCTGCCGATGCAGCTCATGCCATTCGCGCATGCGCAGAAAGCCGAGGAAATGCCGGTTGCACCAGTCGCGCAACTTGGATTGGGTGAGATCTTCATGCACCTGCCGGTACGCATCCCACAAGCGCAGGATGCCGACAAATTCAGAGCGCGCATCGGCAAACAGCGCATGCGCGTTATCGGCAGCTTCGCGTGCTTCCGGCGGGCGCTCGCGCGGATCCTGGATGCCCAAAAACGCGGCGATGATGATCATCTCGCGCAGGCAACCATGTTGCTGCGCGGCCACCAGCATGCGCGCCAACTTGACGTCCACCGGCAGGCGCGCCATCTGGCGGCCGGTTGCGGTCAGACGCCGCTCGGCATCGATCGCGCCCAGTTCCAGCAGTTGTTGCCAGCCATCGGCCACCGCGCGTTCGTCGGGCGCTTCCAGGAACGGGAAGTCTTCAATCCGGCCCAGCCCCAGCTGCAGCATGCGCAGGATCACGCCGGACAACGAGGAACGTCGAATTTCCGGGTCGGTAAACGCCGGGCGCGCGGCAAAGTCAGCTTCGGCATACAGCCGGTAGCAAATGCCCTCGGCAATACGCCCGCAACGGCCCATGCGCTGATTGGCGCTGGCCTGCGAGATCGGCTCGATATGCAGGCGGTCCAGCTTTTGGCGTGGGCTGTAGCGTTTGACGCGGGCAAGCCCCGGATCCACCACATAGCGGATGCGCGGCACCGTCAGCGAGGTTTCGGCCACGTTGGTGGCCAGTACCAGGCGTCGGCGCGGGCCGGGATTGAACACGCGGTCCTGATCGGCTGCCGACAGCCGCGCGTACAGCGGCACCACTTCGGTTTCGCGGTATTTGCGCCGTTCCAACGACTGGTGCGCATCGCGAATCTCGCGCTCGCCCGGCAGGAACATCAACACATCGCCGCGCGGGTCGATGCGGGTAATCTCATCGACGGCCGCCACGATCGCATCGTTGACGCTGCGCTCGCCGTCGCGGCCGCTGCCATGTTCGCCATCGTCGGTGTCGCCCACATCGCCTTCGAGCGGCCGGTAGCGCACTTCGACCGGGAAGGTGCGGCCTTCCACACTGATCACCGGCGCATTGTCGAAATGCTGTGCGAAGCGCTCGGTATCGATGGTGGCCGAGGTAACGATCAACTTGAGATCGGGGCGCTTGTGCAGCAACTGCTTAAGATAGCCCAGCAGGAAGTCGATGTTGAGGCTGCGCTCGTGCGCCTCGTCCACAATGATGGTGTCGTAGGACGACAGCCAACGGTCGCTGGCGATTTCGGCCAGCAGGATACCGTCGGTCATGAACTTGATCTGCGACTGCTCGCTGACGCGATCGGTGAAGCGCACCTGGAAGCCCACCGTGCTGCCCAGCGGCCTCTTCAACTCTTCAGCCACACGCGCAGCTACCGCACGTGCGGCAATCCGGCGTGGCTGGGTGCAACCGATCATGCCCGCGGCCCCACGGCCTGCCGCCAGACACAGCTTGGGCAGCTGGGTGGTCTTGCCCGAACCAGTTTCGCCGGCGATGACCACTACCTGATGGCCGCGGATCAGCGCGATGATGCGCTCAGCCTCGCGCGCGATCGGCAGCTGGTTGTCCAGTGTGATGGCGGGCTGTTGCTCGGCCCGTGCTTGGCGCTGCGCCTGCGACGCGGCCAGGGCCTGCTCGAACGCATCGCGCACCTGCGGGTTGCTCGGTTTGCCCTGCCAGCGCGACCATAGGCCCAGCAAGCGGCCACGGTCGCGGCTCATCGCGCCATCCACGGCACGGCGGCGCTCACGCAAGGTGTGGGCAAGGTCGGAGTCGATAGCGCTCATTGATCGAAAAATGTGAAAGATTGAATGACGTTTGATCCTTTAGCCTGTCTATTGTGACGCCATATCAGTTCCCAACGACATCAACCCCGTAAGGACCATCCCATGTCCAAGAAAAAGAACGCCAACAAGCCCGTCGTCATCAGCGACGCCCTGCCGGTCGCTGCTGCGTCGGCACCGCATATCGATATCGGGATCAAGGACAGCGATCGCAAGCAGATCTCCGACGGTCTGGCCCGCTACATGGCTGACGCCTTCACCTTGTATCTGAAGACCCACAACTTCCATTGGAACGTCACCGGGTCGATGTTCAACTCGCTGCACACCATGTTCGAAACCCAGTACACCGAGCAGTGGGCGGCGCTGGACGAAGTGGCCGAGCGTATCCGCGCCCTGGGCTACAACGCACCGGGCTCGTACCGTGAATTCGTTGCGCTCACCTCGATCGCCGAAGAGCCGGGCCTGAGCGACAGCGCGGACTGGCGTGAAATGGTGCGCCAGCTGGTCAGCGGCAATGAAGCGGTCTGCCGCACCGCACGCAAGGTGTTAGGCACCGCCGACGACGCCGGCGACGACCCGACCGTGGACCTGCTGACCCAGCGTCTGCAGACCCACGAAAAGTACGCCTGGATGCTGCGCTCGCTGCTGCAGTAAGCCCTCTGGGCTTCGCCCCTTCAGGTTTGCCCAGGGTTTCGCAGTTGCGAAGCCTTGGGCCCTTGCTCAATTGCCTGCCACATCCCGCGCCTTCGGCGCGCCCCTGACTCAGGGGGTTGTCGTGGTCACATTCACAACGAGGGAGCACATGTTGCACAGGCTCTGGAGTGTTCAGCATTCTTTTGCCTCACTCGGCGCATCGACTGCCAGTCATTAATGCGCTCTCCCACCGGGGCGAGAAGGCACAGCATGCGCGCCACTGGCGCGCGGGCCTTGCAGCGCCCGCGCCGCAAGCGCGGGCCGGGGCGCGCAGCGGAGGTTGGGGTGGGGGTACGGGGCGAAGCCTCGTGCAACTCACTGCTCCCAACTCCTCACGCACCGCTGGTCAACCCACCAGCCGCATCACGGCAATCCCTGATGCGGCTTCGCGCAGCTCCGCCCCACAGCACCCCGACCAGAACTTGACCTGCGCGGTATCCTAGGCGGATGTCTTCCCCCGCCCACGAACTGCTCAGCCGCGTCTTCGGTTACGACGACTTCCGGGGACCACAGCAGGCCATCGTCGAACACGTCGCTGCCGGCAACGATGCTCTGGTGCTGATGCCCACCGGCGGCGGCAAATCGCTGTGCTACCAGGTGCCGGCGCTGCTGCGCGATGGCATCGGCATCGTGGTCTCGCCGTTGATCGCGCTGATGCAGGATCAGGTCGAAGCGCTGCGCCAGCTCGGCGTACGCGCCGAATTTCTCAATTCCACCCTGGATGCCGAAAACGCCCAGCGCGTCGAACGCGCCTTGCTGTCGGGCGATCTGGACCTACTGTACGTCGCGCCGGAACGGCTGCTGACCCAGCGCTTCCTCTCGTTGCTGGAACGCAGCCGCATCGCGCTGTTTGCCATCGACGAGGCGCATTGCGTTTCGCAATGGGGCCACGATTTCCGCCCGGAATACCGCCAGCTCACCGTGCTGCACGAGCGCTGGCCGCACATCCCACGCATGGCGCTGACCGCCACCGCCGACCCGCCGACCCAGCGCGAAATCGCCGAGCGCCTGGATTTGGTAGACGCGCGCCATTTCGTCAGTTCCT
Source organism: Xanthomonas vasicola (assembly GCF_000772705.2). Classification (GTDB taxonomy): domain Bacteria; phylum Pseudomonadota; class Gammaproteobacteria; order Xanthomonadales; family Xanthomonadaceae; genus Xanthomonas; species Xanthomonas vasicola. The sequence continues at coordinate 20,412 of NZ_JSBW02000035.1, forward strand.
TCGACCGCCCTAACATCCGCTACACCGTGGTGCAGAAGGACAACGCGCGCAAACAGCTGCAGGAATTTCTGGGCCGTTACCGCGGCTCTGCAGGCATCGTCTATGCGATGTCGCGACGCAAGGTCGAAGAAACCGCGCAGCAATTGTGTGCACACGGCTTCAATGCGCTGCCCTATCACGCCGGCCTGCCAGCCGAGGTGCGTGCAGAAAACCAGCGCCGCTTCCTGCGCGAGGACGGCATCATCATGGCCGCCACGATCGCCTTCGGCATGGGCATCGACAAGCCGGACGTGCGCTTCGTGGCACATGTGGACTTGCCTAAATCGCTGGAGGGCTATTACCAGGAAACCGGCCGCGCCGGCCGCGACGGCGATCCTGCCGAAGCCTGGCTCTGCTACGGCCTGGGCGATGTGGTGCTGCTCAAGCAGATGATCGAACAAGGCGAAGCCGCCGAGGAGCGCAAGCGTCTGGAACGCGCCAAGCTCGATCACCTGCTGGGCTACTGCGAATCCATGCAATGCCGCCGCCAGGTGCTGCTGGCCGGTTTCGGCGAGACCTATCCCAAGCCCTGCGGCAACTGCGACAACTGCCTGACGCCGGCCGCCGCCTGGGACGCCACGGTGGCCTCGCAGAAAGCGCTCAGTTGTGTCTACCGCAGCGGGCAGCGCTTTGGCGTGGGCCATCTGATCGACATCCTGCGCGGCAGTGAGAACGAGCGCATCAAACAGCTGGGTCACGATCAACTAAGCACCTACGGCATCGGCCGCGACCTGGACGAACGCACCTGGCGCGGCGTGTTTCGCCAACTGGTGGCCGCCAGCCTGCTGGAAGTGGACAGCGAGGGTCACGGCGGCCTGCGCCTCACCGATGCCAGCCGCCAGGTACTCAAGGGCGAGCGCCAGGTGATGATGCGCCGCGAAAACCCGGCCGCCGGACGCGACCGCAGCGCGCAGCGCACCGGTCTGCCGGTGCAGGCGCAAGATCTGTTGTTGTTCAACGCCTTACGCGGCCTGCGCGCAGAACTGGCCAAGGAACAGAACGTACCGGCATTCGTGATCTTCCACGACAGCACGTTGCGCAACATCGCCGAACAACGGCCCACCAGCATCGACGCACTGTCGCGGGTGGGTGGCATCGGCGGCGGCAAGCTGGCACGTTACGGCGCGCAGCTGATCGAGATCGTCCGCGAACAGGGCTGATGCAACAGCGTGTGGCACTGCAACACCGCCGGCGGCACAAAAATCCGCAAGATCGACAGCGCGCATTCAACCGGCCATTGCTAGTTTCACCCAGTGAGCTGGCACGCGCTGCCATACCCTCTTCGTAGAGTCCAACCGATGAAACGTAGCCTGCTTGTCCTGGTCACTCTGTTCGCCACCGGCAGCGTGGCCGCCGGAAGCGCGTTGGCCCAAGCCAGTGATGGCAACGCCGAAACGGCGACACCACGCTCGCTGGACCTGAGCCTTCCACAAGCCCCGGTGCAGCTCCGCTCCGATCCGGAATACAGCACCGACCCGCCGGGCACCTTCTACGGCGACAAGAGCGGCCCCAAGCCTGCGCTGGCCCGGCCAAGCGCCGCATCCATCGCTGCCGAGCGCGCCGAGCAATGCCAGGGCAAGTTGCATGGCGCGGTGGAAACCGGGCTGGGCTATTCCAGCCACGGCGGCAATAGCAACTGGCAGGCGGTCAACTTGAATTCCTGCAAGACCTATTACGACGACGACGGCAAGGTGCATCAGATCGGCGTCAGCATCAGTGTGGGACGTGGCGAAGGCTCTATCTTTGGCCCGCGATACGCCCCCGGCGGCTACGGACGTGGCCCATTTGGTTGGTAACCATACGGATCCGTCTGCGTTGACGGAGGGTTCACTCCCGCATCGCTGAGAATGTGGCCTGCCTTACGAGACCTGCTCATGCCACAGAACAAGGAACGGCCGGTTGTATTCGTTGTCGAAGACGGCGACGGCACCCGACAACTCAGCTGCCTTGTGCTGGAGAGCTACGGTTTCACCTGCCGCAGTGCCGGCTCGGTCGAAGAAGCATTGGCCCTGATCGAAAGCGATCCACGCGTTGACGTGCTGTTTTCCGATATCCATTTCCCGGGCGGTCTGACCGGCGTGGATCTGGCGCTCAAGACGGCGCATGCACCGTACAACCTACCCGTCCTGCTGACCTCCGGCCTGGCAGTCGAGTACGTGGAAGAGATTTTGCCCAACGGCGTGGCCTTCCTGGAAAAGCCCTATACCCCCGAGCAACTGCTGAGCGCGATCCGCAGCGTGATGGCAAAGCACCGCGTACTGGTCACTCCGGTCGCGTAACACTGGTGGCCGCGACTGGACGGCGGCGCACAATCCCGATATGAAATTTCAGCCGTCGCGCGATGCGCTGGCAATGGGGATTGATCACGCACGGGTGTACCAAGCACGCGGCGCACTGCCGCCTGGCTCCGCTGTGTCTTACGCCAGGGGAAAACATGCGGCATTTAGTGACCCAGCCATTGCCATTGCTGCGTTGCGCGGTTGCGCCACGGTCATGAATGACGCGACTCAGCCGATTCGCGTCGACACCAAGACGGCCGACGGGCAACTCATTGGAGGCGCCGACTGCTCCATCAGCAACGATAAGGGCCGTGTTGCATTGAAGTCCGGCCAGACCGCACAGGTACACCGTTCCGCACACGATCTGGATGTGACTTGCGTGCTGCCCGGCCAGCGCGATGCCGCGGGCCGTTCCATCTCGCGCGTCAACATGGGGATCTGGGGCAACATTTTGATCGGCGGGGTGATCGGCGCGGTCGTCGATCACACCAAAGGCACTGGCTACACCTACCCGAGCTGGATCCAGTTGGTGTTCGGGCAGACGCTGACCTTGGACCGCCATCGCGAAGACCGCGGCCAGCCGCTGCAGGGCGAAAATGCGCAAGGTGTCGTGGTTGCGGCGCACGCCGCTTCCGGTAGCGGCGCGCAGAACACCGCAGTCACGCTGCAGCTGGCAAGCGAACCGGCCGCCTCTGCGCAGGCAGGCGTTGCAGCAGCGCCGGTAGGTGCCGTCAGCAGTCCCATGCCATGGGTCCGTCCATGTCGACCGAGCCGGCGGCAATCCGCGCCCAGAGCCTCAGCAGCGGCCTGCAATGCGGCACCGTGCAGGCCATCAGTGCCACGCGCTTCAGTGCGGTCTGCAGCAGCGGCAACACGGTGCAGATCAATTGCTCCGGCTTCCGCTGCACCTCCACGTTTCAGTGAGGTTTGCTGGCTGCACTGAGCACAGGCAACTGTCACCCGCACGCGTGCGAGAAGGCTGTCGGGAACACCCCGACGGCCTGTCGGCGCGCCCCTGATTTACGTAACGAACATTTCATTTAAACTGCAGCTACCGGACGCGAGGCCTGTTGGCCGCTCAACTCGTGGGGCGCTGAGCACGCCCCTGCCGGAACATCGATGAGATTCAGTTGCGAATGGCTGGTGTGCCGCCTTCTCTTCTGATCTGCGCGGGTGTGATTGCGTGCAGGCTTCATAGTCGCTGGATTCGGTCTTTTAGAGACCTGCGTCCTGCGCAAGTGGTCACCTTTCAAACGTTGCGGCCATCGCGCATTACGTGCTTGGTGATCCATCCACGCGGCATCTGCACGTGCATGCATCAAGCAACAAGCGCTTGCTTGAGCGCCATCTCACACGTGGTTGTTCTCAACTGTCGAATCACACAGCAGAAACACGCGCCCGGTAGTGCAAGGCGGCTCGGCCATGCCTGTCCTGATCGATGCAACGCAATGCCAGCTTTCGGGCTACACATGCAGATGCTAGAAAATAGCAGGCTTGCGCATCAACACCGAGGAAATACGCCGCCTTCACTTCAGCAAGCCACGCATTTCACGTGATCAAGCAGGCTGCTCGCTAGGCTAACGTCAGTGCAGCGCTGTGCTGCGGAAACCGTGAGGAGTTTCTTATGGGCGACAATTCGTTTCTATCACCGGCCTTCATCATTCTGGTCATCGGTGTGATTGCCGTTGTGCTGTTTCTGGTCACGCGCGCCAAGAAGAAGCGCAACAAAAAATAACCCATGCATGCACTGACGGTCGCGACTGATTGCACTTGCGAAACAGTCGCCGCGTCATTGCAGATCACCCGGGCCTCGGTCGGCTTCAATCGGCCTTTGCTTGATCAAGCATCGCTTTTCGCATCCTCATCGAACGAACACGCACTACACAGCACTCAGGTTAAAGCCTCACCCATGCGCCTACCTGTATGAAGTCCGCAGTGCCGACGAAGGGTACCGGCCAACACTGCGGCTGCGTCCCTTCCATCAAGATGCTGCACAAGCGGCGAAGCGCAACAAACCTGCCGCAGTCGCACAGTACAGCGTAGCAATCAGAACCGCTCACCCGTCGGCAGATAGCGCCATTGGCCGATCGCCAGTTTGCCCAGCGACACCCGGCCCACGCGCAGGCGGCGAATGTTCACAACCTCCAGACCCACTTCGCCGCACATGTAGCGCAGCTGGCCCGGCTGCACGTTCTTGATCGCAAACCGCAGGCGGTCTTCGCTTTGCCAGCTCACCTTGCACGGCAACAGACTGCGCTGCTGATAGACAAGGCCCTGTGCCAGCCGCGCCATGCCGTACGGGCGCAACTGGCCCTGTACTTCGACCAGGAATTCCTGCTCGATGGACCTGGCATCGGCGCTCAGCCTGCGCAGCACGCGGCCGTCCTGGCTCAAGACCAGCAGGCCGCTTGCGGCGTCCTCCAGCGGCAGCGGTGCAATCAAACGCAGAAAGTGCCGTTTGAGCACACGGATGTCGGATGGATCCAGCGCGCTGCGCGTCGTTGGCGTGGCCAGTGCCAACGCCGCCTCAGCGGAGACTCCGGCCGGCTTGTGCAGCAGCAGGGTGGCGGGCTCGGCCGGTGCTAGCACCGCATCTTCGGCCAGGGTGACCTGGCCCGCAGTTGCCAGTGCCTGCGGTTCTTCGACCACTACCCCGTCTACGCTCACCCAGCCGCCCTCGATGTATTGCTGGGCCTCGCCACGCGAGCAGCCGAACGCGGCAGCCACGCATTTATCGAGACGGATCGGATCGGACATCGGGCGAGCTCAGCATCAGGGGACCGCAGTGTACGTGTGCTGGCTCAACAGATGCGGGAATCGCCGCTTAGCATGGCAACGGATCGTGTAACGACAGGCCGCCAACGCTGCGCATGCACGGACCGGCCTGTCTGTAGCTACCGCATAGACGCAGACCGTAGGCGCCCTGCCACCGGCAATGCTTCTGTGCCGCGCAACAAAGTGGGAAACTTAACGCCCACACAGGAGATCGCAGATGTTCATCACTTTCGGCACCGCTCGGGTCCGCCTCAACCATATCTCCGTCATCAGCGATCCGTTCAACGCGGGCGAAAGCTTCGGGTCCTACTGCTACTCGGTTCGGGTCGGGCTGATCTCCGGCGAGGAAGTCATTGCGCGCTTCAACAGCGAAAGCGGCGCAAAGCAGCTACATGCCGACGTGCTCGCCGCGTTGGAAGCCTGAGCGGAAAGGACACGCGCATCGCGCCGCGCCGGTTGCGCACGCGATGCTTTGAAATGCAATAGGCGCTATATGGCGGCATGCCTGCTGCGTTGCCGCAATACACTCGATGCACATCATGCGCATCGTTAAACACCAACGTGGCGATCGGCTTGCGCGACATCGTGATAGCTTCCGGCGATGCAGCCAACCGCGTTGCACTTGCCATGATCGAACAGAACCGCACGTGTTATCACCAATCGCACGATGCGCTGGCAGCAATGCCAAGCAGCGACCTGGAAAAGACCGCACTCAAGCTGGTCCAGGAAAAGCGCTACGTCTCGGTCAAATTCAACAACCAGATTCTCGACTACGGCATGCGCGACCAGAATCAGGAAGCACAAGCCTTGTTGCAAGGCGCTGCTGCAACGGCGATGAACGAACAACAAGCCGCCATCCGCGCGAATGCTGCACTGGAACGTCGGCTCAGCAAAGAAGCGTATGCGGCCGCTGTTGCATCCATGCATCGTGGCAAGATCATCCTGGCAAGCGGCGGTATTGCTGCGCTGGTGATGAGTGCGCTGCTTGCGTGGTTGATTACGCGCAGCCTGACCACGCCGCTGAGCCAGGCCACGCGCACTGCCGAAGCCATTGCGGCAGGCAATCTGCATAACGATACACACTACGGCGACTGACGAAACCGGCCGCCTGCTGCAGGCCATGGACAAGATGCAACTGCAGCTGCGCAACCTCATCGCAGCACAGACCGACATGGCCAGGCATCACGACAATGGCCAGATCAGCTTCCGCATCGATACCTCTGCATTCCCTGGCGACTACGGCCGCATGGCAAACGACACCAACCTATTGATCGACTCCCACGTCGCGGTGCAGAACGACCTGGCGCGCATCATGGGGCGCTACGCCATTGGCGAACTCTCCGAAGACATGCAGCCCTTGCCGGGCGAGAAGGCGGCCTTCAGCAACACCATGTCGCAGGTCAAGCTGAACCTGTCGGCGATGAATCACGAAATCAAGCATCTTGCGCAGGCAGCGGCAAACGGCGATTTCAGCGCACGTGGCGATGCCGAGCGCTTTCAGTTCGACTTCCGCATCATGCTCGAGAGCCTCAACCATTTGATGTCCACCGCCGACGGTAACCTGCAATCACTGTCGGCATTATTGCAATCGATCGCAGCGGGCGACCTCACCGCGCGCATGAGCGGCGAGTTCCGCGGCGTGTTCGCACAAATGCGCGACGATGCCAATGCAACGGCGAGCCAGCTGGCGCAAATCGTCGGCAACATTCAGCAGTCGGCGGTGTCAATCAACGCAGCTGCCAGCGAAAGTGCCGCCGGCAACCAGGGCCTGTCGCAGCGAACCGAGCAGCAGGCAGCCAATCTGGAAGAAACTGCCGCCTCGCTGGAAGAGCTGACCTCCACCGTCAAGCAGAATGCCGAGAGCGCCCGCGAGGCCAATCAGCTGGCAATCGGCGCTGCACGCGTGGCCTCGCAAGGTGGCGATGTGGTGGGCAAGGTCGTGGATACGATGAGCGGGATCGAAGCCTCGTCCAAGAAGATCGCCGACATCATCAGCGTCATCGACGGCATCGCCTTCCAGACCAACATCCTGGCATTAAATGCCGCAGTGGAAGCGGCCCGCGCAGGCGAACAAGGCCGTGGCTTCGCGGTGGTCGCGTCGGAAGTGCGCACACTGGCGCAGCGCTCATCCGGCGCGGCCAAGGAGATCAAGGACCTGATCGACGATTCCGTCCAACGCGTAGCAGACGGATCGTAACTGGTGCACAGTGCCGGCAAGACCATGGGCGATGTGGTAGCCAGCGTGCAACGGGTCACCGACATCATGGGCGAGATTTCTGCAGCATCGCAGGAACAATCTGCCGGGATCGAACAGGTCAAACAGACCATCACCCACATGGACGAAACCACGCAGCAAAATGCGGCACTGGTGGAAGAAGCCACGGCTGCCGCACGTTCGATGGAAGAACAGGCCGTGCAACTCACCGACGCGGTAGCCATCTTCAAGATCGATGCAGGGCAGGCACGTCGGGCAGATACGCGCGCAGCAGCACCGGTTGCGCATCTATTGAACAAGGTGCGCAGCGCCTGAGCAAATGCGCACCGCGCTGGCTGCTCTCAAAGTGCCGCTGGCGTGTGCGTACTGATGTCGCTGCCATCCGCGGCCGCAGCGCGCTGACCAACGTTTCCGCCAAGCGCGCCCTAGAAGGCGCGCTTGGTAGTTCAGCTACGCCGTATACATCCAGGGAAGCTAGTGCTCCATCAGCGACTGCGGAAACAGCGGCGACGTAAAGCCGTCAACCGCTTACAGCCCGTGCGCATCGCTGGTGGCAGGACGGCGCAGCCCCTGCACGTTGGAGTGCGCCATGACAGCGTCCATCAGCACCTTGCTGTAGCCCCTGCGCTGGTGCTCAGGCAGCAAAAACACATCGCCCAGATACGCGAAGATTGCGTCATCGGGCACCACCCGCGCGAACGACAGCAGTTCGCTGGCGATGGAACCGCCAAAACACAGCAAGCTGTTGATCGAACGCGGCACCCGCGGCCAGTGTCATCCAACTGCAGCAAAACCTGCCATGGATCAATCGGCACTGCGCTGCTGCAACAGCGATAGCGCGTGTTTTAGATCGCGAAAATGAAAAGGCTTCTGCAGCCCGTGCCGATGCCGGTACTTTTCAGGAATTCCGCCCTGCGCATAGCCGGTCACGAAGATATAGGGCACGCCGCGCGCGTCCAGTTCTTCTGCAATGGGAAACGACAAGGTGCCGCCCAGATTGATGTCCAGCAGTGCCAGATCGAGATTGCCTGCCTGCACCGCCTGCAGCGCGGCGTCCACGTCGGCCACGGTTGCCGCCACCTCGTAACCCAGTTCCCCCAGGCAATCCTCCAGCAGCATCGCGACCAACGACTCGTCTTCGACCAGGAGCACACGCATGGTCATGGACGTGCCTCGGAAAGCTCTGGCGGCAACGGAATGGAAACGCGAAAACACACGCCAGCCGGGTCGAAGGACAACTCGACCTCGCCCTTGAGGTCATGCTTCAAACCACGTTCCAGAAGACGCGTGCCGAACCCCTTGCGCTTGGGCGGCTGAACAGGCGGGCCACCGGCTTCTTGCCAGAAGAGCTCAAGCAGATCCTGCTCGCCACGTGTGCTGCGCTCCCACGACACCAGCACGTTCCCAGCCGGCGACGACAATGCACCGTGCTTGAGCGCATTGGTGCACAGCTCGTGCAGCGCCATCGACAGCGCCAGTGCGCGCCGCGGATCCAGCCGACACGAGCCGCCCTGCAGGGTGAAACGTTGACTCTCGTTGGATTCGTAAAGCGCGGCCGCGTCGCGGGTCAGCTCCAAGATATCGGCGCTGACCCAGTTCTCACGCGTCAGCGTGTCGTGTGCCCGCGACAGCGCCAGCAGGCGCGCATCAAGCTTTTCCTGTGCGTCGGCAAGACTGGCGGCGTTGGTGAACGACTGCCGCGCCAACGATTGCACCATCACCAGCGAATTCTTGACCCGATGGTTGAGCTCGTTGATCAACAATTGCAGATGCTGTTCGTGCTGCTTGTGTTCGGTGATGTCGCGTGTAGCGCCAGCAATCGCTTCGACCTTGCCATCCGGCCCGAACACCGGAGTGAAGATGTAGTCGTAGACACGCAGGCCTTTGACCGTATGCGGGAATGGCACTTCGCCACGCACCGGCTGGCGTGTTGCGATCACCCGCTCGATTTCCTCGTCGTGCATGGCCGCATGCCAGGGCTCGTAGCCCAGTTCCAGGCAGGTCTTGCCGCAAGCGTCTTCCCAACGCATGCCCCACATCGTCAACAACGCCTGATTGGCGTAGACGAAGCGGTGCTGGATATTGAACACATACAAAAGATCTGGTGTTGCCTGGAGTAAGGCCTCGTAAATGCGCGACTTCGCTGCGTCTTCCTGATGCTCGGCCATTGCGCCATGGTCCTGAAATTGAAGCGAACGATAAATGGACGGACGTGAACGTCCGATCATGCGTATCTGACGTGCGAATGGAGCCAAAGCGCGCTGCAGCCCAAGAAAATGGCCGGCGCTCGACCGGACACTGCGAGCGCATTCCAAGCGTCCGTGCCTACGCCTTCAGAATCTTCACTGCCCACTCTGGACCGATGATCGTCCGCCTGGTCGCCCTGCACCGCCGTCCCTGATAGCCTTTCGCCCTATTCCGCAGTGATTACCGATTCGTCATGAAAAAAGCCGTTGTTCTGTTGTCCGGTGGCATGGATTCCGCCGCCGTCATCGCACTCGCGCAGGAGCAGGGCTTTGCCGTCTACGCGCTGAGCGTGCGCTATGGCCAGCGCCATACATCGGAACTGGACGCCGCTACGCGCGTTGCCGCCGCGCAGGGTGTCATTGCGCACAAGGTGGTCGACGTGGACCTGCGCAGCATCGGCGGCTCGGCACTGACCGACGACATCGACGTCCCTGACGCCGGTGGCGACGGCATCCCGGTCACGTATGTGCCCGCACGCAACACCATCATGCTGTCGCTGGCACTCGGTTGGGCCGAGGTCGTCGGCGCCAACGACCTGTTCTGCGGCGTCAATGCGGTGGACTACTCGGGCTACCCGGACTGCCGCCCCGAGTTCGTGCGCGCCTTTGAAGTACTTGCCAATCTGGCCACCAAGGCAGGTGTGGAAGGCGCGGGGCTGCGCGTGCACGCACCGCTGCAGTTCCTCAGCAAAGCCGACATCGTTCGTGAAGGCGTGCGCCTGGGTGTGGACTTCGGCCTCACCGTCTCCTGCTACCGCGCCGACGCCGATGGTCGCGCCTGCGGCCACTGTGACGCATGCCGCCTGCGCGCTGCCGGCTTCGCCGACGCCGGCGTCCCCGACCCCACCCACTACGCCATTTTATCTTGACGCCCGCGTAGGGTAGAATGCGCACCCCGACGCAATGTCGGGTCAGTGGGCCGTTAGCTCAGTCGGTAGAGCAGAAGACTTTTAATCTTTTGGTCGATGGTTCGAATCCATCACGGCCCACCATCTCTAGCAAAGCTTTCAGCGACGTTCATTGCTCCGCAAGAAGGCAGTCCGCTCCGCAATTTCGCATTATCCGGTCGGCGGTGTAACTACGCGCGCGCAGGTGTACCGCGACGCTAACGCATCATCGTCGTGTTGGCTTTCGGGCCTTGTCGCTTTGTAGGATTGCGCGCTGCCTGAGCAGACCAACACATCGTCTAAGTCTGTTTTTCAGCATGAGGCACTCGGCTAATACGCTGTGCTAAGCGCTTGATTCTCAGCGCCCAGGCTCGTCATTCCACAGCAGCTTGTGCAGCTGCATCTGGAAGCGCACCGGCAGGCGGTCGGCGACGATCCAGTCCGCCAGTTGTCGCGGGCTGACCTCACTTTTGCTGGGCGAAAACCACACCGTGCAGCGTCGATCCAGCGCGTGCGCGGCGACGATTTCGCGCGACCATTCGTAATCGGCACGGCTGCAGATCACGAACTTGATCTGGTCGCGTGCGGTCAGCAGCGGCAGGTTTTCCCAGCGGTTGCGCGCTTCTTCGCCGGATGCCGGCGTCTTGATGTCAACCACGCGCGAGACGCGTGGATCGACGGCGGACACGTCCAGCGCACCGGAGGTTTCCAGCGACACGTCGTAACCGGCATCGCAGAGTTTCTGCAGCAGCACCAAGCACCGCTTCTGTGCCAGTGGCTCGCCGCCGGTCACGCAGACATGGCGCACGCCATGACGGGCAACTTCGGCGACGATGGCGTCGATGTCATGCCACTCGCCGCCATGGAAGGCGTAGGCGGTGTCGCAATATAGGCAGCGCAAGGGGCAGCCGGTCAGACGCACGAACACTGTCGGCCAGCCGGCGGCTTCGGCTTCGCCTTGCAGGGACAAAAAGATTTCGGTGATCTTCAACCGCGGCAGGGGCGATTGAATAATCTCGCTAGGGACGGCGGCGGCGTTCATGGGCAAAGTATGCGCCGTGCCGACAGGCACCGACGCGCTGGCTCAGCGCAGTTGCTGGCCGAGACGGATGGACTGCAGGCGTTCCTGCGCGACGCGTGCTGCATCGGAGCCGGGATACTGCGAGGCGACCTGCTGCAAGGTCTGCTGCGCTTCGTTGTTCTTGCCTTCGCCGTACTGCGACAGGCCGAGCTTCAACAGGCCGCCAGCGGCCTTGTCGTGCGTGGGATAACGGCTGACGAGATCGCGAAACTGCGCCTCGGCAAGCTGGAAATTGCGGGTGGCGTAATAACTCTCACCCAGCCAATACAAGGCATTGGGGGTGTAGACGCCGTTGGGATAGAGCTCCAGAAAGCTCAGAAACAACTGCGACGCATCGTCGTACTTGCCGTTCTTCAAGGCATCGAACGCTATGTTATAGGCAGTGCGTTCGTCGTTGCTGACGGCCAGGGTGCCTGGGTCGCCATGAACGGTGGGCGGCTTCTCGGAAGTTGCCGCCGCTGCAGGCCGCGCGGCAGATGCCGGGGCCGGGGTGACGCTGCCGGTTGCTGGGGGCAATGACGGCGTTGCGCCACCTGCACCTTCCAACCGATTCAGACGTCCGTCCAGGTCCAGATACTGGTCCTTGGACTGTTGCTTGAGTTGCTCGTTATCGTGCTGCAGCTGTTCGACGGTCGACCGCAACGCCTGCAGGTCCGAACGCGCCTGCTGCAGCTGGTTGAGGAGATCGTTATTGGCCTGACTGTTGGCCTGCTGCTGCTCAAGCAAGGCCACACGGTCAGCGAGACTGGCTCGCTGCGCGTATGCCGGCGCGGCGACCACGAGGGCCGCCGCGACGAACAGGGATGTCACTCGAAAGCGCATCGCTCTTACTGAGCCGTGTACACGATTTCGACGCGACGGTTCTGCGACCAGCAGCTTTCGCCGGACTCGGTGCAGACCGGACGCTCTTCACCGTAGCTGACAACGGTCAGCTGGCTAGCCGAGCCGCCGGCAGCCTGCAGCGACGACGACACGGCATTGCCGCGACGCTCGCCCAGACCCATGTTGTATTCACGCGAACCACGCTCGTCGGTATTGCCCTGCAGGGTGATACGCGAGGAAGGACGGTCACGCAGGTACTTGGCGTGGCAAGCCATGATGGCCTGGAATTCCGGCTTCAGGGAGTCCTGATCCAGGTCGAAGTAAACAACGCGCTGGCGCAGGCAGGCATCGGTATCCAGGTCGCCCGGGCCGTACAGACCAGAGGTGGACGGGCCGGTAGGAACCGAAGAACCAGCGGTGGTATCGGTTGCAGGAGGCGGAGTTTCCTTCACCTTCTTCGAGCAACCAGCCAGTACAGCGACGGACAACAGGGAGACAAGCAAGACGCGGGTGGACTTGTTCATGAGGTACCTATGGAGGCTCTGGGCCGATGAGTGGTTTAACGCAGCGAAATATTAACATTAATGCGCGGTTCGGTAAGGCCCCCATGCGGGTTCTCTCACATCGCCGTCGGCCAGCACCAGACGCTGGCGGACCCGAGCGTCGGAAGAGACGGCGTACAGCACGCCACGGCCACCTTCGCGCGCGGCGTACAACACCATACTGGCGTTAGGCGCAAAGCTCGGCGATTCGTCCAACGAACCGGGCGACAACGTGCTCCAGCTCGGGGAACCCAGGCTGCGGTCCATCATCGCGATGCGATAGCTGTTGCCACTGCCCTGTGCCACGGCAATCTTCTTGCCGTCGAACGACACGCTGGCGGTGGCGTTGTAGTTGCCTTGGAAGGTCACGCGGTTGGCGCTGCCGCCGCTGGCGGAGACCTGATAGATCTGCGGACGACCGCCACGATCAGAGGTGAAGTAGATGCTGCCGCCATCCGGCGCCCAGGTCGGCTCGGTGTCGATGCCGAAGTGGTTGGTGAGCTGGGTCAGCTGCTTGCTGCCCAGATCCATCACGTAAATTTCCGGGTTGCCACTGCGCGACAGCGCCAGCGCCAGGCGACGGCCATCCGGCGAGAACGACGGTGCACCGTTGATGCCGCGGAAGCTGGAGACCAGCTCGCGTGCGCCGGTAGCGATGTCCTGCAGGTAGATAGACGAATTGCCGCGCTCAAAGCTCACATAGGCCAGCTTCTTGCCGTCCGGGCTCCAGTTCGGCGACAGCAACGGCTCGGCCGAACGCACGATGGTCTGCGGGTTGTAACCATCCGAATCGGCCACCATCAGCGCATAACGCATGGCGCCGCCCTTGCCGCTGGCAGTCACGTATGCAATGCGGGTCCAGAATGCGCCGCGCACGCCGGTGATCTTTTCGTAGATGGCATCGGCCATCTGGTGCGACACATCGCGCATTGCGTTGGCGCGCGCGGTCATCGCCAGGCCCAGCATGCGCTCGCCCTTGGCCACGTCGAACAACTCGTATTCCACGCGATAGGCGCCGTCACCAGCGTCCATGACGCGGCCGACCACGATGTAGTTCTGCTTGAGGGTGCGCCAGGTTTGGAACTGCACCTCGGTGCCACGGGTCGGCTTTTCGACGATCTGCGCGGCCGGCAGCGTGCGGAACTGGCCAGAACGATCCAGGTCGGCGCCGACGACGGCAGACACATCGGTCTGCGGCGCAGTGCCGGAGCCCTGATATGGCATCGGAATGACAGCGATCGGCGTGGCCGAAGCGCTACCGCCGACGATATCGATGGTGAGGCCTTGCTGCTGCGCAAATGCGCTCAGCGGCAACAACAGGGCGGTCAAGGCAACTAGCCAACGCAGCGGTTTGTTCATGGACGGCTCGGATCGGGCAGAAAAAGTGTGCAAGGGATAGCAATCAACGCGTGAACATACGCGCAATCGTGAATGAGTTGGCGTGAAAATGGAGCGAGCGATCGTGTAGCGACAGGGGCGGCACCATTGATCAATCGCGTTGGCGTGGCAGCTCGCCCGCTGCCGCTTGGGGCAGCAGCGCGCGCACCGGGAACAGCACCCGTTCCACCGCATCAGGCTGCGGCGCCGACGGCAGCCGCAGCCCGACGACGATCATTACTGGTCCTGCGCGGTGAACACGAAGGTCAGATTGCGTTGGAACACCGATTCAAATCCGCGGTAGGGCAATGGCTGGGCACTCAACACGGCCGCCTCGATCGAGCGCTGGCCAGCCTCGTCGTAAGGGCAGCCCGGCGCGACCTTGGCCTCCATCACGCTGCCGCCAGGCAACTGACGAATATTGATCGTGCATTTCTGGCCCGGCGGCACCGACGGTGGGCGCACCCACTGCGCCAACACCTTCTGCTGGATCGCCGCAGCGTACTTGGCGGCCAGATCGGTGCTGGTACCGCCCTGCCCTGCAGTCGGCTGCGCGCTGGTCGCAGCGGCCGCGGAAGCCTGCTGCGCACGTGCGGCAGCAACCTGACGCAACTTTTGTTCGGCCAGCGCTGCTTCCTTGGTGGCCTGCTCGCGCTGCCGGCGGATGTCGGCGATCTTCTTCTGACGTTCGGCGTCGTCCGCCGCCTGCTGCGCGGCCGCCTGCTTCTTCTTGGCGTCGGCTTCTTCCTGCTGCTTGGCCAGGCGCAACTTCTGCTCGGCCTCTTCCTGGCGTTTGCGCTCGGTCAGATCGATCTGCTCTTGGCGGCGCTTGGCTTCCTGTTCCTGCTTGGCCTTTTCGGCGGAAATGGCCAGTGCGTCAACACGATCCTGGTCGACCTTGTCGGGCTGGGCGACGCGTTCCTGTGCCTGCGCCTGCTGTGGCGTGGGCGCATCCTGCGGACGCGGCTCGGGAATAGGCTGCGGCGGTGGCACGCTGTCTTCCGGCGCGGGTTCGGGCAATGGCGCGGGCGGCGGCGGGGTTTCGACCGGCGTGGCCTTCAGTGCCTGGCGTGCAACCCGTGCATCAGCGGCGGACACGTCCAGCGAGGCTTCCATGCTGGGGTCGCCGGCAGCCGGTTCGACCGAGCGTTCGGGCGACCACAGCCAGCCGGCGATGAACACCAGCGCGACCAGCACGTGCACGACCAATGCCAGGACAACCGGTCGAAACCAGCCGTCATCGCGCGCCGTCTGCGTGGGGAGTGCGTCAGCGTGCATCGCTGCCTGCAGTGCCGCCGGAGTCGGAAATCAGGCCCACCTTCTCGACCTTTGCCTGCTTGAGCACATCGATCGCGTCCATGATCTTTTGATAGGGCGCGTCGCGATCGCCCGCCACTACCACGCGCGCATCCTTGTCTTGCGCCACGATGGCAGCCAACTGCGCCTGCAGCGCGGCCACGTCCATCGCCTGCGGCTTACCCTTGGGCAGCTGCAGCGCGAGTTTGCCATCGGCGGCGACCACCACCACGACCGGGTCCTGCTTGCTCTCCAGCGCCTTGGCGCGCGAGCTGGGCAGACTGACGTCGGTGCTCAGGGTCAGCAACGGTGCGGTCACCATGAAGATGATCAGCAGCACCAGCATCACGTCGATATACGGCACGACGTTGATGTCGGATTTGAGCTTGCGCTTCTTACGGCGGGAAATACCGGAGATCATCGCGAAACGTTCCTCATTAGTCCTCGGCGCCAGCTGGCAGCGTGGTCGCACGGTATCCGCGTCAGGGACACCTGCACGTGGCGCTGCGCACCAACGCGACTGGCTCTCCCGGCCACGTCCCGCGTAACGCCATGCGGGTGCGTGCCGGGAGCGCGCATCACTCGTCCGCGCCGACCTGGCGCTGCAGGATGGAGCTGAACTCGTCGGCAAAGGTTTCGTAGCGCACCGACAGCCGTTCCACGCGCGTGGTGAAGCGGTTGTAGGCCCACACGGCCGGGATCGCGACGAACAGGCCGATGGCTGTGGCGAACAACGCTTCGGAGATACCCGGGGCCACGGCGGCGATACCGGCCTGCTCGCCGCTGCTGACCATGTCGTGCATGGTCACCATGATGCCGAACACGGTACCAACCAAGCCGACGTACGGCGCGGTGGAGCCGATGTTGGCCAGCAGTTCGAGATTGCGCTCAAGCTGATCGACTTCGCGGGTGAAGGCGGTGCGCATGGCGCGCTGCGCGCCTTCCAACTGCACGCGTGCATCCAAACGGCGACGGTCGCGCAATCGCGAGAACTCGCGGAAGCCGCTTTCGAACATCGACTCCAGACCACCGACGGTACGGTTGCGATCGGTTGCCGAGGCGTACAGCTTGGCCAGATCCGCACCAGACCAGAAGCGGTTTTCGAACTCGTCCGCCTCGCGGTTGGCCTGCTTAAACGCACGCGCCTTGCGGAAAATGATCACCCAGCTGATGAACGAGCCGATCAGCAGCAGCAACACGATGATCTTGACCGGGATACTGGCGCGCAGGATCAGGTCTACATAGTTGATGCTGCTGTTGTGCGCCACGCTGGCGGTCTGCGCCGCGGCAGCGGCGACGTCCTGCGGTAGTGCTTCCACTACCGTGTCCTGCAGGGCCAGGAGCAATGCAATCGACATCCGTTCGTTCCTCAGTAATCGGATTCTGTGGTTTCTAAAGCTTTCAACACGTCATACAGCGCATCGTCCATACCGCGCGGGCGGAAGTCGCTGGCATCCAGTGCGGCAATGCGCACCTCAGCGGTCAGCAGCACTTCGCCTTCGCGACGGACCGATTGCGCGAACAGCAGGCTGGCCCGTCTGCATCGCAGCAGCAACGCCGACACTGACAGCGCGTCGTCGAGCCGGGCCGGCTTGAGGAAATCCAATTGCATCGAGCGAACCGCAAACACCAGACCGTGCTCCTGGCGCATGCGCTCCTGCCCGTAACCGAGCGCGCGCATCCACTCGGTGCGCGCACGTTCCATGAAAGCAACGTAGCACGCGTGGTAGACCACCCCGCCGGCGTCGGTATCTTCCCAGTAGACGCGTGTCGGCCAACTGAATATGGGTGGGGATTCGGGATTCGGAAATTGGGATTCGATGGTCATGGGCACTGAGTTTCGGTCGGGACGGTCCAGGTTGGCGACCAACAGCGCGTCTTCAAAACAAGTCTCCCGGTTCACCGATGCCGGGCGCGCGGTCGCGCGGCGGCTTCAGGCCCAGATGCAGATAAGCCTTGGTGGTGACCATGCGGCCGCGTGCGGTGCGGATCAGAAAGCCCTGCTGGATCAGGTAGGGCTCGATCACGTCTTCCAGCGTGCCGCGTTCTTCCGACAGCGACGCGGCCAGCGATTCCACGCCCACCGGGCCGCCGTCGAAATGTTCGACGATGGTGCGCAACATGCGGCGGTCGAGCTCGTCAAATCCTTCCGGGTCGACCTTGAGCATCTGCATGGCCGCCTGCGCCACCGGCAAATCGATATGCCCGGCGGCCTTGACCTGGGCGTAGTCGCGCACGCGGCGCAACAGCCGGTTGGCGATACGCGGGGTGCCGCGTGCGCGGCGCGCGATTTCTGCGGCGCCTTCGGGCGTGCAGTCGATGCCCAGGATCGCTGCCGAGCGAATCACGATGCGGGTCAGTTCCTGCGGCGAATAGAACTCCAGCCGCTGTACGATGCCAAAGCGGTCGCGCAGTGGGGCGGTGAGCAACCCGGCACGCGTGGTGGCGCCGATCAGGGTGAACGGCGGCAGATCGATCTTGATCGAACGCGCGGCCGGGCCGTCGCCGATCATGATGTCGATCTGGAAATCTTCCATCGCCGGATACAGCACTTCTTCCACCACCGGTGAGAGGCGATGGATTTCGTCGATGAACAACACATCGTGCGGCTGCAGGTTGGTCAGCAGCGCGGCCAGATCGCCGGCCTTTTCGATCACCGGGCCGGAAGTCACGCGCAGGCTCACGCCCAACTCGTTGGCGATGACGTGGCTCAGCGTGGTCTTGCCCAACCCGGGCGGGCCGAAGATCAACACATGATCCATCGCTTCGCCACGCGCCTTGGCCGCCTGGATGTAGATCTCCATCTGCTCGCGCACCGGCTGCTGGCCGAGATAATCGGCCAAGCGCTTTGGACGAATGCTCGCATCGGCGGCATCGTCTTCGCGGGTGGAGCTGCTGGCGATGATGCGCTGGTCCATTCGGGCGGGGTTGGGAGATGCGGGAGCGGGATTGGAACCGCATAGTATCGGACGCGGGCGCCTTCAGCGCTACGCTCTTAATCCAATCCCGAATCTCCAATCTCCAATCACGGGCCGCCATCGGCGGCCTTAGATCTCGACTTGCGCACCTAGTTCGACCAGGCGGTTGCCAGGAATGCGGAAGAACCCGGTGGCCGGGGCGGCATTACGATGCATCAGCGCGAACAGCTTGTCGCGCCAGATCGGCATGCCGCGGTTGGCGCTGGCCACGATGGTTTCGCGACTGGCGAAATATGTGGTGTCCATCGGATCGAAATAGATCCCGCCCTGGTCGCAGGAGCGCATCAGTGCCAGCGGCACGTCTGGGGTCTCCATGAAGCCGAAACGCACATGCACGCGGTAGAACTCGTCGCCGATCGCGTCGATCTTCAGCCGTTTACCAGCGGCCGCGTACGGCATCTGCAACGTTTCGACCGTCAGGAACACGTTGCGCTCGTGCAGCACCTTGTTGTGCTTGAGGTTATGCATCAGCGCGTGCGGCACCACCATCGGGTCGGCGGTCAGAAACACTGCGGTGCCGGGCACGCGCACCGGCGGCGCCAGCATCAACCCGGGCAGAAAGGTATCGAGCTTGATGCCGTCCTTGCGGATCTCGTCGTGCAGCAGCTTGCGGCCGCGGCGCCAGGTGCGCATCAGCGTGAACAGGATCAGGCCCAGCAATAGCGGGAACCAGGCGCCATCCAGGAACTTGATGATGTTGGCGTAGAAGAATGCGCAGTCCACCGCCAGGAACACCAGCCCGAACAGCCACAGCAGCGGCGCCGGCACACGCGGATTCGCGCGCGCATAGATGATCATCAATACGGTGGTAATCAGCATGGTGCCGGTCACTGAGACGCCGTACGCGGTCGCCAGCGAGGCCGAGTCACCGAAACCGATCACCGCCACCGCCACCAGCGCCAGCAGGCACCAATTCACCGCCGGCACGTAGATCTGGCCAATCGTGGAGTGCGAGGTGTGGTGAATGTGCATGCGCGGGATATAGCCCAGCTGCATGGCTTGGCTGGCCACCGAATAGGCGCCGGTGATCAGCGCCTGCGAGGCAATCACCGTGGCCGCAGTGGCCAGCACGATCATCGGGTACAAGGCCCAATCGGGCACTGCTTCGTAAAATGGATTGCTGACCGCGGATGGATCGCGCAGCACCAGCGCGCCCTGCCCCAGATAGGTCAGGGTCAGCATGGGCAGCACCACGAACTGCCAGGAACGACGGATCGCCTTGGCGCCGAAATGGCCCATGTCTGCGTACAGCGCCTCGCCGCCGGTCACGGCCAGCACCACCGCGCCGAGCACGAATACCGCATGCCAGTTGTGTTCGGCGAAGAAACGCACGCCCCACCACGGGTTCAGCGCGTGCAGCACTTCCGGTGCGCGCGCCATGTTGTAGACGCCGATTGCGCCTAATGCGAAGAACCAGACCAGCGTGATCGGCCCGAACGCCTTGCCCACGCGCTCGGTGCCGAAGCGCTGGGCCAGGAACAGCATGCTCAGCACCACCAGGGTGATCGGCACGACGAACGGTTCGAGTTTGGGCGCGGCCACCTCCAGGCCTTCCACCGCCGACAGCACCGAAATGGCCGGGGTGATGACGCCGTCGCCGAAGAACAGCGAGGCACCGAAGATGCCGAGGATGCCAACGACATACATCGAGCGCGAACCGCCCGGCAACGTGCGTTGGGCAAGCGCGGTGAGCGCCATGATGCCGCCCTCGCCGTCGTTGTCGGCGCGCATGATCACGGTGACGTATTTGAGCGTAACCACCAGCATCAGCGCCCAGAACACCAGCGACAGGATGCCCAGCACGGTGTCGTGGTCCGGGTTCAACCCGTAATGCGGCGAAAACGCCTCCTTCAGGGTGTACAGCGGACTGGTACCGATATCGCCGAAGACGACACCGATGGCGCCGATGACCAAGGCGGTTTGGCTATTGGCGGGCGCGTGGCCGGAGCCGGCTGCTGGTGTGGGGGTGTGGGACATGAGGTGAGCAGTTTTCGCCAGACAGCGTGAAGAAGATGAGGGGCGCAGCGCCTGCCGAAGGCAGCTGCACTACCGGCGCAGGCGACCAACGTACGGGCGGGCCGCGGGCAAGGATGCGCAGTGTACGAGGCGTCCCTCCCGATTCCGAGTGAAGGCCGCGCTCGCTTGGCGGCAGCGCAGTGCTGGGGCGGCTGCGCTCAACGCAGCGCGGCTTGCAGCGCCTTGCGAATGACCGTGGCCACTTCATCGCCTTCTGCACCGGCTTCGCGTGCCATGCGGGCGGCCTCGGCCGGCTTGTAGCCCAGCTGCTGCAAGGCCACGGTGGCTTCGGAGATGGCGTCCGGCCCCAACTGACCGGTGATCGGCGCGCCGCTGCTGAAGTCGGCCGCGCGGTCGCGCAGCTCCACCACCATGCGCTCGGCAGTCTTCTTGCCGATGCCGGGGATGCGGGTCAGCGCGGTGATGTCGCCGCTGGTGATCAGGCGCGCGAACTCGTCCACGGTCACGCCAGACAGCACCGCCAGCGCGATCTTGGCGCCGATGCCGGTGACCTTCTGCACGTCGCGGAACAGCCGCCGCTCGCCTTCGCGCAGAAAGCCGTACAGCGACACGCTGTCTTCCTTTTGCGCGTAATGGGTAAACAGGATCACGTCGCGACCGACATCGGGCAAGTCGTAGAAGGTGCTCATCGGCGCCTCCAGCTCATACCCCACCCCGGCCACATCGATCACCAGCCACGGCGGCTGTTTGTAGGCCAGGATCCCGCGCAGACGGCCGATCATTGGGCACCGCCGTGGCGGTGCCGGGATCCGGGATTCGGGATTGGGGATTGGCAAATTCCCTCGCTGCCGTTAACGAAGGCTACGCACCGCCGAAGCGGCACAGCGCGCGCAGACGCGCCGTTGCGAATCCCAAATCTCCAATCCCAAATCCCGATTGTCATTTCTTGCGGCTCCAGGCCTGTTGGGTATTGACGCCCAAGCGTTGCGCAGTGGCGCGCACGTGAGCGTGAGTGATGGCGACCGCCAAGGCGTCGGCGGCGTCGGGCTGCAGCTTGCCTTTCAAGTTGAGCATGATGCCGACCATGTGCTGCACCTGCACCTTGTCTGCGCCGCCTTTGCCGACCAGCGCCAGCTTGACCTCGTTGGCGGCGTACTCATGCACCGGCAGGTCGCGCATGACCACCGCGCAGATGGCCGCGCCGCGTGCGTGACCGAGCTTGAGCGCGGAAGCGGCACTCTTGCCCATGAACACCTTCTCGATCGCCACCTCGTTCGGCCGGTAGGTCTCGATCAGCTCGCCCAGGCCCTGCAGCAGCCGCTTGAGCCGCTGCGAGAAGTCGCCCTCGCCCAGCAATAGCAGCGGCGCGTGGTGCACATGCCGACTGCGGCCGCCCTCGTCGATATCGATGATGCCGATGCCGGTGCGCTGCGAACCGGGATCGATGCCCAGGATGCGGGTCATCGAGCGGCCGGGATGGGGGATTGGGGATTGGGGATTGGTAAAGCGCGTGCAACGTGCCGGTCGCATCGCTGTTGCGAATCCCTAATGCCGAATCCTGCCATCCCCGTCTTCATTTAGGCGCCAAGCGCCGCTTGATCGACGTTCGAATACACGTCCTGCACGTCGTCCAGGTCTTCGAGCATGTCCAGCAGCTTGCGCACTTGCACCGCGGTGTCGCCGTCCACGGCGATGTCGTTGTCGGCACGGAAGGTGATTTCGGCGTGCTCCGGTTCAAGGCCGGCGGCGGCCAGGGCGTCCCTGACCTGGGCGAAGGCATCCGGGGCGGTGAGCACGTCGATGGCGCCGTCTTCGGGATAGACCACGACATCGTCGGCGCCGGCTTCGATTGCCGCGTCGGTGAGGGTGTCCTCGTCGATGCCGGCGGCGAAGCTGAGCACGCCCAGACGCTTGAACATGAAGGCCACCGAGCCGTCGGTGCCCATGTTGCCGCCGCATTTGCTGAAGGCATGGCGCACGTCGGCCACGGTGCGCACGCGGTTATCGGTCAGGCAGTCCACGATCACCGCCACGCCGCCGGGGGCATAGCCCTCGTAGCGCACTTCTTCGTATTCCACGCCTTCCAGCTCGCCGGTGGATTTCTTGATGGCGCGCTCGATCACGTCCTTGGACATGTTCGCCGACAGACCCTTGTCCATGGCGGTGCGCAGACGCGGATTGTTGGACGGGTCGCCGCCGCCGGCACGGGCGGCCACGCTGATCTCGCGGATGATCTTGGTGAACATCTTGCCGCGTTTGGCGTCGGAGGCGTTCTTGCGGCCTTCGATCGAGGGGCCTCTACCCATGGGTGGTTCCAGACTGGCTTGGATGACAGGGCGCGGATTTTACCTGATTGCCTGCCCTCACCGGGGCCACAACATCCGCTGGCAGATGTTCACGACTGGAAGCGGCCGGTGCGCAGGAAGGCCAGCGCCTGTGCGGCGGCCTCGGGCGAGCGCAACAGGCCGCTATGGCTTGCCCGCACCACGCAATGGTCGCGCAACCCGGGCAGACGGGTTTCGGCCAATGCAACAGTTCCGTCCGAACCGCCGTCGAGCGGGGCAAGCCAACGACCGACCCCGCGCGCGACGCTGCCGGCCACCTGACCGATCTCGGCCTGGCCATCCCAGCGCGCGAAGCCCTGTTGCAAGATCGCGGCGCTGCGGCCCATCGCCCACAGCCCGCCACGTTGCGCCAGCCCGCGCGCGGCGGCACTGCCGCATAACGGCGAGCCCAGGCACACCACGCGGCGTACCGGCAGGTCGGGAGCATCCTTCAATGCCTGCAAGGTCATCAGGCCGCCCAGGCTATGGCAGACCACCCACTGCGCGCGGCTGGCGCGCAGGCGTTCGATCAACCGTGGTACCGCCTGCGCAGGCCCGCCGAGCACGCTGGCGTAGCCAAACAGCGCAGGCGCCAGGCCGTCGGCACGCATCCGCCGCGCTAACGGCAGCAGCCAGTGCGCGGTGTTCCAGATGCCATGCACCAGCAACACGTCGGCGGTGGCGGTGGTCGCCTGGGCGCGTGGACTGCGCCGCGGCGTGGCCGGGCTGATGGGTGATGCGTTGGACACTTCGGTGGTTACCGGGACATGGGCGTCAAATGCGTGCCTGGCGCGCGCGGGACTGCAGGGGCGAAGGCGCAATCGCACTGAGCGGCAGCACTGGTGCGATCAGCCGGCTGCCAGCACCGGCCTGCGCCGCAAAATGTATTCGCGGTCGACGATCTTGCCGACCGGAAAATCGCATTCGCCCACCTTCTCGAAGCCGTAGCGGGCGTAGAACCGTTGCGCGCCGAAATTCTCCGACCACACGCCGATCCACAAGCTGCGCGGGCCGTCGCGCTCCAGCCATTGCAGCGCGGTTTCGAACAGCCGGCTGCCCCAGCCGCTGTTCTGGTAGTCCTTCAGCAGATACAACCGCTTGAGTTCTGCATCGCCGGGGCGCACTTCGTCATGCGGCAGCCCACAGGGGCCGGCAGCCGCGTGGCCGACCAACAGGTTGTCCATCTCCAACAGCCAGATCGCGTAATTCGGGTGCGCCAGCACGATACGCGCACGCTCCACGGCATAGGTCTCTTCCAGAAAACCATGCAGGTCTTCTTGCGGATACAGATGTCCGAAGGTCTCGGTAAAGGTCTGTGCGGCCAGAAGCGACAGCGCTTCGGCATCATCCGGCGTGGCGCGGCGAATGCGGGTCATGCGGGCTTCTCGGACAGATCGACGGGGCAGCTTCTCGCATGCTGCGGCGCTGCTGCAAGTGGGGAATCGGGAATCGGAGAGCATCATCAACCGCACCCTGGCCGCGCGCGATGGCGTCATCGCACTGGGAAAGTTACGGTTCGCGACTGGCGGGCGCTCACCTGCTGCGCGCCACGCTGCGCATGCAGCCGTCCGATACCGGCGTTGAGCACGGCGCAGATTCGCTAAGCTAAGGCCTTGCCCAGAAGATTGCCCGCTGCGCATAAACAAACACGGCCACGCATTGGACGCGGCCGTGCTTGAGTGCTGGTCAGACCTGCTTCGGGCGGACCTGCACGTGCACTTCGGCGAGCTGGTCGGCGGCGATCGGCGAGGGGGCGTCGGTCATCAGATCCTGCGCGCCGGTGGTCTTCGGGAACGGGATGACGTCGCGGATGGACTCGGTGCCGGCCATCAGCGCGGCGATGCGGTCGATACCGAACGCGATGCCGCCGTGCGGCGGTGCGCCGTAGTTCAAGGCATCCAGCAGGAAGCCGAACTTGGCGCGCGCTTCTTCCGCGCCGATGCCGAGCAGCTCGAAGACGGCGCTCTGCATGTCGGGGCGATGGATACGAATCGAGCCACCGCCGATTTCATTACCGTTGAGCACCATGTCGTAACCACGCGAGACCGCGATGCGTGCGTTGGCGCGCAGGTCGGCGATATCGTCCACCGCCGGTGCGGTGAAGGGGTGATGCAGGGCCACATAGCGCTGGGCTTCGTCGTCCCATTCAAACATCGGGAAATCGGTGACCCACAGCGGCGCCCAGCCGTCGGCGAGCAGATTGAACTCCTTGCCGGCCTTCAGGCGCAGCGCGCCCATGAAATCGGACACCTTGGTGTAGCCGCCGGCGCCAAAAAACACGATGTCGCCATTGCCGGCACCAACGTGCTTGATCAGCGCAGCAAACGCCTCTTCGCTGAAGAACTTGGCGATCGGCGAACTCACCTCGCCGGTCTCCGACAACTTGATATACGCCAGCCCCTTGGCACCATATTTAGCGGCGTGCGCGGCGTATTCGTCGATCTGCTTGCGCGACAGGCCGGCGCCACCAGGAATGCGTAGCGCGGCGACGCGGCCATCGGCATCGTTGGCGGCGGCAGTAAATACCGGGAATTCGCTGAATTTGACCAGCTCGGCCACGTCGACCAATTCCAGCGCGATGCGCAGGTCCGGCTTGTCCGACCCAAAGCGACGCATCGCCTCGGCCCAGGTCATGCGCGGGAACTGCGCGGCCAGGTCCACATCCACCACTTCCTTGAAAATGGCGCGGATCATGTCTTCGACAAAATCCTGCACGTCGCGCTCGCGCACGAAGGCAAATTCCATATCGAGCTGAGTGAATTCCAGCTGGCGGTCGGCGCGCAGCGCTTCGTCGCGGAAGCAACGTGCGATTTGGTAGTAACGGTCGAAGCCGGCCACCATCAGGATCTGCTTGAACAACTGCGGGCTCTGCGGCAACGCGTAGAACTCGCCCGGATGCATGCGCGCCGGCACCAGGAAGTCGCGTGCGCCTTCCGGGGTGGCCTTGGTCAGGATCGGGGTTTCGATGTCCTGGAAATCGCGTGCATCCAGATGCCGGCGCAGCGCCTGCACCAGCTTGATGCGGGTGCGCTGCATGCGCTGCATTTCCGGGCGACGCAGGTCCAGGTAACGGTATTTCAGGCGGGTTTCTTCGCCCGGATTCTCATGCGCGTGGAACGGCAGCGGCGCGGCCTTGTTGAGGATGCTGATGCGCGTGGCGATCACTTCCACCTTGCCGGTGCGCAGCTTGTCGTTGACCGCATGGCGCGCGCGCACCACACCTTCCACCTGTAACACGTCCTCGTAGCCCAGGCTGGCGGCCACCTTGAACAGCTCTGCGCTGGCGTCGTCGCCGGCCACCGGTTCCACCGTCACCTGCACGATGCCTTCGTGGTCGCGCAGGTCGATGAAGCACACCCCGCCCAGGTTACGGGCCACGTCGGTCCAGCCGGCGAGAGTGACGGTTTGGCCGATCAAGGTCTCATCGACCAGGCCGCAGAAGTGGGTACGCATCGAAAGCTCCGCTGAAAACCCGACGCAGGACAGCACCGGAAAGCCGGATATTCTGGGGCCGGCGGCCGACAGGAGCAAATGCGCGGGCGCTCATGGTCGCTTAAGTCAGCGCCCGGCTGAATAGGCGCCACGCCCCTCCCGCACCAAGGACGACACGATGCTGCGCACCGCCCTGCTGCTTACCGGCTTCGGCCTGATCACCCTGACCGGCGCGTTTGCCAGCGCCACCGCCAGCGCGCAGGAACGCGGCTGGGACGGCGCCAGCATCACCTGCTCCAGTAACGACAACCGCCGCCGCGAGTGCGATACGCCGTTCCGCGGCCGCGCCGTGCTGGTGGAAAACATCTCCGGCACACGCTGCATCGAAGGCCGCAACTGGGGCAGCGACCGCGGCCGGGTCTGGGTGGACAACGGCTGTCGCGGTCGCTTTGTCGAAGGCCGCAACGGCGGCGGCTGGGGCGGCGGCAATGGCCCAGGTGGTGGCTACGGCGGGGCCGCCGGGACGGTGCGCTGCGAAAGCAACGACCAGCGCCAGAAGATCTGCGACACCGGCTGGCGCCGCGCCATGTTGGTACGCCAACTCTCGAATACCCCGTGCGTGGAAGGCGGCAACTGGCGCCAGGAAGGCGGCCGGATCTGGGTAGACGATGGGTGCCGGGGCGAATTTGCACAGGCCCGCGGTGGCGGTGGCTGGGATCGCGGCGACGGCGGCGACGACCGCCCCCGCAACGACTACGCCATCAACTGCGCCAGCGACGACCGCCGCCTGCGCACCTGCGCCTGGGATGGCCGCTATGGCCGCCCGGTGCTCACCCGCCAGCTTTCCGACACGCGTTGTGAGGAAGGCCGCACCTGGGGCTACGACGATCGCCGCGCCACGGTGTGGGTCAACGATGGTTGCCGGGCGCGCTTCGAAGCGCGTTGAGGCGCCGGGCGCGCAGGCCGGCGTTGTGGGATCGGCCTGCGCGCTTCGGCGAGGCACCGGGCTATTGCTATCGACAACAGCAGGTATCCAGGCGGTGCGGATCTCGAACCCGGCCGGGGCAACCATAAAGAAGTGCGGCAACACCTGCGCGCGCGACGCGCACGTCGGGGCCGTAGAGCCTGGTAGCCGCGCGCGCACGCTTCGTCAGAGGTTTGCTGGGAATGCAGGTGTGATGGCGGAACCAGACTTACCGAGCATGGCCCAGCCAGCCCATACTCGCCCGCAATGCAGTGCGGCAGCGCCGTCGGCAGCCAGCACCACGCGGTAGCCGTCCATCGACAGCAGCGCGCCGGCATAGGTGCGTGCAGACAGCAAGTCGCCCACACCAGGGCGGCGATGCGGCGATTGCGAGCGCTTGAACAAATCAATCTGCGGGCACAACACTGATGGCGGCGAACTGCGTTGGCGTCTTACAGCCACCTGACCTGGCGGCCAGCAACAACGCAGGCTAGCGTGACCCTGCTGACAGCACGATGCGCGACGCGGGGGCATTTGGCGCGCGGCATCGCGCCAACCGGCGCAATCTGCGCACCGTGACCACTTACGCCGGATCGGACGCGGGCTTGGCCGCAGGCTTGCTCTCTGCTGCCGCGGCCGGTTTGGCATCGCCGCCGGCGCTGCTGCTTTCGGTGAGGTTTTTCTTTTTTTCGCCGGCCGACTTGAAGTCGGTCTCATACCAACCGCTGCCGGACAGGCGGAACGACGGCGCGGTGACCTGACGCTTGATCGTGGCCGCGGCGCAGGCCGGGCAGCTCTGCGGATCGGGGTCGGACATCTTCTGCAGGCGGTCGAATGCGTGGCCGCAGGTGGTGCACTGGAAACCGTAGATGGGCATGGCAGGATCAGTTGAAGACGATGCAGGGGCGCAGATTCTAGACGCATGCAGGCTGGCAGGTGCAGTGGGGGTAGGCGGTGCGCAGCGACAGCGACGGTGGGCGATCAAGGTCGGCGGCGCGTAGCGGGCGGCGACCATGGATGGCCGCTTCGAGAACATCGCGTGGATGGATTCCGTGTACGGACGCAATACCCCCAGTCCCGCCCCCGCGTGCGCAGTGGTGGAATGACGTCCCGCTTCATTGCGCGCGCGATGCGCGTGCGTGAGTGCGTGAGTGGATGAGCCATGCAGGCAGCGCAGCGTGCAGCCAATCGTAGAAGTCCTACACGTTGCAGGAATCACATCACAGAGCGACCTGGCAATCGCCGACAACCCCATCGAAGCACGCCAACACAGTCAAGCTGCGTCGGGCAGGCTGTTACACTCGGACACGTGATCGACGCGCCTTTTCCCCCACGAGGGCCGCATCCATGCTGCGGCTGACTGCCTTATTGCTCGGCGTTGCCCTGCTGCTCACCGGTAGCGGCTTGCTCGGCACGCTGCTCGCCGTGCGCGGCGATCAGGCCGGCTTCGATGCGCGTGCGTTGGGCTTGATCATGTCCGGCTACTTCGCCGGTTTCTTTCTCGGCACCTTCTTTGCACCGCCGCTGATTCGCCGCATCGGGCATATCCGCGCATTTGCGTTTTATGCGGCGCTGGCGGCCATTGCGGTGCTGCTGCATCCAATCTGGTTGAATGCCTGGGGCTGGGGCGTACTGCGCCTGGTGACCGGCGCGGCGCTGGTGGGTCTGTATACCGTGATCGAAAGCTGGCTCAACGCCGAACCGGACGCGCGCCGGCGCAGCCGGGTGTTTTCGGTGTACATGGCAATCAATCTGTCGGCGCTAGCGCTGGGGCAGATCCTGCTCACCATCGGCGACGCAGGCGCGCCGGCGATGTTTACGCTGACGGCGATCCTGTTCTGTGCAGCGGTCATGCCGGTGATGACCACGCGACTGATCCCGCCCGAGGTGCCGCATGTATCGCGGCTGCGGTTGGTCACGTTGTATGCCTTAGCGCCTGTGGCGACGATTGGCGCCGGCCTTTCCGGCCTGGCGATGGGCGCGTTTTGGGGCTTGTTGCCGGTGTACGCCAAGCGGATCGGGCTGGATTCCGACGGCGTTGCGATGTTCATGCTCACCGCCATCGTGGGCGGTGCGGTGCTGCAGTGGCCGATCGGGCGCATCAGCGACGGGCATGACCGCCGCATCGGCCTGGTGACGGTGAGTGTGATGGCCGCCGGCATCGCCATCGCTGCGGCATTGCCGATGGTGCAGACGCAGACGACCATGCTGTTCGTGCTGTTCTTCGTCTATGGCGGGCTGGCGTTTTCGCTCTATCCGTTTGCGGTGGCGCACATGCTCGATTACCTGCCGCGCGAAGACCTGCTTTCCGGCTGCAGCAGTTTGTTGCTGGTGCATGGTGTGGGTGCGGCGGTCGGCCCAGCGTTGGCCGGCGGTGCGATGCAGAAATTCGGCCCAGCCGCGTTGCCGGTGTACTTCGCCGTGATGCTGTTGGCACTGGCCGGATTCACGCTGTCGCGACTGTTACGCTTCACCCGCCGCCGCACCCATCCGATCGCCTTCCGCCCGATTCTGCGCACCACGCCGTCGGCACTGGAATTGATGCCGGAAACCCAGCAGGCCGAAGCGCCACCGCATACCAAGCAACGCTGAAACCCTCCTTCGCGCTGTTTTCTAGGAGGCTTGAACAGTTTGGTCAGTGCACGACGCAGAAGTGCTACTGCGACCAGCGACGGGGGGACGTCGAGGGGACCTGCTCGATCTCGGCCACAAAGATCTCGCGGCGGGTCTGCTTGCGCTTGCCTAGGGAAGGTCTGATCAACTCACCACAGATACGCGACACTACCCGCCTCATGTTGAGGATTCATCCATGCAACTGACGTTCGGTGACGCGGAGGGCCTGGGCAAGCGCAAGCAGACCCGGCGGGAGATCTTCCTGGCCGAGATGGAGCAGGTGGTTCCGTGGCAGCAACTGCTCGGGCTGATCGCGCCGCACTATCCGGTGTCGGGGCGGCCAGGGCGGCAGCCATACGCCCTGGCAACGATGTTGCGGATTCATCTGCTGCAGCAGTGGTATGCGTTGAGCGATCCGGCGATGGAAGAAGCGCTGCACGAGATTCCGACCTTACGGCGATTTGCCCAGCTCTGCGGGTTGGACGACATTCCCGACGAGACCACGATTCTCAACTTTCGGCGTCTGCTGGAGACCCATGGCCTTGCCGCGCGGATGCTGGAAGCGGTCAACGCGCATCTGGCGCGCACGGGCCAGAGCCTGCGGTCGGGCACGATCGTCAATGCGACGCTGATCGCTGCACCCAGCTCGACCAAGAACGCCGATCACGCACGCGACCCTGAGATGCATCAGACCAAGAAGGGCAATCAGTGGTATTTCGGGATGAAGGCGCACATCGGCGTGGATGAGTTTTCCGGGCTGGTGCACCACGTCCATTGCACAGCGGCCAATGTCGCCGATGTCACGGTGATGCACACCTTGCTACACGGCAAAGAAGACAGCGTGTTCGGCGACAGCGGCTATACCGGTGCAGACAAACGCAAAGAGCTGCAGGACTGCGAAGCTGCATTCTTCAGCGCCGCCAAGCCCTCGACGATCCAAGCCATCGGCAACAACCGCGAGCGTGCTCGGGAACAGCGTTGGGAGCACTTCAAAGCCAGCGTGCGCGCGAAGGTGGAGCATCCCTTCCGGGTGATCAAACGTCAGTTCGGCTACACCAAGCTCCGCTATCGCGGCCTGGCCAAGAACACCGCACAGGTGCTGACCTTGTTTGCGCTCTCCAATCTGTGGATGAAGCCAAAGCAGTTGCTGCCGGCTATGGGGAGCGTGCGCCTGTAAACCGGGGAATTCCCACGCAAAGCGCCAGAAATGGCGAAATTCCGAAGATCCAAACGCCACTCTTCGGAACGACGCGACATCCCGCACTCTCAGGCCTCGTTGATCAGACCTTCCCTAGGTCCTCAGCGCCACCTACGTCAGTTGTATGTCGCGTCCCTATACGTGAGCGGAGAGTGTCGCTCATCTGCGGTGTGTTGTTCAGAGGTTCCCTAACGCAGGGGGAGGTCACGCAGCAATGCTCCAGCCACAGTAGATCGGCGTTGGTATTTCAGCTGTTTGTCAGGAGATTATTAGATGGATATCTCATATAAAAGCTAAAGGGACGCGCACAACGATCATGACGAAAATTTTAATAACAAAATCTCATGTCTGCGATTGCAAAATTACCTTGCGCCAGCTCATCCGAAGCATATAATCAAACCTAGGCTAACCTAATATTGAAATTATTGAAATTAGAAAGGATTCGGTAGAGTAGGAACATTGTGATTGGTGCTGATGCCGACAGAGAGCTATCCAAATGAATTTTTCCCTTGAACAACGCCATGCCAGACGCCAGGACTTCAGTAATCCGCTGACATTGTTGTCGCGGCATAGAAAATCTGGCTGTGAGTGCTCTTACTCATTGGATGAGAAAATTGCAGCCGCTCACAAGGTGAAGGTTGGCCAGCGTGATTGGTCAACCGAGGTGACCGTCACGGAGGTGACATGTAACATCACTGTTGCGATCGGCTGCCTGTTGCGATCGGCTGCCGATTTTTCAATTCCTTTGAAGAAGAAAATGATCGGCGCCGCCGATCTCCAGCGCACTGATCCTGTGTTTGCGAGCGTCATCGATTTGAACCCGATGCAGCAGCAACGCGATACTCTGGCCAAGAAGATCGAGTAATTTTTACATAGCCCGTCCTCGCGCGGTTTCTTCTCAAAATTATCACATGTCTCCGCACACTGGGCTCGGTGTGTGCGTATATCATGATATGCATCATAGTTTATATTAATTAAATTTAGATATAGAGCAACTGCAGCACACCAACTTGTTGCCTGCCACAATTTGGCTATTCAAAAGTTTTTAAACAGGCATCGTTGCCCCCCCCTCATCACCACTAGTTGTAGCCTGCGTAAGCATCTTGAGCTAAGTGTGCCTATCCTCCGCTACTGAGGTTCCTATATGTCTACAGAAAAATATTTCTTAATGACACCAGGTCCGTTGGCCTTAAGCGACGAGGTAAAATCACAGATGCAGTTTGACATGGGCTCAAGGGACAAAAGCTTTAGGATCATGACTGCCTTGATGCGCAATCTAGTGATCAACCTGGTTGAAGGACAGGATTCCCATTCGGTTGTACCAATTCAAGGTAGTGGAACATACGGAATCGAGGCGGCGTTAGCCACCTTTATTTCCCAGTCCGATAAGCCGCTTGTTTGCATAAATGGTATATATGGCGAACGCATTCTTAAAATACTTCAACTGCGCGAAATAAGCGCAATCAGCATTAATGCACCTGTCGACAAACCACTTTCTGTCGTCGATATAGAGAGATACCTCTGCAAAGATCGCTCCATAACTCACATCTGCTTTGTACACTGTGAGACAACCACTGGCGTAATAAATCCACTTGATGGAATCGTCCAGTTGGCAAAAAAATATGGAATTGTCACGATTGTAGACGCTATGAGCTCTTTTGGCGCACTCGATATTAGCGTAAAAGCTACGCCATTTGACATTCTTGTTACTTCCAGTAATAAATGCATTGAAGGACCGCCTGGCATTTCATTAGTAATCGCCAGTTTGGCGTTACTGACAAGAAAAAAAACAACTCCGGTCAATTCTTTCGTTCTGGATGTTCGAGCTCAATGGAAAAGTTTTGAACAGACAGGAGAATGGCGTTCAACTCCTCCTACTCATGTGATACAAGCCTGCACCAAAGCGCTCGAATTGCTGAGCTGTGAAGGCGTGAAAAATCGCAGAAGGCGATATTGCATCGTACGAGAAGATATTATTAGTGCAACCCACCAATACGCTAAGCCGTTACTAAGTGCCATGGCACGATCCCCGGTATGTTTGGCGCTCACCGCGAAGGGTGTGATTGATACCGAAGAGGATTTCGATGAATTTTATTGCCATCTTGTAAAGTACAATCTCTATATCTACTCAAAATTCCATATTCAGACGCGAAGCTTCAGGATCGGCTGCATCGGCGCGATCGAGCCAAAATGGATAATCACTATGGCGACAGCATTCCGTGATTTTTTCGAAGATCGCAAACGCCGTCTGACAGAGGCGAAATTTTCCAATTCCGCGCTTGCAGGTGGAGCGGTCTGATGTCGTATCGCAATCACGAAAAAGACTTTTTGACGGAAACAGCCGTTCTACACGCAGGTTATCGGCACGATCCAGTCACCAACGCTATGGCAGTTCCCATATACCAGACCACGGCTTATGAGCTCAGTGATGACCTAGCGGGTGTATCTGATATATACAATGTAAAGCGAGACGGTTTCACCTATACGCGGATCATTAATCCTACCACCCGTGTACTAGAGCGCCGATACGCCCGGGTGGAGGGCGCGGCGGATGCGCTTGCAGTGGCTTCTGGACAAGCCGCTACCTTTCTTGCGCTAATGAACTTGGGCAGCGGTCGACCGGGCGACAACATAGTTACATCGAAGTATCTTTATGGAAATTCTTGGAATTTGCTGTTTAACACCTTCAAGCGCTTAGGCATTGAGGCAAGATCGGCTGACCCCCAGGAACCAGAATCCTTCAGGCGGCAAATCGATGACAGGACCATAGCGTTGTTCGGCGAAGTCTTTTCCAATCCTTGTGTCATTCCCTTGCCGGTATCGGCGCTTGCTGAGATTGGCAGGGTCCATGGCATTCCCCTCGTTGTTGACAACACTACAACACCACTTGCTTGCAGGCCCGGGGCGTTGGGGGCCGCCATCACTACCTATTCGGCAACAAAGTACATCTGCGGCCATGGCACCACACTAGGAGGACTGGTCGTCGACAATGGGAACTTTGCTTGGGATGATGTCTCCCGCTTCCCACTGCTAAATGGCCCTGACGAGGCGCATGGCGGCATATGCTGGCGAGATGCGGTGCACTTTCTGAAAGATTTAGGTAATAGTGCTTACCTTTTGAAGGCACGTATGACTTGGCTTCGCGATACAGGCGCGGCGATCAGCCCATTCGCAAGTTTTCAATTGATACAGGGTTTGGAAACACTAAGCCTGCGCATGCACCGCCACTGCCAGAACGCTGCGTTGGTTGCCCGTTTTCTGGAAGGTCATCCTAAGGTCCGAAGCGTTTCTTATCCTGGCCTTGCTACGGGACGCGAAAGAGAAATCGTAGATGAACTGATTGATCTCAAAGTTGGCTACGGCGCAATGATCATGTTCGAGTTGGACGATGAAACTGCAGGTAGAAAGTTCGTGCAGAACATCCGTCTAATGTACCACGTGTCGAATGTGGGGGATGCACGAACGCTCGTAACTCATCCAGTCTCTACCACTCATACGACCGTCCCTAAAACTCAGCGTGAGGCAGCTGGAATCCTCGATGGTTCTATCCGCCTTTGCGTCGGCATAGAGAATATTGATGACATAATTAATGACATTAAACGCGGCCTTGATGCCGTTTAATGGCTGATCCGCCTGGAGAAGCATCATGAAAACAAAGCAGACTTGGTCGCTCAGAAATAAGCGATTCGAAAAATTCGAGTTTTCTAGCGAAATCATGCGCGAGTTGGCTGGCTTGCGCACAGATAACATTACCGGCGCCTTATATATAATCAAGGATTATACGATAATGGTGGCCTGCGCAGTTGCTACGGTTCAAGTCAGTTGGTGGCTTTACCCATTGGCATTGTTGATTATTGGCGCTCACCAGCGCGGGCTAACAACGATCTCACACGATGCAGCGCACCGAATACTAGCAAAGAATAGATTATGGAACAATTTACTCGGGACGATATTCGCCGCCTATCCTATATTCCAGCGGCACTGGGCATACCGCGTCTCCCATGTACACCTACATCATCCGCACCTTGGTGATCCAGAGCAGGACCCTGATTTGAAGTTCTTTGTCAAATCAGGGGTCTATACGGTTCGCGAGCCGCGCAAGTATAAATCATTTATTGTCTGGAAGTCAATTTTCGGCGGGGCCACCCTTCGTTATTTGAGCTATCTTTGGAGTAACCGATTCTTTGTCTTGGGAAGCA
The DNA here is from genome assembly GCF_000772705.2 of Xanthomonas vasicola. Classification (GTDB taxonomy): domain Bacteria; phylum Pseudomonadota; class Gammaproteobacteria; order Xanthomonadales; family Xanthomonadaceae; genus Xanthomonas; species Xanthomonas vasicola. The sequence continues at coordinate 55,656 of NZ_JSBW02000035.1, forward strand.
AGGAGAGGATCGTCAATAAGCGAGACGTCCTTATAGATTCGTATGGTTTCTCGGCGTTCTGGATAACGGTAATAGTTGGCTTTACCTCAGCAAATGCTCTCCATCTGCTAGTGCTTTTTTGGCTAATCCCCTATCTCACCACTTTTCAGGTTTTGGGTTGGTTCACCGAGCTGGCTGAGCACTCGCCGATGTGCGAAAGTGAGGTCAAGAATGTTTATTTGACAAGGAATAGAAAAAGCGGACTCATAGAGCGCTTGTTATTTGGTGTCAATTACGATGAGTACCATCTTGAGCACCATCTTTCGCCGGCGGTTCCTTTCTGGTTATTAAAAAAAGCACAGAAAATCCGGATGCGTGATCCAACATATGCAAATATTGCGAAATCCTGGGGTGGCCTATTTTTTAGCGGCCCAGAGGGACAGCCAAGCGTAATCGCGCAATTGCTTGAACGAAACCGTCGCCTCTACGAAATTGGGCCGCGCAAATGAGCCGGAGGACATCCACGATGGAAAAGGTTTCCGAATACGTGAGTCGACCTGTTGTTGGAGTCACAGCAAATCGAAACATTGATGATGGAGTTCATCGTGACAGGTTAAGAAGACGTTACATTGAAGCCCTTGATATCTACGCTGCTGTTGAATGCGTCATTCTTCCTACTGTGGACGGCGATCTTCGTTGGGACGCAAGCCTCAGGAAATTCCGTTATCTGATGCGTCGTTTAGATGGCCTAGTATTGACTGGTGATGAATCAAATCTTGATGCAGACATCTTTAATGGCCTGCAGCGTCGATGGAACCGTGCCGACGACGACGTTATCGCTAGGGAACGAGACCGGCCCAGGGATCGCCTGTCGTGTGTCGCGTTGTCGATCGCGAGAGAGCTAGATATGCCGGTCCTAGGAATTTGCCGTGGATTGCAAGAAATGCATGTACAGCAAGGCGGAGTACTTGTTGCACAGCTGCCTGTCACTGAGCTCGGCATAGTACATAGTGAGCCCTTGAACGTACCTCGCGATCAACAATATCTGCCATCACACGGGATTCGGATCATTTCCGATGGACTGCTTTCCGATATTCTCAAAGACGAAAAAAATGTGCTCCAAGTTAACTCGCTCCATAATCAAGGAGCGTCCGAGCCGGCACCCGGGGTTCGTGTAGAGGCTATCGCAGACGACGGCGTTGTCGAGGCAATTTCCTACCGATCCTCGACCTTTCAGTTAGGAGTGCAATGGCATCCGGAATGGCATGTCAAGCAGGATCCAGTGAGTCAGAAGATATTTCAATTCTTTGGCGATGCTTGCTATGCATACGAATCGAGGCGGCATGGCGCCAATACTTCCGCCTCTTTCTTCCAAGAAATAGATTGAAGCGACCAACATTACTTAATATAATGCCGAGACAATGGATTCCCAGCTAATGGTTCTTTTCGCGATTGCGTTCACTTGCGCGGTCGCCGTGCCTGGACCAAACGTAGCATTTGTCGTGGCTCAAACTATCAAGTATGGCCATAAAATCATGGTTCCCTGTTTATTGGGCTTTGGATTAGCTACTTTGATTCACGCCGTTATCGCGCTGTCCGGGGTCGGCTTGCTCATACACGAGCACTCGTCTCTTCTCGGTTATCTTCGTTTTGTAGGAGCCATTTATCTCACATACCTTGGCCTAGTCTCATTGCTGCACCAACCCGAACATCACAGTACCGAGATAATCTATTCTATCCCGCGAAAGGCATTCATTGATTCATCACTTGTAGCCCTAACCAATCCCAAGGGATGGCTGGCCACATTGCTCACCTATCCAAGTTTTATCAGCCCATACTATTCTTACACGCACCAAGCAATTGCATTGATTTTGATGGGATTATTTATTTCGCTCGTAATCTATGGTGGATATGCGCTACTCGCCCAAAGGGCTCGCGCCCTCCTCAGGAATGAACGCAATATAATTCGGTTTGCCGGCGCCATATATCTGCTTGTCGCAATTTTCTTATTTATCTACTGACTGAATCAAATTTTCTCATCCTACAAACGGCCGACGCATACCGCTTGTTAAAGGAGGACACAACCTCATGTCAATAATAATACCTAAAGGATTGCCAGCAGGTCGTGCTCTTGAAAACGAAGGCATCACGGTCTTGCAAGATGAAACAACGATTCACCGGCAATGCCGCATTATACGCGTGGGTTTACTCAACCTCATGCCAAATAAAATCAATACCGAGATCCAGATAGCCCGTCTTTTGGGTTCCACTCCCTTCGAGGTCGAGTTGACTCTTGTTAGGATATCACGCCACTCATCAAAGAATACACCCATCGAACACTTGAAGGCGTTTTATCAAGATTGGCGCGATATTAAGACCCTAAAATTTGATGGATTTATAATAACCGGGGCTCCTATTGAGAAGATTCCTTTCTGCAGCGTTGATTACTGGGATGATCTTACTGAAGTGTTCCGTTGGACGCAGACCCACGTCCATAGTTGCTTTAACATCTGTTGGGCCGCGCAAGCTGCTATGCATTTCTTTTACGGGGTGGAAAAATACGTTTTAGAAGAGAAATTATTCGGGGTATTCAAACATCACATCTATGACGTTAATTCACCTTACCTAAAGGGATTTACTGGAGAAGTCCACATTCCGGTATCGCGCTGGACGGAAATACGTCGCATCGATCTCCCTGTGGATAGCGGTGTTTCGGTCCTCATTGATTCATTTGATGCGGGGATTTGCCTTCTTAGCGATCCTGAACATCATGCCTTGCATTTCTTCAATCATATTGAATATGATTCGAATACTCTTGCAGATGAGTATTTCCGCGACCTGGATGCGGGAGCAAATATCCAGCTGCCCAAGGGTTATTTTCCAAACGATTGCCCTCATCTCCCGCCGACGAATAGATGGCGCGGTCATGCGCTTTTATTGTTTGAGAACTGGATCAGTCATATGCATAAATTCCCTAACGGATCTGGGCAAGGCCGGCCGATTTCAATTCGCCGCCAACAGTAGACGTGCAATTCTCGTTAAATTTTCATATAAATAAGGCCTATTTGAGCGGCGGCGGTAAATCTATTATGAACCTTGATGAACTCCGGAATTTGATTGCCTCCAACTCGATCGACACGATATTGGTCTGCATGGTTGACATGCAGGGCAGGCTTATGGGGAAACGCTATCATGCCGCTACATTTGTTCGTCACGGTTACGAACTAGGCCATGCTTGTAATTATTTATTGGCTAATGACATGGAAATGGTTCCCGTACCAGGTTACGCGAGTGCAGGCTGGAGCGCTGGTTACGGCGATTTCATCCTCAGACCTGACTTTTCCAGCTTACGATTGCTGCCGTGGCTCGACGCAACGGCATTGGTAATTTGCGATGTCTACAGTGAAAACGGGCAGCCAGTGGCGCAATCGCCTAGACATATATTGCAAAGGCAGTTACGCAGGCTAACCGACCGCGGAATGCGTGCCTGTTTTGCATCGGAGCTTGAATTCTATCTTTTTGATGAGACCTATACCGAGATATCAAAAAGGAATTATAATCTTCCCAAGGTATTTGGAAGTTACAATCAGGACTATAGTATTCTGTCGACAACGCAGCAGGAGTGCGTCATGCGTCCGATCAGGAACGGTTTACATGGTGCTGGGGTCGAAATTGAATGTACAAAGGGGGAAGGGGGCGCTGGTCAGGGGGAAATTAATGTCCGCCATTCAGACCCATTATTGATGGCTGATCAGCACACAATCATCAAGCATGGCAGTAAGGAAATAGCAGCACAGCACGGAAAGTCGATCACCTACATGGCGAAATGGAACGATAATTATGCGGGTTCATCCAGCCATGTCCATGGGTCGCTATGGTCTTCTGACGGCCGCCCCCTTTTTTATGACAAAGCAGAACCGCAAGGAATGTCGGTTATAATGAGAAACTATTTAGCCGGAATTCTCAAGTACGCGGGCGATATTACTTTATTATTGGCGCCCTACATCAATTCCTATAAAAGGTTCCAGATCGACACTTTCGCACCGACTAAGATATCATGGGGCTACGACAATCGAACGACCGGCTTACGTGTTTGTGGCATTGGTTCTGATGATCTGCGCGTCGAGTGCCGTATTGGTGGCGCTGATATGAATCCCTATATTGCGTTCGCCGGACTGATTGCAGCCGGCTTGGCAGGGATTGACGAGAAACTGCCACTGTGCGATCCCTGCAAGAGCGATGCATATCGCGATACGGGATTGCCGGACATTCCAACAACGCTAAGAGCTGCTATCGGCATTAGCTCGAACTCCAGTTGGCTGCGCGAGGTGCTAGGAAGCGAGGTTGTCGAACACTACGTCCATGCTGCGCAATGGGAACAGTCCGAATATGATAGGCATGTCACCGATTGGGATTTGCTCAGAGGATTTGAACGTAGCTAGGAAAGGTCTGATCAACTCACCACCACAGATACGTGACACTACCCGCCTCGTTTTTAGGGAACTCTGAACACCCCCCCTTGATCCTGCGACAATCGCACAGACGCAACGGACAACGACGATGCAACTGACCTTCGGCGACGCGGAGTCAACGGCAAGCGCAAGCGGACGCGGCGTGAAGTGTTCTTGGCCAAGATGGACCAGTTCGTGCCGTGGAAGGACCTGCTGGCGCTGATCGAGCCGCACTACCCGACGTCGGGGCAGCCGTGGCGCCAGCGGTATCGGCTGGAAACGATGCTGCGCATCAACTTTTTGCAGCAGTGGTATGCGCTGAGCGATCCATCGGCGGAAGAAGCGCTGTACGACACGGTGTCGATGCGCCGTTTCGCAAAGATCGGTGGTCTGGACGAGGTGCCGGATGAGACGACGATTCTCGATTTCCGCCACTTGCTGGAGCGACATGACTTGGCGCGCAAGCTGTTCAATCGGGTCAGCGCGCACCTGTCGCGCAAGGGGCAAAGCTTGCGCGGCGTGACGATCATGGACGCCACGATCATCGCTGCGCCCAGCTCGACCAAGCACAAGGAGGGCGAGCGCGATCCGGACATGCACCAGACCAATAAGGGAACCAGTACTCCTTCGGGATGGAGGCGCATATTGGGGTGGACGATGACTCCGGGCTGGTGCACCACGTCGCATGCACGGCGGCCAACGTGGCCGATGTGACGCAATCGCACAAGCTGCTGCACGGCAAGGAAGACACGGTGTGCGGGGACAGCGGCTACAACGGGCTTGAGAAGCGCGAGGAGATCAAGCGCAAGCGCAAGCTGCGCTACCTGATCGCGGAGAAGCCCTCGAAGCTGAAGCAGATCAAGAACAAGCGCGAACTGATGTTGGCCAAGCACTGGGAGCACACCAAGGCCAGCCTGCGTGCGAAGGTGGAACACCCGTTTCGGGTGATCAAGCGCCAGTTTGGCTACGCCAAGGTGCGCTATCGCGGTTTGGCGAAGAACACCGCACAGGTGCTGACGCTGTTTGCACTGTCGAATCTGTGGCTGAAGCGGAAGCAGTTGATGCCTGCCGTTGGGAAGGTATGCCTGTAATCGGGGCAACACCCCGCAAACGCGCAGAAACCGGCAAAAAATCGGCGATTTGAGCGCGATCAGCGCGGTGGATGTGGATTGTTTCGTTTTCCGGCCCCGTTGATCAGACCATCCCTAGTGCGGCGTCCTATCGCTTGCAGGACCGTTGGCGGCATGGATGCCGCCATCGAGCCCCCAGGAATGGTTCACGGCGTGTCCCGCGAGCGGTGAGGGCATCGCGCCATCGGCCGACTCAGCTGTTGACTCAATCCGCTGACCAACCCAAACCCCGCTTCGCCCAAGATCTCGTCAGCTCGGCTGGAAGCATCCAAACGCCGCTAAACACGTCGTCGCTCTGGCTATGAGGCTGCGTATATCCAGCGAGTGATTCGAGCGAGTGATTCGAGCGAGTGATCGCAGCCCCACTTCCAGCGCCGTCATCATCACGCAACGCAAGCGCGGCAGTCTTCCTGGATCGCCTCCCCCGCTGTGGATTTCAATGGATTCGATGTCCTGCCTGCGCGTGCGCCACCCAGCCCCGCTCGCATTACTGCTGGTTCCGCTCGCGCTGCCGGCTTACGCGCAGCAGGTTCCGGATGGCGCAACGTTCGACCCGACCGCGACCGCACCGGCCAGCACTGCCGAACAGGTATCGACGCTGGATCAGGTGCAAGTGGTCGGCCAGGCGATGACGTATTCCAAGGCCACCGTCAGCAAGGAAATGCTGGACCGCCAGTTCGTGCTCGGCAGCGTCAATGACGCACTCAACGAACTGCCCGGCGTGGTGGTGACCGAAGCCGATGCCTTTGGCTCGTCTGACTGGGGCACGCAAATCAGCATGCGCGGCTTTGTCAGCAATCGCGATACGCAGCAAATTGGCACCACCATCGACGGCGTGCCCAATGGCGGCTCGGCATACGGCGGCGGCTCCAAGGCCAACCGCTTTATCGACATGCCGGATCTGGAAACGGTGGAAGTGAGCCAGGGCACTGCCGACATCGCCTCGCGCTCCAACGAAGCCTTGGGTGGCACCTTGAATTACCTGACCAGCGAACCGCTGGAAACGCAGCGTGTGCGCGTGATCGGCGGTATCGGCGACAACCAGGCGCGCAAATATTACGCGCGCTACGACACCGGCCTGATCGGCGGCAATACGCGTGCCTGGGTCAGTGGTTCGTCGGCACGTAACGATGACTGGATCGACGGCAGCGGCCACACCAGTCGCGATCACCTGGCCGGCAAGTTCGTCAGCGTTTTGAATCAGTGGACGCTCAGCGGCTATGCCTCTTACGACGATGCCGACGAATCTGAGTACACCAGCGTGACCCCGGAGCAGTTCGCGCGCGACCCCGAGCACGACCTATTGACCGGCACGCTCACCGGCATTCCGTACCTGGACCAGAACTATCGCTCCGGCTCGCGCGCGCTGCGCAAGAACACGTTCGGCTATCTGCGCGGCGCGTTCGATGGCGGCAACGGCTTCAAGACCACGCTCACCGGCTATGCGCACCGCATGCAGGGGCGCGGCGACTGGATTCCGCCGTATCTGGTAGACGTCACCAACGATGGCGCCGGCGCACCCGAATCGGAGGCGCGCGGCGGCAACACCGTGTATGGCGGCAGCGACCTGGGCAAACTGTATTACCTCACCCCCGGCGGCGCGGCCGCGACCATGCTGACCGGTTGCGCCGGCAGCGACGCGGTGCCGGCCGAATCCAACCCCGCTTGCTATCCGGCCGGCTCGGTGCCGGTGCAATCGTATCGGCATAGCCATTACGACAATCACCGCGCAGGCGCGATGGCCGATGTGGAATGGCGCGCCGACCTCGGTGCCATCGACAACACCGTGCGCGCCGGTGCCTGGCTGGAGCGCGTTGAGCGCAGCGTCACCCGCGACTGGCATCGCCTGCTCAATGTCGGCACCAACATCAGCTTCGATCATCAGCCGTACTGGGTGCAGTTCAAGGACAACTACCAGACCGACGAGCAGATGTATTACGTGGAGGACGTGATGCGTTACGGCGCGTTCGCATGGCGCGTGGGCGTCAAGCAGTTCTTCGTCGATCAAACCCGCGACCGCCGCATCGGCGATGCGCAGCACGTGGAATCGGACTCACATTCCGATCCGCTGCTGTCGGCCGGCCTGACCTGGACCACACCGGTGCAGGGCCTGGAAGCCTTTGCCGGTTACTCGCAGAATTTCGCCGCGATTCCGTCCGGCGTGCTGGGCGAAACCGATCCGGTCGCGCTGAGCCGGGTGAAACCGGAAACCGCCGACAACATCGAACTCGGCCTGCGTGTCAGCCGCTGGCCGTTGACCGGCAGCGTCACGCTCTACGACATCCGCTTCGACAACCGCATCGTGTATGTGCCGGCCAACTTCGTCACCGGCATCGACTACCTGGGCGAAACCGATGGCGTGTACGAAAACTTCGGCGGCGTGCATGCGCGCGGTGTGGAAGCAGCGCTGGGCTACGGCTGGGACAACGGCTGGCGCATCAATGGTGCCTACACCTACAACAAAGCAGATTACCTGGGTAGCGGCGATGCCGCGCGCGATACCGCATTGGAGATCACGCCCGGTGCGCAGGTAATCGGCCAACCGCGCAATACGCTGGTGGTGTCGGCCGACTGGCGCGGCCAGGCATGGCGCTTCGGTGTCTCCGGGCGCTATCTGGGCAAGCGCTACCTGGACGCGTCCAACCGCGCCGCGCTTGATGGCGTGACCACCTTCGATGCCAACCTGGGTGTGGAGCTCTCGCAGCTGAGCTCGCAATTCAGAGGCTTGCAGCTGGCACTCAACGTCAGCAACCTCACCGACAAACGCTATCTGGAGGGCGTGGATGGCAGCGACAGTGCCTTTATCGCCGCGCCGCGCACCGTGGGCCTGACCTTGACGCTGGATCTTTAACCCAGCCGCACGCAGCTCGATCTGCGAAGGCGATTTGCTCCGACATGCGCAAGAGCGGATCGGGGTAAACGTACGATGCCCGATCCACACTGCGGACAACCTTCCTGCGATTGGGAACGGAATTGATCGCCTTTCCTGCGAGCAGCCGAAGAACGCATTACGCAAGCGCGCCGGGTAGGCTCGACGCTCGCCATTGCAGACAGGATTGGAACGCCAACCAGGTGACACGATGATCGATCTCCCCCGCCGCCGCGCACTGCAGACCGGGCTTGCTGGTGCCGCCGCCGCGCTGTTGCCACCCAGCATCGCGCGCGCCGCAGCCATCGCGCCGGACCGTCGCACGGGCACGCTAGAGGACCTGCAATACGTGGTGATCCTGATGCAGGAAAACCGCGCGTTCGATCATTACTTCGGCGCCCTGCCCGGTGTACGCGGGTTCGGCGACCGTTTCCCGATTCCGGCGCCGCCATTGCCCGGCGCACCCGCGCGCACGGTGTGGCTGCAACCCAGCGAAGACGGCCGCCAGTGGCTGACGCCGTTTGCGCTGGACACGGCAGCGCAGTTCGGTTTCATGCGCGTCAAAGGCACCCCGCATAGCTGGCCGGATGCACAGCAGGCCTGGAACCATGGCCGGCTCGGGCATTGGGCCGCCGCCAAGCACAATCACGCGCTGGGCTATTACACGCGTGCTGATCTGCCGTTTCAGTACGCGCTTGCCGATGCGTTTACCGTCTGCGATGCGTACCACGCTGCGATCCAGACCGGCACCAATTCCAACCGTGTGTTTTTGTGGACCGGCAGTAACGATCCGCAGGCCCGCGCGGGCGGCCCGGTGATTGGCAATTCGCACGATAACTTTCCGGAACTGGGTGGGTTTGCCGAGCCGTATCGCTGGGGCACCTATGTCGAAGCGTTGCAGAACGCCGGTGTGTCCTGGCAGATCTATCAGGACATGGCCGACAACTTCACCGACAACCCGCTGGCAGGATTTGCGCCGTTTCGACAGGCGTACAGTGCCGCACACGGACATGATCCAGACCTGCGCGCGCGTGGCGTGAGCACGCGCGGTGTCGCGCAGCTGCGCGAGGACGTGCTGGGCGGGCGCCTGCCCGCGGTGAGTTACATCATTGCCGATGCGGCCGGCAGCGAGCACCCGGATCCGTCCAGCCCGGCCCAGGGCGCGGCTTACACCGCGCGTGTGCTGGATGCGCTCACTGCCGATCCGGCAGTGTGGAGCCGCACCGCCTTGCTGCTGATGTTCGACGAGAACGACGGCTTTTTCGACCATATGCCGCCACCCGTACCACCGTCGCCGGATGCACGTGCGCTTGGCGGGTTTGCCGGTACATCGACGATCGCCACCGACGACGACTACCACCGCCATCCGGCGCCAGGCGAGCAGAAAGTGGATCTGCCTGAATTCCGCGGGCGACCGTACGGGCTGGGCCCGCGTGTGCCGATGTATGTGATCTCGCCATGGAGCCGCGGCGGCTGGGTGGATTCGCAGGTGTACGACCACACCTCGGTGCTGCGCATGCTGGAACGTCGCTTCGGCGTGCCCGCACCGGAGATCACACCGTGGCGGCGCGCGGTGTGTGGCGATCTGACCAACGCCTTCGATTTCCGCACTACCGATACGCGCGCATTCGCCGCAGCGCTGCCCGATGTCAGTGAAGCCGCAGCGCGCGCGTCAGCCTTGCGCGAACACGCACTGCCGCCGTTGCCGGGCACATTGCAGCCGCCAGAGCAACCGTTCGGCGTGCGCCGTTCGCGCGCACTGCCGTATCGCCCCAGCGTGGAGCTAGCCCATCTGCCCGAGCATGGCGAGGTGCAGCTGCGCATGACCAACGCGGGCGCCGCGGTGGTACTACATGTCTACGACCGCTTCGATCTCGCCGCGATTCCGCGCCGCTATACGGTGGGCAACGGCGCCGCAGTGGAAGGAACGTGGACCACCTACGATGGCCGCTACGATCTGTGGCTGCTCGGCCCCAACGGATTCCATCGTCACTATCGTGGCGATCTGAGCGCGGTGTTGCTGGTGGCCGAGATCACGCAGGACGTAAACGATGCGCAGGCGCTGTGCCTGATGTTACGCAATCCCGGCAACCGCCCACTGCACGTCGCGCTGAAACCTGGCGCGTACACGCAAACGCAACGGGGCCAGCACGTCACCGTTGCCGCCGGCGACGAGCACCGTGTGCGCTGGAGCGCTACATCGACCGGCGGCTGGTACGACCTGTGGTTGGTCCAGGACGGGGTGCGCCAGCGCCTTGCCGGACGCGTGGAAACCGGCAAGCCCGGAATCAGCGACCCAGCGCTAGGCGGGCCGGCACGGCTGTATCAGGACGATCCGCCACGCATCGACGGCCCAGGACCTGCGTAACAAGAACGGGATTGGGCAGTGCAGATTCGGCAAGGACCGGACCGGCGTGCGCCGTCATCAGCTCGCACCGCCATGGCGCGGCGCTCTGCGTATTGGTATCGACGGCGGCGTTGTTCAGCGCGGGCGGCAGCAAGGCCTGCTACCGCACTCACGCACCATGCCTAGCGACAGCCGCCGCCCGGCAACGAGGCTATTGGTGCGCAAACCCTGACGGCCTCTGGCCGACGCGTACACCGCGTCGCCGGCCAAGCCGCCGGCTTGCACTACCGATGCAGCCAGTACCGGCAATCGCCCATCGTCTGCGGCTGCGCGCCCGCGGAATAACGCTGCACGATCGTGGCGTGCCACTGCGCCCGTTGCGGGCTGCTGCCCACCTTGTTGGGGCAATCGACCAACGCCGCCAGCGGCAGGCCACCCAGCGCAGTGTCGGTGCTGGCCAGCGACTGCAAGGCCTGATCGGACGCCCAGTCGGCAATCATCACCGCGCGGCGCCCGGACCGATAGGGCAGTTCGGAAGACCAGTCATCACCAAAGGCCACCACCACGCCCTGTTCGGGGGTCGCGGCACGGATCTGATCGGCGATCTGCGAGATCGACGTCGGCTCACGCGCTTGCTTCATGTTCTTCAGCGCACTCACCAGGCCAGAGCCCAGTGACAGCAGGCACAGGAACACCGCCAATGCCACGCCGCGGCCGGGTTTACCGACTTCCTGGCCACGCTGCACAACGTGCCACAGCACCAGGCCGACGATCGAGGTGGCGAACACCATCTGCGCGAACTGGTAATAGGGATGCACCACCTGCAGATTGGTGAAGACCAGCATCGGCGCCAGGTAGGCGAGCAACAACAAGACCACCGCCGCACGGATCTGGCGGATCGACAAACCGGCGACGAGGATGATCAGGAACACCCAGTTCGAACCCACCGGTCCGGCAAAGCGCTTCTTGAAGATGGTCCCCCACCAGATGGCCGGATCCAGGCGCTGCTGCAGGGTGCCGTAATTGAAGCCCGACAGGCTAGCGGACGTGACCTGTTGGCCCAGTAACGACTGTGCCTTCAAGGCGTCGGCATGTTGCAGCCAAAGCAGCAGGGCCCCCAGCGCCGCCACGGCCGCCACCGCGCCCCAGCCCAGCAGCTTCCAATGCCCGGCCAACCACTGTGGACGCCAGCCATGCTCGCGCAACGCCACCCAGGCCAGCGCCAGGACGGTGAAAACAGCAAAACCGAAGAAGGTGGTGATCTTGATCAAGGCTGCCAGTACCGCGGCAGCAACGGCGACCCCGCCGTGCCAGGCCCGCGGCTGCACGTACAGACGTGCCATCGCCCAGACAAACACCAGACCGAAGAACACCGCGGTGGATTCCATCATCACCGAGCGGCCCCATAACTGGGCCAGCGGCGACACTGCGAACGCACCGGCGATACACAGTGCCAGCACGCGGTCGGGGCGCAGTACCAGGGTGATGCGATACGTCATCCAGATGCAGCCCACATGGAACAGGGTGGACAGCAAGCGACCGCTATTGTCGGCACTCATGCCGGTGACTTTGGACAGCAACGCAGCCAACCACTGGAACAGCGGCAGCTCGAACGGTATTGACCACGGCGCGCCGAGCACCGGCGTGAGATAGGACAGGAAAGGCCCGCCGCGCAGCATCCAGTCGATCGAGAGTGCGGTCTGCGTCTGCCGGAAACCGGACGCATCGATGGGCGGCATCGACCAGCTGAAAACCAGCATGATCAACAGCGCGATGGCCGAATAGCACAGCAGGATCCGGGCCGGTAGCAGGCCACGGTTGGGGGGCAGTTGCTGGTTCACGCGTTGCGCTCCTGTAGGCGCCGGCCATCAGGCGCAAGGCGGCCGGGCGCGCAGTGTCGGTTCTGCGGGCAGCGAGCGCAAGCCGTCGCTGGCACCAGTAGCTGCCAGGAACCCACCGCATCTACCGATCCAGCAGCGCCGCCACACTGTGATAGCCGTAGCGCTCGCGATGATCGACTTGTCGTCCCCATCAGCAGCGCTGACCCATCAATCCAGTACGCCGATCGTGTGCAGCCAGGTCTCCACCAACTGCGGCCACTGCGCGATCGGCAGCCCCTTAAGGATGGTCTGATCAACGCGACCGGGAAACCAAGCAAACCGCATCCGCCGCGCTGAGGGCGCTCAAATCGCCGATTTTTTGCCGGTTTCGGCCGTTTGCGGGGTGTTGCCTGGATTACAGGCACAGCTTCCCCGCAGCAGGCATTAACGCTTTGCGCGTCAGCCACAGATTCGACAGTGCAAACAGCGTCAGCACCTGTGCGGTGTTCTTCGCCAAACCGCGATAGCGCACCTTGACGTAACCAAACTGACGCTTGATCACCCGAAACGGGTGTTCCACCTTCGCACGCAGGCTGGCCTTGGTGTGCTCCCAGCGCTTGGCCGGTAATCCCCCCGCAGGTTAGCTGACGCCAGAAGTGGAATTTTCTCGTACCCTTTTCCGAGGAGGTTCCATGAAGACATCCCGCTTCACCGACAGCCAGATCATCGCCGTGCTCAAACAGGCCGAGC